>JBHHTW010000040.1:0-16776 GCA_046861385.1 Fidelibacterota bacterium | reverse complement strand
TGAGCTGGGTTTAGAACGTCGTGAGACAGTTCGGTCTCTATCCGCCGTGGGCGCAAGATATTTGAGGGAATCTGCTTCTAGTACGAGAGGACCGAAGTGGACGAACCTCTGGTGTACCAGTTGTTCCATCAGGAGCACGGCTGGGTAGCTATGTTCGGACCGGATAAGCGCTGAAAGCATATAAGCGCGAAACCGATCCCAAGATTAGATATCTCTACCATAAGGTAATAAGGCTCGTTGTAGACTACGACGTTGATAGGCTGCAGGTGTAAGTACAGTAATGTATTTAGCCGAGCAGTACTAATAAGCCGAACGACTTTACCAAAATTTTATCGCTTAGAAACAACCCGTCAATTTCCCATAGTTTTTTAACAAATAATTTTCCGGTGACTATAGCACAGGGGAAACACCCGTTCCCATTTCGAACACGGCAGTTAAGCCCTGAAGCGCCGATGGTACTGCGCGGGAAACTAGCGTGGGAGAGTAGGACATTGCCGGGAATCATTAAAAGCCTCGATTTTTATCGGGGCTTTTCTATATATATATTTTATAATGAATTTGGTTGGTAAAACATGTATTTTCGGGTAAATTTGATTTATAGGATATGCGAAACACTTTTTACATAATAGTCTTTTCAATAATTTTATCTGGTTCTCTTTCAGACGAATATCTTTATTCTCAAACAATTAGCCTGGAACCCGAACCAGGCTTTACAGAATACGCAACGTATTATATCAGTAGTTTTGATCTCCAAACAGGTGCATCCAATTTTCAGTTATTTCGGTTCAGACTTAAAGGGAGTTCCTATCCTGTTTATGGTAAAATAAATTTTACTGCCTCCTTAATGTCACCGGCATTAAACCTTAATACTAAAACGACTATCGTCGACGTGGAATCTGAACCTTTTCAAATGTCATCAGATATACTTTTAGTCAATCAAGATTTCTCAGCAAATACAACCCATCTGTTAGATGTAAGTGGCAATGCCATTCCATTATCAGTCAGGATTAATGAGTCAATGGATGTATCTCAATTTGATCAGTTATTAAGCGCTGTCCTTACCACTGGAAGACTGGCGGATGGACAATATTCATTTGGAATACAAATCTATAGTGGTCAAACTGAAGATGACCTGTCATTAACAGATACTGAAGAAATTACCATCGTAGTTGAATCTCCATCTTATATAAATTTGGAGTCCCCAGGTGGCGCATTGGCAGATACGTCTCTAAATGAAATTTATAATACATTTCCGTTATTTACATGGTATCCACAGGTATGTTCACAATGTAACATGTTAATTAGAGTATCAGAATTTAAACCAAGTGTTCATTCTTCCATAGATGATGCAATGGAGGATGAAACGATGTTGCCCTTTGACCAAACGGAAGATTGGGAATCGATTGGAAATGTCACCAGTTTTCAATATCCTGTCTCAGATGCTCGCTTGTTAGAAAATAATAAAATATACGTATGGCAAGTCAAAGCAATCTTACCCACTACTTCTGGAAATGAAGAAATCATTTCTTCAATATTTGCTTTTAAGATCGGAAATATCGGCGGATCATCTCCAGTTCCCCAGAGTGTGAATCCGGTGATTCAATTACTTGGCCAGGCTTTTACGTCAGACCAATTTAGTTCATTATTTGGCCCAGGTGGTTCATTAGAGGGATATACACCAACTGGTTCTTATTCCGTAGATGGTAATGCCTCTGATCAATCGTCAATTATGGCCGTGATCAATCGGATCATTAGTCAAAATGCTGTCATTACAAATATTTCGGTGGAAGAATAATGGCTTTTCGTAAACGGATACTCGGTTATTTTATTATCATACTTCTTGCAACACCTCTACAGAGCTCCTCTAAAGTTGCTGTTACCACAAAAGTATCCGGTAAAGCCAATATTGAAGCTGCTGGGAAAAGTGGTTTTTCTAGGTTAAAAACCGGTACTATTCTTTCGGATGGAGACAGAATTAAGACGGGTGAAGATGGTTTTGTAATCTTTATTTATATAGATGACAAGTCTATGATTAAAGTAAAAGAAAAAACAGAAGTCATGGTTATGGGAGAACGAACCGTAGGATCAATTTCTAAACAAGTGAATGTGGATTCGGGTACATTACGTGCCCAAGTGAGTAAACAAAATAATAGTGATTTTATTGTTCAGAGCCCAACATCTGTAGCATCTGTAAAAGGGACTGACTTTTGGATGATAACAGACCCTAATGCTGGAGATATGTTGATTGGACTCGAAGGTCTCGTTAATCTCACAAATTTATTAAGTGGGGAATCTATGGATGTAGGTTCTGGTATGACAGGAATATCAGCCTTGGATGGAAGCGTTGAAACATCTGAGACAAATCCTGATAATATACCAGACGATCCTGATGTCGAAACACCTACGGGTTCGCAAATTGAAATCGAGTTGGAAGGTCCCAATGGGGAAATAAAAACGCTTCTAATTGATATTCAATAAACGTTTCTCCGTTTCATAAATTCACACGGACTTTTGTAGTGAGACGGATACTAATTGTAATAATTCCCTTAATTACTTTTTCCCTTCTCTATGGGGCCAAACTATTTCATGAGCAGCCGTTTGGAGCCATAGTTGGAGAGGATTTAACACTGAGTGTTCTTCCAATAGTTGATTCGGAAATTATAGAAGCAAAAGGGTATTATCGTATTAAGGGAAATATAAGTTATCAAGAACTACGATTGATTCAATTTGGCTCCACTTGGCAAATGAATATCGATGGAAATTCCCTGTCACAAAAAGGAATTGAATACTGTTTTATAATTCATTTGGCAAACGGCGCTGCTTTGGCAGCACCGGATGATGGTAATCCATTTGAAAATCCATATTTTATTCCAGTAAAACCACCTCATAGTATTAATAATTTGCGCGCTTTAGAGGAACCGGTCTTTGATGAACCAATAAGTGCAGATGTATTAATTCTTTCGCCAGAGCCTTCTTCCGTTGTCAACCAAAAGGATGTGATTATTGCGGCAAGTTTATTTAATGTTCCCAATTTTGATTCTAACAGTATTCAATTATTATTCAACGGAAAAAATGTTACTCAAAAAACTGAAATTAGCGGGGGGATTATCACATTTATTCCAATAAATTTAGAAGCAGGCACTCAACATGTAACCATAACACTTGCAGCTGAAGATGGACATAAAATGACCCCGACAGAATGGACATTTGAGATCAAGAGAGGATCAATTATCCCATCTCAATTAGATTACGATGGGGAAGTGAATTCCAAGATTTCTTCTGATTTAGTGGGTGGTGAATTATTAAATGTTGCAGAATTAAACTTCAAAGGCAGCGCTAATGTTGAATATGCGAAACTGAAAATTAATTATAGAAAAACCACTCGTGAGAATCCATATTTACAGCCATTAAATCGTTCCACATTTAATGTGAATTTCATGAAATATCTCGATGTGAATTTTGGTGATTTTTATCAGTCAATCAGCGCGTATACACTCGATGGGAGAAGGGTACGCGGAATTAGTGTCGATTTGGACCTGAAATTTTTTCAGATCCAAGTTATTCGCGGTCAATTAAATAGACCTGTTCAACATTTAAATAAAATTGATGGCGGTTATTCCCTATTGGGTAATGAGACAACCATTGATTCACTAACCAGGCCTGTATTTACATTAGATCGACGTGGCTATACTTTTGAAAGAAACATATCATTAACCAGATTTTCTATTGATCTTTATAATATTCAATTTGGATCCCATATTATGAAGGTAACTGATGATGTAAATTCAGTAAATCAATATATCTCAAAAGGAAATTTTTTTGTTGACAGCACAGATGTGACTTATAACGACAGTCTATATAACATTCCTCCAGGTACCTATTCATACAATGATTTTTTGGATGCAGTCGACCGTGAAAATGGTACGGTCGTTTTCCCAACAAATAATTGGAATGGATCTAAACCTCAAGACAATATTGTATTGGGTTTTGATGTTGGTCGGGTTTTGGATAAAGATAGGTTGAAATTTGACTTGAGCTGGAATATGAGTTTATTTAACAGAGATATTTGGGACGGTGTTATGACAAGAACACAACTTGACACAGCTTTGGATGATACATTAGACGGTTTGATTGCCACAACCTATGACGATAACGGTATCGTGAGCGAAGGGTCTATGTTGATTGATACAAGTTCCATATTCGATCCCGTGGCATATAAAAATTTATTTATTATTAATATTAATATGATTCCATTACTTCCTATTGATCCGGTCTCCTTCGGCAAAAATCCGATTTCAACTATAATCAACATGCCATCTTCCGCATTTCATCTTCGATTATCTGGAAATTATAGGTATAACAAATTCACAATTCAATATCGGCAAGTAGGACCTGAATTTGTATCTCTGGCAAATCCATATTTAACAAATAATATTCGTGAATTTACTTTATCAAACCGGTTGTCATTATTGAATAATAAACTAATGTTTAATGCCATGTATAAGTTTCAGGATAACAAAATTCTTTCCACTGTTAAAGATCCGCTGATTACAAGCAGCATATCTTTTGGAATTACATTAATGCCCGGTCCGGATTCGCCATCTTATGTTGTCAATTTTCAATCGATTGGAAAAAATAACAGCAAGGAAGAATTTGAGCTGGTTGCTGATGAATTAGTGGACTTTAGAGAGGATACGAAATCAAATAATACATTTTTCTCGATTACTTACCCTATTTCCACCGGTCATCTAAAGCATAATCTGAATATAAATCTAAATAGTTTAACCAATAAAGACCTCTTAGCAGGTGAACGAAAAAAAGGATTCTTTTTCCAAAAATCTGACTCCAAAACAGTTTCAACAGCCTTGTCTACAAAATACGGAATACCGTTGCGAACGGTGTTTAATGTCAGCCGGACAATAATTCAGGTACCCATCCAAAATGAGAGTGGTTTAATTTATTTCAATGAATTGGCTTGGACGACCATCAATACAAAGGGGAGTTATTCTATATGGAATAATCGCTTGAAAATCACTGGTGGATTATCATATTTAACAAATACAGGAACAACCCCAATAAAGATGTACGGGATTAACTCTGGAGTTGAATACAATATTATGGCTGGGATGAATGCCTTATTAACAGGAAATATTCAAATACGAAGTACAAAAGAAGAAACTGCAATCAATACTTCAGGTGTCTTATTTTCTTTTAGGTATAATTTCTAATTATGATGGAAAAATTACTAAAATATATTAATAAAAAATGGATCGGCTTTGCACTGACCATATTTTCCATCGCTTTAATATGTTTGTTTCATTGGATTGGCGTATTTGACATAATGGAAATGAAAACATATGATTTTCGTGTTAACCGCATTCGCGGTCCATTAACAGGTTGGACAGCAAGAGATTCCTCATTTTCCAGCATTGGAACAGATATAGTCTTATTGGAAGTCGATGATGAGGCATGGCGATTGATGCCCGAAGAATGGCCTTACCCTCGGGGAACTATTTGGGCTCGAGTCATCCAAAATCTTTACCAGGCAGGAGCGAAGGTGATCGCCTTCGATATCCAGTTTGATTCAAATGAAACAAAATCAGAAAACCTTCACAATTTTATTGATGAGTTAAATGAAGAGAACATCAGTCGTCTAATTCCACAGCATGAAGATACGGTTTTGGCTGGTAACATAAAGGAAGCATTACCTTATCTGGTTCCCAAGCATGGTGATAAAATGCTAGCTGAATCCATAGCAGAAGCGAAAGCACATGGAACCGAGATAGTCATCAACGTAAAAATGGTCACAGAACCAAATCGACAGCCTCCACAGTACATTTCGTACCCAAATAAAGATGTGATGACAGCTCATCCGGAAACAGGGTTAATAAATGATCAAATGGATGATGATGGATTTTCCAGGCGTTATGCCATCGCAGGATACATGGCGCATGAACCAAATAAAGCATATTTGACATTAGGTATAAAAGCCATTAAAGCATTTACTGGTATACCGGATACCGCCATCATACGATATGACCAAAAGAATAGAATTTGGTCATTTGGTCCCTATTCTTTTGATGCTTATGGCAGAAGTAATACGTTCTTGGTAAATTATTACGGTCCGGCTTCCGGATATAGGGTACAAACAGCGGAAAACCTGCCACCCTGGGGTACTTTTCCTCGATTTTCAGTAGCTCACGTAATCGATACGGAAGATATTGATTTAAAAGACCCAATGGAAGATGTTGATTGGATGTCGCAATTTCTTCCGGGTGAACTTCCGGAATGGATTATGGAAATTGAAGATCCTGACGATAGGAAGGCCACCATGGAAGCCTTGGGAATGGGGAGTGATTTTGATATAACCCAAACTCCATTTTATAATAAAATTGTTATCATCGGTGTTGCGGTAGAAGTCATCCATGATGTGAAATCAACCCCTTTTTATAATTATATGGGTATTCAACAACTGACACCAGGGATGGAAACACATGCCAACGCGATGCAAACGATATTACATAGGAATTTTATTAAAACATTGGGAGGGGCGGTTACAGACCTAACAAACCACGGGTTGCCTTGGGAACATATTCTTTTAATTGCGTTACTAGCTGTCATTGCATTTTTCCTATTGGATTTTGTGAATCCAATCATTGCCGCTGCACTGGTTTTTTTCGAAGGAGTCGTATATTTTGGTGTCGTTTGCGGCGCATTCATGAATGATAATTGGTGGATGGTTAAAATATCCTTAGGGCAATTGTTTCCTAATGGTGGTTGGTTTAAAATTGGCTTACCTGGTATAGGTGAAAGTTATGTATTACCTATGGTGGCACCCATTGTGGGGATTATGATTACCTATGTCAGTAATGTTTTATATCGCTTTCTTAATGAGCAAAAAGATAAACGGTTTTTAAAGAGTACATTCGGTGCATATATTTCCCCGGAACTCATCGATCAAATGTACGAAGAAAAGCAAGAACCTAAATTGGGCGGGGATGCAGGCTATCATTCAGCATTCTTTTCTGATATCCAGAATTTTTCATCATTTTCAGAAGTGATGGAACCGGAAATTATGGTTCGGCTTATGAACGATTATTTGACAGAGATGACAAATATTTTACTTAATAATCAAGGAACATTAGATAAATATATTGGGGATATGATAGTTGCGTTTTATGGCGCACCAGTTCCTGTAGAAAACCATGAGTATTTAGCTTGCAAAACAGCATTAGAAATGGAAAAGAGAATTGCAGAATTAAGAGAAAAATGGACCCACGACCCCGAGATGCCGGATTTAGTACATAATTTACGCCATAGAGTTGGATTAAACTCAGGGCCAATGGTCACGGGTAATATGGGGTCTGAAATGCGTATGAATTATACCATGATGGGTGACACTGTAAACTTGGCTTCGAGGCTGGAATCTTCTTCAAAACAATATGGTGTGTATATCCAGGCAGCTGAAAATACGTATGAAAAAGTAAAAGATCAGTTCGAGTGGCGATTATTAGATTATGTAACCGTTAAGGGTAAAAAATTACCGGTACATGTATATGAACTACTAGCTGAAAAAGGGCAATTAGATGATAATACAAGCGAAATGTTGGCATTATTTCATAGTGGTCTTGAACTTTATAATAACCAAAATTGGAATGATGCGTTGAGTAAATTTGAAGCATCCGCTAAGTTAGAAGACGAGTTTCCAACCCGCCCAACGACTCCCAGTAAAGTGTATGTGTTCCGATGTAAGCATTTTAAGGAAAATCCACCGGGAAAAGATTGGGATGGTATATGGAGATTAACAGCAAAATAGTGTGATTAATATCACAGAGGTTATCATATTTATTAGTTAATATTCAAATCAATGAGGCGTTAGGGTTGTATAAGTATCCCCTCAATAAATATTACATATGTTTAAGTGCCATCTTATTATTAATATGGTCATGTACCGTTATTGTTTCTGATGTAGATAATTTATTTGACCCAAAAGATCCTAATTACGTATCACCGTCCACAACTGTGTTCTCAGGTCCTTTAGATGGTGATATCATTGATTCCAATGAAGTGGCTTTCACCTTTCGTCATTCGAATAGTCTATATTGGCCGGATTCATCGAATACACTAACACGAATTCCCCACAAAATATTGTATTCGTTCCGTGTAGATTCTAAAACGTGGTCAACCAGATTTTCCGGGGATGATATTATGAGAAAAAACCTTCCATTCTGGAAATACGATTCATTAACGGGATACCATCTACTGACATTAACAAACTTAGAAGATAAAGATTATACCGTAGAAATAAGAAGTCATTATCCAACTGATATTAATGAAAACAACTGGCCACGGATAGAATTCAATGTAAATGTTGAAGAAGGTACCGAATTATTTATTTCTCCAGGCCATGCATATATTGATTCAGGAAAAACATTTTTCATGTACCTGAGATTAAACGATGTAGTTGATTTTATGGGTACTCACATCGGATTAACATATAATCCAAATGATTTGAAAATGGAAAATTATTCGTTGGAGGATGATTCGACAGATTTTCTTCTCCAAAGTATTGGCTACATTATATCATTTATCGAATCGGATGATCAGAAAGGAAAATTTGCAATGGATCTGGGATTGGCAGGTGGAAATGTAACTGGCGTGACAGGATCGGGGACATTAATTCGATTCATGTTTACCCATATAGGCTCCATTCAGAATTCAACCATCACATTGAATGAGGAGTGTACAGTCCGGGATATTTACAATAATTCTGTTTTACAACGAGTCCAGTCTGGAATTATAACGGTATGGAAATAAATTAAGCAATTCAATAAAGGTGTTGTCATGAAAAAGTACTATGCAATCTTTTTAATAATTTTTTCAGTCTTGTATGCTACACAGGTTAATGTTGATGGAAATGCGTATTTAGAAAATCAACAAGATCACTCTTCAATAAGAGTGCTGTTTACTGCCATGTCCCCCAGTGCTGTGACGGACAGCACAATAACAGATTCAGACGGTCAATACAATACTGCCTTAGAAATAGGTATTTATAATGTAGAATTTTCCAAGGACAATTACCTTCCCGAATATATGAGTAATGTGTACATAACTGAGAGTACGACATTATCCAATGTGACACTTCAATCGGGAACAATAGTTGAAATTTCTGATACACTATCCGGTACGCTCACTACCGATCATATTTATAGAGTTACCGGTGATTTGATTGTACCAAGCGATACTACTCTCACCATAAACCCTGGGGTTAGAATTATGTTTGCTGGGGATTATAATATTAGCTGCTATGGTCCTATCACTGCTAATGGAACAGTACAGGATTCGATATATTTTACATCTGCCATGTCTCCACCAGCCGCAGGTGACTGGGGTAGTGTATATGTTTATTATGATGATAATGATTCAACCAATCTGGCTAATCAGTTTGACTATTGTGTATTCACTTTCGGTAGTGGAAACACTGCTCAACTTGAAATAAGTTCTTCTTTGGTATCTATTAACCATACTTCATTCAGAAATAGTGGTCGGGGTGATCTGTATCTTTCATATTCGTATGGAAATGTGAAAAATTCTAATTTTTCCGGTGGAAGTAATAATTATTGGAATATTAATAACCACCATTCGCAGGTAATATATAGAAACTTAATATTATCAAATTTTGATGATGGCTTTTATATTAGCAATCGCTCAGAAATTGAGTTAAAAACATCTTCTTTTTTAAATGGTAACAGACATGCTTTATATACAAATGGCTGGTCCACAGCTACTATTGATTCCTGTCTATTTAATAATATTGAGAACGATTGGACGGTGCAGTTTCATGATAATTCACTAATTACTTTTTCAAATAATGTATTGACGGATGTTAATTCTTGGAATGCTATCGGTGTTTGGAGCGACGCGCATGTTGATTTAAAAAACAACCATATCGAGGGAAAACTTTATTATTCTGGTTATAATAATAATTATCAAAATAAAACTGATTCGCCCCAGATATCTGGTAATATAATTGTGAGACATCCACAAGACTGTTGTTATGAAGGATTGCAAATTGAATATAACAATAGATTAATTGAAGCACATCATAACACAATTGTTGGTTTTTCAAATGGACATCGAGGAATTTACGTCTATGATAATGATTCCCTTTCCATTCATAGCAATATTATTTACGGAAATGGCAATGGAATTAATTCAAATAATAATGGATTCATGGATATATCATACAACTCCTTTTATGCCAATAATAATTTGACTCAAGATACAGATTTTCCGTTGGGCTTTGGTGATGTCATTGCCACCAACGCCAATGGAGATCCAGCGGATATCTATTCCAATATTTTCATAGATCCCCAATTTGAGAATTATGTTGATTATGAGTTAAGAGTATCTTCACCTGCCATCAATGCAGGTAGTCCCCATTACCTGGATGCTGATAGTACCGTATCTGATATGGGAGCAAAACCTTTTTATTTTCCTTTTTTAATAGATCATACGCCACTCACAGCTGCCAGCGATACGGTAGGTCCTTATACAGTAAACACCTCTATTACGCCATTATTGAATCAATCTATTACGTCTACATTATTTTACCGGGTTATACCGAATGGCTTTTATGCCGATAACGGAAACAATACTGCTTTGGAATTTGACGGGAATAGTTCCGGAGACCGCGTAGAAATTCCTCACCATAGCAACTATTATTTTGGAAATACGATCACTGTCGAAGCCTGGATAAAACCCACCTCGACGGGGAATTCGTATATTTTATCTAACCGCGCAAATAACGGGACTGAAGGGTTTTTACTCACTTATGATAGTTGGGATCGCAGAATCCGTTGGCATATTTGGACAAATACGGGTAGTAGTAGCTGGGACGGTAATACCCAGTTGAATACGGGACAGTGGTATCATATATCTGCCACTTATGATGGAAATAGTGCGAAATTGTACATCAATGGAGCTTTGGATGGAAATTGGGATTGGCAGAACAGCGGTTCAATCAACTATTCTCCGGACGGACTTACAATTGGTTATCGCCGTCATCACGGTCAGGAATTTAACGGAGCGATCGATGAAGTAAGGATCTGGAACATAGTCAGGACATCCGGTGATATCTTATCGAATATGAACCGGGAGATTTTTGGTACTGAAACCGGTCTCGTTGGATACTGGCGCTTTAATGAAGATCCAAGCACTACTGCAATTGATTATTCCAATAATCAAAATAATGGGAATATTATAAACGCAGCATATGCCGATTATGCACCCAATTTACTCCAGGCAGAGGGATTTAATGAGTCAGAATGGACATCAGTCAGTATGGTAAATACAACAGGCAAAAACTATTCCGGTGACATACCCGGACAATCATTATTCGACAGAGTAAATTATTTTATTGAAATCACCGATGGATCAGATACATTGACATCACCTTACTATGTCCCTTATGAATACCATCGTTTTAACGTCAGTTTATTTGAATCCAAGGTAAACCTAAACGCAGTTTCCCAGAATGACGGATCCATTGCATTAACCTGGGGAACCCCTGTACCGATCGGTAGTACCTTATTGGGTTACAATCTATATTACAGTACTGATCCTGATGTGGAGATTACGACGGAAAATCAACTATCTACATTTTTCTCCGGAGAAAATAGTTACACTCATGACGGTTTGGAGGAAGGAACAGAATATTACTACAAAGTAACAGGCATATTTAATGATGACAACAGCAGAGAGTTAGCTATCGCTGATGAAGCATCTGCCATCTCGGATAACGGTATGATTATTATTGCAAATGGACTAGTCCAGATTGAAAATGCAACTGATCATTCAGGTGTCAAAATCGTTTTTCACCCGGAAACATCTTCCGGTGTATTGGACAGTGTATTTACGGATATTGCTGGATTCTTTGACATTATTCTACCCATTTCTATTTATTCCGTCGATATAACTAAAGAGGGTTGTGTACCTGTACACCTGTCTTCTGTATTCCTCAGTAATAATTATGATTTTGGTACGATTCAATTAATTGCCAGGGAAGTTCAGGAATTATCGGGCTCTATTTCCGGGACGTTGGCATCTGATATTTATTACCTGGTTACTGGAAATTTGTCTATTTCAAGTAATGATACACTCTGGATCGAACCAGGAGTTATTATTGCTTTTGAGGACTATTATCGAATTGACGCCCAAGGCCCGATATTTGCATCAGGCACTGAACACGATTCCATCCTATTTACATCTCATTCAAGCCAACCGAGCCCGGGTGATTGGGAATATATACACCTTTATGACAATGCAAAAGGATCAAGGTTTGATTATTGTATATTTGAAAATGGAGACGGCTGGAGTGAATGGGTCGCCAGTGGTGTAGTGCGCATCAACCACGTATCGGATGTTCAATTTGACCATTGCAGATTCAGCCATAACGCACGGGGAGCTATCGCCTTTTATGGTAGTTATAGAAATTATTCTGTACAAAATTCCATTTTTTCATATAATTACCAGGACCAAAATCAAGATGGAGGTGTTCTAAATGTTAGGCTCTGGAGTTCAGGTGGAGATGTGATTATATCGGACAATACTTTCTACCAAAACTATGGTAATGACATAGCAGCCTATGATTGTATTGGTTTAACAATATCAAATAATTCTTTCTATTCAGATTATAACAATTATGATAATCAGGCAATGTATCTGCGTGTAATAAAGCCATTGATTATTACCGGAAACACACTGACGGGGAGGAGCTATATCGGAATTCACCACGACTGTTTTGGACTGATTAAAAATAACTCAATCGAACACAATACTCATTACACACATGGTATTTATGTAAATCAAAGTTTTTTTGAAATTGTTTCAAATGAAATCAATAATTGCCGTGAGGGGATATACTACCAGAATAGCAGGAATTTTACTGAAAATGATTCTTATGAACAAAAAATAAGCAATAATACCATTTACGATACGTATGAAAACAGCTTGGAAATAAGGGATAATAGTCATGATATAGAGATAAACAATAATACATTAGTAAATGCTGATATGGATAATAACAATGGATCAGATGGAGCAGCAGTATATCTGTATAATAATAGTGGCGATATTTTCCTGCACAGTAATGTTGTTACAGATAGTCGTTATGCCGCATACGTAGAAAATAATAACGGGTCAATTGATATTAATAACAACAATTTTTGGAATAATGAAAATTTGCTTTCCGGTTCAGGATATCCCACAGATATGGGAACAGTGAACAACGAAAATATTAACGGGGATCCCTCAGATATTTATTCCAATATCTATCTCGACCCACAGTTTGTCGAAGTGGATAGCAATAATTATTCCCTTTTAGGTACATCTCCATTAATTGATGCCGGATATATTTTATATACTGATCCAGATGGTTCCATATTAGATATGGGCGCTCATTATTACGATCATGGTAATCCACATAACCTCGCTATAATCGATGGAAATGATCAAGAAGTGACCCTGGAATGGTCAGCAGTGAATCGAGATTCATTAACGGGTTATAATGTGTATTACAAATTAGCAACTGAGACGGATTATACTTTTAGTTTATTAACGACCGATACGACTGCATCCGTATCAAGTCTGACAAATAATCTGGACTACAAATTTGTTATTACATCTGTTTATCCCCAATCCGAGAGCATCCATTCCGTTTCTGTTACCGGGCGTCCCGGACTTGCCGAGATTGCGTTTTCACCGAGCTATTTGATTCAATCAACCGCTGCTGGAGATACGTCATTTGTCAATTTTCAGATTATTAATAATGGTGTAAAAGATTTGTCTTATGTATTAGAAGATGATAGTCTGGGGCATTTCTTGACCGGTTATTACTACAACAACAGTGATTGGAATAATTTTTCTGAGTTACTGGCGGTCAGAGCGGATGATAATATTAATTTTAATTGGGATGATACTTCTCAATTACCTTCGGGTGTCCCAAGTGATAATTTTCATATCCGATGGACAGGTATGGTCAACCTTTATTCCTCCGGTGATTATTATTTTGAATATTGTATTGATGATAATATCAGAATATTCATCGATGGCAATCAGATTTTTTCATCAGGAGGATGCTGCTGGTGCGGACATAACCAATATATAGAGCGAGGAGTCCATGAAGTAATAATTGATTATATTGAATATGGCGGGTCTGCTAATACATATCTCAAATGGCAGCCTCCGGGTGAAAA
Organism: Fidelibacterota bacterium; assembly: GCA_046861385.1. GTDB lineage: Bacteria > Fidelibacterota > Marinisomatia > Marinisomatales > TCS55 > JADFRD01. The sequence goes on along the minus strand of JBHHTW010000040.1, from coordinate 2,521 downwards.
CCTGGATTGGTTTGGTGGAAGCAGTTTATTGGAAAGCAATATGTTTTCGAATACTTCCGGTACTGTTCTAACCTCATCGTCAGTAGATGTCGGGATTACGATTCCACCCGCCAATGTCGGAGCGGTTACTGATATGATTCCTTATGCATCAAATGATAAAACGGATCCTTATATAGAGCTTCCGTTATTATTAATGACAGACTACACATTTATCCCTGCACTGCAGTTTTCTCCTTCGGAGGAAACGGGTGATCCATTTTACTTTGTAATGAATAATGGGAATATTGATGGGAATGAATTTCAAGCAGGTGACGAAATAGCTATTTTTGAAGGAGACTCCTGCGTTGGGGCTGGAATTTTTAATAATAATTTTCCATTTGTCATTAAATCATATGGCTTCACTGAATCGAACTCATATACGATAAAAATTTGGAACAACAGTCAATTTCGATACGGTACTGGTGAAATAACGGATTTAAAAACGGGCGATGGATCATTTGTCGCAAATGGATTTAATGAAGGTTCAATCAATGCGACAGTTTATTCTATAAATAATATTGGTATCACTGCCGGGCAGTTTAATCTCGTTTCATTAAATATGTTTCCCCAAGATCAGGATGCAAATACCGTTTTTGGAAATATTGACGGGTTAAAGATTGTTTATGATGATCACGGCGGCGCATTTATCCCTGATTATGCAGTCAATACGATCGGACAGGTTAATTTAACAGAAGGCTATTACTTATTCTTTGATTCGACAAATGCAGAATTCAGCTATCCAGGTTTGCCCGTCGAAAAGTCCGATTGGCCATTGACCATTCAGGCGAGCCGATGGAATTATATTGGTTATTTACCTGAGACTGCTTCGGATACTTCAATCTTTTCTGAAATACACGATTCAATTGATATTATTCAGGATGCCGACGGTGGTTCCTGGATTCCATCAATGGATGTGAATACGATTGGAAATTTTGAGCCCGGAAAAGGATATAAGATTTTCCTATCGGGAATGACTGACTTGAATTTTACATATCCTTCCGTAACTCATACGCTATCCAAGACAATAGCAAATGAAATTCCAATAGTGAAACATTTTGAATACGATCGCACCGGTTTACCTTATGCAGTTGTAATTCAGTCGGCTGATTTTGAAGGCAGAGAACTTCAAACTGGTGATGAAATTGGTCTTTTCGATGATGAGTTATGCGTAGGGGCAGGTGTTTATACCGGCGATTGGCCGTTGTCAATAACATCTTGGGCTGGGAATGAAACTGGCGACGTCCAGGGATATACAAAAAATAAACCGATTAAATTAAAGTTATTTTCAACTAAATATGGTACGGTTTACCCACTATTTGCGGAATTCCGCCGCGAAGAGGAGACCAAATTTGAAGGAGCGAATTATTCGGTTATTCAAAGAGCATCAACGGGTGGAAATGTTTTACCAACTTCTTATGCTTTAGGAAACAATTATCCTAATCCTTTCAACCCAACGACGATTATTCCCTATCAACTGCCCGATGATACTCGAGTTCGTATTACAATATATAATATGCTTGGGCAAAAAATTGCGGTCATATTGGATGAATTTCAGTTGGCAAATTTTCATAGAGCAACATGGAAAGGAAAAGACGCAAGGGGCAAACCGGTTCCAAGCGGTGTATATATATACCGGCTGGAAACACCGGAATTCCACAAGAGTAAGAAACTTCTACTGCTGAAATAAGGAGTATCCCATGAAACCGGGACCTGTATTTGTATTTCTACTCATGAGTTGGACCATTTTCCCTCAAAATCACTTTGAATCCGTAGATTCAACCGGGTTGCCCTATCAAGTAATTATTTTGACGGATAGTGTAAATAGTTTCCACCTTCAAACCGGAGATGAAATAGGCCTTTTTGCAGATACACTTTGTGTTGGTACCGATATCTATGATGGGTCCGGTAATTTTGCCGTTACCGCTTGGGAAGGTTCAGAACAATACAACCTTCCCGGCTTTGATGATGGTGATTCGATCCGAATATTTCTCTGGACAAATTTAGGGAACGGTTTTGATGAGTATGAATTGGACCCCATTTTCACAACCGGTGATGGTACTTTTGGGTATGGTTCTTATTCTGCATGTTATTTTTCTTTAGCCGTTCCGGTATTAGAAGTGTCCGAATCAGAACAAGATTTTGGGATAGTACCTATTGGTTCCCAATCAGACGTATGGACATTTACCATAAAGAACACAGGGGTTGTGCTAATGACCTTTGGATTATCTCTACAAAATAATTCGGTCTTTGCCTTATCTTACTATCCAATATCTTCATTAGAACCGCAAGATTCCTTGCAAGTTGGAGTTCAATTTATACCCATAGAATCAGGTATATTCACAGACACAGTATTCATTACTAGTTCAGATCCCGTAAATGGTTCAGAAGAAGTGATCCTCTTTGGAACTGGTGAAGATACAACCACCATCACTGTAGAGACAGACAACGTTCCTCTTTCATTTCAGCTAAAACAAAATTTTCC
>JBHHTW010000012.1:0-58909 GCA_046861385.1 Fidelibacterota bacterium | reverse complement strand
AAGCTGTTCGTGAATTTGCGGAAGGATTGCCTGATGTAGTCTGTTCTGTTCTTAATAAATATACTTGTGCAGAACCCGGTCAGCAGGAAATAAAAAAATACATAAAAGAATATGACCTGAACCGGGTTGTCGTGGCATCATGTTCCCCTAGGATGCATGAACCTACGTTCAGAAACTGTGTTGCAGAAGCAGGATTAAATCCGTATTTAATGGATATGGCAAATATTCGCGAGCATTGCAGTTGGGCACATATGAATGACTGGGATGGTGCCACAGAGAAAGCAAAGGATATTGTTAAAGTTTCTGTGGCCAGAACCCGGTATCTACGTCCTCAGGAGGAAACAGAATTGCCAGTCACAAAGGAAGTTTTGGTCGTTGGTGGAGGTGTGGCAGGCATTCAAGCATCGCTGGATCTGGCTGATGCAGGGTATCAAGTTAATTTAATAGAAAAGGAGGCATCCATCGGTGGGCTTATGGCCGCGTTAGACAAGACGTACCCCACTATGGATTGTTCCATATGAATACTCGGACCGAAAATGATGGATGTCGGTCGACATCCTAAAATCAATCTTCTTACTTATAGCGAAATAGAAAATATCGGTGGTTATATTGGGAACTTTCAAGTTACTGTCAGAAAAAAAGCACGGTATGTGGATGAAAAAGAATGCAATGCTTGTGCTGAGTGTGAAAAAGTCTGCCCTGTAGTGGCAGCAGATAAGTTCCAAGAGGGCTTCTCTTCGAGGAAAGCCATATATATGCCTTTTCCTCAAGCAGTACCATCCGTCTATATACTCGATGACAAGGATTGCCTTGGACATAATCCCATTGCGTGTGGCAAATGCGCGGATGTGTGCGAAAAAAACTGTATTGATTTCGATATGAAAGATGAAATCATTACACTAAATGTGGGTACAATAATCACAGCGACCGGTATGGACGTATACGATCCTACTGAAATGGACGAGTATGGTTATACCCAATATGAAAATGTAATAACCAGTATGGAATTTGAACGGCTTATTTCTTCCGGAGGTCCAACAGAGGGACATTTTATCCGTCCAACTGATAGAAAAACGCCTAAACGGATTGCATTTATTCAGTGTGTAGGATCCCGTTCTAACTCACCTACTGGTAACCCCTACTGCAGCAACATTTGCTGTATGAATACTATCAAAGACAGTCTCCTGCTTATGGATCATTACCCGGGTACAGAAATCACTGTCTTCTACATGGATATCCGTGCATTTGGTAAAGGATTTGAAGATCTGTATCAGCGGAGTAAACAAGCTGGAGTTCGATATATTCGTGGATTACCTGGTGAAATATTCGAAGATCCAAAGACAAAAAACCTGTCTATGCTGGTAGAGGATACAGTTGCAAATACAGTTACCGATTTTGAGTTTGATATGGTGGTACTTTCCGTTGGAGTTATTCCCCGGAGGGATGGTGACATGATTCAAAGGATGTTGACCCTGTCTACTACTACGGATGGATTTTTCATGGAATCTCATCCTAAACTCAAGCCAGTAGATGCAGCAACGGGTGGTGTCTTTTTAGCAGGATGTGCTGAATCTCCAAAAGACGTAAAAGATAGCGTAACCCAAGCCAGCGCCGCAGCCGCTCGGGCACAAATCCTACTGAATGCAGGAAAAATTAATGTAGAGGCCATAACATCACAGGTATTAACAGATTTGTGTACCGGTTGCCAGGTATGTGTTAAGGTCTGTCCCTTTCATGCCATCACCGGTGGCGATGCAAAATTGAAAATTCCTGTAGAAATTGTAGAAGCAGCATGTCAGGGATGCGGTACCTGTGCCGCAGAGTGCAACTTTGAGGCTCTTATGATGAAGCATTTTGAGGATGAACAAATCATCTCCCAGATCGATGCCATTACCAGTGACAATCCATCTGAAAAAGTTGTTGTTTTTGCCTGCAATTGGTGCTCTTACGGTGCTGCTGATCTAGCTGGATTATCGCGGATGCAGTACTCAACTTCCCAGAGAGTAATTAAAACGATGTGTAGTGGACGTGTCGATTCCAAATTCGTTCTACATGCATTTGAGAAAGGCGCACCCATTTTATTGGTCAGTGGATGCCATTTTGCTGACTGCCACTATATTGATGCCAATCGGTGGACAGTGAAACGTGTGGATAAACTCTGGGACAAAATGGAACGTCTTGGTATTCGTCCCGAACGTTTGCAACTGGAATGGATCAGCGCTGCACAAGGACAAAAATGGGCGAATACGATGAAAGACCTGGAAAAAATGAGATCCCAGGTGACCCAAGAGGAAATTGAACACACCATGAAAGTATTAAAGGAAGACCGAGAAAAATTAGAAGCAAAAAAGCAGAAAAAAGCAAAGAAGAAAGAATCGATAAAAAATATTCCAATAGGAGTGTAAGATAGTAACATTTACAAAATTGACGAAGGTATTTTGTTTATTTTCAAGGCATAAAAGTTGCAAATAGCCACAGTTTATTTAATACTTTTATAACGAGGAAAATAAGCAAAAGAGCAAGTCAAGATGTGAAGGTTACTATTTTACAGTCCTAATAACAGCAATAGCATAAGGAGCTTTTCTCATGGAAGAGATTGATTATATATGTATGCGCTGCGGAAACGAATACCGTGGTCCATTCGATAAGTTAGTTCCTATTGAACGGACATGTCCAAAATGTAATAGCAACAGTATTCGCAGAGATAAAAAGAAGCCCAAGAAACCTTTTGTACACTAAATGTTACCGTTCACAAGTTTAGGGTTCAAGGTTCAGAGTTCAGGGTTCACTGAAAATATGAGGCATTGATTCGTGAGATATTAGAGGAGAAGTTATGAGAATAAATCGATTTGAGGATATTGAAGCATGGCAATTAGCTCGGGCGCTAACTCGCAAGGTTTATAGTATGACAAAGAAGGCTGATTTTTCCCGCGACTTTGGATTAAAGCGACAAATTCAGGATGCGGCGGGTTCCTCTATGCACAATATAGCGGAAGGATTCGATTCGGAGACAAACCCGGAGTTTATTCGATTTCTTCGGTATGCAAAACGATCCTGCACAGAAGTTCAGAGTGAATTGTATGTGGCAAAGGATCAACAATACATAACAAAATCTGAGTTTCAGAATGTTTATGATCATACCGGACGAACCCGCGGTGCCATTCGCGGTTTTATCAATTACTTGCTTAGTTATGAGAAAGAAAAACAACCCTGAACCTTGAACCTTTGTAAATACCTACCAATAAATCTTTATATATTAAAAAAGGAGTCAACAATATGTTAGAGAAAAATCATGATTATTTCCGGGCGTTTGTCAACATCAGCAAAGCCATCAGTTCGACTCACAAATTAAAGAAAGTACTCAATTTAATATTGGAAAATGCAGTTGAATTTTTGGAACTGAGCGCTGGGGTTATCAGCCTGTGGAATAAAACCGAAAATAAACTGGAAATTATTGCCCATCTTAACGTCAGTCAGGATTTTATTGACAAGGGACCTGTCTTCGCTGACCGCAGTATGCCACGAGCATTGACAACCAGAGAACCAGTAATTATACCCGATATTAGTTTTGATGACCAGCTTCAGTACCCGGAAGCTTGTAAAAATGAGGGATTCAAAGCACTGCTGTCCATCCCCATTATATTTAAAGATGACGTTATCGGAGTACTACGTTTATTCAAAAATGAGATACGTGAATTCTCCAGCCAGGAAATCGAATTCATGACTGCCATTGCCGAGTTAGGTGGAATTGCCATTAATAATGCCCTATTCATGAAACAGTTGAAAATCGATCACGCCAGGGAAATGGATGAGCTATGGGATTATTATAGCGATATGATAAATACTCCCCAAAATTAGTTTTTCAAAAACTTTCTATTTTATACCCGACCAAATTAGTCTGAATTATATCTTGTGCTGTAAATATTCGAGCATTAAATTTATACGACTAATTTGATCGGATTAACACATGCTTAAACTTACACGTAAAGTCGAATATGCTCTCATTGCTCTACGGCACATGCAGAGCAAAGAACCGCTTGAAGTGACCAGTACTAAAGAAATTGCAGAAATGTATGATATTCCTCTGGAACTATTGGCTAAAACACTTCAGTTAATGGCTCGGGGCGGTATTGTAAATGCTGTACAAGGTCCCAACGGCGGGTATAAAATCAATACCAAATTGGAAAACATCAACATGATTGAATTTTTTGAGAAAATCGAAGGCCCATTAGGGCTTATGGATTGCTATTTTGACTCAGACTGTACACAGATTTCTGCATGCAACATTCGTTCCCCAATCAAAAAAATTAATGATAATATGCGAAACATGTTTGAAAACATGTCTGTGGGTGAAATAACTCAATGAGGTTTTATGGTGATAGATAAAGATCAAATTATTAAAGTTTTAAAACAATGCTATGATCCAGAAATCCCAGTGGATCTTTGGAATTTGGGACTCATCTATGATATAAGAATCGATGATAGTAATGTAAATATAACCATGTCTCTCACCACCCCAGGCTGTGGAATGGCCCAGTACATGGCAGAGGATATTAAAACAAAAGTATCCAGTTTAACCGGAGTCGATGAAACGACAGTAAAAGTAACATTTGATCCACCCTGGGAACCGACTATGATGACGGATACTGCCAAAGAAAAATTGGGATTTGCACCGACAAAAGTTCAAGTAGAAAATTCAACCAACGAATGGGAATAAAATGGAAAATAAAACACTAGAACCGTTAGAAGAATTTGCCAATTCAACTATTTCGGTTACTTCCAAAGCGGTCGAACGGATAAAAAACACCATGAAAATGGAAAATAAAGAAGGTTGGGCATTAAGGATGGGGGTTGAAGGCGGTGGATGTTCCGGAATGAATTACATAATGTCATTTGAAAAACAACAAGGTGAAATGGACAAAGTTATCGAACAAAATGGGCTAACCATTTATTGCGATTTGAAAAGTTGGTTATATTTAAAAGGGCTGGAAATTGATTTTTCAGATGATATGCTCAATGGCGGATTCAAACTTAATAATCCCAACGCCAACAGAACCTGTGGTTGCGGAACCAGTTTTTCTATCTAATAACAAAAAAGTAATAAGTCCACAAATGACACGAATAATCACTAATGTAAAAAACTCATCATTGAATCACTGCTTCTATTCCTTTAAAACTATTCGTGTAAATTTGTGTGGTTCGTGGATAAAAAGATAAAACCATGTCCGATGTAATCGAAAAAGCCATCGAACAGGATTATAAGTACGGTTTTGTTACAGATATAGAGCAGGATACCCTTCCACCAGGGTTAAACGAAGATGTGATTCGTACAATATCAGCTATAAAAAATGAACCGGAATTCATGCTGGAATGGCGATTAAAATCTTACAGACAATGGCTCGACATGCAAGAACCCACATGGGCAAAAGTGAATTATCCCTCCATAGATTACCAAGCCATCAGCTATTATTCTGCTCCAAAAAAGAAGAAACTAAAAAGTCTGGATGAAGTAGATTCTGAAATTTTAGATACTTACACCAAGTTGGGTATTCCGTTGGAAGAACAGAAAATGCTCTCGGGCGTCGCGGTAGACGCTGTATTCGACTCAGTATCTGTGGCGACCACTTTCAAAGATGAATTGGAAAAACATGGGATCATTTTTTGCCCTTTTTCAGAAGCAGTGCAAAATCACCCTGATTTGGTAAAAAAATATTTAGGTTCGGTTGTGCCACATACCGACAATTTTTTTGCAGCTCTCAATGCGGCAGTTTTTACCGACGGCAGCTTTGTCTATATCCCCAAAGATGTACATTGTCCCATGGAGCTTTCAACCTACTTTCGAATTAATGCCGCCAGCACCGGTCAATTTGAGAGGACACTTATCATTGCAGATGAAGGAAGCTATGTCAGCTATCTGGAAGGTTGTACAGCGCCGATGAGAGATGAAAATCAACTTCATGCTGCTGTGGTGGAATTAGTTGCCCACCAAAATGCAACTATTAAATATTCTACAGTTCAAAACTGGTATCCTGGAGACCCGGAAACAGGGAAAGGTGGTATTTACAATTTTGTAACCAAACGGGGAATCTGCCTGGAAGAAAACTCCAAGATTTCATGGACTCAAGTAGAAACCGGGTCTGCAATCACATGGAAATATCCGTCATGCATACTAAAAGGTGATAATTCTGTGGGTGAATTCTATTCCGTTGCACTGACTAATAATTTTCAACAAGCGGACACTGGAACAAAAATGATTCACATTGGGAAAAACACCAAAAGCACCATTATCTCCAAAGGGATTTCTGCCGGGAAAGGTCAACAGACCTATCGCGGTGGTGTCAAGATTTTGAAAAACGCCGACCATGCCCGGAACTATTCACAGTGTGATTCTATGCTTATCGGTGATAAATGCGGCGCACATACATTTCCATACATTGACGTCCGGAATCCAAGCGCCCAAATGGAACACGAAGCATCCACATCATCCATCGGCGAAGACCAGATTTATTATTGCAACCAAAGAGGTATCTCTACAGAAGATGCCGTATCCCTCATTGTTAATGGTTTCTGCAAAGAGGTATTTAAAGAACTTCCCATGGAATTTGCCGTGGAAGCACAAAAATTGATGGAAGTGAGTCTGGAAGGGGCTGTTGGATAATGGGTAAATATGTAAAACGTAATTATTTAAAACGTAATTAGCAGGGTAATGTTTTGAGTTTTATTAAATATGAAGATTGGGATAAAAGTGTTCCAAATGCGATTAAAGAAGACTCATTATGGAAAATGAAAGTTTATCGATTGAGTTTATTTCTTGGCGACATTGGCTGGAATGATATTTCTACTTTATTTAAAGACGGGAGAACAAAAAGTATTTCAAATCAATTATATCGAGCAATTGGCTCAATAAGTTCAAACATAGCAGAAGGGTATTCCATGGGGACAGGGAAAAACCGTGCCCGATACTATGAATATGCGCTTGGTTCTTCAAGAGAAGCAAGAGATTGGTATTACAAAGGACGTCATATTCTTGAAAATGAAATAATTGAACACCGATTTTTAGTTCTTACAGAAATAATTAAGCTTTTGCTCACGATGGTTCCAGATCAACGCAATTATTCTGTAAATGAAAAGACAGAAGATTATATAACTGGAATACATGATGCTCCAATATTAAACAACGAGGATTAAACACATATGTTGCGCTATTACATAATTACGTTTTACATAATTACATAATAACAATCATGCTAAAAATCAAAAATTTACACGTTAGTATAGAAAATAAAGAAATCATCAAAGGAATAACTCTGACTATCAACGCAGGTGAGCTTCACGCCATTATGGGACGGAATGGATCCGGGAAAAGCACACTGGCTCATGTTATTTCCGGAAAAGAAGGTTATGAAATCACAGGTGAAATATTATTCAACGGCGAAAGCATACTGGATAAAACGCCGGAGGAACGAGCGCTTGCAGGAATTTTTATGTCCTTCCAATATCCGGTCGTTATCCCGGGAGTTAATAATACCTACTTTTTGAAAGCAGCCCTGAACGCCCGAAGAAAAGCAAGGGGAGAAAATGAATTGGACGCTATGGATTTTCTATCGCTTATTAAGGAAAAAATAAAATTGGTTGAAATGGATGAAAGCTATTTGAGTCGTGCAGTAAATGATGGTTTTTCCGGTGGTGAAAAAAAACGCAATGAAATCCTCCAGTTGATTACCTTGGAGCCAGCATTTGCCATCTTGGATGAAACAGATTCCGGGCTTGATATTGATGCTCTTAAAATTATCGCAAACGGAGTCAACCAATATCGAAGCAGTGATCGAGCTATTCTTGCAATTACCCATTATCAGCGTCTATTGGACTATATGAAACCGGATGTTGTTCACGCCATGATCGATGGTCAAATTGTTAAAACTGGAACCATGGAACTGGCTCACGAATTGGAAGAAAAAGGTTATTCCTGGTTGGAAAACTAATGAAATTTTTTCGCTCAGAATTTGACACTCTCCAGAAGAAGGATTCCCACAGGTTCCCAGGTCTTTTATCCAGGCGGGCACAGGCATTCAACCATTTTACACACATAGGTTTCCCGACGAAAAAATGGGAAGACTGGCAGTTTACAGATTTTTCTCCATTTCAGAAAATCCATTTCCAACTGGGGCAACAAAAAGAATTAAATCCAGAGGACTCTTCTGTATCGGAATTACTGGAAAATGTTTATTCCATTGTTATATTGAATGGACAATACCAGCCGAAGAGATCAAAAATCCCGGCAGGAATTTTGATTGAACCATTCATGGATCTTTTAGAGGATATTCAAATTAATGATCAAAATAATCCGTTTTTTTTGCTGAATACCGGTCTGATTACTTCTGGTTTATCTATTCAAATTCCAGATCATTTTCATTTAGATAAACCAATTCACACTTTTTTTATGACTTCAGGAGTAGCGTCTCCTGTCATGAATCATTTTCGTCTGGGGATCCAGTTGGGAAAAAATTCATCCGTGACTATTATTGAACAATATAGCGGAATACATTCTCACCTTTATTGGAATAACTGTGTCACCCTTTCTGATGTAGGAGAAAATAGTACATTAAATCACTATCGGCTCCAGGAAGATACCGGATATCATACAGATACAATTGATTATCATTTGAAGGATAATGCTGTGTTGAATATGGTTCAATTCAACAAAGATACAGAATTATATCGGGGAGATTTATATGTTCAATATGATGGTCAGAACGCTTCTGTTCAATTAAACGGACTTTCATTGTTAACATCAAATCAGCATATGGATACGCGGGTTATGGTGAATCACAGCCAGCCTCACTGTCAAAGTAACCAATTTTTTAAATATATTCTCGATCATAAAGCGACGGGTGTTTTCAATGGGAAGGTTGTGGTGGAAAAAAATGGTCAAAAAACTGATTCGAGCCAATCCAATCGAAATTTATTACTCAGTCCTTCTTCATCAATGCACTCCAATCCACAACTGGAAATTTATGCAGATGATGTTCGATGTTCCCACGGATCCAGTACCGGACAGTTAAATGAAGATGCTCTGTATTATATGCGTTCCAGGGGGATTGATATCCACACATCACAAATGCTTATGGTGGAAGGATTTGCCGGTGAAGTTTTTTCCCACATTAAGGACAAAGCAATATTGAATATTTTTCAACAAAGACTCTCCACTTGGCTTGAGGAATTAGACCATGGATGATTTAAGGGAATTATACCAACAATTAATTTTAGACCATAATCAACATCCTCAAAATTTCAGGAAATTGGATCATCCCACTTCGGTAGCAAAGGGTCATAATCCACTTTGTGGTGATGAAATCACCCTGTATTTAACCGTGGAAAATGATCAAATAAAAGATGTCAGTTTTAAAGGATCCGGTTGTGCCATCTCCAAAGCCTCTGCTTCAATCATGACCACTTTGATCAAAGGAGAGACCATTGCGGAAGCCGAACATCTGTTTGAGCAATTTCACAAAATGATTACAACAGGAGAAATCAGTGAGGGAATGGGAAAATTGGAAGTCCTTGCGGGAGTTCATAAATTTCCATCCCGGGTAAAATGTGCCATATTGAGTTGGCATACCATGAACAATGCTCTCCTGGGAAAAGAGGAGCTAACCCAAACAGAATCACTATGATAAATACCACTCATACAGAAGAAGTCGTCACGTTTTCCAGAGATTGTCCCGTGACCATGATTCCTTCCGGAACCAAAGGAAAAATACTAAAAGGAGAACACGGAATTATCACCCAGGCTCTCGGTGGCAATTATACCGTTGCTGTGAACGGAAATTTATACCGGGTTGAGGACGCTGACGCCGATGCCATCGGGAAAAAAGCAATCGTTAAGGCACAAGAAAATGTAGCTCATGATCAAGCAGTAGATGAAAAAGCCGTCTGGGATGCCATGCGAACCTGTTATGATCCTGAGATTCCGGTTAATATTGTTGACCTCGGTTTAATTTACTCCTGTGACTTTTCAAAGACGGAATCCGGAGGAACATTGGTCGAAGTTTCCATGACTCTCACGGCGCCCGGATGCGGAATGGGACCTATCATTGCCCAGGAAGTTGAACAAAAAATTTCAGGTGTTCCAGGTGTCTCAGATGTGATGGTTCTCCTGGTATGGGATCCGCCTTGGGGCCAAAACATGATGACCGAAGCTGCCCGTCTGCAATTAGGACTACTTTAGAGATTGGTAACTGATAGAGGAGTAACTGGTGAATGGGAAAATATTAAATGGAAAATGGAGCATAAAATATGGAAAAGGTTAGCCATTAGATGTTAGATGTAAAAAGTTGTAGTGATTCAATCAATCAGCCAATCAATGTCTGATGTTTGATGTAAAAGAGATCCGGAAAGATTTTCCTATCTTCTCGGAAGATGATGATGACTTTGTTTATTTAGACAATTCAGCAACAACATTTAAACCGTATTCAGTCATCGAAGCGGTCAGCCGTTATTACACAGAATATAGTGCTAATGTTCATCGATCCATTTACCAAATTGGCGAAAAGGCAACTGCAGAATATGAAAATAGCCGTAAAAAAGTGGCTGAATTTATTCATGGAGAAATCAATTCGATCATTTTCACCCAAGGAACCACTGAGTCCATTAACCTAGTAGCCTATGCATGGGGAAGACAAAATCTAAAGCCGGGAGATGAAATTCTTCTGACAGAGATGGAGCATCACAGCAACCTGATACCCTGGCAAATATGTGCAAAAGAAACTGGAGCGACACTAAAATTTATTCCCTTTAACCATGATGGGGCGCTTGATTTAACCGACCCTGAAAAGTGGTTTACTCCCAAGACAAAATTGGTAGCGGTCATTCATCAATCCAATGTGTTTGGTACCGTGAATCCCATTAAAAAAATTATCAATTTTGCCAAGAGTGTTGGAGCAATTACTTTGATTGATGCTGCCCAGAGTGTTCCCCATCAGTCAGTCAATGTTCAGGAATTACATTGTGATTTCCTGGCCTTTTCAGGTCATAAAATGTTGGGACCAACAGGAGTAGGTATTTTGTATGGAAAACCGGACATCTTAGAATCAATGAATCCATTTCTGGGGGGAGGAGAAATGATTCAAACCGTTTCTTTAACCGAATCAACCTGGAATGAAATTCCATGGAAATTTGAGGCAGGAACTCCCAATATCGCCCAAGCGATTGGGTTGGGCGCTGCGATTGATTATATCAATTCTGTGGGAATGGAATCCATCCATCATCATGAACAAACCCTCCTGAAATATGCCTTAAAGAAGATGGGTGAAATCCCTGAGGTTACCATGTATGGATCCGCACCTGATCGAGGTGGTGTTATCAGTTTCAATCTTAAAACCATCCATCCTCACGATCTGGCTCAATTATTGGATAGTGATGACATCGCGATCCGCGCGGGACATCATTGCGCTCAACCTATCATGAAAAAACTAGGAGTCTCTGCGACCGGGCGGGCCAGTTTCTACTTATATAATTGTGAAAATGATATCGATCGCTTGTGTGATAGTTTGGTGAAAACAGTTAAGTTCATGGGTATTCGAAACTAATTATGGAAAATGTAATCATGCAATTTTGTATTACATTTTAAATAATTATTATAAATTCTTTGGATAATCTGATTAACGAGGTTTATATGACTGAAAATAATACTGAAGATAAAAAATTTAAATATTTGATTACGATGCGGTGGTACGTTGAAACAGATGAAGATTTGGTGGCCGGTTCACCGGAAACTGATGAAAAACTCTTGAATTTATTACGGCACAAGGAAGATGGCAGAGAAAGCTGTGATCAATGCCCCACCCGAAATAATGAAGGATATGCCATATTAAATTATCATTATTTCATGGGAGATAAAAAGCCAGTGTATATGTCTGTGGATAAAGTAAAAAAATCATAACCACAGAGACTGTAATTAGATGACAACGATTCAAATGGATGATTTCCTTGACGGAGGTATTTTAAAAGAGGAATCGTTCCGCAGACAGGTGAACCAAATTGACTGGTCCAAATATAAAAATGATCGCGTTTTAGTCAGGGGCTGTTCATCGATTCCTGTCCCGACGTGGGCATATTTAATTGTAACCGCACAGTTGGCTCAACATGTTGAAAGAATTTATTTTGGAGAATTACGATCAGCGGTGAAAGTGTTTATAAGAGAGCAATTAAATCATGTCTGATAATCGGATTAGCTGGGAAAAATATTTTCTAAATATCGCCAAGGAAGTGGCCACCCGATCTACCTGTGATCGTAAAAATGTCGGTGCTGTCATCGTACGGGATAAAATGATTTTATCCACCGGATACAATGGTTCCATCCGGGGTCTCCCCCACTGCAATGAAGTGGGGCATGAAATGGTAGATGGCCACTGCGTCCGAACCACTCATGCAGAAGCCAATGCCATTGCCCAAGCAGCCAAGAACGGGGTTCGCGTAGATGAATCAGAAATTTTCGTGACTGCCTCGCCCTGCTATCATTGCTTCAAACTCATTGCCAACTCCGGTATAAAAACCATTTACTACGATGAATTCTATCGGGATGAACGCATCCTGAAACATGCCAAAGAGGCTGGGATTGAATTAGTTCATTTGAATTGATAAAGGGTGACCTGCGAAGGTTTGCCTATCCGCCTGTTTTTTGGCAAAAAACCGTTGTAGGGTTAACTATTTTTCTCAACTTCTAATTTTCTCCGCATACATCCGTTAAAGAAGTTTCAGTTACAAATAACATTTTATATTGTATACAAAATAAATTATGGGGTATATTGTTCTGTATACAGAACAATATATGATAATGATCGATATATTTAAACAATTAATTGTAAGCAATCAGGAAAGAATTCAATCTGTCGAATTAATTGAGAGAGATATTCCAATTGATTTAAATGCAAGTTATGTAATTGTAGGTCCCCGCAGGGCGGGGAAAACCTACTTTCTCTACCAGCTCATTCAAAAAACTTTCGGAAATGAACAAAGCCAACGGGTATTATATATAAACTTTGAAGATGAACGATTATTAGAAATAACATCAAAGGACTTGGTGCTAATTCTTGATGCATACAAAGAATTATTTGATAATAAACCTGTCATTTATTTTGATGAAATTCAAAACGTGGATAATTGGCAAACGTATTGCCGACGACTGGTAGATGAAGGATATCAAGTTTATGTAACCGGAAGCAATACTAATATGTTAAGTCAGGAAATTGCAGCAACATTGGGTGGCAGATTCTTCATCAAAGAAATTTTTCCTTTATCATTCGTTGAATACTTAATGTTTCACGGAATTGTTATTAACTCACATTCTCAATATTCCTCAAATGCTCCTTTAATAAAACGGTATTTTAATGACTATTTGAAATATGGGGGATTCCCTGAATTAATTAAATATACAGATAAGCGAGACTATTTAAATAATCTGTTCAAAAAGGTATTTTATGGGGATATCCTTGTTCGGTATAATTTGAAAAATAAGAAAGCGCTGGAATTATTAGTAAAGAAGCTTGCTGAAAGTGTAGAGGATGAAACATCCTTTAACCGGATGAAAAATCTTTTACAATCCATTGGGATTAAAGTGAGTACAAATACCATTATTGATTATTTGACTTATTTAAAAGAATCATACCTTGTGATACCAATACAGAATATTATCAATAAGTTCTCTGACCGTGAAATGAAGAAGAAATACTATTTTATTGATGTTGGATTACTGAATTTATTTTTATTGGAAGACTTCGGAAAATTGTTAGAAAACCTGGTTTTCAATGAATTAAATCGAAATAATCGAGAAACACTAATGTATTATAAACGACGCACAGAAACAGATTTCTTTTTACCTGAACAAGAAAGGTTGATTCAAGTTTCCTTCGATATTTCAAATACAGAAACTCGTGCCAGAGAGATAAAATCCCTTCTGACAAGTATGAAAGATTTGAAAGTAGAAAAAGGACTCATTTTAACACAGCATGCCGCTAAGGAAGAATTCAACCATGATAATAAAAAAATTACAATAATGCCTACGTGGCAATGGCTGTTAGAAAATAATAACTGGTAGACTGGTAACTGCCTGCCCGCCTTTTTGATGGACTTGTCAGCCAATTTTTTGGCAGAATACCTTCGGAAGGTAATTAAAATGGAAGTGATACTTTGCGAAAGTTTTTTTACTTCCTCAAAGTTGTATTCCAATCTTGGACGAAGGGAGAAGTGAATTGGCAGAAGAATGGGGTAGGCGATAGAATAATCCAAAAATATACTTTGCCAAAGGGGAAAATTAGCAAAAAAGTTTGTACTCAATATTTGGTTTTCTGTGAGGAAAAACTTCTACAAGGTTACTTATCTATCAAATCAGCCAGTGTCTTTTGTAGTGTCTTTAATTTAAATGTTCTTTCCACATGGCCGTATTTTTTCAACCATTCGGTCGTTTGGAAATCCCTGCTCGTTTTATTACCGGTATACTGTTCAATGACCCGCTTACCGGAAAACCCAATATGACCGGCGTATTCCTCAAATAAACGAATCCCTCTGGATCCATATCCAATAGCGACACCACCGAGCGTCGGATCTGTAATTAACGTTATCACTTTCAACCCTTCCCTTTCCACACGGGTTAGTGCCACATGAGCTTTTGGGATACCCACCATCGATGAACATCCTTCGTGCATCCGGGCGCCACCGCCACAGGCTTGAAGAATCATTGGAACCTGTTTTTCTATTGCGATTTCGGCAGCTCGCCAAATTTTTTCCGCAGATGACATACAGAATGAGCCGCCTAAAAATCCGAAATCATTTCCCACATAAACAACAGAGTGACCTTCTATGGTTCCATCACCGGTGATCATGGCCGTCATTAATCCGGTCCTGTTTCGAGTCTCTTCCAATTTCTTTTCGTAGTCGGGGAAGCCCAGAATATCCTTATCAATAATTCCTATGGTTTCATCATGTTCTTTAAACGATTGACTATCCAGAGCATAATGGATATAATCCCAGGCTGTCAATCGGGTTACCCGCTGCCCGCATAGCGGACAGACAAAATCCTTCTCCTCCAGTTCATTAAAATGTTGAGGATCATATACCCGTCTGCCTGTTTGAGTATTGCAGCCGGAATGTCTTTTTACAAATCCATTTGATTGACTGGCTGGAATGTTCGTTTTAATGAAGGTGGTTAACCTGACTTTATCTTTTGAGATTTCATTCCAATGCCCCATGTGTTTCCACCGGTTCATTCGCTGAATAAATACATTCTCCCCGGAAATCTTATTGAGTTCAGGCAACCATTTTTCCAGAACTTTTTTAACCTCATTTTTCGTTTCATTGGGACACTGATGGGCTGGTCCCGGTTTTTCAGGGATCAGTTCATCCACAATTCGGACATTCAGTCCTTCTCTTGAAGTAATCCACATGGCCTCTGCGGCACGATTGGCTTCTTTTCTGGAACGAAATAAAATGGATGATGCGGCTTCAGGGGAGATGACTAAGTAGGTCGAGTTTTCTAATGCAAAGACTCTGTCACATCCGGTCAGAGCAATGGCTCCGCCACTGCAACCGCGATTGATAATGATGGCACAAGTCGGGCGAACCGCTTCAGCCAGGGCCTGAATTGTATTACCAATTCTCCAGGCGATTCCTCTTTCTTCTGCGTCCTCTGTCGGATCGGCTCCCGGCGTATCCAGAAATGTGATGACTATTCGATTTTCACTGTTTGCAGCTTGAATGGCTTTCACCGCCCGGGAGTAGGATGCGGGAGTCGCCATGCCTTTATTCCACTTTTTCAGTATATCTGCATCCTGCATGGTTTTTCTGATTTTTTCATAATTCGAAGAGGGACCGCTCTGTTGTCCAATGAGCATTAATTTCACTCCCTTTAATTCAGCCCGATGGGTTTGGATCAGGCAGGAACCAAATTCATTGGTCGTAAAACACGCTTCAACAGAGTTGAATAATGGGAGATAGTCCAGATACTTCGGGCGTTCGGGATGAAAAGAAAGGAGATATTTTTCGAACTCAGTTAACTGGGAGATTGACTGAGGGGAATTATCAAAGGACCCTCTTTTTTCGAAAGGTAGAAAGAAGTGATTATAGTTCGCCATAAAGGCAAAATGGGTTAAATGCGATCAGCGACAAGTTCAGCAATATCCACCACTTCCATTGTTTCATCCTGTCCGGTGACTTTCCGGGCATCTTCCATCATAATCATGCAAAAGTTACAGGAGGTTGCCACTTTGGTCGCTCCCGTACCAATGGCTTCTTCAAATCGCTCAATATTGATGCGTTTGCCCGTATTGATTTCATACCACATATTCCCCCCACCGGCACCGCAGCAGAAACTTTGATCTTTACTCCGCTTCATTTCAATCAGGTCGTTTCCATCTGCCATTACGGATTGGAGAACATTTCTCGGTGCATCGTATTCTCCATGATGCCGCCCCACGTAACAAGCATCGTGAAATGTCACTGTTTCCTTGAGGGTGTTATCAGGGGCTATTTTACCCTCTGATATTAATTGTGATATAAATTTGGAATGATGTATCACTTCTAATTCAGCGCCCATTTCACCGTAATCATTTTGTAGAGTGGTTAAACAATGGGGACATTGCGTTATAATTTTTTTTATGTCGTACTTTTTAAAATTGTCCATATTCTGGGTAGCCTGCATCTGAAATAAATACTCGTTGCCAATGCGTCTGGCTGAATCTCCTGTACAGGTTTCTTCATTTCCCAGAACGCCGTAATCTACATGGGCTTTATTTAATATTTTAACAATGGACCGGGAGATATCTTTTCCCCGATCATCATAGGCACCAGCACATCCGGCCCAATACAAATATTCAGCAGATTCTTTTTCTCTCATGACAGGGACATCGATTCCATCCATCCATTTTTCCCTGTCCTGGGGAGACATTCCCCACGGGTTTCCGTAAGTTTCAATCTTATTGAATACATCCATGGCATCTTGGGGAAACCGGCTTTCCATGAGGACCAAGTCCTGGCGGATACGTAGAATATCCACCATAGGTTCATTCCCCACTGGGCAGACTTCAATGCAAAATCCGCAAGTAGTGCAGGACCAGGCTGCTTTTTCCGTCAACATCCATTGCGTCAGAGGTTCAACCGTATCTTCTCCGTTAGCTAAAGAGGTTAAATGTTCATTGAAATAATACCGTTTATTGATTTCAATGGCAGAGGGGGAAAGTTCCTTACCTGTGATATATGCCGGACACATTTCCTGACAACGATTACACATAATGCAGGCGTATCCGTCCAAAAGTTCCTTCTGAGGAAGATGCTCTAGTCGAGAAACACCGAATTGTTCAATTCCTTCATCTTCCAAATCCATTATTTCCAGGGTTGAAGGCGATAAACGTTTTGTGGCAGCCATGAAATTCAGGGGTCCCATAAATAAATGGGCATGTTTGGAATAAGGGAAATAAGGGAGAAAAGCCAAAATCAACCCTAAAGCCAACCACCAACTGATATGTTCAGCCATCATTAAAGATGAAGAAGTCATTCCTGAATTCTTCCAAAATAGTGCCAGAGCAGATGCGGCCGGCTGACTCCAATTGGGTGCGGCCATAGCCACTTCAAAACTGGACCCGAGGAATCGAAATCCAACGTGCAACAAAATAAATACCCCGACGATCAACGAATCCCTCCTCACACCTTTTTGTGCGGAATTATTCAATCGGACTGGTTCATTCACTTTTAAATTTGGATCATTAAATATAAAACGTCTAAGGATGAAGTAGAGAACCCCAAATAACACCAGGACGCTGAAAATATCAACGAACCACCGGTAAACATCTCCGATAATATGATTGGGGAAAAAAAGAAAACCAGGGATCATGCCGTAAAGGACGTCAATAACATTTACTATCATATATAATGTAAATCCCCAGGCAACTGCGGCATGGATTCCGCCTATAACAGGACGTGTTTTAAACAAGGTGCGTTGGCTGAGAAATACACCAAGCCCTTTAGGTAAATTTAATAATGCCTTTTTCCAATCGATTGGCTCTGTTCCCCGACCAATAACTTTAAACATTTTTCCAAATGTGATCCATGACAGACCAGCAGAAGCCAGGACTATCATAATGAAAATGACTCGCTCTAAATTGGTTAGCATGGGTAATGTATTTTACTCTAGTCTGATTTGTAAAGAATTGCTTTTAATATTCCCATAAATTATAAAGATCTTCGGGGACGTTAAAAATAGTGCATGCAATCTACTAAATTTTAATTCAATATTTTATTTTTTAGGTTGATTATAATTTTTCGTATCTATCACAACAAATATGCATCCATTATATCACGTTCGAAATTCTCTCACATACTTCCATCGCAAGCCCAAATTGAATGTAAATCTGGCAGAAAATATTGGCTATCATTGACCTCCCTAAAAAAATCTATAGGGTTAGTCGTTTTATTATTTTCTCATTATAGATATATATTCCAGCTGGGACTTAATTAATAATGTTAATTAATTCTATGTTTTCGACTCGCATTGAAGTCATGAACTTATAAACCGACGTGAAAATTCACCATGAGAAGATTCAGTAGGAATCAAATATCTAAAAAGATTGAGCCAATAAGACGTTCAACACTATCGGGTTTTCCATGAGAGATAATATTATATTAGAAAACTATTTAATCAGCAGGTTTCAGGCTTCCATTGCTTCGGTCAGTTTGGGGATGATTTCCATTATATCTCCGACCACACCGTAATCTGCAATTTCAAAGAGTGGGGCATCGGCGTCTTTATTTACGACAACAATGTTTTTTGAACCTTTCATTCCCACTACATGTTGGATTGCGCCGGAAATTCCCAGAGCCAGGTATAGCTTAGGCGCAACCGTCTGACCAGAGCTTCCTACCTGATGGTGAGATTTTAGCCATCCCGCATCAACCACAGGGCGTGATGAAGCCAGTTCAGCTCCCATGGATTTCGCCAATTCCCGGGCGAGAGGGACATTCTCTTCTTTTCCAATTCCTCTTCCAATAGAAACAATCAATTCGGCACTGGAAAGGTCCACGCCTCCTGATTCTTCCTGGAAAGGAACATCGGGAATGGTTCGAATGTCAGATGGGTCCAAGTCAATATTAATTGGGCGAACGGTTGCAGTGCCACTTTGAATATTTTCAGAAGAAAAGGCTGCAGATTGAAAGCTCACTAATATGGGGCCTTCACCCTTTGTTTCTAATTCTGCAATTAACTTAGAATTAAAAACTTGTTTATAGAATTTTGGTTTTCCGCCTTCAACCGTATATGACACAACATCGTTTAAAAATGGTCGGGTCAATTTTGCACTGACTCTAGGAATGTAGTCTCGAACCTGATACGTGTGTCCCCAAAAAACATAATCGGGGTTTTCCGTCTGTATCACTTGAGCTGCAGCAGCTGAATATCCGTCAGCTGTGTATGTGTTAATATTTTCATTTTCCAGGATCAAAACTTCTCCAACAGAAAATTGTGAAGCTTCTGTTCCCAGTGCAGAAGCGCCCTCTCCTAGAGCCAATACGCTCACTGATAATCCGCACTCATTTCCAATTTGCTGAGCACCAGTAATCGCCTCCAGACTCATACGATGAATGGAATTTCCTTTATTTTCAAGTACGACAAGAATATTCATCATCCCTCCTAATTAATCCGAATTTCGTTTTTAAGCACATTAACTAATTTTGCGACCATTTCATCGACCGACCCATCCAGCATGACTGTTTGTTTGTCTGCTTTTTGAACAAATAGTTTCTGGAATGATTGCTGTGGTTGAAAATCATTTATTTCGCTAAATAAAACCGTTTTTATTTCTTTCTTTTTTGCCGTCATAATTCCCCTCAGCGATGGATAACGCGGTGTATTTAATCCAGACTGGATTGCCAAACTTGCCGGAAGTTCCATGTTTTGCCACTGAGACCAACCGGCTTCCAATTCACGTTTCACTCGTATCTTCCCATCTTGGATTTCAGTGGCAATGACGAGCGTTCCAGTAGTCATTCCAAGTATTTCACCTAATAATACCCCAGTTTGCCCAAAACCGAGATCATCGGATTGTAATCCGGATAAAATCAGTTCGGGGTTTTCATCCTCAATGATTTTGCTCATAACGGAAGCAATCGTTAAAGGGTCAGTACAATATGGAGAATCCTCTTCAATATGGATAGCCCTGTCTGCACCCTTTGCCAGAGCTTCCCGAATCGTTTTCTTACACCTAGCCGGCCCCAGTGAAATCACAAATACTTCTCCCTCGCCAATTTTCTCTTTTATCTGCAACGCCTCTTCCAAAGCATAGTTATCACTTTCATTCATTTCTAATGGTAAACCATCTTCTTGTATCCAGCGACCATCAGATGTAACATTAAAAGATGCTTCGGAGCCAGGAATTTGTTTTATCAATACACAAATTTTCATTTTAGTTTTGATCCTTCATTTAAAATTAAAAATATGCTTGTTGCCAAAAAATATTGTTTTGTTTCTTTAAATAAACCTATATCTTATTCAAAGTTAAGTTCAATAGTCCATTTCTTCATGAAAAAAACATGACACACATTTACACAGTTATATTGGCAAATGTACTTTTTATATTTGGGTCGCTCGTTTTATTGTGGTCATTATGGCGCTGGATGCAGCACCGCAAGTATTAAAATAGATAGATATATTCTTTTTAAAAAAATAATTGATAAACCTCCCGGTTTCGTAGTATACTTTACCATTGGCAGGGTATATGCTTTGCCATTCGAAGGAAGTTTTCAACCTAAACAAACTGCAAAAGCAGGAGGAATAATATGAAAAAACATTTGCTAAAAAGTTTTTTATTAGCTTTCACAGTAGTTGCAACCTTGCAAGCTCAATCATTTTCCGGGTCTTATCAAATGACAGGTGTACACGTTGGTTATACTAATGTCGCGCGAGCCCCTGAAAGTCCGGAAGATTCAATAGCCAATTATTTAGTCGAGGCCCATTGGCCTAGCGCAGCTACTTCACTCTTTTCAGCGCCGCTGGCTGGTTTTGCTCCCGGGGATACAATTGTTCTGGTGGAAACACCTGATTATTTGCTGACTCCTTTTGGCCTCGCCGCAGCTGGAATTGACTTATCACTGGCGTTAAACCAGGAAGACGGCAACATGCTCATACCCGGTGTTGAGGGAACATCATCAACTTACCCAACGACGGATACTGAGAACTGTTCAACATTTCTATCTATTGCACCGGTCAGTGACAATGCGGATATTGAATTCACAACCACATCCAACTCATACAATCAAACTGACGGGACCTTTACATGGGGGTTCGGTATTTCACAATCCACCGTATTTGATTGGTTTTCCGCACCTGCTGACTGGGAAAATCCAGGTAAAAATAATGGAATTTTGACAGGTTATTTTAATTCCGACGAATCCGAATTCGATATATTAGAAGTTAACTGGCTTGCGGAAGACGGACAAGATACGGACAGCGGAATTGATGATAATGGATTACGTAATCGTCATCTGGGTATCACTGTGGTCCCCGGAGATACGGTCACCGTCGCCGCATTGAATGCGGCTCTTGGATCGCCTTTTAATGTCGGGACCTATCCAATTCTCGGTGGA
Source organism: Fidelibacterota bacterium (assembly GCA_046861385.1). GTDB lineage: Bacteria > Fidelibacterota > Marinisomatia > Marinisomatales > TCS55 > JADFRD01. The sequence goes on along the minus strand of JBHHTW010000012.1, from coordinate 37,285 downwards.
GAAGGTGTTGACTTAGATGCTGATGGTGAGCTAGACGGGGTGGTGGACACAGATTGGGGATATTATTTCGACCCTTCCGGAGACGATGGTGTTCTGCTGAGCGGTGATGAACCATTTCAATTCACTGGATATTATATGACTTACAATCTCCTTTCAGCTGTCGGTTTATTTGAAGGTTTGTTCGAAGCTACTTATGCTGCAACAGGCGATTTAGAAGCATCGTTTATATTGGCGGCTGATTCTACCCTGGAAACGTTTGGCGCACCTACTACTTCCAATTTAGTTGTTACCTCGCTCGCTGATTCACTCGCAACATGGATAGCTGCCGGTGTCGCCGCATATATGGCTGAAGGACTAAGTTTGGAAGAAGCAACCGCACAAGCGACAGAAGATGCTTTGCAAGCCGGATTGATGCAAGGCATTGGTGGAACTGCACTGCTACCTACTCTTGCAACCGATTTGTTCTTTTCTGAATATGCCGAAGGGAGTAGTAATAATAAATATGTAGAAATCTATAATGGCACTGGCGCCGATGTTGATCTCTCATCTTACTCTGTACAAGGTACCAACAACGGAACCGCGTGGGGAGACGGTGGAGACAGAGATGTAACACTTGCGGGTACATTGATTGCTGGCGATGTTTATATTTTAGCTGCAGATGCTGCAGATTCATTAATTTTGGCTCAAGCAGATACCGCATTGGCCTATGAAAGCCCCATGCATCACAATGGAGATGACGGAATCGCCCTATTAAAGGATGGAACTATTATTGATGTAATAGGCGTGGAAAATAACGATCCAGGCTCAGGTTGGGATGTGGCCGGCGTAACAGAAGCCACAAAAGACCATGTACTTGTAAGAAAATCAACCGTTACAAGCGGTAATACAGACTGGACCGCATCTGCCGGAACAGATTCTATATCATCCGAATGGCTCGTGCTGGCAAAAGACACATGGACGGAATTGGGTCAACATACATATTTGGCTTCGGGTTGGGCTTTCCCGGATGATTCTGACCATGATTATGACGGCGTAAACGGACGGCTTGTTTTTCAAATTGGCAATTCCTGTGTACCGAACCTGCAAACAAGAGACGTGTATGCTATTTTCAGCAAAATCAATCTTGGAATAGAGTCGGAAGGAAATATACCGCTGGAATTTGCAGTACATGAAAATTATCCAAACCCATTTAATCCGACAACAAAAATCCGTATTGACCTTCCGGAAGCTTCACCCACTGAAGTAACCGTATGGAATATGTTGGGTCAAAAGGTAGCGACTCTCTATGCGGGAGATCTTCCTGCCGGGCGCCATTCAATCACATTCAACGCCCGCAACGATAACGGGATTATGCTCCCCAGCGGCGTATATATCTACCGTGTTGAATCAGGTAGTCATATTACCACGAATAAAATGATGCTGTTGAAATAATTAATTTCATCATCTTGTTTCAAAGATCAACCAGACAGCTCCACTTTAATGTGGGGCTGTCTGTTTTTAAAAATTCGAGTTACGTTATGAACCAGAAAATAATTTCCCCATTTTTTATTCTCTTCTTTTCCGGACAATTGATTGCACAAAACGGAACGATTACCGGCCAAATCACAGATGCCGAGAACGGTGATCCTCTCATTGGTGCAAATGTACTTGTAGATGGAACCTCTATGGGTGCAGCCACCGATATTGATGGGCATTATACCATTGTTAACGTACCGGTGGGCGCTGTAACCCTCAAGGCAACCTATATAGGTTATGAAGAAAAATCTATGAAATTGACAGTTACATTAGGTGAAACAGTAACATCCAATATTGAACTGGATCGGGAAGCAATCCAGATGGAAACCTACGTAGTCACTGCATCTCGTAAGAGAGAACGGGTAGAAGATGCGCCAGCGGCTATCAGTGTTATCACCCAGAAAGAAATACGACGTGAAAGTAATACAAACTTAGGGGATTATTTAAAACAGGTTAAAGGGGTTGATTTTACTCAGTCCGGTGTTGATAGTTATAATTTAAGCGCCAGGGGATTTAATTCATCATTTAGTTCGAGATTATTAACATTAACCGATGGTCGAATGGCCAATATTCCTTCACTCCGATTAATTGCATATAATGTGATACCAGTTTCTTTCGAAGATGTAAAACAATTTGAAGTTGTACTGGGGCCATCATCTGCTTTGTATGGGCCTAACGCTCACAGTGGCGTATTAAATATCATTACATCCACTCCGCGAGAATCTGCCGGGACAACCTTTAATGTCCAGAGTGGGAGTCTTTCTCAAGATGGTGGTTATTTAAAAAAATTAACATTTCGCCATTCATCTGTTTTTAAGGATATTGGTTTTAAAGTTTCCGCTGTAGCTTTTGAAGCACACGATTGGGAACATTTTAATGACGACGAATATGAAGGCCATGATCCTGCATTTATCGGTCGGCCCCGCCTGATTCATAATGGAGTGGATGACTTGGGCCTAATCCCCATAAATACAGCTGAATTTGGTAATCCTCAGTTCACAGAAGAAATGCTCAATGATTTGATGACAGGAGAAATTGACAACAACGGTATTGATGATAACAACAATGGGTTCATAGATGAAAATCCCGATTGGATAGGCCTTTATTATAATGATAATATCGATGAATTATTTACAACCGGGACTGAAAAAGGAAGCCCGGTAATTACTCAGGAGATGGTTGATGCCGCCGCAAACGATCCGTACAACAGGTATATTCTGGATAACGGAACTGTGCTTTGGGGCGTAACGGCAGGAATGATCGGCAGGGCATATTCAGATGGATTTGATAATAACGGTAATGGTTTAATTGATGAAGGAATCGACACGGGAATTGATGATATAACTGAATTATGGTATGACGGATTTGATAACGACGGCGATGGTCAAATAGATGAAAAAGATGAAGTGGGTTCCCGTTGGTTATCCCGGTTTGGAAGTTATAATTCCGGCTCTCCCAACAGTGACTCAACAATTTGGGCAGGCTTTGGGTTCGGAGATTATAAATATGACAATGAGGGTAATATTATATTTGATACAAATAATGATGGAAAATACGGCAGTGAGGACGATTTTCATTTAGAGTATCCCTCTAATTTTCCCCGTTATGAGTCTGACGCCAACGATGATGGAATAGCCGATTATCCTGATTTTTCAGTAAAAAACCTTCGTTACGATTTTCGGGTTGATTACGACCCGAATGACGATTTTACATTAAGTTTCTCCCATGGGTACGCCTATGCAAAAAATATCAACATAACTGGAATTGCACGTTACTTAGCAGACGGATGGGTTTATAAATACTGGCATGGACGGCTGCGGTATAAAAATTTCTTTTTACAATCCTACCTGAATACCAGTTTCTCTGGAAACCCTGATCATCCAACCCGTAACCTGGCTACTGGAGGCAAAATCCATGATCGATCCGGTAAGTGGAGTACGCAATTTCAGCATTCTATGGAATTGTTAAATGGGAATTTCAGATTCGTGTGGGGAATTGATTATTTCTTAACTATGCCGGATACTAAAGGATCCATTCTATCAGATAATCAACAAGTTGATCGCCGGGATAATAATGGCAACGGAGAAGCCTTTTCTCCCATAAGCTATACAGATTTCAATGACAATCTTTTATATGATAATGGCGAAGAACTTAATGTTTGGTCTCATGATTCCACCGATCATGTTATGAATGCTATCTTGGATGGCGTAGATAACGATGGGGATAGTGATGATTATGACGATGCAAACAATAATGGAATCCCCGATCCAGGAGAATCAGGTGTCAATGGCGTTGGGCAAGTGATTGCTGATGGTAAGGATAATGATGGGGATGGTAAGGTAGATGAAAATATTGATGAGGGAATTGACGAAAGCAAGGAAGATAATCGATATGTGGTTAATGAACTGGGATTATATTATCAGCTCAACTGGAAATTAACGAGTAAACTTGAGTTGATACAAGCAACTCGTTTTGATACTCACGACCGCTTGACAGACATGATTGATTTTAACAATTCCGACCGCAACTACAACCCATTGAATTGGAAATTCAATTTTGATGATACAGAAGGTCTCCAGGTATCACCTAAAATAGGTCTCGTTTGGCGACCAAAAGAAAATCAAAATATTCGATTGACTTATGCCCAAGCCTTTAATACTCCATCAAACCAAGCATTATTTCTGGATATATTTGTCACACGTGTTGCCACGTTTAAGGTATATGCCCGTGGAGCACATGGCGGTTACATCTATCCAAGAGCGGATAGTACAAACCAAATTTATTGGAAGGACCCTTATAATGCATTTGATTTAAACGAATTCAATCCGGAAACACATGTATTCTTTTACCCTTCCGCTGATCCAAAAATTGAAGGTTATTACAAAAATGAAATTAGTGACAAAGAAGGGATTTTTCCGGAAGTTGTCAGGACCCTTGAGCTGGGATATAAAGGAAGACTGACACCCAAGCTTTATGGAACATTAGATATATTCGGCAGCCATTTCAATTCGTTTGTCAGTTCGGTCACCTTTATTACACCGGTAATTCTTAAAAAAGAAGCATTGACTACAGACTGGGATGGAGATGGTGTCAGAAATGATGATCCAAACAATATTGTTGACGATGAAGATTTGAAATTGGCTTATGATCATTGGCGGGACTTTATTGATGGTGTTGCCGCATTAGATACGACACGCGGTCAGAATCCTCCGATCGTGGTTGGTTATGTAAATTATGGTGAAGTAGATATGGGTGGGTTTGATATGAGCTTAACCTGGTTTCTAAACCAGGAATGGACGCTGGGACTAAATTATTCTTTTTTGAGCATTACTCAATTCTACAATCCCATTACTGGAGCACCCGATCCAATCAACGCACCAAAACATAAAGGCGGTGTCAAAATTCAGTTTAATCCAAAAAAGTATGATTTCAGTGGAACATTCAATATTCGCTATGTTGACACATTTCCATGGTCTTCTGGAATATATTACGGAAAAATTAATTCATATTTTATTGGCGATATTCATACAAACTATAAATTCAATGACCATCTATCTGCCATGATTACTTTAAATAATATATTAGATTTTAGACATATAGAAATCATGGGTGGTCCCTCTCTGGGACGATCTATTGTTTTTCGATTACAGGCAAACTTATAAATTGAATTTTATAAACATCCTTGTTCCGAAAGAAGCTGGGGCGTTTTAGTTTATTACACATAAAAATAGGAGATTAATATGAAAAAAAAACAATCATATTCCATTGGCTTATTTATACTTTTATCCTCATTTCTACTGGGTCATTGCCAAGTACCTTGCGGTATTTATGATGACGCATTACGTATCTATCAGATAAAAGAACACATTTCGACTATCGGTAAAGCGATGATAGAAATACAATCTTTATCAAACAAGGAGACCAATGCATTAAGTAATAATCAATTGGTCCGCTGGATTAATACGAAAGATAACCACGCTACGCTGATTCAAGACATTATTTCAGATTATTTCTTAACCCAACGAATTAAATTCGTAAATGAAGATGATCCGGCCAGAGAAAAATATGTATTATTAACAACCACGTTACAGCAAATGCTCGTGACTGCCATGAAATGCAAACAAACTATAGATCCTGAAAATACAGTGCACTTATCTGAATTAACTGGTTTCTTTAGTGGTCTCTATTTGGATAAACACGGTTTAGAGCATTTAATAAATCTTGGTAAATAATTGATTTCCTGGCTTGATAAGCTGGACAAAACTTTGTTTCATTTTTTTAATGAAACATTATCAAATAAGTTATTTGACGTATTTATGCCTGTCATTACCAATCAGAATTATTGGGTTATACCTATATTAATCCTGATATATTTATTGATCGCTAAAGGAGGAAAACGAGGCAGAATTGCCGCAGGTATTCTCATCATTTCAGTTGCTTTAACCGATATAATTGCAGCTCAATTAATAAAACCCTGGGTGGGTCGCCTCCGCCCTTCCCATACGATGGTTGATTCAATTAATCTTCTTATGGGAAAAGGGGGGAAATTTAGCTTCGTTTCAAACCATGCAGCGAATATGTTTTCTGCAGCAACTGTACTAACTTATTTCTACCCAAATTGGAAAAAGATGCTATACCTGATAGCAACCATTATATCTTTCAGCCGGGTTTATGTTGGAGTTCACTATCCGGGGGATGTGATTTTTGGAGGATTATTTGGTTTTGGAATGGCGTGGGGTGTAATCTCTCTTTGGGTTCTTGTAAAGATGAGAGAGATAAAAAAAGGGAGGCGATGGATTTTTTATGAATGATTTAATTTGGCAAACCCGTCTCGGGAGGTTTAACCCCAAACCCTTGAAATGACTCATTCCCTGGTGATTTGAGTTCACCGTGCTTTTCCTCAAACTTTCTAATATTATCTTTTAACGCGAGCATAAATGCTTTTGCATGGGGAGGTGCCATAATAATCCGAGAATGAATCTTTGCATTGGGGACTCCAGGTAATAGCCGTGTAAAGTCCATTACAAACTCTGCCGGTGAGTGGGTGATAACAACAAAATTGGCATACTCACCACTACTCACATTTTGGTCTAACTCAATATTAATCTGTTGGACTTTTTTCTTATCCATTATGGACTCCCGGTAATATAATTAAAATGATTCAAATTCTCTTCGATTGAATTCTTCCCAATCCTCATCCAACCCTTCAAATTCAGTATATTCTTGTTTCTTCTCATTATCATCGTCAGTCTTATCTATAATTACTTCATTTTCGTATAGACTGAATGTATCTTTTTTCTTTTCAAATTCTGCCGGATCTACTTCCTCTTCCTCAGTTTGATCAAGATCCTCAATATCTTCACTATAAATTTCTATGTCGAAAAAATCTAGATTTTGGACAATTCCATTTGTCATGAGATACTCGAGAAAATCCAAATATTTCCTGTTTTTTAGATCAGTACGGCAATAGGGGCATGCCAGTTTCTCTCTGAGGTCAGTTTCCTCAAGTGTAGACTCACAAGCCGGGCATATTATTCCTTCTAGCATAAATTTCTCCCTCGAAAATCGGGCGTAAAGTTAATCGAGTGATTTAGAATCGTCAATAGCTTTATTATCTTTATTCATTTTTTTGGTAGATGGATTCAAATAATGAAATTTCAGCATCAGAGGTCTCCATTTCCCGGCGTGACTTAACGACTCTTACTGTTTTGACAAATGAATCCCAATTATGTTTCAGAATTTTCTCGCCCACACACCATGAAAATGGTTGTATCGCTTTTGGGGGGAACCCTTTCATGGCAATATTACTTCCCGGACCAACGACCGTCCCCGTATTTAAACGAGTTCCGATAGCAGTTTTTACATGATCACCTAAAAAACATCCTATATGTTTGGAATATGTATTTCTTAAAGATCCATTAATCTTTACCGTAACATCATTATAATTATTCTTCAGATTACTATTGATAGTCCCTGCTCCCAAATTGACCCATTGACCAAGGTATGAGCTTCCGAGATGTCCATCATGAACTTTATTTGACCATCCCTGAAAAATAACATTATGGATCTCTCCACCCAGCCTACACATAGGTCCAATAGAATTTGCACCGGTTAATTTTGTCATTGATTCGATGGTGCTGCTTTCTCCAAGAAAGAGCGGTCCTTCTAATAAAACTAATGGTTTTATGACGATTTTTTTATCGATTACAATCGGCCCGTTTGAAGCATCAATAACAGATCCAGGGGATATGACAGCGGACGGGTGAGCGAAAATCTGACTCTCATTTATTAAGATTGAATCCGTGGCTGGCTTTGAATAATCTTTAAAATATTGTAAATCTGAATCCAATTGTGTGCCGGTATTCTGCAATGCTTCCCACAAAAATTGAATGGGTCGGCAGCCTATATTTTTCATTTCTTTTTTTGAGGGGATATTCCGTTTTGTTGGTCCTCCCATATCCAGCCAATCCTGTCCTTCGTTTTTGGTTAAGTATCCTCCGATGAATGTCGAATCATAATAATAATTTCTATCATGATTATTTACTATTTCATTTATTGAATCATGATTCCAAAGCACATTCCCCAATAACCATAGACCCTCTTCCGCCGTCATTGAGTTGACACTATTCCTTGGAAATATTTCCTTGGTTAATTCCTTCATTTCCGGCCGAACAACGAAATGTATGTCGGTGTCCGGAAAGAGAAGACTTATCCTCTCAATACATGTAAAGGCACCGCAGCGAACTTCAAAAGATGGTCGCGTTAGTGTTATCGGCTCAAGGTCTAATGCATTCTGATCTTCAAAGATATAAACATTCATGCCAATCCTAATAATTGCTGTATTTTTTTATACCCATTTTCAATGAATTCATTTTCGTTGCGGTCGATTAATATATTGAAATATTTTTCATTTTCCTCATTATAAAACCCAATTCTCATTGGAGCGGCAGATTGTTGAACAATCGTCGCGGACACTGGATCAAATTCCAGATTAAGGTCAATTACTACTTCCGGCTTGGATACAAATATGATTTTAAGAAGAGATTGTTCCGGTAATCCCCATCGATTAATATTTTCATCCGAATAGGTAATTAATCGATCATTAATTGCAGTATCCACATATTCAAGATTGATACGTTTTGCTATATAGCGAACTTGAATATGTCCTTGAGGGCCAATGGCATTTTGTAATGATTGAGTAAACATTCGTGCTGCTCTGGAGGATTCGGGGCTTTTTGGTAAAAGAATTAAAAAATTCGAAAAAGGATATTTTTCCTTCCCTAGTAATAGGTTTGGTTGAAAAAGCGAATCTTTCCGGTGTCTACCCCACCATAGTGCAATGCGTGTTTTTAAAGGTAAATTCACGGCGGAATATAACTTTTTTCACAGAATAGAACTTGTGTAGTTTCAATTCTTTAATAAATCTAGGAAAATTATGACAATAGGTAAAAAAATTCTCTTTGGTGGACTTGGTTGGGCGCTCGGTGGTCCCATTGGCGCAATTATAGGATATTTTCTGGCTTCCCAAGGGACTCCTCAAAGCCAAAGGACCTATCACCAAACCTCCCGAAGCTACCCGAGTACAAAACCAGGTGATTTTTTGGTTTCAATGCTGGTATTATTTTCTGCGGTGATGAAAGCAGATAAAAAATTATTACGATCTGAACTTGATTATGTAAAAGGATTCCTTCGCCAGCAATTTGGACAAAACCAAACGAGTGAATTTATGATGCTCTTTAAGGAAATCGTAAAACAAGATTATCCTTTACGTGATGTATGTCGTCAAATCCAACGATCAATGGATCATCCTAGCCGGCTTGAATTAGTTCATGTTTTATTTGGCCTTTCGAAGGCAGATGGACATATACATCCTTCAGAAATAAAAATAATTCACACCATAGCTCGATACCTCAATATTAATGATCATGATTTTGGTTCTATTAAAGCCATGTTTGTTAAGGATACTAAATCCGCTTATAAAATACTTGAAATAACACCCAAAGCAACTGATCAGGAACTTAAAAAAGCCTATCGAAAAATCGCATCAAAATACCACCCGGATAAAGTGACCCATTTAGGAAACGAATTTAAAAACCTCGCTGAGGAAAAATTTAAAGCTGTGAATGACGCATATCAGTCAATTAAAAAAGAAAGAGGTATCATTTGATGAGGGAAAAACCGGGACAATTCCCATTCACAGGTGGTATATATCCGGATATGTATAAAAAAAAATTCTGGACAATGCGTCAATACGCTGGTTTCACGACTGCGGAAGAATCCAATAGGCGATATAAGTATTTGTTAGAAAACGGTGTAACCGGTTTATCGGTGGCATTTGATCTGCCAACGCAAATTGGGTACGACTCGGATCATAAGATGGCTTCTGGGGAAGTTGGGAAAGTTGGAGTACCGATTTCAACCATGGAAGATATGGAAATTTTATTTAAGGATATCCCCCTCGATACCGTTTCTACATCCATGACGATCAATGCCACCGCCGGGGTGTTGCTTGCGTTTTATATTGTGATGGCAGAAACGCAAAATATTCCTGCCCATAGGCTCAAAGGGACCATACAAAATGACATTCTTAAAGAGTACATTTCCCGCGGGACTTACATTTACCCTCCTGAGCCGTCCATGAGAATTGTGACTGATATTTTTGATTTTTGTTCGAATCATGTTCCAAACTGGAATACTATTTCCATTTCCGGTTACCATATCCGTGAAGCCGGATCTACCGCAGCACAGGAACTTGCATTCACTTTAGCAAATGGAATTGCTTACGTCCAAGCGGCTATAGATAAGGGTTTGGGTGTAGATACGTTTGGTAAAAGGCTTTCATTTTTTTTCAATGCCCACAATAATTTATTAATGGAAATTGCCAAATTTCGTGCAGCCAGACGGCTATGGGCAAAAATCATGAAAAATCGTTTTGGCGCCACAAATGAAAAGGCAATGATGTGCAGATTCCATGTTCAAACAGGTGGATCAACTCTTTCAGCTCAACAGATTGATAACAATGTGGTCCGGACGACAATCCAGGCAATGTCAGCTGTTTTGGGCGGAACGCAATCGCTCCATACAAATTCAAAAGATGAAGCATTGGCTCTACCAACAGATGAATCAGTAAGACTGGCTCTTCGAACACAGCAAATTATCGCCTATGAATCAGGGATTGTGAACTATCCCGATCCTTTTGCCGGAAGTTATGTCGTAGAAGAATTAACCAATCAGTTGGAATCAGAAGCCAATGATCTCATCAAAAAAATTGATGAAATGGGTGGTGCTGTTTCTGCGATTGAAAAAGGCTGGATTCAAAAGGAAATCAGCCATAGTTCCTATCAATTCCATAAAATGGTAGAGAGTGGTGAACGGGTGGTGGTTGGTGTAAATAAATATCAATCTGAAGAAGAAGTAAATCCAAATCTATTGATTATCAATCAACAAGCAGTCTCAACCCAAGTTCAACGGGTTGAAGACTATAAAATTCACCGGAATAATGACCAGGTAAAGAATTGTCTGGCTGAGTTGAAAACAGTCTCATCTGGTTCCGATAATATCATGCCTGTCATTATCAACTGCGTTAAAAACGCTTGTACACTCGGTGAAATATCTGACGCTTTACGTTCTGTTTTTGGTGAGTATCATCCGTCTTTTTAATTATATTGATTTGCATAGTTAACAAAGTTATGAATCACTGAAATTTCTAATGAATACTCGTCCATTTGCTTCGATTATATCCATTATTTTCCATCCTTTGATCATATCATTTGCAGCCTTTTACATACTGCTATTTGAAAGTGGCATGTCCAAAACTGAAAATGCTGTCAACGTGTTAATTGTCTGTTTCATATTTTCTAACTTGATTCCAATCCTTACAGTGTTGACATTGAAAAAATTCGGAAAAATTTCCGATCTGGATGCATCAAAAAGAGATCAACGAATTTTACCCCTAACATTGGGTATTATCTATTCCGGCACCGCTTTTTTAATTCTAACTTATATGAAAGCGGACCCCCTGGTCCGGGGTTTGATGTTTTGCTATATGGCCAACACTATAGTGACGATTATAATAACAAAATATTGGAAAATTTCCATTCATGCGATGGGGGTTGCAGCGCCTCTGGCTGCTTTATGGATAGCTGGAATTCAGTTTCCACTCAGTGTTATTGCGATTCTAGCAAGCGTAAGTTATTCACGGGTTGTCTTGAAAGCTCACACTAGTCTTCAGGTAATAGTTGGTTCCATTATTGGATTTTATCTTACATACAGTCAATTATATTTCTTTTTTGTGTAATCATGTTTACGAACCTTCTTCAAGCAAACCTCACTACACGTATTCTGGGTCGGAATATAGAACAAGTGACTTTGACCAAATCCACCAATGACGACGCCTGGGAACTGATTGATAAAGGAGTTGAGGAAGGAACACTCGTAATAACAGATAAACAAACTGCCGGGAAAGGCAGATCTGGCAGGCGTTGGATATCTGTGCCGGGAAAAAGCTTGACGATGTCTCTTCTTTTAAAACCGGAATTAGACAGTCGATTCGCGGGGTGGTTTCCGCTAATGGCCGGGATTGCAGTCTCAAATGCTCTCGCCGAGTTGGGACTAAAGGTTGACCTCAAATGGCCTAATGATATCATGGTTAACAAAAAAAAATTAGGTGGTATTTTATGTGAAAGCAGAATTCAAGGATCTTGCTTAATATGGGTAGTTATCGGGATCGGGATCAATATTAACGAACAAAAAATTGAACTTTCTAAAGATCTAAATGCTACATCTTTTTTTATGGAATCGTCTTCATCTATTCAAAGAGAACTGGTTTCTGCTTTCGTCTTGAATCATCTTGAAATACTATATGCTTTGCTAAAAAGAAGTAGAGATGTGCAAACATTATCAAAATTTTGGACTGATCGTTGTAATCATATAAATAAGAACGTTAAGTTTGAAACAGGCTGTGATACTCATGAGGGTATCTTCCTGGGAATTAATGCAGATGGGGCAGCATTAATTAATTGCAGCGGAAACGAAATAGCATACTCAAGCAGTGATATACATATTATCGAATGATGATTTTAGCAATTGATATCGGAAACACAAATATTGTTCTCGGACTTTTCGAGAGAGGGAACTTGGTTGAAAGCTGGAGATTAAACGCTGCATCTACGAGGACAATAGACGAAAGTTGGGTAGCAATAAAACTACTGGCTGATAATGCAAAGCGAGATTTAAATGCTCTAAAAAGTATTGTAATCGGCAGTGTAGTCCCTAAAGAAACATTCGTTTTTAAAAAAATGTGCGAAAAGTACCTAGGCCAGACTCCTTATGAGGTGAACGGCAGTATAAATTTAGGAATTAACCTTGATGTAAAATCTCCCAATGAGGTGGGTGCTGACCGAATTTCAAATGTATATGCTGCTGGAAAATTATATGGCAAACCATCAATTGTTGTAGATTTCGGAACAGCCACTACCTTTGACATTATTGATGAAAAAGGTAATTTTATCGGCGGGTCTATATCTCCCGGAATTGAAACCAGTGCCATGCATTTATTTCAATCGGCAGCTCTATTACATCGGATTGACTTTGAAATTCCTAATTCAGCTATTGGACGTGATACCCGAACTAACTTGGAAAGCGGAATTCTATTTGGCGCCGCAGATCAACTCGATGGAATGATTAAACGTATTCTGGATGAAAAAAACTGGTCTAATATTCCTGTAGTTATCACTGGAGGATTGGGAAAAGTCATCGGCGGGATTGCTCAATCAAATGTCATTTTTGACGACGATATTACATTAAAAGGATTATACCATATATATTCTGATTTGATTAAAAACGGTGTATGGGTGAAACTTTAATATTGACTTCATAGTCCGGAAACTTTTTCTTAATAGCAGTTTCTAACTCATCACAACATTCTATAATTTGTTTTTTAAACATAGCTTGTTCTGTATTGATTCCAAATAAGATAACTTTGTGCTCATCTGTTTCTACAATTCTGATATCATGAATATTTGAAATACGATCATCTTGGATCCAATTTTCATTTAGATAATTTGTCACTTCTTGTATATTTGGATTATCAGGACGAACCGGGTCCATATGAACATTTGGTTCTACACCCAGTTTTTTTGTAAGAACATTTTCAACACGTTCTGAAATATCATGTGCTTGTTCTGGTGTCTCATGAGCATTTATTTCCACATGCATACTGACAAATTTATCTTTTCCATAACTGTGCATTATAATATCATGTACCCCTAATACTCCGTCGATGGATGTAACAATATGGCGGATTTGCTCTATTTCTTCATCGGATGGAGGTCTCCCAATAAGGTCATCAATCGCCTCTCTGGCAATGGTATACCCGGTATAAATTAAAAACAGAGCCACTCCCAATCCTGCCCAACCATCCACCGATGGATAACCAAGTCTTCCTGCAACCATGGCTATAATTACTAGGAAACTGGAAATGGCATCGGACCGGTGATGCCAGGCATCTGCCTGAAGTGTTCCCGATGCGATTTTAACTGAAAGAAACTCGGCATAACGGGCAGTAATTTCTTTAATGACAATGGTTCCTGCCAGAACTCCAACCATCCACCACTGGGCTGAAACCAATTCAGGATTCCTGATTCGGTGGATGGATGATTCAATAAATTCAATACCAGCCACACAAAGTAAAATGGCTATAATGAGCGTGGCAATATATTCTACCCGTCCATGTCCATATGGATGTTCAATATCCGCTGGTTTTTCAGATTCATTAAACCCCCAAATAACCACTCCCGATGAAATCACGTCTGATAAGGTATGAATAGCATCAGCAATTAAGCTCACGGAATGAATAACTAATCCTATATTCAGCTTAATAATAAAGAGTAATCCGTTCACTGCAACAGAAACCCCTCCCTGGAATTTTCCAATATGACTCCGGTAAATCCGGGCTGATTCCTTTGTCTTAGGAATAAATACTTCCGTGAATTTTTCGAATATCATATTGTTAGTTTACCAATGACCATTATCCCCAGACAGCCAGAATGCTCCCCATGGAAAATAATCCCACCAATTGATAGCCGTTATTAATGAAGTATAATGACCATGGCTTGTTTTCGTAAGAAACAGAATTGAGAGAAAATGTCGCAATATATCCCAACCACATCCAGAACCCGGTTGTTAATCCGATGGTCAGATGGCTCATTCCGGAATCTTCAAACACCACTTTCATGAAATCCACCATGTGGGCCGTCACAAACGCCATGACCAATCCTCCCGTGAATGAAATAATCATCGGTTTTGCTCCGGGACCTTTTTCTTTCATTCCCGTCATCTGGTCGTCCGATAAACCGATGGCTTTGATCCACGGTTTAGCAAACAGAACCGGCGAATACCATAAACCACCGATCATGAAAAATATGATTGCCGACCCCAAAACGGCAATGTAATTGATTGTAGGTTCGTACATGACTCTCTCCTTTTGGTTTCCGGGACATAATTTAACCCTCAACCTTGCGAAGATTCAAAACCTTCGCAAGATTTACAAAAAATAATTTTATCTGACAATATTTTATTGTAAATATGTTTGTTTTAATCGCTCCCCCTCTATATACTTGTACAAGATATTTTATTAAAAGGAACTACTCAAAAATGAATACGAACTCTGCAATGAAAGATTTGATGCAAATCCCGGGGGTTGGTAAATCAATAGCTGAAGATCTGATAAATATCGAAATAATGTCGGTTAACGATTTGAAAGGAAAAGATCCTTATAAATTGTACGACCAGTCGAATAATTATGCAGAAACGGTTCAAGATCGATGTTTACTTTATGTTTTTAGATGTGCAGTCTATTTTGCTGAAACAGAAGGAAAATTAATAGAACAAGAAAAATTAAAATGGTGGAATTGGAAAGATGAAAAGTAACATGCTAATCATAAAAACTACCTATAAAAAACCAGATTTTAAAACGTACTGTAATTAATCATACTATGATGGAGAAAAAATGAAAAGAGTAAATTTATTAATGGTTCTATTAGCGATAATAAATGGGATCTCTTTTGGTCAAACGAATCCTTTAGAAAGATTTGATTTCCTTATTGGAATATGGATTGGAACTGGAAGCGGATTTGGAAATGAAAAATCTAAGGTTGAATCTGAATTTAAATATATCATGAATGGTAAATATTTAGAAGTATTGAATGAATCAAAATTCGAACCTACTGAATCAAAACCAAAAGGTGAACACCATATTGATAAAGGTATGATCAGTTTTGATAAAAATAGAAAAGTGTTTGTTTTTCGACAATTCAATATTGAAGGATATATAAATCAATATGTGCTTAATGATTCTCTATCAAATAATACTAAACTCGTTTTTGAAACTGAAATCATTGAAAATTTTAACCCGGGAGGAAAAGCAAAATGGACAATAATAAAAACCGGATCGAAGGAAATTGAAACCATTTTTGACGTTTCTTTCACTGGCAATGAATTTGCTTGTTTCGGAATGAATACACTAACAAAGAAGGAATAGAAGTACATAATAAGCCATTGAAATGAAAAAGAACGATACAATAAAGTGGCTCCTTGAAGGTGATGTATCCATACAATACCAAGTATATCGCGATTTATTATCCATAGACCGTGAAGGCCTGAAAAACAGAATTGCCGGCGAAGGATGGGGTGCTCAATTTCTCAGCTTCCGGAAAAAAGAAGGGCACTGGGGAGAGCGATTTTATCAACCGAAATGGATTTCAACCCATTACACAGTTCTAGATTTAAGGAACCTTTCCATATCTCCAAATAATGAAGAAATAAGGCAATCTATCTTACAGGTAACCCAAACACTCAAAGGTCCCGACGGCGGGATTTTTCCCATTGGGACAGATAAGAAATGTGATGTTTGCGTAAACGGAATGTTTCTAAACTATGCTTCATATTTCAGATTGGAGGAAAATTACTTAAAATCAATTGTTGATTTTCTACTTTTAGAACATATGAAAGATGGTGGCTTCAATTGCCATTCCAATACCGTAGGGGCAAAACATAGCTCTCTGCATACGACGATTTCTGTTCTCGAAGGAATTTTAGAGTATGCAAAAAATGGTAATAGGTACAGACTAGAGGAACTTCAGGAAGCGGAAGACAAATCAAGAGAATTTCTATTGAAACATAGATTATTTCGATCTCATCGGACTGGTAATATCATTAGTAAGAAAATGTTAATGCTGTCTTATCCATCACGCTGGAAATATGATATATTGCGAGCACTGGATTATTTTCAATTTGCTGGGATTAACTATGATCCTCGAATGCTAGATGCCATTGAAATACTGATAAAAAAACGACGGAAAGATTACAAATGGCCGGTTCAAGCAAAGCATCCCGGACAGACTCATTTTGAAATGGAACGAGTAGGTGGTCCAAGCAGGTGGAATACTTTGAGAGCCCTACGTGTGTTGAAACAGTTTTTAAAATAGAGAATTAAAAAATGTCAGAAACAAAAAAACTATCTATTTTTGAAAAATACCTTACGCTCTGGGTGTTTATTTGCATTGGAGGGGGAATCCTTTTAGGGAGAATCGCTCCTGAAGTAGCCGTCAAATTAGATTCTCTTTCGATATATAATGTATCTATCCCAATAGCTGTCTGTCTATTCTTCATGATGTATCCAATTATGGTGAAAATCGATTTTTCAGAGGTAGTCAAAGCAGCGAAAACGCCAAAACCTGTGGCGCTTACCCTATTTATCAATTGGATCATAAAACCGTTTTCAATGTATTTTATTGCTTCCTTCTTTTTGGGAGACTTGTTTAAGGAATTCTTACCCGGGACTGAAATAATTAAGACTGGACAAGAGGTTGAGTTATGGAGAAGTTATATATCAGGCGCTATTCTGTTGGGGATTGCTCCCTGCACAGCAATGGTGTTGATGTGGAGTCATTTGGCAAAAGGGAATGATGGGCTTACGCTAGTCATGGTTGCTATCAATTCTCTTACAATGCTTGTGCTTTACGCACCACTGGGGGGATTTTTACTTGGTGTGAATGCGATGCCCATTCCCTGGAAAACAATATTATTTTCAGTCATAATTTATGTGGCTTTACCCTTGGTGGCGGGATACTTTTCAAGAATGTGGATTATTAAATACAAAGGAATGGAATGGTTTAATACAAAGTTTTTGCACCGGTTAACACCCATTAGCATTTCTGCCTTACTTGCTACATTGGTTCTTTTATTCTCTTTTAAAGGAGAAATTATTACAAACAATCCCCTGACAATTTTATGGATTGCAATTCCTCTTTTGGTTCAGACGATTTTCATCTTTACTATAGGATACTTTGTTTTTGCCAGATTTCTGAAACTTTCTTACCACGATGCTGCCCCTTCTGCCATGATTGGTGCTTCAAACCATTTTGAGGTTGCCATTGCAACGTCAACGATGTTGTTTGGATTGTCATCAGGTGCTGCCTTAGCGACAGTGGTCGGAGTTTTGATTGAAGTTCCGTTAATGCTCATGCTCGTTGCAATTTGTAAACGATATTGTTATTTATTTAATGAATGCCTTTTAGATTCACCACAATGCAAAGACAGATTTGTAACCACTTGATTGAAAATGAAGAATAAAGCTGCAAAATTCCTATTCATTTGTCTAATATGCATTTCAATGATAACGGGCATCGTTTTGTTGATTCAATATTTGTCTAACTGAAAGGACCTACTAATATGAAAAAGAACATGGGGAAAACTGACAAGACTGTCAGAATACTAGCCGCTGTGATTATTGCAATACTTTACTTCACCGGTACAATAACGGGAACGTTAGGGATTGTGTTACTGATTATTGCAGGAATATTTGTTATTACAAGCTTCTGCAGCCTTTGTCCGCTTTATTTACCATTTGGATTAAGCACTTGCCCGGCACACGAGGAAGAGGAAAAAAACTGATACTACATTAACAATGCCGCATGGTTAATTTGTCAATTCGTAACTTCATTAATGTTTACGTATTAGAGAGAGTTTTACAACCAATCAATTCATGCCAAATACATTAATAAGAGATTTTTCTGAAGACGGAGTAAAAGACAGCTATTCAAAAGTAGCTTGGTTTTATGACGGCTGGAGTTGGTTGACAGAATCCAAAGCAGCCAAAAGGGTCATCGATTTGGCTGATATAAAATCGGGGGAACAGATTCTGGAAGTGGCTGTAGGAACTGGTCTGGTGTTCAGGGAAATTCTTAAAAAAAACCCAAATGGTGTCAATAAAGGAACCGATATCTCTCCCAGTATGCTCGACCGGGCAATTAAACGCATGGAAAAATTAAATATGACAAATTATGAATTAACTATCGGGAATGCCTATCAGCTTCCATTTGAAGACAATTCATTTGATCTGGTCATTAACAATTTCATGATCGACTTACTACCTGAAGCCGATTTTAATCGCATTTTATCTGAATTTAAACGGGTATTGACACCTTCCGGGAGGGTGGTCATTTCCACCATGGCTTTCGGAGAAAAATGGCACAATACCATCTGGCATTGGGTGGCAAACGTATTTCCGGATCTTCTGACCGGATGCCGGCCGGTTTCCATAGGTGACCACCTCAAGGGTGTAGGATTTCATGTGGAGAGAATAGATCAAATCAGTCAATGGACTTTCCCTTCAGAAGTGGTCTGTGCAAGAAAATAGCTCTTAATAGCCCTTCAAAGAAAATAAATGATTATATCCACAAAATACGATTGAAATTATCATGAATAATGAAATCATATTTCATCCGATTGCATTTGTAAAAAATGACCGGAAAAGAATAACAGACGACTTTTGGAGTGAGATTATTTCTGAAATTATTTTATTGGATTCGAATCCGGTTGAATCCTTGGATGGTATTGAA
This sequence comes from Fidelibacterota bacterium, assembly GCA_046861385.1. Classification (GTDB taxonomy): domain Bacteria; phylum Fidelibacterota; class Marinisomatia; order Marinisomatales; family TCS55; genus JADFRD01. The sequence goes on along the minus strand of JBHHTW010000012.1, from coordinate 17,870 downwards.
TCATTTTCACACTTGAATATTATTTATCACTTGGATCAAACCAATCGCATCGTTACCGGAAGTGAGCATCCGAGAGAAAACCCGGCTTGGCCAAAAGTAGGTATTTTTGCTCAGCGTAAAAAAGACCGACCCAATCCTATCGGATTAACAACCGTTAATCTGATTAAGAAGGAAGGAAGAAAATTGACTGTTTCCAACCTGGATGCGATTGATTGCACACCAATTTTGGATATTAAACCGGTCTATAGTCAGTACCTGCCCAAAGGTAAAATCAAGCAGCCGGATTGGTCCAACGAATTGATGAAGGATTATTGGGAAAAAGGAAAATAAACTGTTGGTAAATATCAGCTGGATTTTCACCATTCTGTTGAATCACTATGAAAGGTGGACAATTTTATGACCAAAAAAACAATCATTTTTGTACTCTTTCTATTTTTCGTCTATCATTGCACAGAACAAGAGCCCGTTATGAAAATTGCTTTTGGTTCCTGTGGATATCAGGATGAACCGCTGCCTGTTTTCAACGAAATTGTAAAACATCAGCCCGATCTCTTCATTTTTTTAGGGGATAATATTTATAGCGATACCAATAACATGGATACCCTCCGGGCAAAATATCAACGACTGGGAGCTAAGGAATCTTTTCAAAATCTTAAAAATCACGTTGAAATTCTGGCCACCTGGGATGACCATGATTACGGGAAGAATGATGCCGGGAGACACTACCCTTTTAAGAAAGAATCAAAAGAAATATTTATGGATTTTTTCGACGAACCCGTTAAATCTGAAAGACGAAATCATGAAGGAATCTACGAATCATACGAATATAACCTGGGAGGGAAAATTGTTCAAATCATTCTGTTGGATACTCGAACATTCAGAGATAACCTGCAGAATTACCAGGGAGAAATGAAAAATGATTCCCGATATTTTTATTCATTGGATTATTCTCCCTACCTAATCAACGATTCGACCATGTTAGGGGAAAAACAGTGGGCATGGCTGGATCAACAATTACAGAAAAATGCATATTTAAGAATTATCGGTTCCAGTACCCAATTTGGTATTGAATACAATGGGTATGAGGCATGGGCAAATTTTCCCCTGGAGCAAAAACGATTTTTAAACCTCATAAAGAAAAATAAAGCATCTGGAATTCTCTTCATCAGTGGTGATGTACATTATGCAGAAATATCGAGATTAGACTTCCCTGATTTATATCCCATTTACGATATAACATCCAGTGGATTATCTTCTACCTGGGATTTCGCTACCCCGAATAAAAATCGAATAAAAGGACCGGTCATGGATAATAACTTCGGACTGTTGACGATTGCCTTCAATGGTAGCCATCCTAATATCAAGGCGGAGATTTGGGATGTTAGAGGAAATCAACGAATTGAATATACGATTCCACTCCATGAAATCTACCCGAGTCATTAGCAACGATACTCATGATCATTTTATGAATAACTCATATTTAACTGGTTAAATGAATTATCATTATTTCATTGCATTTTTATCGCTCATTAATGGGTTTTTTGCAATATTTACATTAATAGAAAAAATCCCTGCAACATGGCTCTATTATCATTATCATATTCGAAAACCATTGGCGTGGATCTTTTGTTTTGGATCTTTTGGAACAGTTTTTCTTAATCATTTTCAACAAATATCTGCTCCGTTAACCGTCGGGACGATTTTATCCTTATTACTAGTATCGCTATCAGTCATTCTTGTTTATAAACTACATCAGGAAAACTGGTTTAAAGCAGTTGATTTTCCAGAAATGACCCATGAAGTCAATTCGCTTCCCATCCAGGAAAACTGTCAATTGGCTGTTATTGAAGTGGATGGAATCATCAAAGCGTATCCGTTGGATTATGTGGTTCATCATCACATTATAAATGATCGATTTGGGAAAAAGATTATATCGTTAACATACTGTGCCATGTGCCGGAGTATTATTCCCTTTGACGTGACAGACATGGGACCGTTATTTGTGGGATCCTTTAAAAATGCCAATATGATTGTTGCTGATAAAAAGACTAAAACATTTTTTCAACAGGCTACCTTCCAATCTATTATCGGGAAACTTCATCCCTACCAGCTGAAGATGATTCCCTTTCAAATATTATCATGGAAAGATATAAAAAGGTTAAATCCGTTACCTTTGATTGCTGTGGTGACTGATAACGATTTCAGACCATTCAGTCTTCCTATGCCAGGGGTATGGAAAAAGGTCATGTCTACAGAATTAACCCCCGGACTTTCATCAAAAGATACAACCTTTCCTTCCAAAACTCGTGTCATTGGAATCATAGATTCCACAATTCAATATCAGGTTGTTTACATTAAAAAGGAGATCACAAAATTAAGTATTATTAAAAATGAAGAGTTGGGATTTTCGTTAATCCACACAAATGATACAGTGAATGGATTTAGACATACAATCGGTCATCACCATTTTGAATTTTCTCTTAATAAAAAACAATGTATCGTGGACAAAAATACAGGAACAATCTGGGATTTAAGAGGACACTATATTCGAGGACCTGTTAAGAAAAACCTCCAACCAATAAAAATTTCCGATGAATATTGGTTTTCCTGGAAAAATTTCCATCCAATGAGTGAACTGATCCGGTTAAAGAATAATCAAAATCAAGATGATTGAACACGGATATTCAATCAATTAAAATATCAATTCTTCTAATCAAACGCTGCCATCCCGGTAATAGCCTGTCCCAAAATTAAAGTATGCATTTCATGGGTCCCTTCGTACGTATACACCGATTCAATATTAGCCATGTGACGAATGGGTGAATAGTCTTCGGTAATTCCGTTCGCTCCCAGCATTTCCCGGGATATTCTTGCCACATCACGTGCCATAGCGCAGTTGTTTCGTTTCGCCATGGACACTTGTTGAAAGGTCATTTTCCCCTCATCTTTCAGTCTTCCTAAACGATAAACCAAAAGCTGTGCTTCCGTAATTTGAGTTAGCATTTCCGCCAGGCTTGCTTGTATAAGTTGATATCCGCCGATTGGTTTTAAGAATTGTTTCCGTTCTTTTGAATAATCTAAAGCAGTGTTGTAACAATCAGTCGCTGCACCGACCATCCCCCAGGCGATACCATAACGGGCTTGGGTCAAACAACTCAATGGCCCCTTCAGTCCTTCAATATTTGGTAATCTGGCAGAATCGGGGACTCGAACGTTGACCATAGACAGTTCAGAAGTCACTGAAGCTCGAAGACTTAATTTACCATGAATGTCGCTGGATGTAAATCCGTCCATTCCTTTTTCCAACAAAAATCCACGGACAATTCCCTCTTCATCCCGGGCCCAGATAACAGCAACATCCGCGATAGAACCGCTGGTAATCCACATCTTGTTGCCGTTAATAATCCAATCATCCCCGTCTTTTTTGCACCTTGTCGCCATTCCTCCGGGATTAGAACCAAAATTGGGTTCTGTCAACCCAAAACATCCGATTTTTGATCCATTTCCTAATCCGGGAAGCCATTTTGCTTTTTGCTCATCCGATCCATAAGAGTGAATAGGATACATCACTAAAGAACCTTGCACACTGGCAAAAGAACGCAAACCGGAATCGCCCCGTTCCAATTCATGAAGAATCAAACCATAGGCAACATTACTAACCCCTGCCCCGCCTGATTCAACAGGGAGCGATGAGCCCATAAATCCTAATTCACCTAATTTGGGGACTAATTCCATTGGAAATGTTGCATGCTCGTAATGTTCATTAATCACCGGAATGAATTCTGATTGAACAAATTCATTGGCTGTTTTTTGAATGAGTAATTCTTCTTCAGTCAATAAATCGGTTATATTGTAAAAGTCGGGTCCAAAATTTTTCATACTAACCTTTTTTAACTATAAGTTGAGACATAAACTCCCGTGCGGTAATATTTTCACAGTCAAATATAAGTCCCTTAAGTAATTTCATACTATTTTGATCAAATGACTTTCCGGCAAGAGAATTAAATTTATTCTCTAAGTCTTCCATAGTCATTGGTTCCCGGGGATCACCCTTGGGATATTCAAGGTATTCTGAATATTCTTGCCCATCTTTTGTGGTGATTACAACTTTTGATGGCTGTTTTGCCGGAAACATTTTTTCAAATTCCAATGAAGGTTCTCCTTTTATCTTGTCAATGACTTCAAATACTCTCGGATCATTCAACATTTCATGGGAAAATGATTCTGTAGTAATTTTTTTATCTACGATGGCCACTGCCATACAATAGGGCAGTGAATGGTCAGCTGTTTCCCTGGATTCAGGACGATATTTGGCCGGATCAAATAGAATATCATATGCTTGAGCGAAGGCAGTTACCTTAACTTCTTTAATGTCAGTATAGTCAAGATCATTATTGATCATAGCTTTCAGCGCACATGAAATATGAGTATGGGTTAGAGCTTCTGTTGGAAATGCTTTCATACCACACTCAAGAATTTTGTAATCCTTTCCCAAATTTCCTACGAGCGCCTCTACATCCCATCCCCAAGATGAGATACCGTCTCGCCCTTCCATATCTCTGGGATTCATTATTTCTTCTTTTGCATCCCAACCGATGAATGCATCCATAAATCCTTCCTTGCCTTCAAACACTTTTTCCGTTCCAGAATATCCTTTTTTTGCCATAAGTGCTGCAAACACACCGCTTTGGACTGCCATAGGGTCAACAGTATTTTTCATCATTGTCAGGACACCCGCCGTCGGGCAACCAATCGTATGGTTATGGCAGCCATTTATTCCAATTGCATTTACCATTTGGTCAACTGATAAACCAAGAATTTTTCCAGCTACAATGGGTGAAACAAATTGAGTCAGGGTGGCATGGTGCCATTTCCGTTCACGGACACCTGGTTTTGCAAATAAACATAATCGCTGTTCAAATTCGTAAGCCAAAACGATTGCAACAATGACATCTTTCATGGACGAATTCATTTTCTCTGCAGTACTTAAAGCCGCTGGAATAATGTCGCTGGGATGACTGGGATCATCTTTCCAGTAAATATCATTGAAATCCAACGCCCTGATCATCAGCGAATTTATAAGCGCAGTATTTACTGCTGGCATTTTGTCTCCAAACCCGATCACAGTGGATTCATCCGTGCCACCCATTTCTTTGTATATTTCGAGAATAGTGTTCACATCATTCGTTTTCATACTGCCATAAGCACATCCAATAGAATCATAGAGATATCGTTTAACTTCGTGAATCACTTCATCGGGTAAATCTTCGTATTTCAGGTTGACGGCGAATTCAGCAATTTGTCTTGCGATTGATTGTTCCATTTTCGTTCCTATAGTTTTGAAATAATAGCATCTGTCATTTGGGATGTTGATGCAGCACCATTTTCTATTACGTCAGCTCGTCCAGACATTTTTGCCATATCGTATGTTCTGACGTTACCTTCAGCCACTATTACTGCTACTGCTTTTCTGATCTTTTTGGCTATTTCCTGCTCGTCAATATAGTCCAACATCATACAGGCAGATTCTACCATAGCAATCGGATTAACAATTGAAATTGGGTAATCAGCATATTTTGGAGCACTGCCATGTGTTGGTTCAAAAACACCCACGCCGGTTTCAGGATTATATTGTGCGCTACAGGCAAAGCCAAGTCCGCCGATGAGACCGGCAAAACCGTCGGAGACAATATCTCCAAACATGTTCCCTGCGACGATGACACCATAATTTTCAGGATTCTTGGTCAGCCACATCATTTGGGCATCGATATTTGTATTCCATAGTTCAATATCAGGATAACCTGCTTTTTGAATCTGCTGAGCCATTTTGTACATCATACCGGAAGTTTCACGGATTACATTTGGCTTTTCACAAACAGTAACGGATTTATATTTATACTTTTTGGCATGGTCAAAAGCTGCTCGCAAAATTCTCTCTGTTGCGTTTTTGGTAAAGATTCTCGTTGAAACGGAAATTTCTTCTTTTGGTGCGTCTCCGAAGTTTTTTTGGAACTTCGCATGAGTCATCAGCGCATCATATACCTGATCCGGCGGATCGCTCCATTCAACACCGCCGTATAATCCTTCTGTATTTTGACGGAAAATCGCCACATCCACTTCCGGCTCTTCAATTGTATCCCCTTTTCCTCTTCGAATAAAGTTCAACGGATTCCCTTTGTAGGTTCGGCAGGGGCGTAGACAAATGTCTAATCCAAAATGCTGACGCAATCCAACTATCGGACTGGAGTATACCAATCCTTTTTCCTTTAATTCCTGACTCAGTCCCTCAAAGGCATCATCTTTTGGTTTGGATGTGATGGCACCAAACAGACCGATTTTATGTTCTGTAAGCAAATCAATCGTTCGTTTTGGGAGTGGATTTCCTTCTGTACACCAAAATTCCCAACCGATATCACCTTCAACATAATTCGCTTCGAATCCGACAGCATCCAGTACACGAATTGTTTCTTCCAACACTACTCTACCTATGCCGTCACCAGGCATTTTGACAATTGTTCTTTTCGTCATCGCTAATCCTTTTTTTGTTTTCGAATATTTTTTATGAATTTATCCTTGAATCCACTCTGAATAATTATCTCGTGAGATTACCTGAAGTTTTGCTTCCGGATACGCTTTTGAAAATGTAGCTGGAAAGCGAATATTTTTTGCTGGATTCCATTTGAATTTATACGCATAAAGATTTCCATCTCTTTCTTCGATATAATCAATTTCCTGTTGAGCTTGCGTACGCCAGAAGTATTTGTTCATCCACCGTCTTGAATAATGATTGGTTTTAACTCTTTCACTCAATAAATAATTCTCCCATAACGCACCAGTATCAGTTCTCAATGCCAAAGGGCGATAATTTTTAATGATAGCATTACGAATGCCATTATCGAAGAAATATATTTTTCTGGATTTTTTTAATTCATTTCTCAAACTCCGACTAAAGGAACCTAACCGAAAGATGACATATGTTTTTTCTAAAAGATAAATATACTTTTCAACAGTTTGATTGTCAGCTCCAATGAGTTTTCCTAATTCATTGTAACTTACCTGCTGCCCTAATTGCAATGCGATGGCTTGCAGCAATTTTTCTAAAATATCAGGCTTTTTCAATTTATCAAATGTAAATATATCTTTATAAAGATAACTGTCTGATAGCTGTGCCAGCACATTGATCTCATCTCCAGAATTATTTATTACGTCCGGATAAGAACCATAGATCATCCGATGTTCAAGATTTCTTTGTTCTTCTAACAAATTGGAATAATCATATAATTCCTGAAACGAAATCGTATACAAGTAGAATGTATTTTTTCTACCGGTAAGGGGCTCATTAATTTTGTTGGCTAACTCAAATGAAGATGATCCAGTAGCAAATATTTGGACAGATGGTATTTCATCAATTATTAATTTTAACGTGAGTCCAATATTTGTAATTCTCTGAGCTTCGTCTATTACAACCAATTCGTGTTTACCAATAATATTTTTTAACCGGGTAGATGTTGCATTTGTTAGCAATTCCCGAATATCCGGCTCATCGCCATTTAACCACAAAGTCTTCATTCCCGATTGATCGGAAACCGCTTTTGCAAGTATTGTTTTGCCAACTTGTCTAGGACCTAACAAAATCGCGACTTTTTTCTTGCCAAAAGATTGAATTATTTGATTTTTTAAAAGTCTATTTATCATTACTTCATTGATTGTATTCGCAATTTATTATTTTATATTGCGATTATATTCGCATAATTATATATTATAATGCGTATAATAACAAAGCACTTTCTAAATTTATTTAATTGCTGTAAAAATTACCCTATTTTTTCAATATTCTATTCGTTCTGGATTCTTTCTTTCACCCAATTTTCCAAACCACCGGTCAATATCAACTCCTGTGCCGCAACACCAACGGGTGAAATGGAATATTCTTTTTCATTGACAATCAGTACAGAGGAAATAAAATTAATAGTTGCTTTCAACCCTGTTTTTACGGTCAATTTATTCACGCCAAATTTTTCCTTTAAATCATTCACCAGTTTCGGAGCCTCAATGACTAAAAAACCATTGTTCAAAGCATTCCGCTTATAGGTTTGGCTGAATGAGCCGGCGATTACCAATTGAATACCTCTGTATTTCAACGCAGTGGCAGCCTGTTCTCTTGAACTTCCCGAACCGAAATTAAACCCACTGACTAAAATGTTATTTTCTTCAACAATTTTTTCAAATTCAGGATCATAATTTTCCATCACAACTGCAGCCATCTGTTCAGGAGTTAATCCATCCACATAGGTATATTTACCGGGATAGATTCCATCAGTATTCAAATTATCCTGATGACAAAATATCAATTCTCCGGATAGTTTTCCTGGAAACCCTTCTAATAATGAAACAGAATTTTTCTTTGAAGACGGTTGATTGTTTATGACGATACTGCTTGTTGGTTTGACATTTGAAAATAATTTTGGACCGACAATTTTTCCGGCCATTGCCGACGACGCCACTACTGCAGGAGATGCCAAATAAGCTTTCGCAGTTGGATCGCCCATGCGTCCTTTGAAATTTCGATTTGTGGCAGAAATTCCAATTTCATTTTCTTGGAGTAATCCAACTCCCAATCCGATACACATCCCGCACCCGGGAGGTAAAGGACGAGCTCCTGCATCTAACAATGTTTGCCAGTCGCCGTTATTTTCACTAACTGCTTGAACTTCACTGGAAGCTGCGGCAATATAAAATTCAACGTGTTCAGCTACCTTCCTCCCACGAACAGCATCTGCAGCCTGGGCTAAATCATCCGCCCGACTATTGGTGCAACTCACCAGATAAGCTTTGTTAATAGTGATGTCTTTACGTGTCATTTCCGCTATTGAAGCTATGGTTTTTACATTATCCGGGCCAGCGACATGGGGAGTAACAGTAGCGAGGTCCAAAGTGATTTCTTTTGAATAAAATGCAGTTTCATCTGCAGTAAGATGTTCATTTTCCAACTGCTGAATCCGGTCATGATTCATTCTTGGATGAATTCCGTTAATACTATCTTTATCGGAAGGGACACCTTCTAACCCCCTTGCTGAAACGAAATCGGCTCGGTTGTTCAGCCACTGAATTGTGACAGAATCAATGGGAAACAATCCAACAAGCGCTCCCCATTCAGTTGTCATGTTGGCGATAGTTAACCGGTCATTAACAGACAAAGATTTTATTCCTTCCCCAGAAAATTCTAAGGCGTGATTCAATACTTCATCTTTATTAAATAATCCTGCCAGTGTTATTATTACATCCTTCCCGGTCGCACCTGCAGAGAGCTTTCCTATAAATTCTACATTAGCAATAGGCGGTACTTGCCACCAAGTTCTGCCTGTAGCCCAAATTGCTGCTGCATCTGTTCGGACAACCGGAGTTCCCAGACACCCCAAACCGCCATACATATTGGCATGGCTGTCCGAAGCAACCGCCATAGTCCCGGGAAAAGCATACCCTTCTTCACACATTATCTGATGACCTATGCCCCTGCCTGCCGGATAAAAATCCACACCCATCTTTTTTGCAAACACTTCAATGCCAGTATATTTTTTTAAATTTGCTTCTGATGTATCCTGCACATTATGATCTAGTGCAAACATGGGCTGGCGAGGCCTGGCCATTTTAACCGCGCCAATAGTTTTAAATTTTTCTGCCACCGGCGCTGTATTGTCATGGGTAAGGATATGATCCGGCTGGATAGAAATGTAATCACCCGAATGAACAACAGCTCCTTCGGGCAAACCGACTGCGCATTTTTGAACTATTTTTTCGGTTAAATTTTGCGCCATATTTTATGCCTTAAACGGTTCAAAGCTTACAAAATCGGCATGATGGACAATGATTGATTCCACCGTTCGCTTGCCCAAATCTCCTTCTTTTGAATGAGTGCCGATAATATGCTGAACATCTGCCGGCAAATCAAATCGGGCCGCAATGGCAACCCCGCTGAATGGATGGCGTACTTTACTACCGTAGTCACTGGTAGTGAGTTTGCCATCCACAATTTCATATTCCATTAGTTTTCCCACGTCAATTAATATGGCGCCGGCTATGAGGATATCCATATCAATTTGAATTTCATCACCAAAATTTTCCTGCATTCTATTGGCAATATCCACAGCAAGTTGAACACACGTGCGCTTATGATTCATGAACGAGACCGAACAATCTTTTATAAGTAATGAAAAAGGAATCTCCATCAAATCATCGGCTGATAATATACTATTTTCGATTGCCCAGATCCATGCGTTAGTGACTTTATTTTTCAATTCACCATCTTTGATCCAATCAATTTCAGGCCATATTTCCAATATTTTTTCTTTATTAATCATCATCATTCCTTAATTTTATAAATACTATCTATGATAGTCCCATCTACCCATTTAACGACACTAATCACTTCATCTGTAAGTTCAGGTTTGGTTGGCGGACCTCCAATTAGATCATCCACTTCTGCTTTTATATCCTCAATTTTTCGAATTGGCAAATCGCTGTTTTTCGTTGCTTTAATGAGATCTTTCCGTAATGGATTAATGGCTATTCCTCTCTCAGTAACTATGACATCAATTAATTCACCGGGACCAACCAATGTAGTAACATTGTCAACGATAATTGGAATTCGGTCGCGAAATGCTGGAATGGGAAGAATCGTACATTTACTGAATAGACAGTTCTGCCATCCGCCGATTCCATGGAGCATGCGCCCATCGGAATGGGTTACAACGTTGGCATTAAAATTCACATCCACTTCTGTTGCGCCGAGAACAACCACATCCACCATGCTGGCAAAGTTGCCTTTTCCATGCCAATTATAACTGGTAAATGGTGATGTATTTACATGTCCATAATTCTCCCGCATTGATCTGACTCCATCCAAATCGAATGTCTGACCATCGAGTATAAAATCTGTAAGGCCTGCTTCCAGCATTTCCACTAAGTATTTAGTGGAACCGCCACGCACGAATCTTGCTTTTATTCCAGCGTCTATCATCATTTCCTTCAGGTAAATAGCAAAAGCCAAAGCTGTACCGCCTGCCCCTGCTTGGAAACTGAACCCTTCTTTAATAATTCCAGCTGCCTGAACAAATTTTGCAGTCATTTCTGCTATAAATAATCTGTCTGGTGAACGGGTAAGTTTTGTTGTTCCGGATACAATTTTTTCCGGTTCACCTACTTTATCCATCACAACGACGAAGTCCACGTTTTGTCCTTGAATTTGCCAAGGCACACATGGAAAAGGAACCAAATTATCGGTTACAACAATTACTTTATCCGCATACAGCGTATCCACCAGACCAAAGCCTAATAGTCCACAGGCCGACGGCCCGCGATCTCCTGTTGCGTTGCCAAATTGATCTGCTGTTGGTGCGGCAATGATCGCAATGTCAATGTGAACCTCACCATCCTGAACTGCCTGCCAGCGACCACCATGACTCCGTAAAACACCTGTACCTCGCATTCCACCACGTGAGGCAAAATCACCCAATGGACCGTTTAACGATCCTTCAATCCAATCGATTGTTCCATTCTTGATATGATCTATCACCGGTTTATGACAGGGAAAAGCGGCTGAGGGAAACCAACGCAATCCTTTAATTTCCATCTCTGATGCAATATCAAACACCTGGTTCATCACCAGATCGCCATTTCGAAAATGATGATGATTAGATACGGTCATTCCATTTTTCAGTCCTGCTTTTTCTAATGCTTCTTTTAGTGAACCGACCACTTTATTTCCATCTAATGGATATTCACTGCAATTGCGAATTTGAGGTGCAGCTATTTTTCCATAAGGTGAAAATTTTCCAACACCTTTAAATGGAACTTGAGGATTGTTATTTATGACATTAGGTACCAGCCGTCCGACTGAATTTCGAATCATTTTCGGCTTACTCATTTTTCTTCCAATCTTTTGACAGTCGCTTTGATAATATTGCCATATCTATTATTTGCATTGCTTTTTTAACAACTGGAGCATCAATCATTTTTGAACCAAGCGATACCACACCAAGCCCTTTAGCTTCGGCTTCGTCAAAAGCCAAAACAACTCTTTTCGCTTTTTCAATTTCTGATTCAGACGGTGCAAATTCTTCATTGACCGGTTGAATCTGCCGTGGATGGATACAGCCCTTTCCGTCAAAGCCTAAAGCCTTTGCCTCCCGGACAGATTCCCGCAAAGCTTCTTCATCTCCAAGATCGCTGAAAACGGAGTCAATTGCCTGTAATCCCGCCGCACGGGCAGCATTCACAACCATGCTTCTGGCAAAGAATGATTCCCGACCTTCCTGGGTACGTTTCGTTCCCATGTCTGCAGTATAGTCTTCTAATCCGATGGCAAGCGCTACATTATTAGGTGATGCTTCCGCTATTTCCAACGCTTTCAAGACACCACGTCCACTTTCAATAATGGGCATGAGAAACACCGGATCTGTCCGTCCACACTTTTTACTGATTTCAGCAATTTTTTCATCCACAGCAACAAGTTGTGCACCGCTTTCCACTTTAGGGACAAGAATCAAATGAACATTATGTGGGACTAGAAATTCAAGATCTTTCAATCCCATTTCACTTTGATTAATACGCACCATGCGTTCAGCTCCAAAAAAGTCCAGTGTACGTAATGCATTCCTGACTATAAGCCTGGTTGACTCTTTTTCCGGTGGAGCAACTGCGTCTTCCAAATCTAAAATGATCCCATCCGGTTTATGAATACCAGCATTCAGCATGAGCTTGGGTTGATTTCCCGGAATATATAAACGACTGCGACGAAAACGATTTCTTGAGGACTGTCCTTGACAGTGACTTTTCATTTCAGGTAAGGATTCTGTAGTTATTTCCGTGTGGGCAGCTTTTATCACTGCTTCCATGCGAGCGGAAATAACAAATGGTAATGCACCAAAATCTTCCAGTAAAATTTTCCCGGAAGTGATGCCTAAATCTCTACATACATTTTCTGCCTGAGCTAAAATTGATTTACCAAATAAAACATCTACTTTACTGGAAAGTTCAAATGATAGGGACTTCTTGGAGGGTGTAAAAGTTATGCGTATATCAGAGCGGGGTTTGTCTTCTCTAGGGCCTACAATGTATTTTTCTTTCATGGTTGGAATTTAAATTCAGTCTTTAATTACATTAATGTGAATTTATTACTTACTCTATAATTAATTCCAAGAAATACCACTGTCATTTCTTTGTCAACTCTGTGTCTCTGTGGCAAATCAAATCAATCCGTGGTCAGCAAAGGAATACACCTCATTTCCGGCTATAATTAGGTGGTCATGAACAGAAATATCAACGGTTTGTGTAGCTGCTTTTAATTGTTTGGTAATGGTAAGATCATCCTGACTGGGATTTGGATTTCCGCTGGGATGGTTATGAACAAAAACCAGCGCAGCTGCATCATTAGCCAACGCTCGTTTTATCACTTCTCTTGGATAAACAGATGAGCTGGAAAGAGTGCCTTCAAACAGTTCTTCCATTTTCATTATCTGATTCCGTCCATTTAAATAGATCACTAAAAATACTTCCCTGTTTTTATCCCGGAGATTGTGTTTTAGATATTCAATTACTTCATCAGAAGAGCGAATAAAATCTTTATTCATAACTCTGTCAGCCAAGTAACGGCGTGAAACAGCTTGGGCAATTTTTAGTCCGAAAATATTATTTTCACCGATACCTTTAATATTAATTAAATCTTTAGGATCAGCTTCCAATACAGCTTTCAGGGAACCAAATTTCTTCAAGGCATCTTTAGCTGCAAGTTTACAATCCTTTCTGGGAGTTCCCAGGGTAAGAAGAAGCTCAATAATTTCGTAATCGTGGAAACCATCTAAACCGCTTTTCAGGAATTTATCCCGGAGCCGCTGGCGATGGCCTTCGTTTCTTTGATGCAGTGTCATAGAGATTAAAAAGTGTTTTTAAAATTTAATATTTTCATATTTTTTGTGTTTTCTACCTGCCCGCTCCTTTTTATTTCTTTCAAATGTAACAGACGGGCGGCTCCGCTGTTATTTCTTTAACATTTGTAGCTTTTCTTTAAATTCCCGCAATTCCCGAATATTTCCGGTTTCTATTTCACCGGAATCCCATTTGAGGTTGAAATCTTCTTCCGAATCCGAACCATTTTGTTTTTGATACAAGGGATATAAATCAGCTTTATCACGGGGTTTATTCTTGTGCATGGTGGCAGTAATCTGATAAGCGATATCTTCGGATATATCATCTACTACTCGAGGCGGAAGTTGTTTCTCTAACAAACTTTGTTCTATCTGGGAAAACCGCATTCCATTTACAACGTAATCTTGAAAGGCTTCCCAGGCAAACGGAGCCACTTTTTTAACCGATTCAGCCATGGCATCAGAATAAACTCTGATTTCGTATTGGGCATGGCTGTCTGAACGCAGACCAATAAAATGCAGCAAATTGTGAAGATCATTTTTCCAATACCATTCAGTATACAAATTCACGGGCAGAAGTGAGCGAGCCAGTTCCCGAGCTACGCCGGCTTCATTCAATTCCTGGTACAGCGCAAAACTCCGTTCGGATATTTCGTGAAATGAATCCAACACTTTTTGCTTCAGGTCATCCGGCACGTCTCCTGCCCGTCCCTGTTTATTCAGGGCACTCTGGAATTGAATATGTTCCGGATCTGGAAAATAAAACTCATCCCGTGCTTCGGAATAACGCAATGAATATTCATTGATATTCGCTGTACGATGACGAACCCACTGACGAGCCACAAAAATGGGCATCTTGCAGTGAAATTTGAATTCCACCATTTCAAAAGGTGTGGTGTGGCGATGGCGCATTAGGTAGCGAATCAAACCGCGATCCTGGGAAACCTTGCTGGTTCCCTGTCCATAACTCACACGAGCGGATTGCACAATGGCATCATCACCACCCATAGAATCCACAAGGCGGACAAAGCCTTTATCTAAACATTTAATTGCATCTTCTGGTATTTGTGTCATTCTTTCCCTTTTTACTTTATTGAAATATTAGGCTGATATTTTTTTCAGCCATTCTTTCATAATGATATTCGCCAATTGATAATAACCATTTTTCTTAATAATAATATCTTTTTTCAGGAGCCCTTTAACGGCTTCATTCAGAGTAGAATCGGACGGGAAGTTAAATTTATCTGCCGTTTCTTTTCCATACAGTTGTAGTGAATCTGAGGTTGAAAGAGCCAATAGAACTTTTCGCTGATTATTCGTCAGTTGATCCAGAATATTTTGGAATATATCCGATTGGCTATTAATAATACGTCCCAGCCATTGTTGTAAAAATTGCTGGGGATTTTGGTCCACACCTTCATTGATCAAATTCCAAACAACTGAAGAAAAATATTGTGTATAATGTGGATGGCCTTTAGAAATCTCCAGTATTTCGTCTATTGTTTTCTTCTTTATTTTTAGATGAGTTTGATTAAACTTATTAGAGATGAATTCTATCCAATCCTTTTTTACAATGGGTGCAATGGTCATTTTTTCTCCAAACTCATAAAATGGAGAATTCGGATCACTGAAAATAGATTGCATCAAACTTTGTTTACTGCCCATGAATATATAGGAAACATTCTTTTGAGTTTGAAATATTGAACGCATTTGATTTACTAAAAATGGGTCAATACGTTTATATTCCTGGAATTCGTCAAAAGCAATGCAGATATGAATATTATTTCTCTTTCCAATTTCTTCAGGGACTGATAATATTTTCCCAATATTGGCTTTTTTACTGAGAAATGATTTTTCTAATCTAAAGGTTGGGGCGCCGGTTTCATCCAAAGTTATACTTGGTGATAAACCGGCATAATACTGACCTAAATTTTGGAGAAGTTTGCGCATATCCTGCTGCCAATCAAATAATTCTTTTGAAATTGCATCGGAATATTGTTGTGCAAAATCAGAAAGAGTTAAAATATTGTATAAATCAAAATAAATTGTTTTTATATCCTCTATTTCTCCAAATGCTTTCAAAAGTAAGGAGGATTTTCCATATCTTCGGGGAGAGTAGAGCCAAACAGATTGATTGTTCAGAATTTTACGCTTTAGAAACTGCAATTCTTGGTTTCGATTACAAAAATCTTCTTTTTCTACAATTTTTCCATATTTAAAAGGATTCATTTAGCATACCACGTAATTATACGCCCCGTAAATATACGGGGGATTCTTGGTATAATTCAATTATTTATATAAAATATAAATTAGCTTCTTGTCATCATAAAACTATAACCCGTAGATATACGCCCCGTAAATATACGGAGGATAGAAGTATGATGAATTGGACTTGAAGACTTCAATGCTTAAACACTTTTTAATACTTGATACGTTTTATCCACTGCCTTTATTTCCCCCGCAATCAACCCGGGAGTAATCAAGGTATTTTCCTGATTATACTTTCGTTGATTTCCCTTCAAGTCGATCAGCTTTCCACCGGCTTCATTGATGATACAGTTTCCGGCACAAATGTCCCATTCATTCTTCGGGCGCAAAGATGCAAAAATATCGGCTTTCCCCGCTGCTGTTAATCCTAGTTTATAAGCCACTGAACCAATCGCTTTTAATTCACCAAATATGCCTGCGAAAGGCTTCCAGAGTCCACGGCGAGTTTCAGATCGACTGTTTAAAATGACCATTTCTTCTAAATTCTCTTTGGTTGAACAGTGAATCCGGTCTCCGTTCAAATAGGCTCCTTCACCTTTTTCAGCCGTGAAGGTTTCTTTTGTGACAGGATTATACAAGACACCCACCACCGGAATTCCCTTTTCAACCAGAGCTATACTTACCACAAAGTTTGGTACACCTTCAATAAATTCTTTTGTCCCGTCCAACGGATCCACCACCCAGACTTTTTCATTGGTGAGTCGAGCAGGGGAATCCACCGTTTCTTCCGAAAGCCAACCGTATTCCGGTCGTGCCTTCATCAAATTCTCTTTCAGCCAGGTATCTGCGGCGTGATCTGCAGTCGTGACAGGATTATGATATCCCTTATCACGAATCTCATAGTCTGCTTTATAATAGGTCATAATAATGCTGCCCGCTTCTTTGGCAGCATCAATAGCCAGGTTTTTATCTGAAATCATAGCGTCAAAATTAGGTTAAAAAAGTATGGAGATATTATATGTAAGATTATTTTTTCTTAAAAATAATCAACTTTTCACGTCCTTTTCTTGACGAGATAGATAAATCTAAGAATCCTTCCTTTTCAATAGTCCAACCATTTTTGAAAATGGATTTTACTTCTTTTATTTTCACTGCCCACGGTGGTCCACCCTCTTCAATCGTTTTATCTAAGGGAAACCAAAGGCCGATAAGTTTCCCACCTGATTTTAATAGTTTTTTTACCAGGTGTTCATACTCATATCTTTGATCGGGATTAATTGCGCAAAAACAGGTTTGTTCAATAATATAATCGAACATATTCTCGTATTTTGGTATTAAAGAAAAAATATCGTCTTGAATTGCTTGAATGGTGACATCAGCTTTCTTTGCTAAACTTTTAACGGATTTAATTGCTGACGGTGCAAAATCCACTGCCGTGACCTCGAATCCTTTTTTCGCAAACATGACTGCATCGTAACCACGGCCACAGCCAAGGATGCAAACTTTTCCTGGGGTTAATGCTTTGGCGATGGACTCGATGGCAGGAGTAACACCGCCCAAATCCCAGCCGGTATCATCTGCCAAATAGATGTCTTCCCAGAACTGAAAGGAATTTGTATTGTTTTCAGGATGGTCCATTATTTTTCAATCCTTTTTTTCAATACTCATTTATACTTTTTTCAGCGCCTGTTCTAAATCGTTCATTATATCATCCACATTTTCAATCCCAACCGATAATCT
>JBHHTW010000039.1:0-17512 GCA_046861385.1 Fidelibacterota bacterium | reverse complement strand
TGGCACGTCAGCCGAAGATCACGCTTTCAGCGGGACGTAGGCTGGCGGAGAGGGTGGGATTTGAACCCACGGTACGCGTTAACGCACACACGCTTTCCAAGCGTGCTCCTTAAGCCACTCGGACACCTCTCCATCGATTAGTTATTCGTCTTTTTTGTCAGCTGAATCTTCTTTTGCTTCTTCTTTTGGTTCACTTTTTGAATCTTCTTCAACATCAACTGCTTCCTTGGATTCGTCCACAGGTAGTGCATCTACTGACTCTTCCATTGGTTTATTGCTTTCAGTCTTTGATTCATTTTTCTTTTCGACTTCTTTGGGTGCCTCTTCTGTTTTTGGTTCATCAAAAACCGGCATTTCCATATCCAAAGCCATGGCATTTTTCTTTAAACGCTTTAATGCACTATCTATGTTTTCGCCTTCGTTTAATGCAACCATCTGTTCATTAAAACGCCAATGACCCGTCTTTTCAGATTTGATACTTTTTACATATTTTACAAAGGATTGTGTTTTCTTACTTTTTCCTTTGGATTTTGCTGCAAATGAAGTTCCTTTTGCCATAAATAATTTTTTCCTTTTAAATCTTGTTCAAAATAAGCCGGCAAATTTACCGAAAGTCAATCGCTTGTCCAATGGTTTGATTACCGAAATTCATAAATCATCACCTCGCCGTCACGCCAATTTTTAGGCTTTTTTCGATCTTTGGTCAAAACCTTCAAATGAAGATTATCCCGAAATTCAAAAATACTGAATCGTTGCTGTCCTGATTTTTCCATTACCCACACCATTTCCCAGGGCGTGACGGAATAATCGATTGTATAATTGCCATATTCCTGGTTGCTGATCTTTGTCCCCATTTGCATTCCTTGTGAAAATATTCCTGTTGATTGATCTTCCACTCCTTCGTCAGGTTCGAAAGTCCAGACAACGGTCATAATAGCTCCCTGAAAATACCAGTTACCGGCCAAGTTAGGAATAAATTCAATACCATCCACTGAAGTTGGCAGACTTTCATTTCCGGCTGCATCAGTACCAATTAACGTCAACTTATAAATGGTTGTGGCGTTTAATTTTGGAGAATTTGTGAACAGAATATTTTTATGATCTCCTCCTTTTAATTCATCACCTACCAATTCCATAACCTGAGGTCGGTTTGCTGTTGCAACGGGTCCAAGGATTTTACCACCTGTGCGAACCCACGTCGCTGTGCCGGATACAATATCTTCATTTATTGTATAATGGGTAATGCTCTCAACATTGACGTAGTTTTCTTTCGGTCGAAGTATAGTAAACTCCGGCTTTGAAATATCGTAACGTACTCCCGTAATCTTTTCGGATTCACCCATATTTCCAGCTAAATCGATTCCATGCAGAATTAAGGTATATGTACCACCATCTTCCAGATTCAATGGATTCTCCAATACATTATTATCCCAATTGAGCGAAGTTAGTTCGTTGGGACTCAATTGTGTTTTGCCGATGGTACTATTATTTTCATTTGTATAGATTATTTCCCCACTTTTTAATGGCTCCGATAAGGTATAGGAAATATTTAATATATTAATTTGAGAATTGACTGTAGGTAAAGTAATAGATACTACAGGAGGAGTGGTGTCATAATTGACCTGTACACTACCAACACTTTCAGATTGATTTCCTGCCAAATCTGTCCCCGAAATTTCAATTTTATAAATTGCACCACTGACCAATGGTAAATCTGATAAGGCAGCCGTTGAATGTTCCCCAGCTGTTAACAGGTCATCAGAAAGTGTAATCTTATGGGATAAAGGATCTGCCTCACCCCCTACCCTTGTCCAGGAAATTACAGCATTGAGTAAATTCTCATTAAGTGAAAATTCGACATCGTCATCATTAATATAATCATTATTCTCTGGCGAAAGGAGCGTGAGAGTTGGCTGAGAGATATCGTAGTGAATATTTTCTGTTAATTTTACTTCAGTTTCATTTCCCGGGATATCCATTCCTCGAATGGATAGTTGATAAATTGTGCCATCATTTAACGGATTTTGATTGTTCAAAGTTGCCGGCGCAGAAAATGGTTGTTCAAGCTCAGGCTGACTTAAGGTGATTTTCCTTGGGCTTTGTGAATCTGTTGCGCCACCTGTAGCTGTCCAAATTAATTCTCCTGATTGCAGCGGCTCATTGAAGTCAAAATGAACATTTGTATGATTAACATAGGAATTTTCTGATGGACTGATAGCTGTAAAAACAGGTGGTTCATTGTCAAACTTAACTTCCTCAATTTTTATTGCGGATTCATTACCGGCTAAGTCAGTCCCCTCCAGTTGTAAAGTATACATTGTACCACTGATTAATGCCGGTGAGTCCCCTAACACGATTCGTTCATATTTTTCGGGTAATCGATATTTTTCAGGCAACATTTTTTGTATAATCGTACCTGCATCGTCTACCCACGCTATACTCAGGCTTTGTAATGGTTCATTTAAAATAAATCCGATAATGGAATGGTTGACAATAGAATGAGCCAATGGTTCGGTTAATTGCAACACGGGAGGTTCGATATCATATACAAGCTGCCCCACTATATTAGAAACTGTCTCATTCCCTGCCTTATCCATCCCGTTTATTTTGATTCGATATTCAGCATCATTTATTAGTTGAGTCATTTTTTGAACAGTCAAACTATGTTCTCCGGGCAGGAGATATTCATTCATTAAGTCAATTTTATGTGGACTATTTGGGTCTGCAGTACCCAATGTTTGCTCAACATTAAGAGCGCCGGATATCAGCGTTTCATCATTGGAAAATGTCACTGTTATGTTACGTAAATGTGAATTTTCTACTGGTGATGTAATGGAAATTTTGGGAGGAGTGTTGTCATATATTATATCTGAAACTGTAAACGGATCTGACACATTTCCTGCAGGGTCGCTTGCATTGAATGTTATGGAATAAATACTCCCATCGTTTAGTGTTAGATCACTGCTATAATTGATATCATTATATCGTCCCTGAACATCATATGGTGGCAAAATGTTTACTATATGGGGACTGTCGGGATCGATGGTACCGCTCGTTTGTTTGAAAGTGAATGTTCCTTCCGCCAATTTTTCATTCATTTCAAAACTGATGACCGGATTATTAAATGCATCTCCATTTATGGGACTATGAATCGTGAGCGTGGGAGGCAGGACATCAAATAATACACTTTTTACAGAAACAATCTTTGACTCATTACCGGCGTTGTCCCATCCTTGAATTGATATTAAATATATTGATCCATCTGCTAAAGCATTCGGAATAGTAATATTTTCGTCCATGTGTATGCCCTCTCTTAACTGTGTTCCCTCTAACTCAATTACATGAGGTGACTTGGAATCCGTTGATCCACCGGTTCGTTCAAAAGTGACTAATCCGCGGGATAATTGGTCAGATGAAATAAAACTGACCTCCGTGTTCTTAATATGTTCAGAATCGATGGGTTTACTGATTGAAATAACAGGTGGTTCATTATCATATAAAATATTTATCACCGATTGGCTTAAGACCGGATTTCCTGCAAAATCTTCTCCGGAAAATTCGTAAGTATAAATCGAGCCATTTTGAAATTTGGGACCGTATTCCAATTGGATAAATTCATAAGATCCCGATTTCATTTCTGTTGTCTGCAAGGGAATTGTAATCGGTGAACGGCTATCGACTACGCCTCCCGTTTGTATAATGGTTAGATTCCCCACCGCTAAATCTTCGCTAATATTTATAGAAATTGTTGTATAATTGATGATATCATCGGTGGATGGATCAACGATTGTTACCACAGGGTGAGTTGTATCATATTTCACATTTTCAATCGAGTGTGGTTTTGCGATATTCCCGGCGGCATCACTGCCTACCAATGTGAAATTCAAAGTAACTCCGTCATCTAATTCAGCCAGTTCAGGAGGCAGAAACTGTGCATATTCTCCCGCTTTCATTTCATCTTCTTTAAGTTCAATGACTAATTTATTTTTTGAATCAATTTCCACTATTAACTGCCCAGAAACCATATCTTCGCCAATTATATAATCACAAGCAAGGTTGTTTATAGTAACATTATGCTGAGGGGCTTTTATAAAAACTACTGGGAGTTCATTATCAAAAGATATGTTTTCTACCGCCATGTCTTCTGAGGTATTCCCGGCACTGTCTATTCCGCTAAATTCAATTTTATAAACACTGCCATTCGTCAGTGGTACTAAGTTTGATGGCAATACACCTCCTCGGGTTCCCTTGTTCAGTTTCTTCCCGGACAGCTTAACAATATGTGGGCTTTTTTGATCGGGTTCACCATCGGTCCGAACGAACGTTATAGTACCTGATTTTAAATTTTCACTAATTGTGTATTCAAGTTCAACCTGGTTTATCAGCGCTCCGGAAGGAGGTTTTATTTTTGAAAATACCGGTGGAGAAAAATCAAGCGTATAACTTTTAATTGGTTCGGCTATGTTCTTATTTCCTGCTAAATCCGAGCCTTCCATTTGGATCATATAGGACGCTCCATCCAATAATTCCGGTAACTTGTTTAACGTAATATCAATATGATCCCCGGCGATCATTTCGTCCCCGGTCAGAGCAATCTCATGTACTGAATTATTATCCATGCCACTCACATCCTGCCAAAACAATTTACTAGATTGCAAATCTTCATTCAGGTGGTAACTCACTAATAAATGGTTCACAATCGAATTTTCTTCCGGTGATATTATTTTCAGTTCGGGTTTGGTTATATCAAATCGAACATTTGATATGGGGTCCGACGAACCGTGATTCCCAGCCAGATCTATTCCCCTGAAAAATATGGAGTAGGGTATTTTTTCAACAAAATCAATAGAATCATTTATGACATGATCCCCTTTTAGCAATCGGGATTCCGCCAATTCAATCACAAGGGAATCTCCAGTATCAGAGACCCAAATCATTTGTCCATTTGCTAGCGATTCATTGACGGAAAATGTGACTATAGTTTCATTTATATAGTCATCACTGCCGGGATTGGTCAACGTGAAAATTGGTGGAGAAATATCATAATAAATATCATTCAAATACACGGTATCTGAAACATTTTCTGCAAAATCACTACCGACAAATTCTAAGTGATAATTTTCGCCGTCCGTCCAATTTGGTTTTGCCAATAACTGGTCTAACGGATGCTCACCGCTTTTAAGTTCCTGACCTTGCAAAGGGACGCTGATGGTCCCGTTCTTTGATTCCATCAGGATCACTCCTTTTTGCATATCTTCACTGAGGGTATATCCTACAAAATCTCTGTTGATAAAAGAACCTGTTACTGGTTTCATGTTTGTAAATACAGGCGGGGTTCTATCAACTCGATAGTTATCTATCTTGACGGGTATTGATTCATTGCCTGCAGGATCTTGAGCATTGAATGTGATCGAATAAATTCCGCCATCTATAAGATCCGGAATATAATAATCATTAACATCATATTGGCCTCCATTCAATATTCCTTCCTTTAATTCCCAAGAGGTTAACTGAGAGTTTCCTTCGGAATCAATTCCATCCCAGGTAATTTTTCCGTTTGATAAATCCTCAGAGATGGACACGCTGAGTTCAGTTCCATTTGTAATATAATTGTTTCCGGGAGAAACGATTTGCAGTACGGGGGGTGAAATATCATAGAGTACATTTTCCATTTGGGCTGTTTCGCTTATATTGCCAGCAAAATCAACAGCGGTAAATTCAATCGTGTAGATGGAGCCATCGTTTAAGTGAGGAGCGTTCATTAATGTATAGTTATCATACGAATCTTTACTTAATTCATCATCTGTGAGATCGATAACCAGGGGAGATGCCGGGTCATTCGTTCCACCTATTTGTTTCCAGGTTATGACACCGCGTTTTATGGGCTCGCTCTTTGAAAAAGAAATTCTATTGTGGTTAACAAATAGTGATGAATCAGCTGTGTGAAGGGAAATTATCGGGGGAGTTGCATCATAGATTATTCCTGAAACGCTGGCAATCGAAGCTTCATTCCCAGCTCTATCATTACCTTCGATTGATATAGTGTAAATGGAGCCCTCAGTTAATTCAGGTCCATCCAGTTTGAATATATTTGAGTGCTCACCTTTCTCCATCAGTTCAAAACTCATTACAAATTCCTGGGGTGATAATGTATCAAGTGAACCTCCCGTTTGCGTAAATATTATTTTCCCACTATCAAGGTTCTCACTGAGTTCATAACTGATAACTGGTGTCGAGACATACGATCCTTCAGATGGATAATTCAGCACGATTACGGGAGCCGTAATATCATAACGAATTTGGCTGACCGAGGGGATATTTGAACTATTGCCGGCTCTGTCTTTTGCAGAAATGGAAATATTATATATTCCCCCATCTATTAAGTTAGGAGAATTTAATAATTCTGTCCCTTGATGAATACCTTCTGCCAGTTCATCACTAACCAATGACTGACCATGAATTGGGTTTGGATCATTAACGCCGCCTGTCCATTCCCATGACACTTCAGCTTCTTTCATCAATTCACTGAATTCGTAATTAATCCTCAAATGGTTTACATCCGTATTGTCCATGGGATCAATAATAGAAATTATCGGCGGTGTAAAATCATATTGTAGTCCTGATAAAACCAGTGGAGACGTATAATTATTTGCCCGATCATAACCGTTAAATGATAATTTATAAACCGTCCCTTCAATTACTTTTGGCATAAAAATCAAATGGACATCATTATGTTCACCAGCGAGTTTTTCATTGATGGATAAATCTATTTCATAAGGAGATTTTGGGTCTTCTTTCCCCGATATTCTTTCCAATAAAAATGAGCCATTTTTCAATGATTCAGATAAAAAATAAGTCATTGTTGTTTTGGGTAAGAATGACATTTCCATAGGATATGAAACTGTAATCTGTGGGGGCGTAAAATCATACAAAATATTATTCACTACTTTTGTTTCAGCGACATTTCCAGCAAAGTCAATAGCGTTTAATTCCAGCTGATATTCACCTCCATCAGCGAGCGGTGGATCCATTTCGAGCATTATTGAATCATGGACGCCAATTTCCATTTCATCACCAACAAAAGACATAATATGAGGCGATGATTCATCTTTAATGCCTCCCAACCAAATCCATGTAATGGAACCACTTTCAATTTTTTCTGAGAGGGTATACGATACATGTTTATAATTCAGCGCAGAACCGCTCAGGGGTTTTATATCGGAAAATTCCGGTGGAACGGCGTCAAATAAAATATCTGCATGGGAAGGTGCGATTCCTTCGTTTCCAGCAAAATCCTGACCAACGAACATTAGGGAATATACCGTTCCGTCATTCAATTCCTCCTGGTTTGATAAACGATATTGAATATGATCACCCTTTTCTAACTCTGATTGAATTAATGGAATTATATGAGGAGCCGATGAATCCATGGTGCCCTCTGTCTGCTCCCAGCGGAATTCACCAGCTCTCAATTTTTCGTTGTTGCTATATGATATCGTAGCTTGATTAACCACAGCTCCGGAAGCGGGATAAATAATGGTTAAAATAGGTGGTGTTATATCGTAAGTCACTGAGTCAACGGAATGTATAGTTGAGATGTTTCCGGCTCGGTCGATCCCACTTAGTTCAAACCGATAAACAGTGCCGTCACTCAATTTAAATTCGTCAGACAAGTCCTTTTCTATTATTCCGGGATCGAAAAATGAGGAATCAGTTTCGTAATAATGAGGAGATAAGGAATCAGGTACTCCTAGCATAGACTTCACCATGATCTTCCAAGAGATGATTGGTTCGTTATTAGCAAAAGCAATGGAAGAAATATTTCTATGCTCACCGACAACCGGTGATGACAATTCTAAAATCGGACGCTGAATATCGTACATGATGGAATCCAACTCTGTTGGTGTGGAAATATTGCCTGCCCTATCGACACCCGATAATGTCACTCTGTAGAATACACTATCTGTCAGTTCCTCCTGGTGAGCTAGGCGAAATTTACCATTTCCTGACTTTGTCAAATCTAACGAATCAAATTCTATAGAAAGTATCTGGGTGGAATCGTGCATAGTGATCCATTCAAGAGATGCTTTTGTAAGGGGTTCTGAATGATCGTACGCAATGAAAGGTTTATTAATAAACGGCTTAATATTCAGCTCTAATATGGGGGAAGAAATATCATATATGACGCCATAAATTCCCCGCTCTGTTGCTTTATAGCCACTTTTTCCCCAGCCCTTAAATACGATGTTATACATGGCACTATCCTGTAGAAGAGAGTCCAGCTCCATTTCTACTGAGAAATTACCTTCATTCAAATATTGTTTCTGTAATGTATATTGAACACTATCATGTTGTGTGCTGTCAGAATTCACTTTAAAGAAAACAACACGACCCCACTCTAAGAAACTTTCGTTCCAAAAAACGAGTTTGGTATGATTAATAAAGGTGGAATCTTCCAAATTTTTAAACCAAAATATGGATTCAGATCCATCCGGGTTTAAACGAAAATCCTGCACCAACACGCCGTTAGAATCATACTCCATTATGCGCGTGAGTTGGGTAACAGGATCGAAGAAATGATTCCATAGATACATCGTTTTTTTTGATGGATGGCGAATCCATTCTTCTTTCGATAAATGTCCCAGTGAATCGTATTCAAAATGGGCATTTCCATACATGAATGCATTGACATCGTAAAATGAATGATTGGTGAGTTGAGAAAGGTGATTATAATCCATTATGGAAAACCGATCCGCCCAGTCTTTTACTGTATCCACTCCATAGACATACTCAATATAGTCCACTGCTTTTTCCTCCAAGCCAAACATGATTTTCTGCACAAGAATTTCTTCAGGGACATAAATATCTTTTGTCTTGAGTATTTGGGTTGAATCGTAAGTAAATATCTCTGTTTTTGTAACTTTACCCTGCTTATTTAGGTGCAGTTTTTGAATTACATTGTTCGCATCATCATAATCTACTCTTAAGTGAGGTTTAAATTGTATTTCAGATTCCGGAACGGGCTGATTGCTTATAAAATCCAGTTCTGTTAAAAAGAACTGAATCTTAGCAGGTAGAATGGACGCAGCCAGTCCCAGAACCAATAAAGAGAATACACAGAGGGCACGCTTCATAGCCCCAAATTTAGGTTATCTTGGAGCTTTAAGAAACGAGCATATTTATAAATAAAAAGGTTAATTGAAAACCACCATTTTTTATTGTCGATATTTCTCCAGATTTCCTTTTTTCTGATTCATTAACCAGTTCCTATCCATCATTCACCGCTTGCCAGCTACACCTCACCAATCACCGGCTGCTCACCAGTTACCGCTAACCAGTTACTCGTTACTATTTCCGTTCTTTGCTTTGACTGACAGCTAGTTTTCTCATATCGACCACCGAATCTGTTTCATCAACTATCTCAACTCCTAATAATGTTTCAATAGCATCTTCCAAAGTTATGATACCTACGAATTGACCGAATTCATCTTTGACAATAAATAAATGCTCCCGACGGCGTACAAATTCATCAAGAATTGTTCCTACAGAATCTTTTTCCTGAACAACATGAACAGGATTCGACAATGCATCCATGGTTACATCAAATTTGTCCTCTGCTTTACTGTTGAGTAAATTATCCCGTCGAACTAAACCGGTAATTTCATCCAGATCTTTATTATAAACTGGTATTCTGGAAAAAATGATATTGTCATATTCATCCAATGCCTCACGTACTGTCAAATCTTTTTGCAACGCATAAACGACAGATCGTGGAGTTAAAACCTCTTCTGCTGTAATATTATCCAATCGAAGAAGATTTTCAATGATAGTACTTTCGTCTTCTTCAATAGTGCCTTCATCCTCCCCTATTTCTGCCATAGCTATTACATCTTCTTTAGTAACAATATCCTGTCTTACATCTGGCTTCAGCCAGTTTGAAAGCACTTCTAACAATATAACAAAGGGATACATAATAATTATTAGTCCGCGAATTATGTATCCGGAAGATACAGCCAAGTGTTTCCAATAATGGGAACCAATGGTTTTTGGGAAAATTTCTGAAAATATGAGGATAGACAACGTAAGGATTCCAGACATTATAGCTACCCACTTACTACCCAAAATATCATACGTAACTGCACCAACTCCAGCAGCCCCTACAGTATGAGAAATCGTATTTAGAGAGAGTATTGCCGCCAAAGGTCGATTGATATTCTCTTTTAATTTGTTTAATAATTTTCCGGATACTGGGTGTTTTTTCATTAATAAATTGATATAAGTAGGACTCATAGAGAGCAATACAGATTCAAGTAAAGAGCATAGGAATGAAATACCCAGGGCCAGAAAAAAGTACAGTAAAAGTGTTGACATGTATACTGAATTTAGGCTGTGATGGAATCAGACTGCAATGTCATTCGATGGAAATATGGTAGCCAAGGCAAGTAAATCAATCCCATTAAAATAATTCCAGCAAATTGTATTCCCACAATATAAAAAGGCCATTCACCAATAAGAAATGGGCTGTTTGTTACAGGTTTGGTACAAAGAAACCAATAATTTCCTTCAACAAAAAAATTGAATATAGTCATAAGAAATGCAAACCCATTCGTCAAAATGAGAGTATTAATTAATGCACTTTTCCGTAAACGCATTCCTCCCACCACCAATAACCATATAACATTCAAAACAATCATTGAGTGGGAAAAGAAAAATACAAAAATACCTATTGGGTTCCAAATGCCACTTAAGTCAGGCGTAAAAATAGCTTGTGTTGATGCAGCCATACCCCAGAAGTAAGACAGCTCAAATACAGTTTGATTTTTATTGTACAATGCCCATGATGTTAGGAAGAGTGAAAATCCACACATGTGCAGTGGCAGATCAGCAGATAGTTGCCACAATCCTTGGAACATTAACGAAGAATCATTTATTATTTCTTGACCAATGGTGAATATGATTAATACATACGCTGCGATTCGATGTTGAGTTTTGGTTAGGAATTTTTTACCAATAATAGGTATGATGGTCCACATAGCAATTCCCATCAGAATATATTTTAAATGCAGTGAACCATACACTTCAGGTGGAATATAATCTGTCACGAGGTCTGCAATTTCTCTTTCCTACGCAAATAAATCATGGGTAAATACAATATGGAAAAAATAATGAATCCTACTATTTCCATATTGAGGATATACCACGGCCATTCACCAAATACTAATGGGCTTTCGGTGGGCGGCCGTTCCATAAGATACATATAATTCCCTCCAGTCAACCAGTCAATAAGCCACACAGGTACAATGACAATATTGGTTAAGATAAAAGTTCGTTTTATGGATCCCGGACGACAGCGATACCCCAGAATGACTGCCAGCCACAGGCACGTTAATATGATCATACCATGATGCGCATGCATGAGAAAATATGATAAATAATTATCAAACCCCGTTGTGTCCGGGGTCAACATGGTTTGAATTGCTCCACCTAATCCCCAAAAATATGTAATTTCAAATAAATAACGATTGGGTCTATAAAGCAAAATAACCGAAAATATGAGTGATAAATGGCATAGGTGGAGGGGTAAATCAAGATCCAGTGATAAGGGGCGAAATTGTGTTCTGTTCCAATAGTCAACAATTTCCTGCCCAACCATAAAAATAATCATAATCCATACTACGATATTCTGTTGACCTTTATTAAGATATTTTTTCCCCAATAATGGTACCAGAATCCATAGAGCCAACCATGCAAGTAAATAACTTACATGTAGCGTGTCAAATAGTTGCAGGCCCTGAAGTTTTTGATGCATAATGATATTTTATTCCGAAAGGTAAATATACTAGTGCAAAATGGAGTAATCCGGCAAATTCTAATCCAATCAAGTGTACCGGGAATTCGCCGAAAATAAAAGGATTATCAACGATCGGAGGTGCGCAGAGATACATATAATTTGCACTGATTAGCCAGTCAAATCCACCAATAATAGGTAAAAGTAATTGGGTCCAGAGAAAAATCCTCCACCAGGATCCTTTCGAAGGTTTATATCCAAGTACCAAAGTGAAGAACAGTGCACTGAAAATGATTCCACCATGAGCTAAATAATACTCAATAAATAATAATCCTTCTGTGCCCTGTGTAAATTCAGGAGTCAGAAAAGAATGAAATGCTCCCGGGATTCCCCAGTAATACAGAACTTCATATAACCATTGTCTTCTATAAAACATTATAATACCGGAAATGATTGCAGAAAGTCCGCACATATGCAAGGGCAAATTGTTGTAAATATCCCATCCTTTAAGTTGTGCTACGTATGGATGGATTAGAATAGAACGGGCAATGAGTATCACACCAATCACAATTGCAAAATAAGCAATTTGATTCGTATTCATTTTTTTTGCAATATAAAGCAATCCTCCAATAATGACCGTTGACCAAATAATGGTCTGCCACCAAATCGGGCTTAAGGGTTCGAGAATTTCGTGTGGGTTCGTCAATTTTTAATATTACTCCTTGGTTGACACAACACTAGCTTCTTTCCTTCATAAAAGAAACTACAAATAAGAAGACCTAAAAATCAAACAAAGGGTTTCCATTCAACAACCTTGAAGGTTCGAAAAAACACATGTGTAAATCACAAAAAAAAAATTATGCAATATCTTCTTAATGTGAATAGAGAACGGTTTTAGTTAAATTATTAAAATGAAAGCATTTTGTGTGGGGTACATCACAGCATCCCATATTAAGAATAATGTATACTTTTGACCGGGAGACAGGCCCACCTCCTTGGTTTTAATTTAGTAATCTACTTGGTCTGTCTCCCCCCTCCATTTAAGCCGGTATAATACGACTTTCTCAAAACGCTGTTCGTTCGACAATATTTTCTTCAACATCTTTTCTGTAAAAATGGATGGGACGCAATTTTTTCTCTGAATACAGTTTTAATTGATCTGTTCTGTGGACTGAACCTTTTTGACTAAAATTCCCATATCCTATCAATCCTAGGGCTTTGATCGTGTCGCTAAATTCGATCGCTGCGATGTATGAATCACCTGCAATTATCTTTTGCTTATTATCATTAGTGGGTTTGAAATAGGATGTACGAAATACACCATATGGATCACCGGGAGCTCCATTCGCAGGTAGATCAAGACTATCACGCTGCAATCTGAATACCTCTCCCCAAAAAACATCCAATCGACCATATTTGCTTTTCACTTCTTTCGCAGCCCCATAAAGGCGATGAACTGCCATGGTTCTGTCCTTTAAGCCATCAGGTAATTGAGTTGGACTTCGTTCATTCCACTGAATGGCAAAATCATCCGGAAAATTCATATCATCCACCCACTGCTTGAATAACACAGACCCGCGACTGGAATTATCTGCAGTTCTATCCCAACGTTTTAAAACCCGGACTGCTTCCTTTATTTCTTTATCCTTCGCAAGAGAAGCCGCATCCAATAGATCATCTAATATTCGATCCGCCAATTCCATTCGTGTTGAAAATTTATAATCTACCAATTCCTTAAAACTAATGCTGTCATCCTCATTTAACATTCTTGCGGATCGTTGGGCCCTGAAACCCATTCTCCTCGGCGCCATATATTCTGGATAGTTATTCGGATCAATCTCTTCAGGAAATGTGGTTGTCCAGGGAGGATCATTCGCATTTTGAAGCCATCCACTCTCCGGGTTTATTATGCGAGGTAAATCTTCATAAGGATGAACATCATACCACAATGTTTCAGATGTATTCCCCGGAACAATTCCAGACCAATCGTAATTACCCGGAGGACGTTCTGGCGTTTGTCCTCCAAATAGATGCATTATATTCCCTTCAATATCAGCATACATCACTGTAAACATGGGAGTTTGTAAATTTTTCAAGCTCGCTTCGAACTCAACCAGATTATACGAGTTTGCCATGTCCCATCGCTCTTTAAAAACTTGGCTTGCATCCAATCCGACTATCCTTAAAGCGATTGCTTTTCCATTTTCCTCCTTCACAACGGGACCATGAATCGAATTTTTTACAATAAATAACTCGGTTCGTAATGAGTCGTCACTTTTTATTTTCAATTGGATAGAGTCTACCTGAAATTCTCTGATTTCACCGTCAAATTCATATCCGCCATTTTTGAGGTTTAATTCATATAGATCAGCTCCGTCGTGAGTATTGACCGTATGTGAATAGCCAAGGTGTTCATTAAAGATAATTCCCAATGCTGGTGATCCAACAAGACTGGCGCCGTAAATATTTGCGTCTGGTAAGTTCAAATGAATTTCGAACCAAGTGTACAAATCTCCCCAATATAAATGAGGATTTGCCAATAACATGGCGTTTCCGGATGAGGAACGTATAGGTGAAATCGCCCAAGTATTGGATCCGGTTGTTTCGTTCCAATCAGATGTACTGGTATTCAAATCTTCTTGACTGAACATGAAAGAAAAATGCAATACTCGCTGCGCATGAGCCATCACATCTGATAAAGTGATTGGCAAAACGACTTTATATTTTTCTTCAATATATTGAGTGTTTTGATCTACATAATCATTTATCCCTGAAACGTAGTTTTCCAACATGGATTTATAGGGCTCTACTTGCTCTTTTGACCAGCGTTCAGATCTTTTCGGAACGCCATTAGTCCACATCCATTTATCGCTACTCAGGTAGTTTTCTCCCCAGTATTCAGCGGCTCGTCCTCGAGCTTGCCCATATAATTTAAGCAGCAGGTCACCATGTGCATGCATCTGCGCCCAGCCATATGCGTAAAAAAGATCATTCTCATTTTGAGCATAAATGTGGGGAATACCGTACTCATCCCAGAGTATTTCAGCGTCCTTGAGTGGCTTTTGACAGGTTGAAAAAAAAAGTAAGAGTATTATGTAAAATTGGCTTATTCGCATCGAATTGAAAAAATAATTGCCGGGAATTTATATAATAATGGTTCAAATTTTATATTTTATAATTCGGTGGAACAATAAACCATGCAATTATATACGCAATAACACTTCCTCCACAGAAAATCATTAAAATAAAAAAGAGCCGGACTAGAACAATATCAATATTAAAATAATCGGCAATTCCGGCGCAAACACCGGCAATTTTGCCTGATTTTACATTTCGGTATAGTTTTTTGACTTCAGTCATCAGTATACCAATATGTAATAAAATACATAAATCCAAGATAGGAGTCCATGCAATATTGCCCAAAATACTGATTTGTTTATTGAAAACGAAATGGCAATCCCTAAGGCGGAACCAAATGTAATGCCGTTTCTGATCCATGCTTCTTTATGATAAATGTATTTAACCATAGTTTATCTCCTCAAATACGAATTATTAAACAGGACACGGACGATGTCGGAATTCACTCAGAAACATTCTATCTTAATAGAATCGTTTCTTTAACCGTGCCCTGTTCTGGTTTTAGAAATTTATTCAGATTCGATTTTATAATGACAAAGACAAAAAAATGAATAAGAACGTTGTCATTCTTTTGTGAAAATACTCAAGTCCAGCCATTTTTCAAATTGTTCTAATTTTCGTGTATGGACTAAACAGGATATTTGATCTTTCTTTTTTATCTTCGATAAATGTCCCAAAGGATGAGGTTTTCCATTCCGATTGTATATGAATGGAATGATAATTCCCTCAGTAGTTTTGTTGAAGGCTTCTTCTGCAAGCACTTCTGTATTAGAATTGCAAATCAAATGGATCGTTTCAACTTGCTTCCTACGAATCCACA
Source organism: Fidelibacterota bacterium (assembly GCA_046861385.1). Lineage (GTDB taxonomy): Bacteria > Fidelibacterota > Marinisomatia > Marinisomatales > TCS55 > JADFRD01. The sequence continues at coordinate 1,766 of JBHHTW010000039.1, read as the reverse complement.
CAGACCATTTTTCTAAATCTCGTGCACGCGCAAACGGAATCATACCACCCATTTCTTCTACCATTTCTGTAGTAATTCCTTCTTCATCTGTTTTTATACCAATAAATAAATTGGATATTTTCCCCTCCTCCCTTGCGCGTTTGGCGAAGAGCATATTCACTTCCTCATTTTCTGTTAAACCCATCGCACCTTCGCGCAAATCAATTTCAGAACGGAGTAATACTGATTCTTCAAGACCATTTCCATATATAACTTTTAAGCCTTCTTTTTCAGCTAATCTGCACAACCCGGGAATTTCGTCAATCAATATACATTCATCATTTTCAGTTTTCAACCATCTGGCCATTTCTCTGCTGATGGCATTCGCTCCAAGTATCACCCAGCCGGAGTTACTCCTGCGTTTTAATCCCAATAACCTCGCCATTAAACTTCCGGTGAGTCCTGCAGATAACACGGTGACGGTGATGAGCAAAAATACCATTGCCCTTATTTGAGACCCATCTATTCCGTTTTGCTCGAGTTCGATTGTAAAGTAGGACGCTATAGCAGCGGCGACTATTCCCCTGGGAGCAATCCAAGATAGAAGAACTTTTTGTTTAAAGGATAGATCGGAGTTTATTGTCCCCAGAAAAATATTCAAAGGTCTCACAACAAACATGAGTGCAATAACAGTATACATTCCTCCCATACCCAGTAGTTTTACGTCTGACAACTTCACATCTGCTGCAAGGAGTATGAATAACATACCAATCATCATTACAGTTAATTGTTCTTTGAATTCCATTAATTCTCTTCGAACAAATGATTTTCGATTCCCAACGACAAATCCAGCAGTTGTCACCGCTACAATACCGCTTTCGTGACTGACAACATTTGAAAATTGATATAGAGCAAACACAAGAGAAAGAGTAAACACATTTTCTAATCCTTCCGGTACCAGATTACGAATCCCTAATAACCAAGCCATGAAGAATCCGCCAACCACGCCGATGAATCCTCCCATAAAAATTCTCCCTAAAATGATAAATGGGCTCGCGAGAAATGTAAATCCGGATGGACTCAGAACTACTTCCAATGCCACGACAGAAACAATAGCTCCGATGGCATCCAGTAAAATACCCTCAGCTTCTAAAACTGTCGATACTGATGGCGTTAGCCTAATTCTCCTAAGTAAAGGATTAATAACTGTTGGACCTGTAACAATAATTAATATTCCAAACAAAATAGCCGTTTGCCAATCCCAACCCAGAAATACTATCGCTGAAAGTGTTCCTCCAATCGCTGTGATCAAGGCACCGACAGTTATTAATTGCCGTATGGTTTGTCCCTCTCTTTTTATGCGACCAATTCGAAGACTCATCCCTCCTTCAAAGAGAATCACAGCCACGGCAAACCCAACCAGAATAGGTAGCGCATCGCCTAAAGTATTTGGACGAATGATATTTAATCCATCAGGTCCCATTAGCACACCCACTACCAATAATAAAACAATCCCGGGAATTTTTATATGACGGGCTACTGACTGGGCAATCATACCGAACGCCAAAGCGAATGCAATGGAAAATGCAGGTGTATTCATTTGTTATTACGGATGTTTTTCAATTGTTCCTGGTATCATGGGGATGAATATAATGAATGTGGAGCACAAACTTCGAGGACAGCCTTACGGAATGAGAAAAGTAATGGCTGAATCAGGTTTGCAGGAACCGTAATGCACACTTTACGTTATGATAAATTCAGTCTCTACGTTTTTGGTTTGATATTTC
>JBHHTW010000071.1:0-4390 GCA_046861385.1 Fidelibacterota bacterium | reverse complement strand
GACGTTGTTTCATTTTTAGTTGAAAAGAAAGGGAAGCTCCCTGAAGATTCGGGTTAATAATTATGCAATTAATCCAAAACAACAAGGAGGCTTCACCATGCCAAAAGTAGATCACAAGCAAAGGATAAAACAAGAACAAACGGCCGGCTCATATGAATTTGATACCGAAGTATCATTGATTCAGGCATTTATACCGATAGGATTAATGGCAGTAGAGGAACTGTTGTATAAGGAGGTAGAATTACTGGCCGGTCCGCCGAATCATCGTAAAGATAAAGGTGGTTTTCCGGGGTATCGCTGGGGGAGCAATCCAGGGTCTGTGTTTTTAGGGGATACAAAGGCCAGGGTAGCGGTTCCCCGGGTACGTAACAGACAAACCGAAAAGGAAATTCCGCTCAAGAGTTATCAGTTGTTGAAAGATAAGAGACATATTCGTCAACAGCTGATGGGCCGGTTGCTTGGGGGGTTATCCTTAAGACGGTATTCAGAATGTGCGTCATTACTGCCGGAGGTATTTGGAATAAGTGCATCGAGCCTTTCCCGTCATTTTATGGAAGAAACGGAAACAAAGCTTAAAGCGTTTACCGCCCGCAGACTCACCGCTGATTATGTGGCATTGTTTATCGATGGAAAGACCTTTGCGCGTCAACAGATCATCATCGCCTTGGGTGTGACTATGGCCGGGAATAAGATTCCGGTGGGATTTATCCAGGGTACAACAGAACACCATCGGGTGTGTATGGATCTACTTAACGATCTGAAAGACAGAGGCTTTTTATCTTCCGAAGGGCTGTTGGTGATTATCGATGGGTCTAAAGGCTTGTATAAGGCTGTAAATGAGGTATTTTCAAATACAGTGATGGTTCAGCGATGTCAATGGCATAAGCGCGAGAATGTATTGAGCTATTTGCCTAAAAACAAAAAGCCGGAATACAAGCAAAAGATACAGGAAGCCTATAATAGTGATACATATAATGAGGCGAAAAACAAGCTGGAAGCCATCGTCAATGAGCTCAAGGGAATAAACCTCTCTGCCGCCAGGTCATTGGGAGAAGGGCTGGCAGAGACATTGACGCTTCACAAACTGAAATTGCCCCCGGAGTTACATACTGCATTTAAAACGACCAATTGTATTGAATCCTTAAACAGCCAAATAGCCAGATTAACGGGGAGGGTAACCCGTTGGCACAGCAGTAAGCAGATCCACAGATGGGTAGCATCTGCATTATTGGATATTGAAATGAGAATGCGAAAAATCAGGGGATATGAAAAACTGAATAAATTAAGAACAGCAATACAAAAAGAACTTAAATTAAATCAATCTCAAATCTCATGAGCTTCCCTGTTTCAACTAACTTTGATACATGCTCAGATTTTAAATCACTGGATAAATAAGATAATACCAAACTTACAAGTATTTGGGTTATTAACTCGTACGCGCTACCACGCGAAATTTTATAAAAACGGGACTTATCCCCTGGTTCAAAATAGCCAAAGCTCTTGGCAATATTGTGAGTAATTGAATTAGCCGCCCTGGGCATATCAGATACCAATCCATAACGTTCTTCAACTGGAAATGATTTATTAGTTGCATAAATTTTGATTAATGGATTAAGAGCTAATTGCCAAACCGGCATGGCTGTAAAATCAGCATAACTCATTTCAATTCTATTTTGTATCCACTTATCATATTCTCTGCTTACTCTTCATACTTTTCCACACCTTCTGTCTTCCCCTCAACCTAATTCTTCGCCTTAACCTCTGCCTTATTCTTTATCTTTTCTTCCACCACCTCATCCTTCAACACCCGGCCGTCTTCAAGATAGATTTTTCGATGGAGATACTGAATAACCTTTTCATCGTGAGTCGCAAAAATAAAGGTTGTTTTCAGCTCCCTGTTCAAGGAAACCATCATATTTAAAATATTATGGGAATTTTCAACATCCAGGTTGGCCGTCGGTTCATCTGCCAGTACAATCTCCGGTTTTTTTACCATTGCCCGAGCAACCGCCACCCGTTGACATTCACCGCCGGATAACTGTGCCGGGCGGGAATCAATTTTATCCATCAAGCCCACCCAATCCAGTGATTTGAGAATGGCCTCCCGTCGTTCCTGAGCGCCATAATTCAATAACAACAATGGTAATTCCACATTCTCATAAACGGTGTAAACCGGCAACAAATTATACGTCTGGAAAATAAAACCCAGGTGCCTGTTCCGTAGATTGGCAGCCTCTCGCTGGGACAAATCGTTGATGTTCTTACCCAGTACAGCAACTTCTCCTTTAGTGGCAACATCCAGAGAACCGATGATATTTAACAAAGTAGTCTTTCCCGAACCGCTGGGACCTACAATCCCGACAAATTCTCCCTGGGAAAAAGACAAACTCACCTTGTTCAGAGCCACAAAAGAATCCTTCCCCATTGGAAAAGTTTTCATCAAACCCTTTACCGTAATCAGTGCTGAATTGTTCATATTGAGTTTCCTTCCAAACCACTAAAATATACCATGAATCTGTTTAAGAAACCGTCCTTACTTGTTTCATCACAACATTGATAAACCGGATTCGCACCTGGGGAGCTAATGGTTGAAAATAATAATCAACTGGAAGCCCGAGGTACCGGTGGTAAGGAGAGCAGGATTTTCAAAAACGGTTTTATCTCCGCTACTCCAGAACCAAGCCAGATTTATCAGCCAGGAATTATAGCTTCTCTGCCAGCGGACATATTGAAAGGATTGCTGTTGTTCCCAGTCATAAATCATGTACCAGGCCACCTTATCAAACAGAGTCAATGGATAAGTTGCAATCAATCCGGAGAAGGAACCTAATTTACTTGCATTCTTCAGAGTTTCACCGCTATTTATATTAAACTGTTCCGCTGCCAGGGTCAGGCCGTTCCCGACGGCAAAGGTGTAATCCATTCCCACGGTGAAAAACGATTGCCAGTCAGGGTAAACACCGCTATGCTGACCGTAAACCAGGGCGCCCTCAAACCACAACCCCGGTCCTATATCCCAGGAACCGTCCCAGCCGATTTTATATTCCGGAATGGATTTACCCGTGTAGATAATTTTAGCATCCTGAATGTCCCTGATCTGGGAAATCACCCGCCGGTGAAAAGTCATGGCCATTTCCCCCCGGGGGATGGCAAATTGCCAGCGTCCCCCCCATTCCGGAATTTTCTTTTTGGAAGCGATCAGATCCCAGCCGCTGGCACGGTCATTCCCGTACAAGCACCAGGCCCAGAGATTAGCATTACGACGGAAATAGTATTGCATTCTGACACCGTAAACACCCTCGGTCAATTGTTGTGGATCGGTGGGATCCAGGCGATCGAACCACATTAGTGACCTGAACAACCGCCCCGGACCGAAAGTGATTTTCTGGAGTCCCAACCGTGTTTCAAAACGCCGGGTGGAATAGCGTACCCACAGGCGATATGGTTCCTCCGAAAAGCGGAAGTCCGCACCTGAACCAGTTGAGCCGGGACGAATCCAGGAGAAACTCCCGGCGATCTCTAAGTCAAAGAAATTTTCGCCGGAATTAAGCAATTGCCCCTCAAAAGTAGGAATATATTGTAGGCGAAAGTCCGCAAACTCCAATTGTTGATCACCCGGTTCACTGGTAAGAATAGCCGACAATTCACCCTTTAAATCAACCTGAAGAGAATATAGGAAAGAAATTCCGGAAAGGAGTGAAATGATCACCCGCACCAAATATCGGGTTGCGATCCGATGAGTTATTCCAGCCACCATGGCCTTTCCCCGATCGTTTAAAATATTATCACCCCCCTGATGAATAACTGGTACTCGGGTTACTGCGAAGAGAAATCCGCATTAACCCTGACTGGCGACCATCCGTTCGTTCCAGGTTTCAGGTGCTTTCCCAGTAGGACGTTCCACCATACTAATACAACCGGGCACGGGACATACCAGATGACAGAGATTACAACCAACGCACTCCGCATCATCGATAAACGGGACATAAGCTCCGATTCCCTCCGGAACGGCATGTTGTTGTGCCAGTTGTATTTCGGTCCGTGGACTAAAACCGTGGTCTGATTCTCCGTGGTAAGCGGAGCAAGGGTTTTGACGGGTGTGAATACACTGGTGAGCACCGTCCAGACAGGCGATGTAACAGAGCTGACAACCGATACACTTTTCAGAGTCGATATCGGCCACTACTTTGTAATTCAGATCCAGGTCTCCCCAATCGGTGAAATGGGGAATCGCCTTTCCAACCAGCTGGGATACAGAGCTCATATTCATTTCATCGAGGTAATGAGCCAGACCATCAATCAAATCTTCCACAATCCGGTAACCGTAATGCATCACTGCGGTACAAACCTGAACAGAAGTAGCTCCCAGGGCAATGAATTCAGCCGCATC
>JBHHTW010000011.1:0-60569 GCA_046861385.1 Fidelibacterota bacterium | reverse complement strand
TACTCCTGATGAATTTATGAGGTGTAATATCAATGACTTCATTTAATGCATTTTCTCGTTCAACTGTGGTTTTATGGCAGAAACAAGGCTTCCATGTGGATCGCCAAAATTGTATCAGGGATTCTGTGAGTTGAATCACACGGGCTCGATAGTAACTAAATATACATTTTGCATTTTATCTATTGGATATATAACTTTCAACAGAAAAGATGGATAAGTAATTGATGTATAGAGGGCGATTTAATAACATAAGCATGTACTTTATCGTACTGGCGGATGGGGTAGCAATTATTTTTAGTTTGTTGCTGGCTTACTGGCTCCGCTTTGATTTTCGTTTACCCTCGCAATATTGGAGCAATATAGGTACATCGCTGCTATTTATCATCCCGTTAAAATTATTGATTTTTCGTGCTTTTGGATTATATCGTGGTATTTATCGCTATACATCTATCTGGGACGGTGTTAAAGTATTGAAAGCGTCTACTACGGCGTCTCTGGTTATCATAGTTTTCTATAGTTTATCCCTGGAATTCGAAGGATTGAATCGATCTATTTTTGTGATAGATTATTTGCTTTCTTCCATACTCGTTGGTTTTGTGAGAGTTAGTGTCCGCTTTTATTATTCTGCTTTTCAAAATAACCCGATTAGTAATCATAAAAAGAAAACCAGATTAATATTACTAGGCGCAGGGAATACGGGCGAAAAAATTGCCAGAGAAATATTAGCAACCTATCCGTCAGACTTTGAGATTATCGGATTTCTGGAAGATGATGTACATAAACTAGGGGCAAGTATACACGGAATTCCCATATTAGGGTCAATGCGCGAATTGGCAGGCATCTCGGTCCCCTATGATGAAATACTGATTACGGCTCCGTCTTCAACCTCTGAGCAAATGCGTCAAATAGTTGAACTATGTGAAAAAACAGGTAAGCGTTTTCGAACAATCCCCAGCTTTTCGGAACTTATGAATAATCAAGTTTCAATCAAGGACATTCGAGAAGTTTCAATCCTGGATTTACTCGGACGGGAAGAAGTCCAGCTGGATAAGGAATCGATTAAAAACTTTATGGGTGATAAACGAATTTTGGTTACAGGTGCAGGTGGATCCATTGGCTCTGAGTTAGTTCGGCAATGCCTTCAATACGATCCCGGCTCTCTTATTATGATTGATAATAGTGAACAGAACCTATTTTCGATAGAGCAGGATTGTAATGAAATGAAAGGTAAAACGCTTACGAAGGCGATTCTTGCAAATGTACGAGACGAAAAACAAATGAATGTCGTGTTTAAGGAATATCGCCCTCAAATTGTGTTCCATGCCGCAGCATATAAACATGTACCCATGCAGGAATTGCATCCATGGGCCGCTGTCAATACGAATGTTCTGGGTACCATGATTATGGCTGAATTGTCTACCAGATATCATGTAGATAAATTTGTTTTGGTCTCCACTGACAAAGCTGTGTCTCCCGTAAATATTATGGGAGCAACAAAACGATTAGCAGAAAAAATTGTACTCTCTGTAGACAAAATTAGCCAAACAAAAATGATAGCGGTGAGATTTGGAAACGTGATAGGAAGTTCCGGAAGCGTGATTCCAACATTTCAAAAACAAATAAAACATCGGGGACCCATAACAATTACTCACCCGGAAATGTATCGATATTTTATGTCTGTATCAGAAGCGTCACAGCTTATTTTCCAAGCAGGAACCATGGGGAAAAAAGGCCGTATATTGGTTTTGGACATGGGGACACCCATTCGGATTAAAGATATGGCATACGATTTGATTAGATTGTCCGGCTTCGAACCTGAAAAAGATATCTCCATTGTGTATACAGGACTCCGACCCGGGGAAAAACTATATGAAGAATTAGTGGCGAAGGAAGAAAGAATTCAGCATACAGCCCATAAAAAAATTATGGTCCTTAAAGATCAAAACAACCACCCTGAATGGGAATACTTTAAAAAAGATATTCTCTCGTTAATCAAAATTGCAGAAACCTATGAATCGGATGCGATCAAACAAAAATTACAGTTATTAGTCCCGGATTATACACCGCAAGATTATTTTGCATTAGGTAAAAAACTGGATTTAGATGTAGTTTCAATCAAAGGTCAAGCCTGATAAGAAATGGTCACTAGATTAATCAGGCTCCCGCTTTTGGGAGCTTTTTTATTTTCAATAGCTTTGGGACAATATTTTCCTCAGCCGGATGATATAAATAGTGATCAACTCCATGAATCCTTTAGAACATTCCATGATTTATCAATATTTAAATTATTTAGTCCTTATGACCTCCAAAATGATTCTTCAGAGGAAAATACCCAAATAGGGTTCTCACCCAAATTATATTCCGGAGGGGCTATTGCTGACCTTCAATTATTGTATTTCTGGGGAAGTATTCAGGAAAAAAATTGGTCATTACTCGTTGAACCGGTCGTCGTAAATGATCCCAATGGTCAAAATGTATTGGGATCTTCATTTACACGATTTGGAATGAGTGGTCGATTACGAAATGCATTTTTAAGATATACAGGTCAAATGTTTAAGGTTCAAATGGGTCGGTTCCCTTTATTTTTAGGACAAAATACATCAAATTCAATTGTTCATACAACGATCGGCCCCACCTATGATCTTGTGATGGCTAAGATAAATATAGCTGATTTTCAATTTGAGTTCTTTTCAGGGCAATTGGGGGCAGATACTGCAAATGTAAAAGTGCGCATAAAACGGTTGACAGCAGGGCATCGCATGATCTGGATCCCTAAATCAAAGAAAATAATGATCAGTCTCGGTGAGCAGGTTATTTATACCGGTCAACAACGTTCAGTTGAATTCATGTATCTGAATCCATTCATTCCTTATTTTTTTTCTGCGTTGGAGGGAGACGAACTTTATGACCCGGATGACAGTGATAATTCTATTATTTATTTTACAGCAAGATATAATGTAAAAGCATCTTTATCAATATATACCGAATTAGTGATTGATGATTTTCAAGTGGATAAGAGCAATTTACAAAATCAGATTGGATTACGTTTTGGTGCAGATGGCGCTATAATGTTGAGAAAGAGTCCAGTTACCTGGGAAGCAGACATTACCAAAATAGACACCTGGGCAAATATTCATCATGGACAATCAACCTCTTGGGTGAACCGGGGTCATGCATTGGGATATTTATATGGTTCAGATTTATGGTCGGCCCATTTGCAAACGAATGCCCGGCTATCAAACCAAATGCATTTTCATTTGGATTTTACCTGGTTGAGTAAAGGAAATAATACGCTTCAATCAGTTTATGATAATTGGCACGAAACAAAAAAGAGTTCCTTTCCATCAAAACCAATCCTGGATCATAAAATATTATCGGTTTCTATTGGTTGGTGGAGCCGTATGGGTAATATAGAATTGGGGTATTCATCCATCCCATACTCAAATTGGATTGCATATGAAGGTATCGAAAAGACGGTTGAAGGAAAGATATTTCTAAAATATCAATATGTATTCCAAAAAGGATTTAAGATAAAATAACATTAGATCATTTACATTATTTACTGTTGATACTCATGCATGAGATATTGATTAATTGTTTAAAGTTCATCAAAGCGTAAAATACAGCAGCATATTATTGGTTTTATAATCTATCGGGTACATTCTTTAACTTCCGTACCCCAATGAATTCGAAATTATCAATTATTATACCAGTTTATAATGAAGCACGCACATGTCATGAGCTGATCAATCGGGTCAAAGCAAGTCGTTTGGTTTTTAACATTATAGTTGTGGACGATGGGTCAACCGATGGAACAAGTGAAATTTTATCCAGAATCGATGGTATCATTCTTTTAAAACATCATATTAATATGGGAAAAGGAAGAGCAATCCAAACGGCAATTCCCCATTTAACAGGAAATGTAGTGATTTTACAGGATGGGGATCTGGAGTATGATCCCAATGATTATAAAAAATTAATCGAACCCATTGAAAACGAGGAAGCTGATGTGGTATTCGGTAGTAGATGGATGGGAAAAACCGTAAAATGGTCGTTCCATTATTTTGGGAATAAAATAATCACATGGTTTTCAAATATAGTGAATTTAAAGTGGATTAATGACATGGCCTCCTGTTACAAGGCCGTCTCCGTGGAAACATTCAAAAATCTGGAACTAAAATCAAATGGATTTGGCTTGGAAGCAGAAATAACGGCAAAAGTATTTAAAAGAAACCTCCGAGTAAAAGAAATTCCCATTACATATAACAGACGTACAACGGCTGAAGGGAAAAAACTGCGACTGAAAGACGGACTCATATCCGCTTTGGCTTGTTTGCGCTTCCGTTTTTTTGAATAACCTGTAAGACAGGCATTCTTGCTTGTCTGCATTAAAATTAATCCTTATTCCATTCTCTCTGTAAGTAGAGAATTCCCGTATCAGTCAGCACCAATATAATTAATTTTGAATCGGCAGGCCGGCAGACCTTTTTCCTGACTTCCGCACTTTTGAATAATTTGATTTTCCGTTCCTCTAACGTCAATAATATTAAGATTTAATATAGCCGTTTTGGTCATATTGGGTGTCCCGGCAGATTAATTGCCTATTGAAAAACCAAAAATTGAACACCTAGCGGAGTTCGGTAACCATTCATTTTAAATCCTATAGACATCGAACCACTCCGGGGTCATAAAGGGACTCCGTTAGGAGTCTCATATCAATAACACTTAAATGGAAAATAATGACCAACTTCTATAACATGACTTGCATTACAGCTCCTTAGACAGCCGATTGAAGTGAGGGATCTTTTATTGAGTAGAAATGGTGGGTATCACGCGGACAAGCAATACCGGAGTAATAATTTAACTATTTTTTCCTGAACCAAAGTAAATCAGAAATATTAGATTTGATCAATTCAGCAATTTCTCTCAATTTCCCCTTTTCTTCCTCATCGCTATTGCTGGCGTATTCCCGTACAAATGCAGCCACGACAGCCATTCCAAAGCCGAGTATTAGCGATAACAGGACTGAAAGTTTACGCTTTGGCTTATCTCGGTAAAGGGGTGCTTCTGGCGGATCCAATATCTGGACCAAAGCAGACTCTTTCACTTCATCAATTTTCGTCATTTCCAACTGCTGTTTCAGTGTGGTGAAGACCCCGGTTAAAACAGAGGTTTCCCGCGTCAGGCGTTCTTGCTCTAGTTGCAATGCCGGGGATTGCTGAATCTGACGGTTTCTGTCTCTAAAATCTTTTAACGCTTCTTCAGCGTGTTCTAATTCTTTTTGGATTTCAATGATGCGTCCTTCAATGAAAAGCCGTGTTTCCTTTACTTTTTCCGTTTTATACTTTCTCTGGTGTTCATCGAGCTCCTCTATCAATACGGCACATAAATCAGCTGCAAATTGCGGCTCAAAGGCGCTTATGGTTAATGTATAAATAGACGACGAGCGATCTTGCTCAACTTCTATCATTCCCAAATAACTCTCAATTCCAAATTTCATGAGAGTATCTAATCCAACTTCAGGTTCTTCATTGCCGTACGTGAGTATTTGAAGTAGGGATTTCTGCGGTCCATACTCTTCGGTATCAAATTTTCTTTGAAGCAGAACTCTTGCCAATGTGCGGCTTTTAATGATATCGGGGTAAACCCACTCAGCTCCTTCATTTCCGCCCGGAACAGCAACGCCGAATTGAGCGGCCAATCCCTGGAGTTGAGATACGGAATTATTCCCTCCGGAAGACATAATTTTTGCTGAAGATATATAAACCGGACTTGCAATAAAAAGAACATAAAAAGAAGTCAAAATTCCGAAAACTAATGGTATGATGATGAGCAACTTCAGCTGTTTTGCCAGAACCATTAAAATATCGGAAAGAGAAATCGTATCCTCTTCGTAATAATAGGGAGGAGGTGTTTGCGGTATTTGAGGTTGTCCTTCCATATTATAATTTACTTATAATAATAATTGTTGTAATCACTTGTGCCAAATTTGCAATGATGGCAGTAATTTCTTTCGCAAGTTCTGTTTTGTCAACGCGTTCTCTCGTATAAGTGGAAATAGTAATAATAGAGCCATCCATCACAGGCGGGGAGAGCCACAATCGTTTGACTTCATTTCCCTCTCCATTAGGATATCGTATAGATATACCATTTTTATCTGCATCGGATGTAAGTCCACCTGCTTCGTTGATATAATCTTTTACCGATTTCCCTGATTTATATTTAAATGCACCCGGGTTATTTACCTCGCCGTGTACATATACCATATTTGGATGTTTGGATACATGTATAACGTCACCTGCCAATAAAGTGAAATCGATACTTGAACCAGGTTGCTCCATGATTTTATTCAAATCAATATTAACTTCGATGCTATCCCTATTTAAAGAAGATGCCTCTGGATACGCATCATCATAAAATCCGCCGGCTCTTTGGATTAAATCAGATATAAAATCGTTTGCAGAAGCTAATGCATATTTACCGGGATAAACTACAGCGCCGGTCACTTCAACATTCTGATCCAGTTTAAAATAAGGATCGGGTCGTACAAACACCACATCATAGGGATGCAATTTATTCATTGGACTATTGCCATCATTTTGTTGCAGTTCTTCAATGGCCAAAAATTCCGGTATTTCAAGAGTATAACCAAACTCATTTTTGTTCGTAGAATCAGGGTTAACTCTCATTATTTCAAGTTTGGCACGGTATACATTTTCTGCAAATCCCCCTGCTTGTATCAATAGATCATTAATGGTCATTCCTTCATAATAATTGTACCGATCAGGATATTTCACTGCACCTGTAACGGCAACAGTTTTAAATATATTAAAAACTTTATTTTTATTAAAAACAACCAAACTGTCAAAGGGTTGTAATTCAAGATTATCCATTTCAGCTTGATTAATGGCATTCCCAAGATTGAACTCCAATATTTCCTTGGTTAAATCGTCATTTCTGCGAATGAGGTGAGCCATGTCCAAATACGTATCCTCTACAAGGCCGTCAGCCATTTCCACAAGATCATATACATTTAATTTTTCAGTATACTCAAATCTTCCGGGTCTATAGACATTTCCGGAAATATCCACATAATTTCCTATTAAGGTTTGCACAGAAAATATATTGATGGTATCGCCATCCATTAATTCCATATCAGTCGACTTGGTTTTCAAATCATGGATACTGACATCTAGCAACATCCGGTCCATTCCCAATAATTCACGCTGATCCGAGGGCACAATACGATCAATCTGGATCCGATCGAGATAAGCTTTTGAAGTAAAGTCCCCGGCAATGGTAATTAAGTTGAGTAGCCCTTCGTTCTCTTTTAATTCATATATGGCAGGGCGCTTGATTTCTCCCCGTATTGTTACCGTTTTCCCTCTGGGAGGTAAAAATACTGTATCATCAAGTTGTAAGCGAAGATCATTGATTTTCTTACCGGATAACAAATAATCGTAAAAATCAATGGAAGCCATGGCGTGACCATTCCGAATAAGTTGAATATTTCGCAAACTTCCTAAATTAGTTGGACCGTTGAAATAATATAAGGATGTAAATATGGTTGTAGCAGGGCCAACCTGATAAGCTCCGGGTTGATCGACCTCTCCAACCACAAGAATCCGTATCGGTCGGAGATTCCCTAAACTCACATCCAAAAAGGTAGTTGGTTTTCCGCCATTTGCCCGAACTAAACTTGAATATTTTTGTGACAAAACATTAAATAATTTTGATTCCAGTCGTTTCATCGTCAATCCATTAACAAAAACCTGTCCCGCTTCCGGAATAAAAATAAATCCTTCACGATCTACGGAGAATATTTCTCGAAACTGCGTTTCCCCCCAGAGCATAATGATGATTTCATCTCCAGGACCGATATTATAACCAGGGTCAACCGCACCCAATTCGGATCCTTGAAAAATTGCTGGATCTCTCTGAAACATTTTGTAGCCAAAATAAGTTATTTCATGGGTTGGAAATTCATTGAGGGATGATGAATCATTAATAATTTGGATGACTTTTTCCTGAGGTAAACTAGTCCGAACAGAATCAACCCCTTGTCTGGAGTATCGATTGTCTTGATATCGGGCTTTAAACCCCAATTCCTTTACTTTAGCATCAATTTCATTATCCCTAAGGCCCCGCTGTTTTGCCAATTGCCTCAGTTGAGATTCAGACATACCTGAATTGCGTATTTGTCTTTTAATTTCTGCTGAAGTTTGACTAAATATTCCAGAAAATAAAAGACAGCCAATAAATAATATTCGTATCATAAGTTATACTTGTGTTTTTGAATTATGAATTTAATGATTTTATTAAAAAGCAAAGCTAAAACGTTATGATGGTTATTCACTATTAATATTTAAAGATTTAGTATTTTTTCCCGTTTATTCCTTACTAGAGAGCTTTGCAAAACCTGATGTGTAAAGGAAAAAGATGTAAAATATGTCTGATTAAGGCGGAAAACATAGTTAATAGCGGGGCTATGGACAAGTTTTCTAACGAAAAGCAGACGAATTTTAGACTTTTTAATTTGTGCAATAGGTTTTGCAAAGCCCTCTAATACTAATTTATTGAACTATCGCAATGCTTTTCCGATGTTATTATCTGCGGATTAACAAATGACTAAACTTTTAACATCATTATATTGTTCCTGAATTTAACTATGCATATTCCAAAATGAACTTTATCAACTTTGTTATATGAAGGTCATTCTCCAGCTTGACCTATACAGATACTTTTATTTATTGAATATAGTTGTCTGATAGGCAAAAATACACCGAAAATAAATGTCGGATTAAAAAGAAATTTCATAACTTCCGCACCTTTTTAACACTAAAACATTGGAAACACATGGCATTTATTGAACCTCACGGCGGCAAACTACAAAATCTATTATCAGCTGCCGATCAATTAGAAATTCTAAAACAAAAAGCAAAATCACTTCCATCCTGGACTCTAAACGATCGTCAAATTTGTGATATAGAAATGATCTTAAACGGTGGATTTTCTCCCTTGAAAGGATTTTTAACTGAGAGTGATTATCAGTCTGTTTTGGATAATATGCGTCTTGCAGATGGAACTATTTGGCCCATTCCTGTAACCTTGGATGTTTCTGAAAATTTTTCAGAAATGATAAAATTGTCGGATCAAATTGCTTTACGGGATAAAGAAGGATTTGCAATTGCAATCATGACAATTGAATCAAAGTGGACACCGGATAAAATTGCCGAATCTGAAAAAGTATTAGGAACAGACGATGAAACACATCCGGCGGTCAATTATCTACTGAACGAATCCAACCCGATTTATCTGGGAGGGCCTTTGGTAGGTCTGATGCTGCCAAAACAATATGATTATACCGATTTACGTCAAACGCCCCAGGAAGTGCGAGACTTATTTTTGGAAAGAGGATGGGATAACGTCGTCGCTTTTCAAACCCGAAATCCCATGCACCGTGCTCATGTAGAATTAACTGTTCGTGCCGCTCAAGAACATAATGCCAATGTACTTATTCATCCTGTAGTCGGCTTAACAAAACCGGGGGATGTGGATCATTATACCCGTGTAAGATGTTACCAGTACGTCTTAGAAAAGTATCGGGAAAATACAGCAATGTTGTCTTTACTGCCTCTGGCGATGCGGATGGGTGGACCCAGGGAAGCTTTATGGCATGCCATCATTCGTAAAAATTATGGGTGTAATATGTTCATCGTTGGTAGAGATCATGCCAGCCCGGGAAACGGAAAAGACGGTAAACCATTTTATGGCCCCTATGACGCTCAAGATTTACTTAAAGAACATGAGGATGAACTTGGGATTAAGATGGTTCCATTTCAACTCATGGTTTATGTTCCATCTAAAGATGCTTATGTCCCAAAAGATGAATTGAAAGATAATGAGGAATTCAAGATGATTTCCGGAACAGACCTCAGGAATCGACTGCGTAACGATGAAGAAATACCAGAATGGTTTTCATATTCGAACGTTGTGGCTGAACTGCGTCGGTTTCGACCCGCGTTGGATAAACGAGGCTTTACTATATTCTTTACGGGTCTTTCCGGATCAGGAAAATCCACGTTGGCAAATGGATTACTGGTCAAACTGATGGAGGACGGCCGGCGACCGGTAACATTGCTTGATGGTGATATTGTCCGAACTCACTTATCCAGCGAACTTGGTTTTTCTCAGGAACATCGTAAGCTAAACGTCCGTCGAATTGGTTTTGTAGCCAGCGAGATTACAAAAAATGGAGGGATTGCGATTTGTGCACCCATTGCACCATATAAATCTGACCGCCGCTTCAACCGTGAACTTATTACGCCTCTAGGTGGCTTTATTGAGATACATGTCGATACCTCTTTGTCGATATGCGAGGAAAGAGATGCCAAAGGCCTTTATGCATTAGCGAGAGCCGGTAAATTAAAACAGTTTACCGGGATTGATGACCCCTATGAAGAACCGGAGGCCCCTGAAATTACCATCACTTCTGCTAATGCCTCACCGGAAGAATTAGTAAATGAGATATTGCGAAAAATCAAAGAATTGGGTTATCTATAATTCAAAGTAATGTTTAAATTACCAAGCTTTATGAATAAGATAATTACTAGAGAAAGGGGCGTTCTGAATTGAACAAAATGCGAACACCCCGGTTTATTTTTCCAAAATCAAATATTAAATGCACCTTTGCAGGTGCATTTTTTGTTTAGTGAACAGGAGCCACGCTATGAACTCAATCGCATCATTGATCCAATTGCAGGAGATTGATGGTCAACTACAGGAAATTCGGGAATTACTGGGAGATCTTCCTCTCAAAGTAGATGAATTAAGTCAGAATGAAAAATCAGCTGTCGAAGAAATTGATCACGCAAAAACACGCATAAAAGAAATCGAATTAAACATATCCAAAAAGGATCACAATGCAAAAGTGATCCAAGAGAAAATCCAAAAACTAAAAGATCAATTATTCTTAGTTAAAACAAATAAACAATACGATGCTCTGTCACAAGAAATTGATTTCTTAAAAGAGGAGTTGGATAGCATTGAGACGAATGAATTAGAGCTAACAATGGAAAAAGATCAGTTGCTGGAAAAAACTGAGAAACAGGAAAATAACCTGGGTTCCTTAACATCAAATTTGCATGAAAGAAGATCCAATTTGGAATCATTGATTGCTGAATCATCAGAAAAGAAGGAACAATTAAAAAAAGATAGAGAATTGGTTATCTCGGATCTTTCAGATACGATAGTGTCAAAATATAACCGTGTATTTTCTGCTAGAGGGGGACTTGGGGTTGTGGAAGTTTTATCCTCTTCATGTAGTGGGTGTGGATCAATGGTGCCTCCGCAAAAATTGGCAGAAGTAAAAAAAGGAGACAGTATAAGCTCATGTGATGTTTGTAATCGTTTTTTATACTGGCCATCCAAAACAGCTTGACCGATCGATAAAATATAGTATATTGTTTCAAAAATGATTTTTGGAGTCGTTTATCAATCTTTAAAAAACAGCATTAATTAATCAGATTTGTATTATTTCTCCAATTAAGGTTAATTGCTGTAAATATGAAAAGTGAAAACGCTGTTAACGTATTTCAGATTGATTTTTTTCGTAAAATTAAATTCTTTAAATTCGGCAGTTATTTAACAATCTGAGTCGGTTGAGTGGTTACTCTGATTTGTTTTGCCAATGTGCAACGAACGAATCGGGGAGGAAAGTCCGGGCACTGCAGAACAGGATGCCTCCTAACGGGAGGAGTTCCGATATCTTAGATGTCGGGATATGGAAAGTGCAGCAGAGAGTAGACTTTCCCGACATTAATGTTGGGATAAAGGTGAAACGGTGGTGTAAGAGACCACCAGTTCCCAATGAAAATTGGGAAGCTGGGTAAACCCCATCCAGTGCAAGACCGAATAGTCTCTGAGATGTGGTTCGCATCGTTATTAGGAGAGGGTAGGTTGCTTGAACCCGGCAGTGATGTTGGGTCCAGAGGAATGACCACTAATTCCTGACACTTTTTGTCGGGAAGAACAGAACTCGGCTTATAGACCGGCTCAGAAAATTAATTCCATAATAAACGATTAGGACTTCATCAGAATTTCATTTTTTTTGCTAACCCATTCGGAATGACACCATACTTTATTCATTCAAATATTCGTTATCTTTTTAATAAGGAATTCTATAATATGATTCAATTATCTCTTCCAAAGCTTTTACGCAGAAGTATGCATAGATACACAATCCTTCAATCTGTTGTGAATGATGACACACTATATGATTCCTTCGTTTTTCCGGTCTTTGGTTTTATTTAAATGCGCTGGTCCATTCTAAATCCAGACAGTCAACTTGTGGCTTCAATACAAAAGTCCTTCCGGACATCTGAGGTTATTGCCAAAGTTTTGGCCAATAGAAAAATTCAAACAAAATTAGAAGCGGATTTATTTTTTAACCCGGATTGGAAAAACCTTTTCGATCCATTTCTGATGATGGACATGGATAAAGCAGTTGACCGAATTTTGATAAATATTCATCACGGAAACCCCATATTAATATTTGGTGATTACGACGTTGACGGGACGACTGGCGCGGCGGCACTTTGCAATGCGTTGGGACTATTTGGTGGAGTTGTTGACTACTATATACCGAATCGGGAAAAAGAAGGATATGGACTATCTACTAAAGGTATTGACTATGCCCAGAAAATAAATGCAGATCTTTTAATTACGTGCGATTGCGGTATCAATGCGTTTGAAAAAGTTAATTATGCGAATGAAAAACCCATAGATGTCATTATTACAGACCACCATATACCCGAGAAAAATCTCCCCAATGCGTATGCGATTCTGAATCCCAAACGCAGCGATTGTCCATATCCCTTTAAGGGACTTTGTGGTGGAGGTGTTGCATTTAAACTGATCACTGCTATCGCCAGTAAACTCAATATTCCTGTCTCCAATTATGCAGAAATTCTTCCCTTGATCACATTGGGAACTGCAGCAGATATAGTTCCGATTAAAGAAGAAAATAGAATTATTGTTTACCACGGTTTGTCTTTGCTTCATGATTTGGAAAAACCGGGATTGAAAACACTGCTTGATCTTGCTGGGCTAAATGACCACATATCTGTTGGACAATTGGTTTTCAGTATTGCACCCAGAATCAACGCCGCCGGTAGGTTGGGTGATGCAAATAGAGCTCTGGAATTATTTGTAACAAATGATGAGAAACGGGCCAAGCAGTTGGCAAAAGAATTAGATGAAGAAAATAAACGAAGACAATTCATTCAGCAATCAGTTCTTGATGAGGCGTTATTGAAAGTAAATGCGGAAGCGGATTTAAAGAATGATTATGCACTGGTTCTTGCTTCTAAAGGTTGGCACGCGGGTGTTGTTGGGATTGTTGCCTCCAAAATAAAAGAGGAATTTCACAGACCAACCATTATTATTGCAATGGAAAATGGGTTGGGAAAAGGCTCTGCCAGAAGTATTAAAGGGTTTGATCTATATGAAGCACTGACAGAATGTAAAGTTCATTTGGAAGGATATGGAGGCCATCCAATGGCAGCAGGGTTAACCATATCATCGGATAATTTACAGGATTTTAAAAAAGCATTTATCCACTATGCCAATGACTCCTTATCCCAAGATGATATGGATGCAACATTAACATTGGATAGTTTTATGGTATTGAAAGATATTACACCAAGGTTTATGGAATTTTTAGATAAATTAGGGCCGTATGGCCCGGGAAATATGAGACCTAAATTTGCTATTTCTGCTGCAGAAATTGTAGGTAATCCTAAAGTGGTCGGTAAAACCGGTGAACATTTGAGGTTCAAAGTAAGACAAGGCATGCGTTCGTACCAGGCAATCGGGTTTGGCCTATCAAATAAATATGAAATGCTAATAACAGGAAAACCGGTCGATATTGCCTTTGTCATTGAAACGAATGAATGGCAGGGGAATACTTCAATTCAACTAAACGTGAGAGATATTAGACCGGCGAAATAATGATGAGAAATTCAAAAATAACAGGAATGGGATTCCAAGTTCCAGACAGAGTTATCACAAATATGGAACTTGAGGATATGATGAATACAAGCGATGAATGGATTCGTTCACGGAGCGGGATCGAGGAACGGCGATGGATTTCTGAGGGTGAAGCCGGATCGGATTTATCGTTAAAGGCCTGTGAAAAAGCCTTAGAAATGGCGGAGATATCACCTGAAGATATTGATATGGTAATCGTTGGAACTGCTTCATCAGATTATTATTTTCCAGGAATTGGAGCTCAACTTCAAGATATGATGTCATTACGAACCATCGGAGCTTTTGATATCCGTGTGGGGTGTTCCGCATTCCTTTATGGCATGTCTATCGCTGATCAGTTTATTAAAAATGGACAATGTAATACGGTCCTTTTGGTCGGAGTGGATGTGCTGTCTCCCGCATTGGAGAAAAATCCTGAAGGTAGAGATGTGGGTGTGTTATTTGGCGATGGTGCCGGCGCTGTTATCCTGCAACCTTGCGAAGAGGGGACTGGCATTTTATCTACACATCTCCATTCAGAAGGAAAATATCTGAAGGATCTTTGGGTTGAATTGCCTTCGTTCAGAATTGATGGAAGGGGATTTGATGAGGAGAGAATAAAAGCAAAAAGACATCGTCTGCAAATGAATGGTCGTGAAGTATTTAAACATGCAGTCAACCGTTTTCCGGAAGTAATAAACGAAGCGCTTTTAGCGAATGGTTTAACCATGGATGATATCGCTCAAGTGATTCCCCATCAAGCCAATAATCGCATTACAAAGGCTGTTGCAAAACGACTTAATGTGGATGTGGATCGAATTTATAGTAACATTCATCGTTATGGGAATACAACAGCTGCAACGATACCCATCGCCATGTGTGAGGCATTTAAAGAAGGAAAATTCACAGCGAATGATCATATTGTCTTGGCAGCGTTCGGGTCGGGATTTACATGGGCATCCGCAGCAATAAAATGGTGTTAAGTCATGGATAAATTATTTTTTTCAAATGAGCATAACATGTTAGTGAAAATGGTAAGGGATTTTGCCAAAACAGAAGTAGAACCCATTGCCCGTGAATTGGATGAAACAGGAAGATTTCCTGAGGAGATCGTAGCTAAAATGGGTGAATTGGGTCTAATGGGAATTCCAATCCCGGAAAAATATGGAGGAGCAGGGATGGATACGATTGCCTACGCCGCCGCTGTAATGGAAATGGCAAAAGTAGACGCATCTGTTGCCATTACCATGGCAGCACATACGTCATTAGGAACGATGCCTATTGTCCTTGCCGGTACGGAAGAACAAAAACAAAAATATGTTCCACAACTTGCCAGTGGAAAAGTTTTAGGTGCTTTTGGCCTAACTGAGCCGGAGGCCGGGAGTGATGCTGGAGGAACCAAAACGACTGCTGTTTTGGATGGGAATGAATACGTTGTAAATGGCAGCAAAATATTCATCACGAATTCCGGGAGAGCAGGTATTCTTTCATTAACAACCCGGATTGTTGAAAATGGAGAAGATATGGGGATCGGAGCACTCATTGTCGACACAAACACTCCAGGATTAGTCATAGGTTCAAAAGAGAAAAAAATGGGTTGGTGCGCCAGTGACACCCGTCAATTATTTTTCGAAAATATGCGCGTCCCAAGGGAAAACATGCTCGGTCAGCCAATGGATGGATTCAAAACATTTTTAAAAACACTATCGGGTGGAAGAATATCAATAGCGGCACTTTCAGTAGGTACGGGAGAGGGAGCGTATCAAAAAGCGTTAAATTACGCCGCTGAAAGAAAAGCGTTCGGTTCCGAAATCTACAAATTTCAGGCCATTGGATTTAAATTAGCAGATATGGCCACACAAATTGAAGCAGCAAAATTGCTGACGTTCCACGTTGCCTGGATGAAAGACCAGGGGATGGATATTACGAAAGAAGCGGCGATGGCAAAACTCTTCGCCAGTGAAGCAGCCATGAAGATTACGACCGAAGCCATACAGGTTTTAGGTGGTTATGGATATGTAAAAGAATATGATGTGGAACGATTTTTCCGGGATGCAAAAGTGCTGGAAATCGGTGAGGGAACCAGTGAAATCCAACGGATGATTATTGCACGCCAATTAATGAACACTTTTCGAAAAGCAGCTTGATCATTTCAAAAAATATACAGCAATCGATTGAACTGACAATTGGTTCAATAAAAGTGAACTACCGCCAGATTATCATTCTGTTTGTACTGGTAGTCATCGCTTCATTGTTTTTTCGACAGGGCAAGACGCTGCAATTCAGTTATCAAGTAGACGATATAGCACGGGAACCGGTTATTGCTCCATTCAATTTTCCCATATCAAAAACTAAGGACAAACTAGAATCCGATTTGAATGAAGCATTGCGCTCTGAACCATCACTATTTCATCGGGACCAAAGTATTGTAAATCAATCTATTGAAAAATTAGATGAATATTTTCTAATGGTTAAAGAAATCAGAGAGGCATCAATTCAGCTTGAAAAAACAAAAGAACTTCTCTATAGATATCGGCATGACGAAAAATATTCAGAAGTTCGCTCCATGTTTCAAGCAGATAGTGCCACCTTGAGTGTTTTAATGAACCAATACAATCAAGATAATCCCTCATTAAAAACAGATGAAGAACGGTTTTCTATTTTTACAATTCAAGAACCCCTTGAAAACGATAAAGCGTTAAATAAATTTCATGAAAGTATATTACAAATATTTCGAAATAGATGGGCAGAGGGAATCCTGGATATTAGCGTTGAAAATATTTTGAGCAATGAAGTTTCGATTGATCAGGGAGATATTCCCATTCTCATTAAGCCGGAAGAATTGAATGATTTAAATATTGCTTGGACAAAATCAAAAAAAGAAATCAATACATTATTTGAAGACGAGCAGGATATCCGTCGAGAAATCGGTTATATAATATTAGTTGAATTTATGAAACCAAATATCATTTTTGATAAAGAAACCACCGAACGCCGACAACAAAGTCGATTGGATCGCGTTCCTCGGAACCAGGGGATTATGCTCAAAGATGAAATGATCGTAGATGCCAATCAGCGAATTACACCTGATATCTATCAAAAATTGTATTCACTTGCCAGCGCAATCAGCAAGAGAAATTTACAGCAAAGTGTGTGGGAAAAAATCGTGGCTTACATAGGACGTTTAATGATTGTGGGTGTTGTTATCTCTTTCTTTTTCACCTTTTTGCTTACATATCGCAGTTACATTTTTAATAATTGGAAAATGGTTTTATTAATTTCCATAATATTTGTAATAATCATTGGACTCACAGATTTATTTGTATTGAGATTTGAATTGTCGGAATACCTGGTACCTGTCAGTGTTGCCGCAATGCTGTTGACTATCCTGTTCGATGCAAGGATCGGCTTTATGGGGACAATTTCTATTGCATTATTAAGTGGAATATTGATTGGAAATGATCTGGAATTTATCGTCACCGTCATTTTTATTTCATCTGTCGCCATGTATATGGTGAGACGATTGCGAACAAGAAGCCAGTTTATTACTACTATATTAGCCATGATAGTTGCCAGTATTTTTGTGGTATTCGCCCACGGTTTTTTTAAAGGACACTCATGGCCCGATATGAGATTTGATTTGATTTATTTAATGGTCATCAGCCTCTTCACACCTGTCATTACCTATGGCCTTATTGGAATCGTTGAAGTCTCCTCCGGTATTACAACTGATTTAACATTATTGGAACTTTTGGATTTTAATCATCCTTTATTAAAACGAATGCAGCGGGATGCCAACGGCACATTCAATCACAGTATTATTGTGGGGAATCTGGCAGAAGCGTGTGCTGATGCCATAGATGCCCGCGCGCTGTTGTGCAGAGTGGGTGCTTATTATCACGATATCGGAAAAATGATACGTCCCGAATATTTTATTGAAAACCAATACAGCGGCGAAAATATTCATGATGGTTTGAAAGAATCTATGAGCTCTAAAATTATCCGAAACCATGTTACTGAAGGATTGAAATTGGCTGAAGAATATAGACTGCCAAAAATAGTCAGCAATTTTATTCCAATGCACCATGGAACAACGAAAGTAGAATATTTTTATCGAAAAGCCGTAAATAAAGCTGGCAGTGATGAAAAGCTGGTAGACGATCTAGCCTTTCGATACCCCGGACCGAAACCCAACTCAAAAGAAACTGGTATATTAATGCTGTGTGAAGCCATAGAAGCAGCCGTTCGCTCTATTAAAAATCCTGATATATTCAAAGTGGAAGATATGATTGATAAAATCATTAAAAAACGGCTGGATGATGGTCAATTGGATGAATGTCCACTCACCATTGATGATTTACGCAAAATTAAAGGAAGTGTTGATGGTCAGACCGGAATGCTCCCGGTATTGAGGGGTATTTATCATATCCGTATTGAATATCCGGAAGAGCAGCAAATGGATAACCCTGCGAATGCTTAATGGCCGTTTCAATTGAAATTGATCCAAATATCTCTGGAGTAATTGCTCCAATAGCTGGTAGCATTCTGACTCATGTCATTGAGCAGGAGGGTTTTTCAGTTGATAATATATCTATCATTTTTGGGAATGATAATCTATTAAAAAAATTAAAAATTGAATTTTTCCATTTAGATCAATTGACGGACGTGGTCGCCTTCCGTTTAAATGACTATGAAAGAAACGAAGTTGAAGGAGAGATTTACATCAGTATACCCCGGGCAAAGGAAAACGCCAAAACATTTGACGAACCGCTTGCGAGGGAGGTCGGGCGATTGATCATTCATGGTGGACTGCATTTGCTGAATTATAATGATCAAACAGAAGCTGAGAAAGATATCATGACACGGAAGGAAGAAAAATACCTACACCAATGCAACTGGCAGGATTTAATTCATGAGCGATAATATTTCCAAGAAATTTACAGAACTGATACGTATCGTAAAAAAACTTCGCTCTCCCGATGGATGTCCTTGGGATAGGGAACAGACAAACGCCTCACTGCTCCCTTATTTTTTAGAAGAGACCTATGAAGTTATTGAAAGTGTTGATAACGAAAACTGGTCAGAGCTAAAGGAGGAAGTGGGTGATATTTTACTCCACGCAGTGCTGCAGGCGGTCATTGCTGAGGAGAACAATCATTTTTCCATTGGTGATTCTCTGGGGAATATCAATGATAAGCTAGTGCGTCGGCATCCCCATGTTTTCGGCGACTTAAAGGCTGAAGCAGCTTTCCATGCTAAGCAGAATTGGGAAGCAGTAAAACACAAGGAAAAGAAACGAAAATCCAGGTTGGATGGTGTTCCCATTACATTACCTGCTCTGGTGAGAGGACAGCGTTTACAGCAGAAAGCCAGTTATGCAGGATTCGACTGGGATAAAGTGGAGGAAGTTTGGGATAAAATTCATGAAGAAATCCTTGAATTAAAAGAAGCACAAACAAAACGTACCAAAAAACATATTGAAGAAGAAATTGGAGATGTACTTTTTTCCGTTGTGAATCTGGCTCGGTTTTTGGATATATCTGCCGAAGACGCTCTGAGGAAAACAAATAAAAAGTTCACGATACGTTTCACACGGGTAGAAGAAGAATTAAAGCGAAAGGGAAAAACGGTAGAGGAATCACCGTTAGAGGAAATGGAAGAAATTTGGAACCGTGTGAAAGAGAGAGAATAAATATTTATTCGACCCAACGGGAAACATTAAAACCGGCTTGTTCTAACTTATGTTTATTTTCCATTAAAAAGGACTGAATTGTATTTGAACTGACAGCATAAGTGACTCCATAATTAATATCCTCAGTTCGCTCCAAATATAAATCATCGGTATATGGGCGATGCTCATCGACATATTTTGTTTTGTTTTCTACTGGTTTTAATCGGAAATATGAATTGGCAGAAACTGATTTAACAATGCCAACCCATTCCATTTGATTAGTTCCTTGTTTGTAAGCTAAAACCAACCCGCCACTAAATCCTCGATTAAAATTGGCATCTATCAAATACATATCCTTTTGGCCGTTTTCAAATAAACTGACAACGCCACGAGTGACCATTTTTACTCCCATGGGAAAACCAGCCATATAAACAAAACTACCCCACTGCAGATCATCTACGTTTCCAATAGGAATATTTAATTGAAGAAATTGGAAATCCTGGGAAGACATATACTGTTTTCCATACAGAGCCAAATCATTTACACGATCCAGCGCCAATTCAATTAATTGATCCCCATCGGGAATTCCTTGAATAAAGAAATCCAATCGACTTCTGACCGCAATGGATGAAATAATTTCCGGATCCTCCTTAAAGTAGGTGATAATTGTGTCGGGATAATCTCCTACATGAGCGCATGTAAGAACCAGAATGCGGGTGGGGTCATTTGCAATGATAGTTGCTGTTCCCGACGAGGATTCATTAAAATAAGATTTTGAATGAGCTTCTGTATCAAAATGTATTTGATTTATTATATCCTTATTAATATTCTGGTCAAAATTGAATTGA
The DNA here is from genome assembly GCA_046861385.1 of Fidelibacterota bacterium. GTDB lineage: Bacteria > Fidelibacterota > Marinisomatia > Marinisomatales > TCS55 > JADFRD01. The sequence goes on along the minus strand of JBHHTW010000011.1, from coordinate 40,022 downwards.
TATGAAGTATAAGTGGCATACGTACTTAACATTTTCACTGATTTTAAAACATCATCTAACTGCGATGCCATATCATCCGATGGGTAGGTAATCGTATAATTCTGAGATTGAAATAGCGACTGGGGTTTTTGAGGAGGGAGTGTACAGGAAGAAAAGATTGCAAATGACAGAGTAAATATGGTCCAAATGGATTTCATTTTATTTTGTCTCCCCGGTCAAAGTGATGATTAGATTTCGACTTCCGCCTCGATTTCTATGTTCGCACAAATATATTCCCTGCCAAGTGCCAAGGTTCAATCGACCTCTGGAAATCGGAATACTCACCGATGACCCGAGAATGGATGATTTTAAATGGGCAGGCATGTCATCCGGTCCTTCAAATGTATGTTGATAATATGGGGCATTTTCCGGTATCGTAGCGTTAAAATGAGCTTCGAAGTCGGTCCTGACCGTTGGATCAGCGTCTTCGTTGATAGTTAATGAAGCGGATGTGTGCATGATAAACACATGGAGCAGCCCAACTGAAATATCTTCGATTTCAGGGAATTTGTCTACAATGAAGTTTGTAATGAGATGAAATCCCCGGGGAAAGGAAGGGGACGTGATCTGTTTTTGTTTCCACATATTATACCTGTTTTTCCATCCAAATTCTGGATTCCCTATCAGGAATTTTCGGTATTTTATTTAATATTTTAAATCCCTGTTTTAGTGAAAATGCCACCATTGCTTTGTATTTTTTTCGTGTTTTCAGACGGATGGCAGAATATCCATTTTCAACTGCCCATTTTTCCTGGTAATCCGCTAACATTTTGGCAATACCTTTTTTTCGATATTCAGGTAAGACACCCCCCATCCAGCTGTAAAAAGATCCGTCCTCAAATCGATCATACCCTATTTTGAAACCCACAGGCTTGTTATGGAATAAAGCGGTCAAAATTAAATGATTATTCTTCAATCTTATTTGATATTCTTCTAATTCAAATGGTTGATCAAATTCCGAAATTTTCTTTGAAACTGCAACCGCATCCTCTAATTGGTCTTCAACGATTGTAATCATCATTCTACCAAGGTAGATGATCCAAGTCAGCATTACCGCCAGTTAAAATAAGGCCGATACGGTCTCCGACATACTCTTTAGGATGTTCCAACAATGCCGCTAAAACGACTGCAGAAGATGGTTCAACAATAATATTCATCCTTTCCCAAATTAACCGCATGGCCTTAACGATCCATTCTTCACTGACGGTTAAAATTTTATCAACGTATTTTTGAATAATTGGAAATGTTTTGTCTCCAAGGGAGGTGAGCAAACCATCTGCAATCGTTTGTGGATTCCTTTGGGGAACAATCACTCCTTTTAATAATGATTGATATGCATCGTCTGCACCCATTGGTTCTACACCAATGATATTAATATTTGGATTTATCTCTTTAGCAGCAACACATGTTCCTGCGATCAGCCCACCTCCGCCAATCGGTGTTATGATGGTATCTAATTCAGGATAATCTCCCAAGAACTCCAAAGCGGCTGTTCCCTGTCCTGCAATTATATTTTCGTCGTTATATGGATGGATAATAGTCGAACCTGTTTCGGCGATGACATTATCCAACGTGGCTTCTCTTGCCGGGAGTGTGGATTCACAAAAAGTGATTTTTCCTCCATAACCAATGACTGCCTGTTTTTTTATTTTGGGAGCATTTTCCGGCATCACCACATGAACAGGTATCCCCCGCAATTTACCTGATAAGGCCAGTGCTGCACCGTGATTCCCGGATGAATGGGTTGCCACTCCCAGTTTGATTTCAGCGTCAGTGAGTCTAAAAACAGCATTACATGCACCACGAAATTTAAATGCACCTACTTTCTGGAAATTTTCACATTTAAAAAATATTTCAGTTCCTACCATTTCATTTATAGCAGAGCTTGTTAAAACTGACGTTTTTTCAATATATGGGGCGATGCGGACGACCGCCTTTTCTACATCTGAAAATTTTGGAAGTATATCAGTCATTTTCTTATGGAAAACCTAAGGATTCTATTCGAACTGACTTTATGTTTTCCTCTCTTTTTTACGCGCAGCCGGGAAGAGAATATTATTCAATATAAGTCTGTATCCGGGAGAGTTTCGGTGCAGGGAGAGATCGGTCGGAGGATCACCCACAAAATGCTGGTAATCTTCCGGATCATGTCCCCCCAAAAATGTGAATGATCCATTTCCAAAATTGCCGTGAAGATATTTGACTTGAGGCGTTGTTTGATCCTCACCCAAGATAACAACATGAGATTTAATACGATCCCGGTGATATCCTGTGGTTTGTCCCATAAAACCCTTGATAACTTGAACGTGGTTTTGTGTTAGCATCGTGGGTACAGGGTCATATTTAGCTGAGAATTCAAAGAGTGTAAAATAATCGGCCTTAGCGCCCCTTAAAACGGGATTGTTGCTTGGAGGATAATCGATATCAGAGAACTCATAAACCATTGGGTCAGGCATAATTGTAAAATTCGTAAATGCAAATGTTTTTGAAAAATCCAGATTCTTCTGAACAAGAGGATCAATGGGGGATCCATCAAAAACAGTGTGTGCTGCGTCAATACCTTCGCATGCCAGTGCAATGTCATATGAATCAGTTGCGCTGCACATGGCAAACAGAAAGCCTCCTTGTCCCACATAGGATTTAATCAACCGTGCCACCGCTTTTTTCTCTTCATGTACTGTTGGAAAACCATTTCTTAAGGCCATTGCCTGAAACTCCCGTTGCTGCTGAATGTACCAGGGTGCGGAATGATAATTGCGATAGAACTTGCCATATTGACCTGTGAAGTCTTCATGATGAAGGTGAAGCCAATCGTATTCTTCCAGTTTACCTTGGAAAACTTCATCATCCCATAAAATATCATATGGAACTTCAGCGTAGGTTAGAGCAAGAGTAACCGCATCGTCCCAGGGCTGCTTATTGGGAGGAGAATAGATGGCAATTTTCGGTGATTTTTCCAGCAGGACTACATCCATATTATTTTGTTCTGTCACGCTATATATCGATAATGCTTCGCCGGCGTTGATGAGTTCATAATTAATTCCACGGATACGGCACTCTTTTTCAATATCTATATTTGTATCAGTCAAGAATGATCCGCCTCTGTAATTCAGTAGCCATTCCACATTGATGTTTTTTTCTAAAATCCAAAAAGCCAACCCGTATGCTTTTAAATGATCCCGCTGATCCATGTCCATGGGAATCAGGATTTTTTGACCCAATAGGATATGGATGAATGAAATGACGATAATTGCTTGTTTCATTAACTCTCCAATTCAGACTTTATTAGTCGTACCCGTTGTCGAACGGGCTCATATAAAAATGAATGTGGATATTTTTGCAGAAATTGTTCATAATAATCTAAGGCCTTTTGTTGATCATTACGGATGTACTGAAATATTTCTCCCGCCAACACAAGCCCTTTGTCTCCCGTCTCCGAATGTATAAGCCAATTAAGACTCTTCATAGCTTCATCAAATTGATTCAATTGCAATTGCGTTACTATTTCTCTGGTAGATGCTATTCCAGATATAGTTACAAAATTTTGGTTTTTCCGAATGGCTGAAAAAATCGATGCTGCTTCAGAAAGGTTGTTTTGTTTCAATAACAATTCACCAAATAAATATTGCTGAAAAGCATGTCTACTATTTGCATCCACATCGGTATAATGACTATTAATGATAGATTGTAATTCCATAAAATCATTGAATTGATTATCAGTGGGGGTCATATTTGACAACATGTTATCCAATATTGCTAATGTTGAATCTATTTCTCCAGAATAAAGACCCATTTGGATGAACTTTACTGCAATCTCATTTTTGTATTTGTTTTTCAATGATATCGGTAAATTTTGAAGATAGACTTTGCCTTCCTCTATTTTCCCCTCAGCAATCAGAATATCCATCAGACTCGAATGAATTTTGAATGCCAGGTTTTGATTTGGATTCATAGATAGGGCAGTCGTATAAGCATCGCGGGCGCCATCGATATCCTGCAGAATTTTAAACTGAATCTCACCAAGGCGAAAATGGGCTTGGGGTGAAAATGTCGTTGATTGTAAATCGATCAATATGGTGTTATACATGCCTAAGGCCTGCTCGAGGGACTCAGTAGAAATGGTTGTTTTCAAATTAAACTGACTATTAAAAAATGCATTATTAATCTCACTCAAAATCAGTGAATTATTGAAAATGTGAGGTTGTATTTGATCCTCGTAAACATGCCCCAACCCAAGCAAAACATTTCCCAGTTTTTTTGAATCAACAAAAATTGGTGAACTGCGCAAATCAGTAAGAATGGTCTGATACGTTAACACGGCAAGATCAAATTGACGTTCTTTTCGGAGGCTATTTGCAAAATAAATCAAACGATCCAAACGCATATCCATGCTATCATTAATCAGAAATTGATGATCTAGTGACTGACGATAGCGACCTGTTTTAAAATAAAGAGATGAAAGGAGGTTATGAACAATTGCAGGTGAATTATCCATATAATTATTTAAATGGTGTTCAATAATATTCACATTTTCTTTATCATCACACATCATTAATATTTTTTTATTGACCATTTTAAATTGTTTTGGGTTGGTTTCAAGATAGATTAATAACTCTGAAACAGCTTTATCAACACGTTGCCGTGATTGATAATAATTACCCAAATCTAAGGACATAAAAGCTCGATCATTAAATCGTTCACGTGCCATGAGAACAGTTTCCAGCATTTTATCAGAAAGCCCCATTCTGCTATATGTATGTATTAGCATCCTATACGTACTGGGATTTTGACCATGTTGAATAATAAACTGTTTCCAGATTTCTGTGGCTTCATTTTCCTGCCCGTTAATATAATATAGTTCCCCGAGTTCAACACGCTGTTGAAGATCATGCGGGGAATGCAGGAGCCAATTATTGATTAATTCAATCGCAGGTGTATAATCTCCGAGTCGTTTATAAATATTTTTTAATTGTGTATAAGCTTGACGGTTTTTGGGTTTTAACTCCAGAATCGTTATATATACATTTTTCGCTTCTTCAATATCACCCTTCCGTTCCATCAAAAGCGCATTTTGTAAAGCTCCACGACCAATGGAAGGAAGGATAACTTGGGAAAAATTGATACTGATTAATAACAATATTGTATAATATTTAATTCGCAATTGTGGAATCTCCTTTTAAAAGAAACGCTTCATTCTCACTGATGGAATTAAAATACCGGCGGATCATTATTTGATAATCCCGTGGATAGCCGGATTTTAAAGCACGATCCAGCGCATCCAACGCTAAACTTCTTCTTTGCCCCATATCTGTAGGAAGACCGCCGGGTCCTGCTGTAATAATTTCAGTCCCTGTTTCACTTTTTCGTTTCTCTTTTTCACCTCTTTGGGTCATGGATTTTTGACTGTCGAGCATCCGGGATAAAATACGCTGCTGACGCTCAATCGTTTTAGGGGTTACTTTTCGGCGCTGTAAGTCTTTCAGGACATCATCCATTTCTTTTGCTATACCACCCATATCACCCAAACCTTTTCCGCCGGTTTGTTTTGATTCACTCATTAATTCCTGAAGAGATTTTCTGACTTGTCTTTGTTCTTGGAGCAATCTCTGCAATAATCCTTCTTGAGCCGCCGCTGCCATTTGTCCCAAAGCCAATTGCATACTTTGGTTATTAATTCCCTGCTGCTGTCCGGCCATTTTCTGCATTTGTTCCAGAAATTGCTCATAACCGCCTGCGGAACCGGAAGATCTCATGGCTTTCATTGATTGATGAATCGCTAAAGCAGCTTCGTTCAATGATGACATAGCATCATTTTGAAACTGCGCGGCACCGCTTCCATTTTGTTGAGCCAAAGCATTTTTTGCTTCTTCCATCATTGCGTTAGCCATTCCGATTGCCTGCCCCATTTCAGGTGTAACAGCGAAGGTCTCTCGAGATAAATTCATCAACTGTTCCATTATTTGTCTTAGTTGATCCTGATTCATTTGCTGTTGGTTTGCCAATCCACCAAGTCTGGGAGAGTTTCTTGACAGGGAATTTGTTTCGGTTTGCAAATGTTCCTGGGACTTGGATAAGTTTAGCACATCTCTCATCGTTTGTTGAAATTTTTCTGCCATTTCCCGAGTGGTCGCAGATTGAAAACCTTTTTGAATATTCTCCATTTCTGATAGCAATTTTTCAAGATTCTCCAACGATTGAGAGCTGTGTTTCAGGGCCGTGTCTGCATTTTGTCGGCGCAATTGATTTACAGTCCGCTGGAGGTCAGCATAAGTTTGATTCATTAATGGGTTATTTTTTAACTCTTGAAGCAAATCAGAAGATTTCTGATGAAACTTTTCTACAGCTTCCGCAGTTTCCTCCATCTCGTTCCGAATATTGGAAAACTCCTCAACCTGCCGCTGCTGTTCTTCGCTTAACCTTGGAAAATTAGATGAATCATCTGATTCTTGCACCTGTTCGATTCGGTTGTGAATTTGTTCTTGTTGGTCTGCCAAACTTTCTATGCGGGTACGCAATTCATCCATTTTTTGCTCAGCTTTTAACCGTTCGAAAATATCGATAAAACGATCCAATTGCTGTTCGATTTGGCTCATATTATCTGTTAATGATTCCAGTGATTCCTGGAGTTTTTGTGTATCCATTTCTGACATCAGCTTTTCTAAATCAAGTAGATTTTCCATAAGGTCGTTGGATAATATTTCATCCACTAATTCCTGTAAACGACTGAATTTTTCCATGAGGTCAGATGAGAATAATCCGTGTTTTTCTCCGATTTCCTGTAAAGCATCGATTGTTTCTTTGAGGTCTTTAGTTTTCTGAATTTCTTCTTGTATTCCTTCAAGCATTTTCTGCAGGTCTTGGTGCTGATCCCAAGTCAGCTGATCTTGTTTTAAAATATCCAAATTTAATTGATCAAGATTTTCACGAATAGATTCCAATTCTTCCTGAGTTTCAAAGACGTCATTTAAAATATTTGTTTCTTTATTCTCGAACGATGTGAATAATTCTGCTAATCCGGGTATTCGGGCAATGAAATCTTCGGTCACTTTTTTCTTGGGACCGGATACATCATCATTATCAGACAACTCAAAATGGAAATGCACCTCATCTTCCGGCATTAAACCGAATTCACCTAATTGCCAGGAATAAATAATATCCTGACTAATATTTTGAGGGTCCTGAATAGGAATAGTGAACAGAGACATCAGCGGATCGATATTAATATAAACTGGACGATGTATTTCATAAGCAACCTGAAGGTTGGAAAATCCAAAATCATCTTCGATTTGAACGTGTAATAATACCGATTGATCACCTCCAAGCTCAAAAGACCTTTCAGGCCTAAGTACCGTAATATCAGGATAAAAATCTTTTATGACTGAAATCTGGAAAGGAATAGGATTTCGGTTTGAAATTCCGCGAATATCAAGCAGTTGGATGGATAATTGACTATCCTGTTCGATTGTAAATTCTCCAACAGCTCGTTTTCCGTTGATTTTCATGGGAATTTCAGAATCATCTAATAACAGATTCCCCTTTTTCAGAGGCCTATTACTGCGAAGTTTAATTTCGATGGTTGAGCCCAATAAACCACTAATATTGGCTTGATTTCCTTTTTGGACGACCGGATCTAATTTTGCATAATCCGGAGAAGTAACTGTGATTGTTAAATCCTCCATTACCGGTCGGTCCGTTACGGAGATAGTATGCATTTCAGAGGATATTTCTCCCCAAGGCTCCCAAAATGATGTAGATGTTACATAGGAACGATACATATAATTTTCTGAAATATCCTCTAAATGATATTGATAAAATCCATTACTATTCTTTTTAGCCACCGGGATGGGTTTAGTAGAGTCTTGTTTAGTATAGGATTTAAGCTCGATAAATAGAGAGTCAGGAGCATCTCCGGTGACTGAGAATAACAAATTCGCCGATTCGCTTCCCAATAAATTAATATTCCCGGTTTCAGAATGAATTATGAATGGTTTTGGGACTGAAAATTCAATTGTTGGATGAAACCAGCGATAGACGGACAAAGCATTGTTTTGCCAGTTTAATGAAAAGACAAGACACCCTATGATTAAAATAACCAAAGAAACGATTTTCCATCTTGTGCCTCTTTTGGATGTAAATAAATCAGATTCGTTGATTCGTTCAAGTTTTTGAGATGTTTCATCTACAAAGGATTGACTCAGTTCCCGGGATGTACTGGAGGCCAATGTTCGTTCCAGTTGAAGGGCATTAATAATTGTATCCTCTTTAGGAAAAGCAATTTGCCCGGCAACTCTGGCTAAAGTTGATTTGCGGTATCTGTTTATTCGATTATTGAATGCAAGAAGGAGATATATAATGGACGAAAAAATAAATATGCTAAACAAAATAAAACCTAATTTCAAAGCACCAAAGCGGATAGTAGGTGAAAAATAAAATATACTTTCTACACTTATTGCTATAAATATTATAGTCAGTAATAAGGAATAAATAATCCATGCCGTCGTTTGTGCGTCTCTCAGAAGGAATATCCTTAAAAGTCTGTTTAACTGTTTTTCAATGGAGTTCATTTAATTATGATCTTTTACCCATTCTTTGACAACATTATTGTGTTAATGCAAAGTGAATAATATTAACACCCATTTGCAAAGCTGCATCTCGAATAAATTCAGGGTCATTATGAACCTCATTATCTTCCCATCCATCTCCTAAATCACATTCATAAGTATATAGGACTATCATTCGACTCCCTTCAAATAATGCCAGAGCCTGTGGCGGTTTGTTGTCATGCTCATGAACTTTAGGCAGACCTTTCGGAAAGTCGTATACCTGGTGAAATACAGGATGATCAAATGGTAATTCCACAAATTCTTTATTTGGAAACACCCGTTTCATCTCTCTTCTGAACGATTGATCCATACCATAATTATCATCAGCGTGTAAAAATCCCCCGCGTTTAAGAAATGTCCTCAAACGGATTATTTCCTTTTCATCAAATCGTACATTGCCGTGGCCGGTCATATATAAATAGGGGAATGAGTATAAATCTTCGTCGGTTAATTTCACTCTCGCTTCTTTGTCAGTGGATTTTATGGCTGTGTGTGTCTGCATATAATTAAGCAGGTTAGGAATGCTGCTGGGATCGCTGTACCAGTCACCCCCGCCGCTATAATGAAGGCGAGCAATGGTGAACTCCTGTCCAAAAACAAAAGCGAATAAGAATAATAATAGGTATAAACTTTTTATCTTCATTTTAGTTTTGGAATATTCTGTCCTTAAAATAGTTCCGTAATTCGAATGGTAAATTTACACATTCCTTTTTTCTACTACTGAACTTGATGGGAATCTTATTAAATTTATTTTGATTTAATTATAGGTAGGGAAAAATACATTTTACTAATTTTTATTCTCTGTTGAAAATCCAAGTACGATTCCGATATCTGTAAGCATGAAATTCACTTCTGATCAAGGATTGAATGTTCACAGAGGGTTATCATTGACCTGTTTTTATAATTCAGCAGTCACATAGAACAGATAAACCACCCGCAACAAGATACTTGCTCAAAATCTATGCATTCAGTATTTTGCATAGGTATGCATCCGAGGTTAAATACATACATATTCCCATTATTGTTTCTTGGGACCCTATTTGGTTCTCCGCCAGATGAAGTCAAATCCTATCTTTGGGGACTGATTCAATTTAAGCCAAGTCAAGGTATCAAGCATGAGACAGGTTATTGGGTAGACCAGGCATTGCACCGGCGTGAATTTCATGCGCCTCTGACGTTTGCTCCGGTAGAAATTCGCTATGGAGCATTTTTTTTAGGAGGCGGTGGAACTGAAGGCAAGAATATAAAATCTGATTGGATAAAATATGATGAATCTGTATCCAATTTTACCGGTGGATCATTTACCGCAAGATTGGGTCATCAATTAGATATTGATTTTATCAAAACCAATTTGTTCTATTATTTTCTTAATGCGAGTTGGCTGGATATGCAGACAGGATTGAATTTTCGATACAGCAACTTACTCATACCTGGGAAAATTGATAAAATATCGTCATGGGGGAGCATTAATCCAAGCTGGGATATTGGGAATATTCGATTTGCTCCGAGGATATTGACGTTTGGGATCAGCCATACCACCATGTTTCAGTGGTTTGAATTATGGTATATTGATACACGATTTACTTATGGTATTTCAACAGCCAAATTTTATATGGATAATAAAGATCAATTAATGACGACACCAACGGGATTCGGACCCACCATGTCCGTTTCAGCAGGCCCCAGATTTATTATCAATATTGGGAATTTTCTCGGTGGAAGCGGGTCGGGTCAGAAAATTCAAAATCGTTTTTCTGTGGGCCTCGATCTTCGATATGCATACACCAAGTTAAATACAATAAACGATCCGGACAACGTGACGCCCATAAAGAAAATCCGACTACAGGACTTCGGAATTCATCTGACTTTTTCTGTGTTGTACGGCGGATCACTCACATCAGGTGATAAGGCAAAGGACTATTTTTATCGCGGGGATTATATTACCGCTAATAAGCATTTTAAAACATTTTTAGAAAATTATCCGAATCATTCCAATCGAGTCCGAGCAGAGAAGTATATCGCTGAATGCAGGGAACAAATTCCGATTCAACTTTACAAGGAAGGTGTTGAATTTGAGAACAAGGGAATGATGAAAAAAGGAATTGACAGATTTCTTGAAGCCAGAAAAAGAGCCAATAAAGAAACAAAAATCATGATTAATGAGAAACTGAATCATCTGGCAATACTTGAAATTGAAAAAGCAGAAAAATTGTCCTCAATTGGGAAAAATGTTGAGGCAATTCGATTGATGGAAAATATCGCTCATTTCTCACAAGAAGCAAAAAATAAAATACCCTATTTTGAAGCAAAAAAATTCATACAAGAATCAGAAAAAGCCCTGAAGTATGGATTTTTCAGGAAATCATTAGAGTTATTAAATCAAGCAATAGCAAAAGATAAATCGGTGGAATTTGAAGTAAATACTTTGCGTTATCAAGTGGCGACCCATTTGGTCAAACTCGCCAATACGATCACGTCCCATAGTGAATTGAGATCGGCGATTCAATTGTTGAAAGATGCAAGTGAAATGACCGGTGGGCTTGGTGAAAAAAATGAAAAAGTATTAGCTGTTTTAATGGAAAAATTTGAAGTGGATCAAGAGCGGGAAATGTATAATCGGATTGACGCCAGAATGGAGGATGTTCGGATTCGTTCTATTGACACCAAGTCAAATCCGCCCATTTCTGTGGGTATGACAGTACCGGATATTCAATCACTTCTTGGTTCACCTGATGATATTATCAAAAAGATCGATAACACCAGATCCTCCATTCAATTATGGATTTATCCGTTAGAAGGAGGAGGTGAATTGCACTTATCTTTTAAGGATTATATTTTGTTTAAGGTCGAACGAACGGGTTAAAGTAAATGTGTATTTTTGGATAAAAAAGAAACCTCATGACCGATTACTTTTATAATTCCGGCTGCAGGAACCGCAAACAGCATTCCCATTGGGCCTATTAGAGTACCGCCGATGAGTAATGCAATCATGACCATCATCGGGTGCAGCCCAACACTTTCACCAACCATCATGGGTGTAATGATATTATTGTCAATCTGTTGGACAATGATAAACATTACAACAATATCCAGTAAGTAAAAGGGAGAGGGAATCGTATTAAAAAGTAAATGGGATTGCGCCGCTTCAATTCCCAGGTTATTCATAATTGCCATGGAAAAAGCAATAAGCATGCCAATAAAAGGTCCCACAAGCGGAATCAAATTAGCCAGCCCGGCGATGATACCAATAAAAATAACGAGTGTTAAATTAGCGCCAAAGAAATTCAGAATATAGAGTCCGATAATTGACATAATCGCAACACTTGTTGCCGCCATAAGCTGACCTCTTAAATAATTGGAAACTTGCTGTTCAATATTGTAAATCAGACGTAACCCGATTTCGAAATATTTATTGGGAATAAATCCAACCAATGATTTTTTGAATTGATGGTAATTCTGTAAAAGAATAATCATAAATATTAGGACCATTATCAGCGTAAATACAAAGCTTCCCAAGGCACCGGCGAACGTTAATAATTTTGATACAACTTTACTGATCATCTGATTTAGCCTCGACGCTGAATCCATTTCTTCTGTCTGAAGTTCCGTAATGAAATCAGGCATTTTTGATTTAGCGTTTTCAATAAATGAATTGAAATCTTCTGTGAATGATTCTGTTTGTATCCTTTGAGAAAATTCACCTGCTTGATCTGCTATATTGGATGCAAAACTACTGATAAAGACAATAATTGCGGCGATAAGCCCAACAGTAATAATAAGCACACTAATCCCCCGGCTTCCAATCTTGCGCTCTAATACATCAACACTGGGTAATAAAACGGTCGTAAATAAAAATGCAAAAATAAGCATAGTTACCACAGATGAAATATATGGCCAGATAATAACTAAAAAGGTGACAGCCAGTATGCCAACCAGTAAGCGATAGATAAGCTGAAGGTAGTTTTTTTCCTGAGAGATCAACTTTTTTCAGCTAATAATTCGTTTGTTTTGCGGAGACGCTCCGAAAGAACGGTGCCCAGATTAGTTAAAATTTTATTGCTCAAAACCGGATTTCGATCCATAAGTGATAATAAATCAGGTTTAAAAAATCCTAATAATACGGATGGTTTTTGAGCAACAGCGCTCGCAGTACGAGGTTTATCATCTAATAATGCAATTTCACCAAAAAATTCATGATCCCCTAATTCTGCTAAAATATTTTTTATTCCTTTATTTTCAAAATAAATTTCTACTGCTCCCGAGATTATAATAAACATTCCTTCTGCGGGGGCGAGCTGTTTGAATATACTCTCGCCTGCTTGATATGTTCTTTCATGAGTGAGCTTTTCGATTTCATTTATCTCTTTTTTACTGAGACCGGTGAACACTGGCACTTCTCTTAATACCTGAACTTTTTCACTTTCTTCTGAATTCCAGTGAGTAAATAAATTGGACCAAAGTGGACTTTTCAATATTCTCTCCTGTGGGTTGAAAGGGGAAAATAGTCACCTTACGGATGATCAGTCAAGAACCATTCTATTTCTTCTGGTTGAGTTGTGAAATGATAAGAGTGGCTGGGTTTTCAATATTTCTTCATGGCAATAGTGGTATCTCCATTAAATAAAATATTAATATTATATTTGATCCAGTTTGATTATTCTGATTCTTGACATAAAATCCTTTGTATTGAAATTGACCACCTCGGTAGCTTTTGCATCTATGTATATCCGAATAAGATAAATGAGACCCATGCAAAATCTGCTGCACAAATTCAAAAGATTAAAATTTGCCTGCTTATCGTTGAAAAACTTATCAATGGTGATGCCATTAAATGCATTTCCCGCCTTCCCGCCTACCCATACAAGGCAGGAGCGGGCAGGAATCAAACAAATTTTAATTCTTTTTTCTTCATACACAAGGTTTTGCAAAGGTTTCTTAATCATAATTCTTTTTTCAAATTCCATCGTGTCACAGATCAATGACAGGGATTTTGATCGAGAAATAAATTATCAGTCTAAAGCGGTTAGAGACTTGAAAAATGAGATCGCTGCAACGCAGAAAAAGCTGCAATCAGAAACATATAAAGAAAAATCGACTGCAAAAATCATTCTGAATCTTGAAAAGGAAATTTCTTTGGTTGAGCGGTTGATAAACCAAATTAAAAAGGAAGAAAAAGAAACAAAAGCCCAAATATTTCTTCTGGAAAAGGAGATCAGCTCTAATGAAAAAATGCTGGAAGAGTTAAAATTCCGCTACGCAGCACGTGTTAAACATTTATACAAAAAAGGAACTTTGTCTGACCTTGAAAAAGTGTTGAGCTCAACCTCTTGGCGACAGGCTGTTTATAGAGCAAAATATCAAAAAATTATCGCTGACATTGATCGGAAAAATAAAATTAGAATCCATAATTTACTCATTAAGATAGGCAAAAGTAAACTGGACCATGAAGCCTCCTTACGTAGAAGCACTCATTTAAAAAATGAACGTGAAAAACAAATAAAAGAAATACGATCAAAAAGAATCAAAAAGAAAAGAGAATTAGAGAGAATTCACCATAATAAAAAAGAACTGGCTCAATATTTAAAAGAAAAAAAACAGGGTGTAATTGAACTTGAAAAATTAATGGAAAAAATTAAAAAGGATAAATTGCGAAGAGATCGTGAAGAGCGAATACGAAGACAAAAGGAAGCGCTTAAATCCAAGTCATTTAAATCGTTAAAAGGGCAGTTGCCCTGGCCAGCTGAGGGCCGGGTGATAAGCAAGTTTGGACGAAAATGGAACCCCGAATTAAAAACCACTACGAATAATACAGGGATTGACATAAAAGGACAGCCCGGTTCTCCCATATCAACGATCATGGGAGGAATCGTGACAACGATTACATTTATTCGTGGTTATGGTAATATTATTATTATTGATCATGGCGGGAGTTTTTTCACGATTTACAGCCATATTACCCATATTCAAACAAATGTGGATAGTCAAGTACAAGCAGGCGATATCATCGCCTATATGGGAGAATCAGGATCCATTAATGGAGCGAAATTACATTTTGAAATTTGGGGGAAAGATCAAAAACTAGACCCTGAAAAATGGCTCGTAAAACAATGAGTTGGGATCCATCTCTTTATCAAACAAATGTATGGAATCGATTGGTGAAAATAATCGATTCCAATCGAATCGGCAATGCGTACCTGTTTAGCGGGCCGGAAGGTTGTGGAAAAGAAGCGACAGCTATTTCATTTGCAGCCGCACTTAATTGTAAGGGAGAGGACGCTTTATGTGGAATCTGCACATCATGTAAACGATTCGCCTCACTCCAACATGAACATCTACATATCGTTACACCTTTACCCAGGGTAAAAGATGGCGTTGATCGGGATACAGACGTATTAACTATCATCGGGAAAAATAACCATGAATTACTTACAGACTTATTAAGGAAAAAAGGGTCGGATCCGTTTGTAAAAATTCAATTACCAAAATCAAATAGAATTTTAATCAATTCCATTCGTGAATTACGAAAAAAGCTTTACCTGAAATCCATCGATCAAGGGGTAAAAACAGTATTGATATTTGATGCACATTATTTATCTATTGGAGATGGAGCTTCAGCCAATGCATTATTAAAAATCCTTGAAGAGCCGCCGAGCAAAACAACACTTATTCTTGTAACGAACCATAAATCGCTGCTTCTGCCCACCATTCAATCACGATGTCAGCAAATCGATTTTCCACCTTTGCCAGAAGATATTATACAATCCTATTTTGAATCGACCGGCATTTCGTCTAAAGAATCGGAGTTTTATGCAGTTCTTGCAGATGGGAATATTCAAAGGGCAAAATATCTTCAAAAACGATCGGTTAAAATAATATTAGAAGAAATGAAAGAACAAGTTGAAGCGATTGTGAATTCAAATAGTGCCGGATGGAGAAAATTTATTAATGAAATGTCTCGATTGGCAAGAAGTGACATTGAGGAATTCAAGTATAAATTATTCCTTGTACAAACGTGGTTTTTACAAACATATAGAATAAAACAAAATCTAACAGCCCCCTTGGCTCAAAACGGTTTTACAGACTCAATTACATCTTTTTCGACCTTATTTCCAGGTGCAGATTTTTCAGCGATTAATTCAGCTATCGAGGATGCGATAAATTCGATCAATAAAAACTTTTATATGCCGTTGAAACTGACGAATATGTTGATTGATATACAGCATCATTTACAGGGAAATAATTAATGTCCGGAAAATTCTATATTACCACACCCATCTATTATGTGAACGATAAGCCTCACATTGGTCATGCGTATACAACGATTTTAGCGGATGTACTTGCCCGATACCATCGGGTGGATGGTGATGATGTTTTCTTTCTTACAGGGTTGGATGAACATGGACAGAAAGTGCAGCAAGCAGCAGAAAAAAGGAAAATTGAACCCAAGCAGCATTGTGATGAAATGGCGCCAAGATTCTTAGACCTGTGGGACAAACTTCATATTTCCAATGACGATTTTATCCGCACTACAGAGAAGCGTCATGTGGATGTTGTCCAAAATATTCTACAAACAGTTTTTGATAATGGCGATATTTACGAAGATGAATACGAAGGTCTTTATTCTGTTTCTGAAGAGCGATTTATTACGGAAAAAGAAGCAGAATCAGGAGAATTTCGTGATATAACAAATCTGAAAGAAAAAAATTATTTCTTCAGAATGTCTAACTATCAGCAAACATTGATCGATCATATCAATAGTAATCCGAATTTTATTCAACCAGAACATCGGAAAAATGAAGTATTAGGATTTTTGCGGAAACCATTGGGAGATTTATGTATTTCCCGTCCCAAATCCAGATTGAGTTGGGGTATCGATTTGCCTTTCGACACGGATTATGTGACTTATGTATGGTTTGACGCCCTTATCAATTATGTAACAGCAACTGGATTTGGTACAGATAATAATTCATATTCAAAATGGTGGCCTTGTGAATATCATTTAATCGGGAAGGATATTTTAACCACCCACACAGTTTACTGGCCAACAATGCTCATGTCAGCCAAAATACCATTGCCACATTCTATTTTCGCCCACGGGTGGTGGCTGTTGGGTGAATCAAAAATGAGTAAATCCCTTGGTAACGTCGTAAACCCATTGGACTTGGTTGAGAAATATGGCGTTGACCCGGTTCGATATTATCTGATGAGGGAAATGGTTTTGGGTCAGGATGCTAGTTTTACTATGGAATCATTTATAAAGCGATATAATAGTGATCTGGCAAATGATTTTGGAAATTTATTAAGTAGGGTGACGAAATTAATTGAAAAAAACTTTGAAGGAAATATTCCCGACCCTGGGCAAAATACTGAGGCTGAAAATGAAATTCAATTTTCAGCAGAAAAAACGATTGGTTCAATTCATAGGTTAATCCATGAAATGAAAGTAAATGATGCTATCGAAGAAACGATGCAGTTCATCCGTGGCGTGAACAAGTATATGGAGCAACAGGCGCCTTGGAAACTGGTAAAGGAAGACAAAGAATCAGCAGGACGTGTGCTGTATACCGCTGCGGAAGCATTGCGGATTGGCACACTGTTACTTACGCCGGTTATGCCGCACCGGATAGAATTCGTTTTAGAAACGTTAAATGCAAAAGGCACAGACTTGCAATGGGGCGGATTAAAACCCGGTATAACAATTAATCCGCATCCACCCTTATTCCCTCGAATAGATGTTAAAAAGGATACTAAGCAGCCTAAAGAACAAAAAGTAAAAACAGTCACGGTTGATGATTTTAAGAAACTTGGCTTAAAGTCGGCAGAAATAATAGCAGCGGAAAAAATGAAAGGAGCCGATAAACTTTACAAACTTCAAATTCAATTGGGGGATGAAAAACGTCAGATTGTTTCCGGTATTGCAGATCATTATTCACTGGATGAATTGGTTGGGAAAATGGTCGTAGTTGTTTCCAATCTGGAGTCGGCAGCGATTCGAGGTGTGGAATCCAAAGGGATGCTATTAGCCGCTTCCCGTAAAAATGAATTATCTTTGATTGTTCTTGATAGTCATAAAACGGAGTCAGGTGCAGACGTCCATTAAAAATAATTTTTCTCATTTTCTGTTATAAATCAAATGGAATTGATAGATACTCACTGCCACCTATTTTACAAAAATCTTAAAAATGAACTAGATGGTGTATTAGATCGCGCCGCTGAGTTGAACGTAAACCGATTCATTTGTATAGGCACGAATTTAGAGGATTCTCAAGAATGTCTGGAGTTGGCAGAGCAACATGATACAATTTATGCTGCAGCGGGAGTGCATCCCCATGATGCAAAGGATTCTCCGGAAGATTTTATAGACCAAATTACTGATCTGATGACATCAGACCAAATGGTTGCAGTGGGGGAAATGGGTCTGGATTATTTTCGAAACATTTCTGATCCGGAAATACAGAAGAAAGTTTTTCGGAAACAAATGGCATTAGCACAAGAACTAAAAAAACCGGTCATTTTTCATAACCGCGATGCGGATAAAGATGTCATTCAGGTTCTCTCAGAATTTCCGGATGTAACAGGAGTTGCCCATTGTTTTTCCAGTGATCTGGAAACAGCCAGTACTTTTTTGGAATTGGGTTATTATATATCATTTTCAGGAAATCTTACATTTAAAAACAGTCTTTTACCCAATGTTGCAATGGAATTACCATTAAACAAAATTCTGGTTGAAACAGATTCGCCCTTTTTGAGTCCTGTGCCATTTCGTGGAAAATCCAACGAACCCGGACGTACCTACTACGTCGCAGAAAAATTGGCGGAAATTCATCATGTTTCAATTGAATTGATAGCCGAAAAAACAACAGAAAATGCTGAAGCACTTTTTGGAATATAATATTCCAACATGACTCAATCAACGCACCATCCTTTTCGTAAAAAATGGGGTCAGAACTTTTTAACCGATACCAATCTTTTACGTAAAATTGTTCGGACAATTAATCCCCAGCCCAATGATTCCATTCTTGAAATCGGCCCCGGTGAAGGTGCTTTAACGGAACAGATTTTACCCCTTGTTAAGAATATGGCAGCAATTGAAATTGATCCATTACTTATCAAATATCTGCACAATCGAAATGATTTAAAGAACTGCCATTTTATTCAGAATGATGTACTGAATCAAGTATTGGAAGAGTTACCCATACCAAAGCCGGTGAAAGTGGTTGGCAATATTCCATACAATATAACATCTCCCATATTATTTTGGTTAATCAAACAGCGAAGGGACTGGTCGGAAGCATTTTTCATGATTCAAAAAGAAGTAGCCGACAGACTCACCAGCAGCTGTGGATCAAAATCCTATGGACGTTTAACCGTCATGATTGGCGCATTTTTAGATGTTGAAATTTGTTTTACAATTCCACCGGAAGTATTTATCCCGAAACCACGAGTGAATTCAGCTATAATACGCTTGGTAAAAAAGAGAAATTCTCTCGTAGAAGATCCTGAATTTGACCGCTTCGAAAAAATTGTTGGAGCGGCTTTCTCAAGAAGAAGAAAAATGCTTCGTAATACATTATCGGGTTTCGAAATTTCAGAACAAGTTATGGAAAAAATTGATTTTTCACGACGTCCGGAAACTTTATCAGTTGAAGAGTTTTCAATGATCCTAAAAGATGGATAAAATAATTGTGTCTACATCTTGAGATGCTAATGAATTTGATGTAAATTACCATGCTTTATCCGAAACGCAAATTAGAGGAAACCTATGGCAAAAGCTGCACGCACAGTAAATGAATCGAACAGAAGTCTTAGCAGATATTTAGAAGAAATTGGTCATTACGAACCACTGCCCCCTGCAAGGGAAGTGGAATTGGCTCAACTGATACACAAAGGTGATCAGGTTGCCATGGAAGAGTTAGTGAAGGCAAATCTGCGTTTTGTTGTTTCAGTTGCAAAAGATTATCAAGGGCAGGGTCTGCCTCTTACTGATTTAATCAATGAAGGGAATTTAGGTCTGATTAAAGCCGCCGGGCGATTTGATGAAACACGTGGTTTTAAATTTATTTCTTATGCTGTTTGGTGGATTCGTCAATCCATTCTCCAAGCGTTGGCAGAACATTCACGAATCGTTCGATTGCCGTTAAATCGTGTTGGAACCATTAGCAAAATCACAAAAACAGCTGAAAAACTGGAAGCGGAAATTGAGCGATCACCCAATGAAGAAGAAATCGGACGTCAGTTAGAAATGACTCCCGATGAAGTGATTGACGCCATGCGGATTTCCCGTCGTCATCATTCCTTGAATGCACCGTTCCGTGAAGGGGATAAGAATTCATTGATTGATGTAATCAAGGATGAAAATCAATCTTCTCCCGATGAACCGTTAATGAACGATTCCTTAAAGGATGAAATACGCCAGTCACTTTTTACATTAAAAGAACGGGAGCGACAGGTGATTAAAATGTATTTCGGCATAGATCGGGATTACGCATTGACACTGAATGAAATCGGTGAAGAATTTAGTTTAACTCGGGAACGTGTCAGACAGATCAAGGAAAAGGCAATCCGTCGTTTACGGCATCGTTCACGAAGTAAAACGTTACGAACATATTTAGGATAATTGGAAGGAGGTGATTGCACATGGTTGAAGTGACCGTTAGAGAAGGCGAACCGCTGGAAAAGGCGTTACGTCGGTTTAAAAAGAAATGGGAACGAGCCGGAGTACTCAGGGATATAAAAAAGAGAGCTTTTTACGAAAAGCCCAGTGATACGAAGAGAGATTCCCGTAAAAAAGCATTACGCCGTATGGCCAGAATGAGACGCATCGCGAATCGCTGATCATATCCTTTCTTCAAAATATAAAGGCTTCGAAATATTTCGAAGCCTTTTTTTCTGTAACATTTGAATTATTTATATTCGAAAACTGTAATTTCACCCTATGATCATACGCAGCATATCAGGAGTTCGGGGAACTGCTCCTGAATTCAATTCTGAAACTATTAAAAAATATGCCTGTGCATTCCACTCTATGCAGCCAAAAGGAGTGTTTATCCTGGGAAGAGACACCCGCCCCAGCGGTGAAATGTATTTAGAAAAATTTGCCCTTGCCCTCAATTCAGTAGGAAGAGATGTTATTAATTTGAATATTGTTCCCACGCCCACGGTTCAATTCATGGTTGAAATTACCGACGCGGCTGGAGGGGTTATTATCACCGCCAGTCATAATCCGATTGAATGGAACGGATTAAAATTTGTTCGTTCTGACGGTACTTTTTTACATCTTGGTGATTGTGAGGAATTATTCAGAATTGTAGATAGTGATATATCAATAGCCGAAAACGAATCCGGTCTGCATTATCCCGATGTGAACGCAATTCAAAAACACCTTATTCGTGTAGTTGGTTTATCCTGCATTGATCAGAAAAGGATTCGAAATCGTCACTATAAAGTGGTGGTAGATGCGGTCAACGGCGCTGCTTCGGACGCACTTCCTGCCATGTTGGAAGCACTGGGTTGTGACGTCGTTAAACTATATTGTGAGGGTGACGGTGTTTTTGCCCGGAAACCGGAACCTCTTCCTGAAAACCTGACTGATTTAAGTCAAGCTGTCGTTGAAAATAATGCAGATATCGGTTTTGCATCCGATCCAGATGGCGATCGTTTGGCGGTGGTAATGGAGGATGGTCATACGGCAGGGGATGAATATACTTTGGTCTTTGCGGCAGATGGATATTTACAAACAACCGGGCAGTCCGAGTCGCTGGTTACAAACTTATCTACAACAATGGCTTTGGATAAATTGGCTGAAAAATATCATTCCACCGTTGAAAGATCAGCGGTTGGTGAAATCAACGTGGTTCAGAAAATGGTTGAATTAAATGCCGACTTTGGCGGCGAAGGAAATGGCGGTGTTATTCTGAAAGAAGCCCATCTCGGGAGAGATTCTCTGGTCGCAGCAGCCATGGTTCTCCATCGGATGACATTGACAGATGAACCCATCAGCACCATTTTTTATTCATTACCTCAGTTCAGAATTGTAAAGGATAAAGTAGAAATTAAGGGAATAGATAAAAATGTTGTTTTTGAAAAAGCTAAGTCTGTTTTTAGCAATGCAGAAATCAATGATGTCGATGGTGTAAAATTTTCTTGGGAGGATCGGTGGATTCATCTCCGTACTTCAAATACTGAACCCATCATGCGCATTTATGCAGAAGGTAGAACCAAAGAGGATGCACAATTGCTTGTTGATAAAGTGAAAGGAATCCTAAATTGAGTATATTCAGCACATTAATTAGCACTATCTGCTGTGGACAGATATCGGCTTCAGAACAAAAAATCTAATAATGAAAACATTTGTACATCGCATTGACGAGGTGGGCACTCAAGAAAGAGTTAAAAGACTTTTTTCACGGAGCATTAAAAAAGAATCCAAAATCAATGCTCTAAAAACGATTTTAAGCATGATTGATTTAACCACCCTGGAAGGAAAAGATTCGCCTGGGAAAGTAAAACAATTATGTTACAAAGCAGCTCATTTGCACGATAAATTTCCAGATATGCCCGTAGTGGCTGCGATTTGTGTCTATCCTACTATGGTACCAATTGCAAAAAAAGCCCTGGAAGGTACCGGGATAAAAATCGCTTCTGTGGCGACAGCATTCCCCAGTGGTATGACGTCCATAGAAAATAAGCTGGAAGAGGTAAGGATGGTAGTTGATGCCGGAGCGGACGAAGTGGATATGGTTATTTCCCGAGGAAAATTTCTTGGAGGAGAGTATGACTATATCGCTGATGAAATTACCCAGGTGAAAGAAGCATGCGGAGAATCCCATTTAAAAGTCATTTTGGAAACTGGAGAGTTGGTAACTTTGGATAATGTTCGATCTGCCAGTGATATCGCTATGCGATCCGGTGCTGATTTTATCAAAACATCCACTGGAAAAGTATCTCCAGCAGCCACGCCTCCAGTGGTTCTTGTGATGCTGGAAGCCATTCGTGATTATTACAAAAAAACGGGGAAAAAAATTGGAATGAAACCGGCAGGAGGCATTAGTAAAGCAAAATTGGCGATTCAATACTTAGTAATGGTCAAGGAAACTTTAGGACAAGATTGGCTGAATGCGGACCTATTTCGTTTTGGAGCCAGTTCATTGGCGAATGATGTTTTGATGCAGATGGTAAAACAATCGACAGGTATATACCAGTCGTCAAATTATTTTTCTTTGGATTAGGGAATTTATAAAATGGAAACATCAACGAACAAATTAATTTTAGAAACGGACTGGTCGTACAGCCCGGCCCCGGAAAGTACAGACCATATTCGCATTAAACAAAAATATGATCTTTTTATTAATGGTGAATTTATTCCATCGGAGAAAGAAAAATATTTTGAAACGATTAATCCGGCCAATGAGAAAAAATTGGCTGAAGTCGCCGAAGCTGACAAAGACGATGTTAACAAAGCGGTCTCGGCTGCAAGAGAGGCTTATGAAAATGTATGGTCAAAAATGGATTCAGCCGAGCGGGGAAAATATGTTTACCGTATTGCCAGATTAATTCAAGAACGGGCACGGGAGGTAGCGGTTATTGAATCAATGGATGGCGGTAAACCCATCCGCGAGTCGCGGGATATTGATATTCCGCTGGCAGCAGCCCATTTCTTTTATTATGCAGGTTGGGCGGATAAGTTGGAATACGCTTTTCCTGGGAAAAAGGCAAAACCTATAGGAGTTGCCGGGCAGATTATTCCATGGAATTTCCCATTATTAATGGCTTCCTGGAAACTGGCGCCGGCGTTAGCCACTGGAAATACCGTTGTATTAAAACCTGCAGAAACAACACCATTGACTGCTATGATACTTGCGGAAATTACTCAAGAAGCAGATTTACCTCCCGGCGTTGTAAATATTATTAATGGTGATGGAAAAACCGGAAGGGCGCTTGTGGAACATTCCGATGTGGATAAAATAGCATTTACCGGCTCTACAGATGTTGGGAAACTGATTATGAAAACTGTGGCAGGAACCGGGAAGAGATATACACTAGAACTTGGTGGTAAAGCGGCCAATATTATTTTTGAAGATGCAGCTATTGATCAGGCGGTGGAAGGAATTATTAACGGTATATTTTTTAATCAGGGTCATGTCTGCTGCGCCGGTTCGCGCTTATTTGTTCAGGAAAGTGTAGCGGATATGGTTATTTCAAAATTAAAAGACAGAATGGAGACACTGATCGTTGGAGACCCCCTTGATAAAAATACAGATATTGGCGCCATCAATTCGAAAATGCAATTAGATAAAATAGAGATGTATGTTGATATTGGTCAAAAAGAAGGCGGAACGATTTATCAAACATCGTGTTCGCTGCCGGAAAAAGGTTTTTGGTATGCTCCAACACTGTTTGAAGATGTCAGTCAGTCTCACCGCATTGTGCAGGAAGAAATTTTTGGTCCTGTTCTGGCTATCCAAACTTTTCGTACGATAGATGAAGTTATCGCAAAATCAAACAATTCACCTTATGGATTATCAGGCGGAGTATGGACGGATAAAGGAGCAAAAATATTCAAAATGTCAAAAGCGATTCGCGCCGGTGTTTTATGGGCAAATACATTTAATAAATTTGATCCGTCTTCGCCATTCGGCGGTTATAAAGAAAGTGGTATGGGCCGTGAAGGCGGTTTAGAAGGATTGATGCCTTATGTTAATTTGGTGTAGCTGGTAATGATAATTGGTAGAACAGTAATTGGTCGAGCTGTAACTGGTAGTTGGCTCACGAAGTCAGGAGACTTCGCTCAATCGATTAATCTTTTTGACGAAAGAAATTTGATTATTGGAAAATATAATGAATAAACGGGAAGAAATTAAAAAAACGTACAAATTATTTATCGGAGGGAAATTCCCCAGAACCGAATCCGGTCGTTATATTAAATGGACTGATCCAACAAATTCTACAACAGTGAATATTTGCCGTGGTTCACGAAAAGATTTCAGGAATGCTGTTGTTTCTGCCCGGAATGCATTTTCCGGATGGTGTTCACGCACAGCTTATAACAGAAGCCAAATATTATATCGAGTCGGGGAAATGCTTGAAGGCAGACGCAGCCAATTCTTGGATGAATTGATACTCCAGGGAGCTTCCAAAAAAGCAGCTGAAAATGAAATCAATCAATCCATTGACCGGCTCATTTATTATGCGGGATGGGCGGATAAATACCAGCAGGTATTTAGCCGGGTGAATCCGGTTGCATCACCATATTTTAATTTTTCCTACCCGGAACCAACAGGAGTCGTATCTGCGATTTCACCCAATGAACCATCATTAATTGGTTTGATATCCATTGTCGCTCCGGCCATCACCGGTGGAAATACAGTCGTTGTCCTGGCATCGGAAACAAAGCCCCTTTGCTCAATCACATTCGCTGAAGTTCTGCATACGTCTGATGTTCCCGGCGGCGTCGTGAATATTTTAACCGGTTACCGTGAGGAATTATTGGAACAATTTTCTACTCATATGGATGTAAATGCTATCGTTTATTGCGGTAATATTAAGGAAGAAATAAAAATGGTCCAGGAGAATGCTGCATTAAACGTCAAACGTCCAATCATCTATACAGACGAAAATTGGCTGGATAAAAAAGTACAGGATCCCTATCGTATTTTAAATACATTAGAAACAAAAACAACATGGCATCCAATTGGAATTTGATTTTATATAATGAGCATCAATAAGACAGTCGAATTTATTCAATCAAAATCACAAGGATTTAAACCCCAAGTCGGAATCATTTTGGGGTCTGGACTTGGGTCCTTTGCGGATGTGTTGGAAAACCCAATGTCATTTTCCTATGATGAATTAAACGGATTCCCAGCATCGGGTGTACCGGGTCATAAAGGTGAGCTGGTTTTGGGTAAAGTTAAGGGAACTCATATAGCTATTCTCCAGGGTCGAGTGCATTATTATGAAACCGGTTCTTCTGATGAAATGTCAGTCCCGATTCAAACCTTATCCGCTTTGGGATGCGAAACATTGATTCTGACGAACTCAGCCGGAAGCTTAATGAAAGAAGCAATTCCCGGAAGCGTCATGTTATTGACAGATCATATCAATTTCACAGGTGTTTCACCCCTGTTTGGAGAAAAAGGAAATTCACGATTTGTGGATATGGCAGATGCTTATGATCCTGATTTGAGATCAAGATTTTATCAGATCGCAGAACGGGAAGGAATCAAACTCCACGAAGGTGTTTATATTTGGTTTTGCGGGCCCAACTTTGAAACACCGGCAGAAATACGAGCGGCAAAAATGTTGGGAGCCAATGTGGTCGGTATGTCTACCGTACCGGAAGTGATTTTGGCTCGTTATGGGGGATTAAAAATTGCAGCCCTTTCTGTAATCACCAATATGGCGGCCGGTATGAGCGGTGAAATATTGAGCCACGAACAGACCATAGAAAATGCCAACAAAGGGGTGAAAAATTTGAAATCTCTGCTTGTGGGTTTTTTGGAAATGTATTCCTGACATTTTTCACATTTATAATTTTTTACACAAATTAATTCAAGAACATATTTGAAAAATCTTATCTAATTATAAAAAGTAAAATGATAGAAACATCTATAAAAAAAGGTCAGGAATACGAATTAACCATTGAATCTTTGGCATACGGTGGAAAAGGAATCGCTAAAGTAAATGGTTTTGTAGTCTTTGTGAAAAATGCAATTCCCGGGCAAGAAATCCGCGCACTGGTATATAGAAAACGAAAAGGGTACGCCGAAGCAAGACCTTTGGAAGTACTGAAGGAATCAATTTTCAAAACAGACGCACCATGTGAACATTTCGCATTCTGTGGTGGCTGTACTTTTCAACAACTGGATTATGAAGAACAGCTCAATCAAAAACGTCAGCAAGTTGAGGACTTATTTATTAGACAGGCTGGAATAGAAGATTTCAAAGTTGATGAAGTTATTTGTGCAGATGAAATTTATCATTACCGTAATAAAATGGAATTTTCATTTTCCAACAGACGTTGGATTTTACCAGGCGAAGCGGAAGATTCTGATAAAGATTTTGCGCTGGGACTCCATGTCCCCCGGCGCTACGACAAAATATTGGATATTAATCAATGTTTCATTCAACCGGAATTGGGTAATGATATTCTGAACGCGGTAAAAACAAAAGCCAGGGAATTAAAACTCAAGCCGTATGATGTGAAAACACACAACGGTTATCTTCGACACTTGGTTTTGCGTTTTGGTCACAATACCGGTGACGTGATGGTAAATTTGGTTACCAGTTATGAAAATCCGGAACTGATCCAACCCTTGGCTGATCATATTCATGAACAATTCCCACAGGTGACTACCATTATTAATAACATTAATACAAAGAAAGCCGATATAGCCTATGGTGAATATGAAACACTCTTTTATGGAGAACCCACCATCAAAGATAAGATTAGCGATCTCACGTTTGAGATTTCTGCTAATTCTTTTTTCCAGACAAATACAAAGCAAGGGGAAAAATTATATGAATCAGCATTGAATGGCGCTGACCTCACAGGAGAAGAAATAGTATACGATCTTTACTGCGGAACGGGATCTATATCTTTGTTTTTAGCTCAAAAAGCAAAAGAAGTTCATGGATTTGAAGTCATCGTATCCTCCTTAGAGGATGCCACGCGGAATGCTATTTCCAATGGAATTACCAATGTTTACTTTCATAAGGCGAATCTGGATTTCTTTTTTAAAAAAGGAACCGATAAAAAAAATATACTAAATCCTGATGTGATTATTGTTGATCCACCGCGAGCAGGAATGCATAAAGATATGGTCAGTGCATTAACAAAATTTGGAGCAAAACGAATCGTGTATATTTCCTGTAATCCAACTACTCAATCGCGGGATATTGCTCTTTTATTGGAAAACGGATTTAAACTTAAAAAATTAGCCATGGTGGATATGTTTCCCCATACACCTCATATTGAAACTGTGGGTGTATTAGAAAAAGATTAATAGGTATTTGTGTGTTTTTGCGTTTATATAAGATGAGTTTCCAAAGATGATTTGCACTTAATCAACCAGCCAATCATTCAATCAACCAATGATATTAGTTTTTGTTTACGTTTTAATAATATACGTTTCATAGTTTTAGCCATCATATTTTTCAGTTAATTTTCTTTTATTCAACACTTATTTCTTTGTCAGAACTAACTTAAATTTTTTGATATGCGTCGCTGGTTTCGATTACTAATTCATAACAGTTTTTTCCAGATTGGTCTTGGTATCTTTGTTGTCATGATCTTGGGAGGCTTGATTTTGCGCACTCTGGAAACAGGGTCTATTACTGAAAATGAGAATCCATTCTGGTGGTCCATCGTTACCATGACAACTGTTGGTTACGGCGATTATTCTCCGACGACACCCCAGGGGCGTATATTTGCTGTTTTGATCATGTTTGCGGGGATTTCACTTACAGCCATGTTTACAGCTATTATATCATCTATCTTTGTTGCTAAAAGAATTCGAGAGGAAAAAGGTTTGGAAAAAGTAAACGTACACAATCATATTATTCTTTGCGGGTGGAACAGAAACACCGATAAAGTCATTGATTCAATCCAGTATCTTGCAGAAGGGGCCGAAAGAGATATGGTGCTGATCAATGATCTGGAGGAAGAGCAAATTGCCCGCTTGAAAACTAGATATCGGGATATTCGCTTACATTTTGTTGCGGGTGATTATACGAATGAACGAATATTAGAAAGAGCCAATTTGAGTGAGGCAGAGACCGTAGTGATTATACCCAGTGATGTAAACGAATTAATACAAAATCCCGATGAAAAAACCATTTTAGCAACTTTAACAATCAAAGGGTTAGAGCCGAATATTCGATTAATAGCTTATTTATACAGCCGTGATAACTTAACGCATATTAAGCGAGCCAACGCCGATGAAGTGGTTATAAGTGATGATTTTGGAGCCTACATGATTGCTGCCCACGTGATGGATCCTGGAATACCGCAAGCAGTCAACAGGTTGTTGGATAACGTTTCAGTAAATAAATTCAAGCGAGTAGACATTCCAAGAGAATTTGTTGGGAAAACATTTGAAGATCTTTTTAATCATTTTCGTGGAATAAATAGATCTATTTTAATCGGCCTTTTTTCTGAAGAAGAAAACTTGGGTATAGGCGAAGTACTGTCTGCAGATTCATCGGCGTTGGACGCATTTATCGAACGCAAATTAAAAGAGGGCGGAATTCCTTTACAGGAAGAAAGTAAAATAACCACGACAATAAACCCCGAATTAGATTATATAATAAAAGATGGTGAACGAGCCATCATCATACCTTGAGGCGCGTATGGATTTAAAAGCATATAAAGAATATTCAATTTTTGATGGTTTAGATATTACAGAAATAAAACTATTTATCGATAAAGCACATACGGTAAATGTTACAAAAGGAGATACTTTTATTGTTGAAGGAGAAGTAGGGGATTCTATTTTTCTTTTGCTAAAAGGCGAAGTGGAGGTGAATCAAGCACTAACACTTTCAATGAATAAAAGTGAAGCAGATAACCGTGAAAAAGCAATCACTAAACTTTCAAGCGACTACAAATTATTTTTTGGAGAGATGTCTTTGTTTAATGATGGGGATCGACGAACAGCCAGCGTAAAGGCGTTAACAAATTGTACACTATCCAAAATAGGTAAGGATGAATTATTTGAAATTTGTAATGAGCATCCGGAAACAGGATATAAGGTAATGCAGAATTTATGCCGTACATTGTGCAGAAATCTTGTAAAAGCAAATCAAAACGTGCTGAAACTCACGACTGCTTTTAGTCTGATATTAGAACGGTAAGGGAAATGGATAGCGGTAAATGGTAACCGATAGATTTGTGTTCATGCCCACTATTAGTTCACCTGTTTTATTGCCGTCATCGGGATCACGTGAATCATGACTGTAAAGCTGGATAAAGTTTATACGCCCACCGCAATTGAAGAGAAATGGTATCAGCATTGGATGGCTGAAGACTATTTCCATGCAATAGTAAACTCAGATAAAGAACCCTATACGATTGTTATTCCTCCGCCGAATGTAACGGGCATGCTTACGATGGGACACGTACTGAATAATACGATTCAGGATATTTTAATTCGTAAAGCTCGCATGGAAGGAAAAGAAGCATGTTGGATTCCCGGCACAGATCACGCATCCATTGCTACAGAAGGAAAAGTAGTTCAAAGCCTCAAACAACAGGGGATAGATAAGAACAATCTCTCTAGAGAAGATTTTTTAAAATACGCCTGGGAATGGAAAGAGAAATATGGCGGAATTATTATCCAGCAGCTGAAAAAGCTTGGCTGTTCCTGTGACTGGGAGCGAGAGCGGTTCACCATGGATGAAGGGTATTCAAAAGCCGTTTCATCTGCTTTTGTAAAATTATTTGAAAAAGGATTGATCTATAAAGGTCACCGTTTAGTAAACTGGTGTCCCATATCTAAATCTGCCATTAGTGATGAAGAAGTGATTCATCGAGAAGTAAAAGGTCATTTGTGGTATTTCAAATATCCGGTAAAAGATAGTGATGAATTCATGGTTGTAGCCACAACAAGACCAGAAACAATGCTGGGAGATACAGCAGTCGCAGTACATCCAAAAGATGAACGATATGCACATTTAGTCGGCAAAGCGATTATACTTCCATTAGTGGGGCGAGAGATACCTGTCATTGCCGATAAATATGTAGATCCGGAATTTGGAACGGGCTGCGTAAAGGTAACACCGGCACATGATCCCAATGATTTTGCAATGGGCGAGCGTCATCATCTTGAATTCATCAACATTATGAATGATGATGCGTCCCTTAATGAAAATGTTCCAAAGGTCTATCAGTATTTATCCAGAGAAGAAGCTCGAAAAGCAGTTGTAAAAGATTTAGATGAGCAGGGTTATTTGGAATTGACAGAAGATTACGTAAATAAAGTTGGATATTCCGAACGAGGCCAAGTACCCATTGAGTTTTATATGTCCGAACAATGGTTCATGAAAATGGATGAGCTGGCCAAACCGGCACTGGAAGCAGTGTCTGACGGCAAAATTAAATTTCATCCACAGCATTGGGTTAAAACTTATAATCATTGGATGGGAAATATTAGAGATTGGTGTATCAGCCGTCAGCTCTGGTGGGGACACCAGATTCCGGTTTGGTATCATAAAGATGATCCTAAAAGATTACACGTATCTGTAGATGGGCCGGACGATCCTGAAAATTGGGATAGAGATCCCGATGTATTGGATACCTGGGCAAGTTCATGGCTGTGGCCCTTTGCCGTTCTTAATTGGCCAAAGAGGAGTGAAGAATTAAGTTATTTTTATCCCACGAATGCATTGGTCACCGGACCGGACATTATCTTTTTTTGGGTTGCACGAATGATTATCACCGGTTATGAATTCATGAATGAATTACCTTTTAAAGATGTGTATTTCACGTCTATCCTCCGGGATGAAACAGGTCGGAAATTCAGTAAATCATTGGGGAACTCACCGGACCCTTTTGATCTATTTGAAAAATACGGTACCGACGCAGTTCGTTTTGGAACCATGCTCATGGCGCCTCAGGGTCTTGATGTTTTATTTTCATCCTCCCGATTGGAAGTAGGTCGCAATTTTATGAATAAACTCTGGAACGCATCCCGTTTTGTTCTGATGAACTTAGAAGAGGGGAAAAACCAGGATATTGATCTTATGAATGAAGAATTGGATCTGCCGGAACGCTGGATAATGAGCAAATTGCAAAAAGCCATCATTGCATTTAACAAACAGTTAGACAGGTTTCACTTTAACGAAGCTGCAAAAGTGCTCTATGAATTTACGTGGAGTGATTTTTGTGACTGGTACATAGAAATTGCGAAGACGCGATTTTATGGAGAAGATGCCCATGTGGCCAATGTTTCAAGGGCAGTAGCTATTTATGTATTAAGAAACACTTTGGCGATCCTCCATCCATTTGCCCCATTCATCTCTGAAGAATTATGGTCTCATTTTAAGAATGATAATGATCCGGATATCATAGTAACAAGCTGGCCAAAAGTTGAGGAAAATTGGTTAAATAATGAGTCAGAAAAGGAGATGACATTATTACAGGATGTTATTTCGGGTATTCGAACCATTCGAAGTCGTATGAATATACCTCCTGCAAAAAAGTCCGATCTAATTGCAAAATGTGATAATGGTATGGCAGGTTTCTTAAATCAATATGGAACCGTAATATCTTCTCTTACCGGGACGTCATCCATTGAGGCAAGTGCAAATCAGAAAAAACCGGATCAATCAGCCACAGTTGTTATAGGAAAAAATGAACTTTATATCCCTTTGGGTGGTTTAATTGACTTGGATGTGGAGCGATCTCGTCTTCAGAAAAGAGCCAACGAAATTAAAGGTCATTTAAAAGGGATAGCTGGAAAGCTGTTAAATGATCAGTTTATTAGTAAAGCGCCCAACCATATCATAATGAGAGAAAAAGAAAAACAGGAAGAAATGTCTACTGAACTAGAAA
This sequence comes from Fidelibacterota bacterium, assembly GCA_046861385.1. Lineage (GTDB taxonomy): Bacteria > Fidelibacterota > Marinisomatia > Marinisomatales > TCS55 > JADFRD01. The sequence continues at coordinate 7,829 of JBHHTW010000011.1, read as the reverse complement.
AAGTAAATGCCAATTTGGAGATGCTGCAATGAGAATATTCATCTTATTAATACCCCTTCTTTTATTTAGCCAAAATATGACTATTTATAAAGATAATATAGCATTGGTGAAAGAATCAGTCCAGTGGAGTATTCCTTCAAAGCAATTTGAAATCACTTATAATAAATTACCCGCTGATCTCCTTCCGGATTCACCATTTTTAATGTTAGAAAATACGGTGGTTCATTATCAGCATTTTAAAAACGATGTCTTCAATGGAGACGAATATTTCAGAAATAAAATTGGAGAGAATGTTTATGTAATGGTTGAAAATGAAAAAATTCATGAAGGCACTTTGATCGAATTTAATGAGAACAGTATTTCCCTTAAAACTCGGAAAGAAATCCTTACTATTTCAGGTAATAAAGTGACTTATATGTACACACGGGATACAAAAATAGTCCCAAAGTTACGGCCCGAATTGACTTGGGATATTTATAGCTCAAAAGGTGGGAATGTCCGAGGGAACCTTGTATACCTTACAGGAGGTTTCCATTGGAATGCTGTGTATCGCTTTGTACAGAATGGAACAAAAGGCGAACTTATTACTGAAGCGGTCATTGTTAATCATAGCAGCATCGATTTTAATCGTTATTCTTTGAAATTGGTGGAAGGAAATTTGCAAAAAAAAGGGGGACGGCCCCAGCCGGTATATCGGGCGAAAACAAGTATGATGGCAGATGAAATCAGTGCTGTGGCAGCAGAAGAGGCACTAGGTGATTTTCATATTTACTCTATACCGGGGAAAATTGACTTGAAACAAAACCAAAATATCACAGTCAGGTTATATGAGCCTCGGACAGTAGATTTTACAAGAACCTATGTTTTTAAAAATTCTGAACGAAGCAAAAAAGAAGAACCACTTCAAATTGAGATTCAGTTTGCAAACACTGAGGAAAACGGATTGAATATTCCTCTGCCTCATGGAAAAATTAGTTTGTATTTACAATCATCTGATGGTTCCATGGAATATGCCGGTCAGGATGAACTAAAACAAGTTCCCAAAGGCGAAACAGCAACGATTTCCGGTGGACGGGCTTTTGATGTGATTGGTAAAAGGACAGTCCTGCATTACGACCGCCAACGAAAAAGTGAAGACGCATCCATTGAGATCGTTGTGAATAATATTAAAGACGAAGCTATTTCTATCCGTCTCGAAGAACGAATTCATGGTGATTGGGTCATTCGTGATGCATCGGATAATTATATTAAAAAAGATGCATCCACCATTTATTTCCCATTTACGGTAGAACCAGGAGATTCAAAAACAGTGACTTATACATATCGCAAGGAATGGAAATAATTCCTTGTGTCAACACAGCCTGATTTAAATACCCCTATACAATATATTAAGGGTATCGGTCCAAAAAGGGCTGAAGCTTTAGCATTAACCGGCATCCAAACTGTAAATGATATTTTACATTATTATCCTCGGCGATACCTGGATCGTACAACGGTTAAATCCATTCGAGATATCAAAAAAGGTGACGAAACGACCATAATCGGAACGATTGAAATCTGCGGTGAACGGCAGACTCGAAAGCGTAAAATTTATGAAGCGGTTCTCTCTGATGGGACGGGATTAATTTCATTGGTCTGGTTCAATGGAGTTAAATATATAAAGAATGCCATGGAAAAAGGAGATCGAATGGCTATCCATGGGAAGGTGGAGTTTTACAATGGCTTGCAAATTATCCACCCCGATTATGATAAATTGGATACGGATGCTGACCCAATCAATACAGGTACTATTATTCCACTCTATCCGCTATCTTCTCAATTGAGGAATGCTCATATTGATCATCGCAGTCTGCGCAGAATCATTAAAACATTGTCAGATCAAATTCAATCGTTTGCTGATTATTTGGATAAAGAGATCATCCAATCGAATAATTTATGTTCTCAGAGAAATGCTATACAAAATATTCATTTCCCCGAATCTCTCGAGGATTTAAAACAGGCGACTTATCGACTGAAGTTTGATGAACATTATTTTTTGCAGCTTTTGATGATTCTTCGCCATCGATCGTATCAAAAACAGGGGACGAATCCATTGAAAAAATCGGACTCAAGAATGAAATGGATATTGGATTCCCTGGAATTCGCACTTACACCTGCACAGAAAAGGGTATTAAAAGAAATACACCATGACATGGAAAAACCCATACCTATGAATCGATTACTTCAGGGAGATGTCGGTTCAGGGAAAACAATCGTCACTATATTAGCAGCGATAAATGCAGTCGCCAATGGTGTACAAGCTGCCGTGATGGTTCCCACAGAAATATTGGCGCACCAGCATTATGAATCATTCAAAATACAATTAAATAAAGTTCACATCATCTGTGCGCTATTAGTGGGCAATCAGAAAACAAGTGAGCGGAATAAAATATTAGAGTCTGTGAAAAATGGATCTATTGACATCCTAATCGGAACTCATGCCTTAATCCAAAAGACGGTTGAATTCAAAAAATTGGGGTTTGTCGTGGTGGATGAACAGCATCGTTTTGGTGTAGTGCAGCGAGGAGATTTATTAAAAAAGGGTCTTAATCCTCATTTGTTAGCTATGACGGCTACACCCATTCCCCGGACCATGGCGATCACTTATCACGGCGATATGGATATTTCCATCATAGATGAAATGCCCAAAAATCGAAAGCCGGTTACGACTAAAATAGTGGATGAAAACCGTTTGCAGAATGTGTATAAATTTATGAGCGAAGAAGTAAAAGCCGGTCATCAATGTATGATTGTATATCCTCTGGTGGAAGAAACTGAAAAGTCTGATCTTTTGGCTGCCACAGAAGGGTTTGAGAATCTGAAAAAAATATTTTCAGGGTTGAATATCGGGCTCATTCATGGAAGAATGAAAAAAGATGAAAAAGATGCGATTATGAATGCGTATGAAAAGAATAAAATTCACATTTTGGTTTCAACTACGGTGATTGAAGTAGGGATTGATATACCCAATGCAACCGTTATGCTTATTGAACATGCAGAGCGATTTGGCTTAACGCAACTCCACCAACTCCGGGGACGCGTGGGTCGAAGCAGTGCAAAAAGTTATTGTATTTTAGTGGAACGGAATATTAGAGACACATCCCGAAAGCGTCTGTCTATCATGGAAAAAACCAATGATGGTTTTGTTATTGCAGATGAAGACTTGAAGTTACGTGGACCCGGTAAGTTTTTTAGTACCGAACAAAGTGGATTTTTTAAATATAAGATTGCAGATTTAGTCACCGATGGACCCATTATAAGAAAAGCGAGAAAAGCAGCTCAAGAGATAGCCAAGAGGGATTTGAAATTAGAGAAGCACGTTCTAATGAAAGAAAGGCTGATGAGAGATTATGCACAATATTTGGATACGGTGAACATTGGCTGATGATCGAGCAAACAAATTGCCCCATATGCAAACGTGAGTTGAAAAACCTTTTTACAACCAAAGATTATTTGGTGTCCAAGGACAATTTTGACATTATGGAATGTCCAAGCTGCCGATTGGGGATAACAAGCCCATTTCCTGAAAAAGATATCATTGGCAGCTATTATGAATCGGATGAATATATCTCCCATTCTGATCAAACAAGAAGTCTATTTGATGGAGTGTATAAAATGGTACGCTCTATCATGCTTTCAAAGAAGAGGCGATTGGTCGAATCCGCCCTTGGCAGGAAAACCGGAAAACTTCTGGATATGGGATGCGGCACCGGACATTTTTTGAATATGATGAAATCAAACGGCTGGGATGTCGCGGGAATAGATGCCTCAATCAAAGCACGCACATTTGTGAAAAATCAGTTTGGGATTTCGGTTAATTCCCAGACTGAATGGTTGAACTCAGATGAAAAATATGATATCATTACCTGCTGGCATAGTTTAGAGCATGTTCATGAACCTTGGATATATTTGGAAAAAATTCGAATGCAGCTAAATACGAACGGTGTATTGATCGCTGCACTGCCGAATTATGAATCTACTGATGCTGATAAATACGGAGCAGATTGGGCTGCTTATGATGTCCCAAGACATTTATATCATTTCTCTCCACATTCCGCGGAAAAAATCATGACTGGAAATGGGTTTTCAATTATGGATATTCGTAGAATGCAATTTGATGGGTTTTATGTTTCAATGCTAAGTGCTCAACATAGGGGTCAGTCAGCAATCTCCGGACTTTGGAACGGACTTGTTTCATGGGTTTCTTCATTATTGAATAAAGAGAAATGCAGTTCGTTGATTTATGTAATGAAATAAAATGATAATAATATCATATTTTAACAAGTAGATAATCAAACATTCATCTTTTCCAATATAAGACATAAATTCGCGGACTTTATTTCGTTGAAACAACAGCAATAATACGACGTTAAGTAAGAAAATATGTCTCCGGGGAATAAATTAACAGAACAGCAATTATTTGATCAACTCATTTCATCTTTGGTCCATAGTTCCTGGGTATTTTTGGGGAAAATCAAAAATCCCATTAATGATCAATTGGAAAAAGACTTAGATCAAGCGACTATACAAATCGATATGCTGGAAATGCTTCACAAGCGTATGAAAGGAAATTTGTCTCAAAATGAGGATCAATATTTAGACCACCTTGTTCGAGAGTTAAAAATGAATTTTGTTGAGGAAAAGAATAAAAAAACTGAAGATAAGATGCCTACCGGCCGAAGCTTTAGCGAAGGCGAGAAAGAGGGGAAAGGGCAAAAAAACAAACTGGAAGAAGAGTCAAGGAACACCAATAATGGTGTAGATAAAAACAACGAGGGGAAAAAGTGATTTCTAAAGATAATATGTTATTAAATAGAATAATTGCGGCCATCACTCTGGTCGTTTCATTTATTGTTTATTTGAGCACTATGGCTTCTACAGTACCGTATTGGGACTGTGGAGAATTCATCGCCACATCGTACATATTGGGTGTTCCTCATCCTCCGGGGAGTCCGCTCTATTTGATTCTTGGTAGACTATTTTCAATGCTGCCCCTTAATACAGATATTGCCTACCGTGTAAATCTTATCTCACCCATAACGAGCGCTATAGCCGTGATGCTTCTTTATTTAATTATTGTTAAGGTGATTGCCCATTGGCGTGGTGAAATTCGAACCCGTCAAGATTCATTAATAGCCTTTGGCGCCGCGTTTGTCGGAGCTATGACTTTTGCATTTACCGACAGTCATTGGTTCAATGCCGTTGAAGCAGAAGTGTATGCAATGAGTACCTTCTTTACGGCGATTGTTGTCTGGTTGATCCTCCATTGGTCTGACAGAGCTGATAAACCAGGAAGCGAGCGTTATATTCTGATAATAGCCTACATGTTTGGTATGGCAATCGGTGTTCATATTTTAAATTTATTGACACTACCGTTCATTGCATTAATTATATATTTCCGTAAAATGGAATTTCAATGGAAGACCTTTTTTATTACAACCATAATTACAATTTTAATTTTTCTGATCATCCATAATGGAATCATCCTTGGCCTGCCAAACTTCGCTGAATTTGCCGGACTCAAAGGTGTTATTTTTTTAGTCCTCTTCGTTCTGGGTGCTGCAATTTGGTCTATAAAGAATAAGCATCAGTTAGTGTCTTTAGCCCTGTCTTCGGCTGTTCTTATATTAATTGGATTTTCAAGTTATTCATTGATATTTATCCGTTCTGGACAGGATCCGGCAATAGATGAAAATAACCCGGAAAATATGTCTGCTGCCATTTCATATATGCAGCGCGAACAATATGGCGAAATCAGTCAATTCCCCAGGCGCTATAATGGACTTCCACCCAAACATGAAGTCGTTGGGAGACCGGCAGCAGGAAGAAATACATATTCTTCACGCCAAGACAGAAAGTATAAATTTTATAATTTCAATAAACAATGGGATTTTTTGTGGAATTACCAGATTCGGAAAATGTATAATCGATATTTTCTATGGCAGTTTGCCGGCAGAGGTCCTTCAACCGATGACTTTACAAGTGCAATGGGAGCCAATAATCGAGAGGACGGTGTTAACTGGTTTCAATTTGGCCTGCCCTTTGCACTCATATTCGGAATGATTGGACTCGTGTATCATTCTAAAAAAGATTGGACCGTTTCATTCTCAATATTCTCTCTATTTTTTGTCACCAGTTGGCTGCTCATTTTTTATTTGAACCAGGATAACCCACAGCCCAGGGAACGGGATTATTCTTACGTTGGCAGCTTTCTGGCCTTTTCTGTATGGATTGGAGTAGGTTCAGCTGCAATCAGTGAGTGGATCTTGAATTTTATTAAAAAGCCAAAATTGAGCCATCAGGTTATTATGGGCACCCTATTGCTACAGATTATATTTATTCCACTCGTGATGCTAAAGGCCAATTATAAAGAACATGACCGAAGCGGTAATTATGTCGCCTGGGATTATAGTTATAATCTGCTCCAATCCTGCGAGCCAAACGGAATTTTATTTACAAACGGTGATAATGATACATTCCCATTATGGTATTTACAAGAAGTGGAAAAGATTCGGAAAGATGTATCGGTTGTGAATTTGAGTTTATTAAATACACCTTGGTATATTAAACAACTCCGTGAATCTCGACTGAGTGATAAAGAATATAATACACGGATTCGCGAACGTGATGAGGATGAAATAATTGGTAAGCGATTTATAAAAATATCTGATGATGATATACGTAATGTTACTGCCGGACTAACCCGTTGGAAAACCCGCGAGGTGACCTTCCCGGTGGAAAGCGAACAGCAGATCACTTGGACCGTTAAACCTACTTATGCCAAACAGGCATTAAAAGTTCAGGATATGATGATTATGCAAATCATTAATGATACAGATTGGTCTTCCCCCATATATTTTGCTGTAACAGTTTCCCCCAGTAATCGCATCGGTCTTGAAAATTATTTGGAAATGGAAGGACTGGTTTATCGTCTTCGCCCCTTCAAAACCAAAGGAATTAATCCTGATCGAATGGAAGATCATTTATTAACGGAGTTTAATAAAGAAACCTGGAATCAAAATCGAGTAGGATCAAAATGGGAAAAAGATGAAGGTTCGTTATGGTTCCGCAGTCCCCATGATAAATATTTATTCCGTAATTTGGGAAACGAAAATGTTTTTTATAATACTCAAATTATACGATTACTCCAGAATTACCGCAGTGCATATATGCAATTAGCAGTTCATCATTTTATGGAGTTTCAACGTCTGCAGGCTGCAAATAAAGATAGCGCTGAAGCCAGTCGGAAAAAAGCAGAAATGGTATTAGATAAAATGGCTGAAAATTTACCGGTAAACACGATCCGGATGGAAAATAGAGACCTTTATTATCAGGTCGGTAGATTATATCATGGAATCGGTAATGATTCCAAATATAAAGAAATACTTTTAGAATTGGTAAATAGAAAAGGAAATACGGTTCGCTATAACCTTGAGTACGCTCAATCCTATATGGAAATGAAGGAATATCATTCCAGTTTATTACTATTGAATGATCTATATAGTGATTACCAGGAATTAGAAACGAAAATCCTGGATGGCGGTCAAAATAGAAAAAATATTAATAAAAAATTATGGAACCAGTATCGGAAATATTACCCGGAAATAGTTTCAAGTTTGGTGATAAATTATCGAAAGTTGGAAATGAATGAAGAAGCAAAGGAGCTGCTTTCATCATGGTTGGAAAAAAATCCTAAAGATAAAGAAGCCAAGAAACTTCTGGATGAATTAGAGATTGGTGAGGGGTAATGGGTGATTGGTAGAGTGGTAACTGGTAGAGTGGTAACTGGT
>JBHHTW010000038.1:0-18211 GCA_046861385.1 Fidelibacterota bacterium | reverse complement strand
CCTGCGTACTACATCTATCATCGGTAGAATAGCCAATATGAGAATGGCATTGTAGTATTTTAACCACATTAAATCCCGAAACCAATTCGTTAAAATGCTGCAATTTGAAATTCGTTATTTTAGTTTGGACGAAATGGTTTCTCATATATAAATCGAATAAATGACATAAATTCCACTATGTGCGGAAGGTTTACACTCACCAAAGACAGGGAAAAAATCGAAAAACGTTTCGAAATTAACATTAACCCAACTTATTTCACAAAAACTTACAACGCTGCCCCTAGTCAAATATTGCCTATTATTACCGATGACAAACCGGATCAAGCTTCCTTTCATCGTTGGGGATTAATTCCCAGTTGGGCCAAAGACGAGCGGTTTGGGAATAAACTCATCAATGCACGGGCTGAAACCATTCAGGAAAAGCCATCATTCCAGGATGCTGCACAAAATAGACGCTGTTTAGTGTTATCAGACGGATTTTACGAGTGGCGGCGTCACCAGGCAGGAAAACAGCCTTATCGCATCACATTAACTGATGAAAACCTTTTTGCATTTGCCGGGTTGTGGGAAGAGTGGAAGGCTCCAGATGGGAGCGTGATAAAATCTTTTACAATTATTACTGTCCCGCCAAATCAACTCATCCGGCCCATTCATAACCGAATGCCTGCCATACTTCCTCATGAATCGGAAAAATTGTGGATTTCTGGTGAACCCATAGACGATTTACTCCAATTGCTTAAGCCATACAATCATAAAGAAATGACACTATATCCAGTTTCCACTCGAGTAAATACACCTAAAAATAATGAACCATCTTTGATTGAACAAAAACAACAAACCATATTTACCTAATGATGAAAAAAATATCCATATTATTACTCACTTTAATAGGAATCAGTTTTGCCCAATCTCCCCAGATATTAACGGACGAGAAAACAGGAAACCCCATGCTCATTGGATTAAGTCACCGAAGTGACTACACAGCAAGTGAGCATTTTAATGAATGGTTTAATGAAGAATATGTGAACTATGAAGTAGAAGAAGAAATCCTGTCCACAATAAATAACTCAGATACTTTAATAACTCTTGAATGTTTTATGGGAACTTGGTGCAGTGACAGCCGCAGGGAAGTACCCAGAATATATAAAATTTTAGACTATTTGGATTTCGACGAAAATAACTTTATAATTGTCAGTTTAAATCGAAATAAACAAAGTCCGGGAAAAGAGGAAATCGGAAAAAATATTCATCATGTACCTACATTGATTGTTTATAAAAATAAAAATGAAATTGGGAGAATTATTGAGTCACCAATCCATTCATTAGAAGAAGATTTTGCAGATATTCTTATGGGAATTCCGCCCATACCAAACTATGCGGATTTCGAAGAGGAATAACATATTTTCCTGATAGAAAATCATTTTGAGCAGTGTTATAAATTCAAAGTAAGTTGAGCAACTGAAAACAAATTATGAAATTCAATAATACTAGGGAAGAAGTAATGGATAACATGATAGACAAAAGAATAAAAGAGCGTCGAAATTCAGATCGACGAAAAAAACTTTATCCTGTAAGTGAAGATCGTAGGATAGTTAATGATAGACGTGAGAAAAAAGACCGCAGAGTAAAATTATTCAATCGCAATGTCAATTAAACGTGAGTTGAGAAATCAGCTATTCCTCGCTTTGTTTGATTGACTAATGTGATTCCTCATAATTATAAATACTAATCATTTATATGAAAAAATATCGACAATTAAATCAAAATGATTTTGATCATCAGTTTGCCTTGGAAACTCGATGGGGAGATATGGACGGGTTAGGGCATATTAACCATGCCATGTATTTAGCTTATATGGAGACAGCGAGAGTGGAATATTACTCATCCCTCGGATTTAGTGACATTAGAATGAATCAAGATCCTTCCACGATTCTTGGAGGAATAAATATTGAATATATCAACCAAATTGAACACCCTGCACAATTAATCATCTGTCATCGAATCAACCGAGTAGGTTTCAAAAGCTTTGATTTTCTAGGAGCCATTTTTCAAAACGATGAAACACATCCTAGTTTTGCGGGTATTTTTAAAATGATTTCATTTGATTATAATAACCAAAAAACAGTTGAAGTACCTCAAATAATTCGTAATCGATGCTGGTATGATCGCTGATCTATCAAAAAGAATTTCTGAAAATAAAATTCACACACGCCTGATTGACCGTCTAGCTTACGGCCATGATGCCAGTCTTTACAGGGTGATCCCGAAAGCAGTGGTTCGACCGGCAAATGAAACAGATATTATCTCCTTACTGAATTATGCTAATAATACCAAAACACCCATCACTTTTCGAACAGCCGGTACGTCTTTATCAGGGCAATCAATCGGTGAAGGGTTCATCGCTGAAACCGTTCGCGATTGGAAACATTGGAAAATTCTGGACGGGGGAAACGCTATTCAACTAGAACCAGGTGTTATTGGGAGTCATGCAAATAACTATTTGTCTACATATAATAGAAAAATCGGACCCGACCCCGCTTCGATAAACTCTTGCATGATTGGAGGAATTCTTGCAAACAATGCATCCGGGATGGTTTGTGGTGTAAAAAACAATGCCTATCATACCTTGCGATCAATACGGTTTATTGCAACAAATGGGTCCATCTTTGATACGGCAATTGAATCAGATTATGACCGATTTATCATTGAGCAAAAAAACCTGGCAAAAGGTATTTCAGAATGCAAGAAACAAATTCAATCAAATAGTTTATTGGTTGATAAAATTCGCAAAAAATATCGGATTAAGAACACAATGGGATATTCAATGAATGCATTTCTGGATTTTGAACATCCATTGGATATCTTTTCTCATTTATTGATTGGTTCAGAGGGAACGCTGGCTTTCATCTCATCGGTTATTTTAAATACAATAAACGATCCGCCATCCAAATCAACAGGGCTTATTTTGTTTAACGATATGGCTGATGCGTGCGCATCAATCCCTATTCTGAGTGACCTGGGCGCCAGCGCTTTGGAATTAATGGATTACTCTTCATTAACCACGGTTCGACATTTAGAGTATCAACCGTTCAATGTTGAAAACCTTCAATTAAGTCATTCCGCATTACTGTGTGAATTTGATGATGAAAATGATGAACGATTATTTGAGAGAACAAAACGAGCTTCTGATGAATTACCTATACTGAATGGAAAGTTGGTTACTTCTTTTACTTCAAACGCTGAAATAAGAGATAACCTCTGGAAAGTACGAAAAGGTTTATATCCCGCTGTAGGAGCATTAAGAAAGGCCGGGAAAAGTGTCATCACAGAAGATATTTGTGTAATGAATAATGACTTGCCATACGCTGTCAAAGAATTACACCATATTTTTCAATCGTACAAATATGATGATGCGGTTGTGTTTGGGCACGCTAAAGATGGAAACCTGCATTTTGTTGCTTCAATTGATTTAAACAAACCAAAAGGTGTTAAGCAATTTGAAGGAATGATGAATGAACTGGTTTCAATGACCATTGGAAAATTCGACGGATCTTTGAAAGCTGAGCATGGAACAGGCCGCAACATGGCGCCGTTTGTTCAGACGGAATGGGGAGGAGAACTTTATGAGATTATGTGGAAAATCAAATTGCTGGCCGATCCGAATAATATTTTAAATCCAGGAGTATTATTAGATCGTAATTCGAACACTCATTTGGAAAACTTAAAGGAAATGCCCCTCGTATCTCATAAAGTGGATTTATGTGTGGAGTGTGGATTTTGCGAATCTGTGTGTCCCTCGAGGAACATAACTTTGACGCCTCGACAGCGAATTGTCGTCATCAGGGAAATGAGCCTGAAGGATCATTCGAAGGTAGAATTGGAACAATTAGTGAAGGATTTCAATTATAGCGGAAACCAATCCTGTGCCACCGATGGATTATGTGCCTTGAAATGCCCGGTAAACATTGATACAGGATTATTAATCAAGGATTATCGGTTTAATCATCACACATCATTTTCTAATTCAATGGCTGAATATGCAGCGAATCATTTTTCCCAAATTCAATGGTTGATTAAGGCAGGATTGGTTGGAGTAAATATATTTGGACCAGGCAACATGGAAAAAATAACGAGTGGATTACGTAAAATTGGGTTAAAGAATATTCCTCAATGGAATTCTTCTTTAAAACGTGCACCAAAAATAAGAACTTATTTATCCGGAGAAGGTGATGATTTAATCTATTTTCCATCATGTATTCATCGTTCATTGGGTACGACGAAGAATGAATCGGTGGTTAATATGATGATGGATATCGCTCCGTTCCTGGGAGTTAAATTATTCATTCCCGAATCCATTAATTCTCTCTGCTGCAGTATGCCATTTTCTTCGAAAGGATATGTTAAAGCTCATTCATTAATGATTGATAAAACAGCCAATGAATTGTATACATTAAGCAATAAAGGGCAAATCCCAATATTAATAGATATATCATCGTGTCTATACCATATAAAAAATGACAACAATGTCAGGATTTTATCGGGCTTGAAATTTGTTGATATAGTAGAATTTTTCTATGAAAAGAGACATTATTTCGATCAACATGAAAAGTTGAAGCGCGATGTATTGATTCATCATACATGTGCGTCTCAAAAAATGCACCATGAGGAGAAGTTTATTTCTGTTGTTGAAAAAATGGCTTCTAATGTTATTTATCAGGAATCAAATGGGTGTTGCGCAACCGCGGGTGACAAGGGACTGTTTCTGCCGGAGCTGACCCAAAGTGCCGGTGACAACTGTGGGAAATCTTTCAGAGAAATCCCGAAAAGCAGCATAGGTGTATCCACGAACCATATGTGCGAAATGACAATGACCCAAGCAACCGGTGTTCCATTTCATTCTCTTATCGAATTGGCTCATGAATATTTTAAAAGGATATGATCAAACTAGTTAACTTGTAAAATGATTCATATGGAGTAAATTTCAACAAATTTAAACACTATTTATGAGGTAATATCATGAAACGAATTGTTTTCACCTTAACATTATCATTCTTGATCTTAATGAATTTCGCCAATGCTGATGCCATTGCGCGGGTCATGAAATCTGATGGAGATGTGATGTTAAAACCTATCGGTAATCAATCTTTCTCCGCGGATGTGAAAGCGGGAAGAGGCATTAACAACGGTGATGCCATCAGAATTGGTGAAACAGGATTTGCCATTATCATTTTTATCGATGATAAATCCGTTGTCAAAATTCGAGAAAATACAGAATTTCAGTTTATAGATTCTCCCAGCACCCGGACGCTGGAATTACAGCAAGGTACTATTTTTAATAAGGTGACAAAGCAAACCGGCGGTAAATCATTTCGCGTGGAAACACCTGTTTCGGTGGCTTCTGTAAAAGGAACTGAATTTGCTGCAGTATCAGATCCGAGTGGGATGGATCAATTTTTCTGCCAGGAAGGCAATTTTGACGTATACAACTCTGTCAGTGGACAAACAATTAATGTTCAACCGGGACAGCAAGCCATCTCCAATGCTTTGGGAACGTTAACTCAACAACCTTTTAGTCCTAAAGATTATCCGACGGAACCGGAAGCTGACATACAAGATATTCAAGAAGAAGAACCTGAAGCCGAAGAAGAAGCTGAATCAGCCGAAGAAGAACAAATCGAACCCGAAGAATCAAAAACCGAGGAACCACAGAGACAGGCAGAAGAGCCTCAACAAGTACCGGAACAACAACCGGAAGTTCCCGAATCAGAAGCGCCCCCCGCAACTCCTGAAGCAGGCAGCCCTTTCGGGATGGGGCTTGGTGTTGGATCAGTAACCATCGACGGTATTCTTTATAATCAAATCGCTCTCCGCCCTGAATTCAGATTTGGAAAGCTGGGAGTAGGACTGGATCTCGTAATCTATATCGATAATGAAGGAAACGTTCGTCCAAATGAATGGGACGTTAAAAATGATCCATCTGTAATCTTGGATAAAGTCCTTTATGTTCGCTGGGGAGAGAAACAAGATCCATTCTGGATTAAATTGGGATCTCTGGATAATGTGACCCTAGGATATGGTGGTCTATTAATGGGATACTCGAATATGATGGAATTTCCAACAGTCAGGCAAATCGGTGTAAATACGGGAATGAATTTTGGAAACATTGGTACTGAAATTTTCATGTCTAATGTGAAAGATTTCTCCCGAGGTGGAACACTGCTTGGTTTGAGAGGAACCTACAAAGTTTCAAAAGCATTTCCATTAATGATTGGCGCCAACTTGGTGATGGATTTGAATCAATTTAGTGGGATGAAAGATGGGGATGATGATACATATCCGGACATTTTTGATGATTTCCCGGATGATAAAAAATTGTGGAATGATACTGATGGAGATGGTATTCCAGATCCCCATAGTGGAGTCGATTCAACCACGTGGGATATCGATGCAGATGGTGATAACGTTTATGACCCGATAGATAATGATTTATCATCTTTAAAAGGAACACCCTTCAGTATCGAGGATAATAGGGCATCCATTACAGCATTTGCTTTTGATATTGGTTATCCAATATTAAGTAATAAGATGATTTCCTTGCTTTTGTATTCAGAATTCAACTTTATCAATATTCCAGAGGCAGGAAAGAAAGGAACCGAATTTTACCGAGATGCTAAAACGGGAAATGGTTTTTCAATACCAGGCGTTAGAATGAATTTATTCAAATTCCTGAATGTCAACGTTGAATATCGATTAAAAAGCGGTTATTACGTTCCACAATTCTTTGATCAATCTTACGATATTACACGGGTAGTACCCATTTACACAAATGATGAGACGAAGATATATACAAAAGATATGGTATTGTTTGCTGATTCAACCATGAAAGAGGATTTAAGTGGTTATTTTGGATCCATAAGTGCGGATGTCTTTGGATTTGCCAGTTTGAGTGGTGCATATGCAAATATGACTTCCGCCAGTGATACCATTAAGAGTTTTTTCGCTTCTGTGAATGTCAATCCTGATAATATTCCGAAATTGAGTGTTGCAACTGCCTATTATCAGCGAAATAATGATAGAAATCCTTTTGATTTTGGTAATCCGTCTGTCAATACAGTATTGGGATACCGTCTGGGGTACGAAATAAGCAAAGGCGTCAGTCTTATTTGGGACTTTCGTCAATTTTATCGAGATAACGGGACCGGTGAACTTGAGCCTATAAAACAAACAACCATTGAAACATCTTTTGACTTTTAATGGGAAAAATAACTGTAGAAGATGGCGAAAAAATCGTATATCGATATGATGCCAGCGCCCGGACTTTTAAAGTTGCTGCATACATATTGTTTGGTATGGCAGGAGGATTCGTGATTATTGCCATTTTCTGGTTTGCACAATTCATGGAGTAATAATGAAAATAAGTATTGAATACTGTAACGTCTGAAACTATTTGCCAAGGGCAGCCAGTTTGGCTAATATTCTTTTGGAAAAATATGGTACACAGATTTCCAGTTTAACACTAAACCCATCCGGTGGTGGAGTCTTTGAGGTCATGAAGAATGGTGAGTTAATATTTTCCAAAAAGAAACTCAATCGTTTCCCTGAAGATGGTGAGATTATTGAACTTATCGAATCAAAGTAAATACCTATTCATTTTTTATCTGTCCAGTGTTTTGGGGGCTCAAAATGGTGAAATAATACCATTAAGCCAGAAGGTAGGGACCGTCCTCGACGCTGAAGAAAATTTATTTTATAAAGTTTATGACATAGATGGATTCGAAAGTGCGCAATTCTACGAAGTTTCATTACGAACGGTTATCGCCAAGATTGCCTTCGTAGAATATTCACAGAAAAAGGTTTCCAAACGTAAATATTCCATGATTGAATTCCTAAGTTTGAAGGAAAAAGTTGACCTACAACCATCGATTACGGAAAGAGACAGAAGGGCTATGCAAGAGAACCTTACCTATTTAGAAACCAGTGCTATTTTAGAAAATATCCCGAAAAATCAATTCGTAGTAATTAAACACAGAAGCGGCAGGAGAGTGAGAGGGACATTTCTTAATTATAAAGACCGGGAATTGGTAATACAAACTGCCATTTCATTAGAAAAAATTCCCGTTTGGGATATGGAATCTATTAATTACAGAAAATCATTAAAAATAAGAACGGATTGGAAATACCCATTATTTGCATTTTCAGCTTTGGCAGGATTAACTCTGGCTGAGGGATGGAACATACAAACGCGCCCGGATCTTGATAGTATCTGGTATAACCGTTTTTTGGGTACGGTAGGTGGAACATTGGCAGGAATAGAAGTATTTCATACATTTAATATTTTAACATCACCTAAAACTTTTTTTGCACTAACACCAGAAGAAATGAATAGATTAAGAGACTGAAAAGGAGGCTTTTATGGCTCAAGACATCGAACAGGAAGTAATATCACCTGAAGAAAAATTGTTAAATGAACAGATCGATAACCTGTTAAAAAACGTCGATCCAGGTCATGGGGAACCATTGCAAGTGGAATTGGCAGGCCGATTTGAGAAAACTGTAAATGATTTTCATGATGAAGTGGCTTCTATAATTGAAAACATAAGAAACAATTCTGAAGAGCAGCGAAACAAACTAAAAGAAATGTGGGATCATCGCAACGAAGAAAAACCTCAACGAATTGCTGAACCCACGGAAGAACCCACGGGAGAAGTGAGTTCATGGGAAAAACGGTTGGAAAATAAAAAAACTGCAAGTAAAGCGGCCAATCCAAAAGTGACCAAACCGGAAGATTCAAAAAAGGAAGAATCCAAAAAAAAGGGATTCTTCAAGCGGAAAAAATAAAAGATCGTTAATCAGACTATCCTGGTTCTGAATTATAATCGAATGTCAGATTGCCTGACGTCATCATGCACACTTAAATTTAATGTCTGAAAAATGGATCAGTAGCACAGTTTGAACCTGTCATCGTCACAATAGTGAATACGATGTGCAGGAAACCTACCTGCTTAATTACTTGGTTAAATTAAACCTAATGAACTTTCCAAGTATTTTAAACGGGGCCGTAGCTCAGTCGGGAGAGCGCAGCGTTCGCAATGCTGAGGTCAGGAGTTCGATCCTCCTCGGCTCCACATATCTATTTGAAAACAGATATAAATACAACTTTTTGAAAATGTGGTCGTGCTAGATGGGGAGGTAGCGGTGCCCTGTAACCTGCAACCCGCTATAGCAGGATTAACAACCATAGTGCGGCTAACGCTGAATTTCAGATGATTGGCAAGTGATGTTGAAGTTTTAACCTGTCGCAATGGATGCACATTAAATCCCGTCAGGCCCGGAAGGGAGCAGCGGTAGGTGTCGCTTTCATGTGCCGATGGATCACTGAAACGGAGTTAACTGCCGGTTTGATGGAATGACCAGATTTGTCAAGCTATGGCGCACGACCAATCTTAACTTGGATTAGTTGTCCGAAAGAAAATATTTGTCATAAGAACATAAATAAGTGAAGGTAAGAAGATTAAGTTGGTAAATAATTATTCAAAACAGCCTGTCCCGACGCTTCGGAATAGTTATGTAAAAGAACACAATTTACGTTTTACGTATTTACCTGCCCGCCCCCTTTTATTCATTTCAATCGTGGCAGGCGGGCGTTTTATCTTCGACAAAATTCTAAAACCTGCAATCCAATAAAATCTTGTTTTCGAAGCTGATGGACCAATAAGGTTAATTAAAATTAAATAAATGACATATCAAGTACTATCGTTAAAATGGCGTCCGCAAACATTTGAAGATGTTGTGGGACAGGACCATGTGACCCAGACATTAAAAAATGCTTTCTTAAAGGATCGTCTGGCTCAGGGTTATATTTTTACGGGTCCTCGCGGTGTCGGGAAGACAACCATGGCCCGATTGATGGCGAAACGTATGAATTGTCAACATCCAACTGATAATGAACCCTGTAATGCCTGCACGAACTGCTTAGAAATTACTGAAAGCCGTAATATGGACGTTTTGGAAATTGATGGAGCATCGAATCGCGGAATTGACGAAATAAGGCATTTAAGGGAAAATATTAAATTTCCACCGATGAATGCCCATTTTAAAGTATATATTATTGATGAAGTTCATATGTTGACAAACCAGGCATTTAATGCATTGCTCCGCACGCTCGAGGAACCACCAAAGCATGGTAAATTTATTTTATGTACAACGGATATTCATAAAATGCCTCCAACCATCATTTCTCGCTGTCAGCGGTTCGATTTCAACCGTATTAGTTCAACAATTATTTCTGACAGACTCAAAAGTATTTTAAAGTCTGAATACATTGATTACGATGAGGAATCCGTCTCGGCTATTAGTCGAAAAGCAGATGGCAGTGTTCGGGATGCCCTGAGTTTACTGGATCAAGTTATTTCGTACGCAGGGGAAAAGATTATTTTTAATGAAATATCAAAAGTACTCGGGTTAATTCCCTACGAGTTGTTTTTTAATCTTACCGATGCGATTCATAAAAAAGACGGTGAACAAATGGTGTCTGTATTAAAGGACATCCGACTTTTGGGAACACCTTTAGAGGATGTTGTGAACGGATTCAATCAGCATTTACGTAATCTTTTAATATGCACGGTGAAAGGTACCTCATCCACTTTGGAAATGAACTCAGAACTGCAAGAAAGGTATCGAAATGATGCCCAAGGATGGGAACGACGGGATTTATTGCGCATTTCCCACGTTTTTAGCAAAATGGAACCGGAGATCAGAAGAGCCTCACAACCTCAAATTATGTTTGAATTGAATCTGCTCAAACTGTTGGAGATGGACAAATCTGTTTCTATTGAACAACTCTTGTCATCTGACACCGGATATAAAAAAGTTCAAAAATTCTCATACCCGGTTCCGGAAGAAAGTTCTCCAAAAACGGATATTTCTGAATCTCATTCAAATACGATAAAGCACATTAATGAAAAGAAAGAGAGCATAAGTCAGGAAGATAAAATTCTTAAAGAAAAACGGTTGGATAACCATTCGGAGACTATTTCTAAACAGGAGAAAAAAGAACCCAAGGAATCAAATAATTCTATTAGCCTTGAAGAAATCAAATCCAATTGGATTAAGCTGGTAGATAAAATCGGAAAGATTAAAACATCCGTTGCAATGGTTTTGGAACAATCGTTACCCATTGACTTAAATAATAGAAAATTAGACGTTGCTGTATTTGATCAACCAAAATTCAGTTTTGACCGATTGGAGAGAAACAAATTATTAATCGAAAAAGTATTTGAAGATATTTTTAAAAAACCCATGAGGATAACGTTTTTATTAAACCAGGATACTTCGGAAGATATCAAACACGAATTACCAAACACACCAAGAGTCCCAATAAAGGGTGATCCGGTTATCACTAGAGTTATTGAACTTTTTGATGGTGAAATATTAAGATAAGGAATTAGAATGTTCAATAAGGGAAATATGGGAAAAATGTTAAAGCAAGCCCAGGCAATGCAGTCCAAAATGGGCAATGTTCAGGAAGGATTAAAAGATGTGATTATTGAAGAATCTACGGCTGATATGGTGACGATAAAATTGAATGGTAAATTGGAAATATTGGATGTAAAACTTTCTGATGAAGCAATGACCGAAGAGAAAGATGTTCTAGAAGATATTATTTTGACGACAATGAAAAAAGCATTGAAAAAGGCACAGGATGAAGCTGCATCCCGAATGGAAGCAGTGACGGGAAAATTATTAGGCGGGCTTAATTTACCGGGAATGTAGAATGGGATTTATACCGACATCCGTAGAAAAATTAATTGATGCATTTTCCCGCTTTCCAGGAATTGGAAAAAAAACGGCACAGAGGATGGCATTTCATATTTTAAAATCCAATAATGAGGAAGCGGTACGATTAGCCCAGTCGGTTATGGATGTAAAAACGAATATTTTATCTTGCTCATTATGCGGTGGTATTACAGAAGAGGATCCGTGCAGTATTTGCTCCGATTCAAAACGCCAGGATGATTTATTGTGTATTATCGAAGAGCCAAGCGATATTTATGCTTTTGAAAAAACCAATAGTTTCCGTGGGAAATATCATGTCCTTGGGGGTGTTTTATCCCCACTTGACGGTATTGGTCCTGATGATTTGAGTATCAATCGGCTCATGGATCGTGTTCATAATGATATGGAAGTGATTTTAGCAACTAATGCCAGTGTGGAAGGCGAAGCGACTGCTCTCTACATTAGCAAATTGTTGAAAGAAAAGGGGATCAAATCCACTCGATTAGCTCGAGGTCTTCCTGTCGGGGGTGCGTTGGAATATATTGATGAAGCAACGTTGATCCGTGCCATTGAAGGTCGAGTGGTATTATGAAATTAAATCTCCCCAATTCACTGACACTGATACGAATCGCGTTAACTCCATTCTTTATTATTTTTCTTTTCTATGATCATCCATATGCAAAACTCTGGGCGCTCATCATTTTTCTGGTTGCTTCCATTACCGATGCATTCGACGGGTATTATGCCAGAAAACATAATCAGGTAACTGAGCATGGGCAGTTTTTAGATCCCCTGGCAGATAAGATACTTGTTTCTTCTGCACTAATTTCTTTTGCTGTGTTGGAAGTAATCCCCTATTGGATGGTCGCGCTGATCATTTTCAGAGATATGTTTGTAACAGGGTTGAGAATGGTTATGAGTAATAAAGGTTTCAGCATGGTTACCAGTAAGATTGCCAAAACCAAAACGTCATTTCAAATTGTTATTATTGTTACTATACTCCTTTACTTGGGGCTCGGTAAGTTACGGTATAGCTGGTTTTCTGATATAGTTGCCATTACCAATGAATATGACCTAATTTACAATTTGACTTTTATTGTAACCTTGTTCACGGTATTCACCGGTATTTCATATATTTACGAAAACCGTTCATCTATACGACATTTTCTTTCTTAATAAATAGAAAATGAATACCATTTCCAGCTGGATTGCAACCGGTTTCAGGATAGGATATTTACCTTTAGCTCCGGGAACATGGGCAAGCCTTGCTGCTTTTCTCGTTTGGTATATCTTTATGATGGACATTTCACCAATCTTTTTGGTCATTGTTTCAATATTCACCTTTTTCATCGGAGTCAAGACGTCTAATGTTGTGATTCAAACCACTGGGAAAAATGATCCGTCCGAAGTGGTCATAGATGAACTGGCAGGGCAGTGGTTCGCCTTGATTGCACTCCCCCATACATTAGGATATGGAATTGCAGCATTTGTTCTTTTTCGCGTTTTTGACATTTTAAAACCACCACCAATTAAACAATTGGAAAAATTACCGGGCGGTTGGGGAGTAATGCTGGATGATGTTGCAGCAGGAATATTGACCTGCATTATTTTAAACGGATTTATTTTATTTTCATGAATATTGCATTAATAACCATCGGGAATGAACTATTAGCAGGATTTACTGTTGATACGAATGCTTCATGGATTGGCAGAGAACTTTCAAAAGCAGGCGGCCGTTTGACATGGCATCAAACCATTGGGGATGAGAGAAAAGATATTCTTCAAGCATTGGCGACTATTCCAACAGACTGTGAGATAGGGATCATTACCGGGGGCTTGGGTCCAACCCACGATGATATAACCGCTGACACGCTTTATGAATTTTCCGGTGATACTCCTGTTTTTGATCAGAAATATTGGAATGATATTAAATATCGGTTGTCTTTACGAAATATTGATATTCCTGAATTAAATAAAAACCAAGCGATGAGACCTCAAAAAGGAGAAAGTATTGATAATCCGATTGGGTCCGCCAGGGGGCTTCATTTCGTTGTTAATGAGAAACATTTATTTGCTCTGCCTGGTGTTCCCAGAGAAATGAGAACGATGATGAAATCCTCCATTCTTCCATTTATCAGAGAGAATAGTAACAAGGAATTATTTGTCCGAACTGTACGCACAACCGGGATTATGGAATCTGCATTGGCAGAAAAATTATCTGAAATTCTGAACTCAATTCCCCACAGCATTCGCATCGCATTTTTACCGCAGTTTATAGGTGTGGACGTACGTATGTCCGGTTATAATGAAAAGGATGTCAACAAATTGACAAAACGGATACAATTATGTGCTGGAAAATATATTTACGGTTTCGATGACGAAAAGCTGGAAGAAACCGTGGGAAACATGTTGGAGGAAAAAAAATTGACAATTGCCACTGCTGAATCATGCACGGGAGGATTAATTGGTCACAGAATTACGGGTGTTTCGGGTAGTTCTTCGTATTATGTGGGTGGAATTATCTCTTACAGTAATGATGTAAAAGAACAGACCTTGAATGTTGATCACAGTACATTGGAAAAATTTGGCGCCGTCAGTGGTGAAACAGCTATTCAGATGGCGGAGAATGTTCGCCAAGTGTTGAAATCTAATTTGGGTTTATCTGTAACAGGAATTGCTGGTCCAACAGGTGGTACAAAAGAAAAACCGGTTGGGTTAGTCTACATTGCATTGGCAGATGGTAGTCACACACAGGTAAAAGAATTTCATTTTATCAACGATAGAGGTCTAAATAAACATGCCAGCAGCCAGGCAGCATTAAACATGGTAAGATTGTATTTAATGTCTCGTTAATATAATGAAGAACAATTCATTAATTATGCTCATACCACCTTTAAATTACGGTTCTTTTAGAAGTGACATTCCCCGCCTGCCACATTTGAAGAATATTATAGGGGGCGGGCAGGCTGTCTGCAGTCGTACAGACAAGAATGTCTGTACGACTAAGAATAAATGGAAAAAACAATTAATCAATGAGTAAAAGATTATTACGAACATTTTTATCAATTCCGGTACCAGAGGAAATCACCGTCCTTCAGAATAATCTGAAGTCAACCATCGTAGAAAAAAAAGCGAGAATTAGCTGGGTAAAAGATGGGAATATTCATCTAACATTGAAATTTATTGGTGATACACCGGAAGACGAAGTGAAGAAAATCAATTCAACCATTGTTAATATCATAGAAAATACTTCCACAATGAATTTTATGATCAATGGCTCCGGATGTTTTCCTAAACCACAGCGTCCTCGTATATTATGGTTAGGAGTCCATGGAAATTTGGCACCATTACAGGAACTGGTTCGCAAAATAAATGATGCATTGGACCCATTAGGATATCCAAAGGAGGAGAAGGAGTATATACCACATCTCACTTTAGCGAGGATTAAATATCCGCAGAAGATAACACCGGATATTTCCGAATTTTTAAAATATGATTATCACCCAATCAAGTTTCCGATGAATAAAATTCATCTTATGAATAGTGAACTCTTTCATAAAGGTTCAGTATATACTATTTTAGGCACTCACTTTTTAGGATAAATTTCAACAATGGAGTATAGTATTTATGGACGATAAAAAATCCAAAGCATTAGAACTGGCAAAAGCACAACTTGAAAAACAATATCGAGGGGAAGAATTATTTATTCAACTTGAAAGTAATAACATGAAGTTGAGAGATAATGTTATTTCAACCGGGTGTTTATCGCTGGATATCGCCCTGGGAATAGGTGGGATTCCAAAAGGCAGGGTTATAGAAATATTTGGACCAGAATCTTCCGGGAAAACAACCCTTGCCTTACATATTGTAGCCGAGGCTCAAAAGGCTGGAGGCTATGCAGCATTTATCGATATGGAACATGCCCTTGATACTGAATACATGAAAAAACTGGGAGTAGATACAACAGAATTGATCGTATCTCAACCTTCTTTCGGTGAACAAGCACTTTCGATTGTGGATACGTTAATTCGCAGTAATTCTCTTGAAGTCATCGTGGTGGACTCTGTTGCAGCACTGGTTCCCAAATCGGAGTTAGACGGTGAAATGGGTGATTCATTTATGGGTCTGCACGCAAGACTTATGTCCCAGGCTTTGAGGAAATTAACCGGTACGGTAAAAAAGACGCAAACAACAGTCATTTTTATTAATCAAATCAGAGAAAAGATCGGCGTCATGTTTGGGAATCCGGAGACAACCACCGGCGGTCGGGCATTGAAATTTTATTCTTCCATGAGATTAGAGATTCGAAGAGTCACTACAATAAAAGATGGTACGAATTCCATTGGGTCCAGGGTTCGTGTAAAAGTAGTAAAGAATAAAGTAGCGCCGCCCTTTAAACAGACTGAATTTGATATCATGTATGGAGAAGGGATTTCATATATAGGTGATATCGTCGATTTAGCTGTTGAAGGAGATATTATTCAAAAAACCGGTGCTTGGTATTCGTACGATGATACGAAAATTGGACAGGGGAGAGAGAATGCAAAATCATTTCTTAAAGATAATCAAGATGTTCTGGATAAAGTTGTATCTGATGTAAAATCATTCGTTGGTATGGATAGTAAGGAGGAAAACGCTGAATCGTAAAATAGTAGTCATAAAAAGGAAGGGTAAAAAAAGATCCAAGCGGTTATTAATTTTTGATGATCAAAGCGTCTTTGGGATTTCCGAAGACGTTTTTGTTTCCACAGGATTGGAAGTCGGATCTGAAATAGATGAAAAGTACTTATTAGAACTGGAATCAAAAGAAAATGATCATCAGGCATTTCATGCTGCCATTTCCCTGCTGAACTATCGCATGCGCAGTAAAGCGGAGTTGAAAAAACGATTATCTGAAAAAGGGTATGAATCAGGAGCAATTGACAATGTTATACAGAAATTGGAAGAGAAAAAATTTATAAATGATGAATTGTTTGCTCAGGCATTTATTAACGACAAAATCCATTCCCGATTATTGGGGCCCATTGCCCTGCGCCGTGAATTGATTCCCCACAGATTAGATAGTGAACTGGTTGAAAAATTATTACAACAAGCTTATAAAGAAACTCCTGAAGAAGAATTAGTTGAGCGATTGATGACAAAACGCAATATCCGACCGGGAGAAAAAATATCTCCAAGAGATCGGAACAGATTGTTGGCATATTTACAGAGAAGAGGGCATCGGTGGGATGTGATTAAAATTGTCTTCGACAACTGGTTATTGGTTGCTGGTGAGTAGTGAATGGTAAAATGGAAGTTAGTGCATGGAAGATGAAAGATGTATTATGGAAGATGCCTGCCTGCCGGTCAGGCAGGGAAGATGTAGCATGGAAAATGGAAGAGAATAGGTGTTTTGGTCAACTGAAGTTAATTTATTAAAACACATAAAAATATTTCCAAAATCGTTATAAATTTCACTGCCAACAATTTAATAAAAGAGGACAGTTTATGAGCAAAGATTTTAACGATTTTAGTGTGGTAAGGATAAGCCGGTTTGTTTTTTATACGGTAGCTGCAATAGCATTATATTTTGCCAGTGTTGAATTAAACAGCAGCAATTTAAAACTTGCAGCATTATTTTTTATTATTGGCGGTATCTTGGGGATTATCAGAAATTTACAGCGCCTATCCGGAAAGTAGACCAATGGATTCTATAGAATCCATTGTACATAGTCGATCCAAAAGTTTCAATAATAGCTGAGGATCAAATATTGGTTGAGATTGGTCTGCTAATTCAATAATTTCACCTCTGAAATATGTTAATAGACTATACTAACTTTATCAATTTTACAATACATGGAAAAGTACATATAATTTTTCCAGACTCCAAACGTAATATCATAATAGGTGGTCAAAATTTACTTGCTATAAGGGTGATATGAGTCAAAATTTTCCGCATATTGACATAGTTCTAAAGCACTTTGAAAATAAATGATAATACCAATCTATAAGATGTAAAGAGCGCACCAAAATGTGTATTTTGATATATAGAAATTGTGGGTAAAAGAGAAAATTGAAACTAAACAAAAACGATAAAAAGAAAATCATTGAACTGATTGAAGCGGGAAAACCCCTCCCTTCTGTTTATAAATCAAAATTGTTTGCTTCGGATGATACTGAATTCATTGAAGCCACGAAAGATTACAAACTGGTTTATAAAGGCAAAGCACGAAAAGAAGACATTATTGCCAATACTCCATCAGCACCATTACAGAAAGTAAGGTCATTTAACAGCGATAATCCTTTTGATGACGACTGGTCGAATATGCTCATTTTTGGGGACAACCTTCTGGCACTGAAAGCCATTTACGAAGATCAACAAGGACCAAACATTTACAAAACCAAAAATAAAATCAAACTCATCTATATTGACCCGCCCTTTGCCACCAAACAGGAT
>JBHHTW010000010.1:0-60854 GCA_046861385.1 Fidelibacterota bacterium | reverse complement strand
TACGGGATTGTAAACTTCACCCCGATAAAAATATCTGTCATTGCGAATGGAACGCTTGTCCGCCGAAGCGCAGCGCAGGAGGGCAGTGGAGTGCGGCAATCTCCTTCGGTTAGCAAAACCAGGGAGATTAAGTATTGTTTTTTCGCTTTTAACCTGCCCCTGTCGCTGAGGGATTACCTATTATGATTGGGCTAAAGCCCCAATTATTGTATCTATACCGTCCCCGCCATAAATAACGGGGTAATTGCCTGACCTTAATCAAACGTTTTGTACAAATGTGATTGGAATGCCTCCGCCCTTGTTTGTGAATTGTTCTTGTTTCATTACTCTCGAACCTGGCCATCCCCGGTTACGACGAACTTTGTGGTCGTCAGTTCCCGAAGCCCCATGGGACCGAAAGAATGCAATTTGGTCGTACTGATTCCAATTTCAGCTCCCAGACCCAATTGACCGCCATCGTTAAAACGTGTGGAAGCATTCACCATAATAGCTGAACTGTCCAGGGCCTGAATAAATTGATCGATGGATTGTGGATCCCGGCTGACAATTCCTTCTGTATGATTACTGCCGTAATGATGAATATGATCAATGGCTTCTTGTATATTTTCTACTACTTTTACTGCTAAAATGAGATTAAGGAATTCCGTATCATAATCTATATCTGACGCTGGTTTAATATTATCAGAATATTTTTGTGTTTGTTTGCACCCCCTTATTTCTACACCGGCAGTTATTAGTTCATCCAACATTTCGGGCAGGAAAGAATCAGCGATGTCCTGATGAATGAGTAACGTTTCCAGGGCATTACACACTCCCGGGCGCTGAACCTTGCCATTCATTACAATTGCTCTGGCGTGATCAACCTCTGCAGACGCATCCACAAACATATGACAATTCCCTTTATAATGTGCAATGACGGGAACCGTGGCTACTTTATAAATATGCCGTATCAGTCCTTCTCCTCCCCTGGGGATAATAACATCAAGTACATC
Organism: Fidelibacterota bacterium; assembly: GCA_046861385.1. Lineage (GTDB taxonomy): Bacteria > Fidelibacterota > Marinisomatia > Marinisomatales > TCS55 > JADFRD01. The sequence continues at coordinate 59,862 of JBHHTW010000010.1, read as the reverse complement.
ATTCATTTTTGCCATTTTATCCACATTGGCTCTATCGGTTGAAGGAACCATATCGATTATATTTTCCAAGCCACGATTTTTTAATACTGATTTTAATATCTCCACCAATATCTGATTCGAATGAAACGCTTCCGATCCTCCTCTGAGCAACAAGCCATTGCCAGCATAAAAACACAGGGAAGCCGCTTCAACCGTAACGTTGGGTCTTGATTCATATATCACACCAATGACTCCCAATGGAATTCTTCTGCGTTGAACTCTAAGCCCATTGGGTCTGTAGTAATCTTCCGTTATTTCTCCAACCGGATCAGGAAGTTCTGCAACTTCTCTGATACTTTCTGCCATCCCGGAAATTCGGGTACCAGTCAAACGAAGGCGATCAATCATAGCTGATGATAAGCCATTTGATTGTGCCCGACGAATATCTTTATTGTTTTCTTCCTGAATGGTATTTTTGTTGGCGATTATTTCTTCTGCCATTTCCCGTAAAATAACTTGTTTTTGTTTTGTCGTCACCATTGGCAGGTGAAGGCTGGCTCTTTTTATTTCTTCTCCGATTTTATTTAAATTCATGTGAGGTGATTCCTTTGGTTATAACCATATTATCCCGATGGATGATTCCCCGGCGGCGTTGAAATCCTAGAATGGACTCAATTTCCCTGGATTGTTTTCCGGAAATTTGATCAATTTCACTCCGATCGTACTCCACAATACCCCGGGCTATTTCCGTACCATTGGACAGGCAACAGAGGACGCCGTCTCCTCTTTGGAAATTTCCTTCTGTTTTTTGGATTCCGGAGGGCAGCAGACTGGCCTTGTTAGTTTGGATGGCGTAGGCCGCTCCTTCATCGATAATAATTTTTGCCTTCGGCTTTATGGCATGGGCAATATAAGCCTTTTTTGAATTGAGATTTGTTTCTACAGGTTTCACGTAGGTCCCGATATCTTCTCCATTGACGATTCGTTGTAGAATGGACTCAGCCCTGCTATTGGCAATAATAGTGGGAACGCCATATTGGGCGGCCATGATGGGTGCTTCCAGTTTGGTGAAAATTCCTCCCCGGCTGATTCCTCCACTTTTTTGATGGGGGAATTGTTTTTTCAACTCCTCCAATTCATGAACAGTCAACGTTTTGTATATGGAAGTGTTGGGATTTACAGATGGATCTTCCCTGCCAATTCCCTCAATATTGGATAGAATGATAAAGAGATCGGCACTGACCAAATTGGTACATAATGCAGCCAGAAAATCATTGTCACTGAATTGAATTTCTTCAGTACTGACAGTATCATTTTCATTAATAATGGGTATAATTCCGTGTATCAACAATATTTCCAACGTATTTCGGGCGCTGAGATATCTGGATCTGTCTTGCAAATCATTATGGGTTAATAGTACTTGTGCCGTTTTTATTTTATGCGCTTCGAAAAACTGGCGGAATGCCGCAAGAAGCAAGGGTTGTCCTATTGCTGCTGCTGCTTGTTTATTTTCGATGGAGGATCCATTTTCATTTAACAAATGGCGACCGGAAGCAACGGCACCGCTGGATACCAAAACGACCTGTATCCCCCGGTCAATCAAATATGCAATATCGCTTGACAGGGTCTTAATAAAAATAGGGTTGATTTTCCCATTTTCATGGCAAAGACTTGAACTGCCGATTTTGACGACTATTCGGTTTAATGGAGATAAGGTCCGTTTCATCAACTTTTTTTGATTGATTTGGCTACTTTCTGATAAGCTTCCCGAAAAGGCATACCTTTTTTAACCAGTTGATAGACCCGTTCGGTGGCAAATAATTCATCCGTCATCCCTTCCTGGCATTTATCCTTATTGACCTTCAGGGATTGAAATAGGATTTGGGTGATACCCAGGCTGGCCGTCACGATTGAAAAACTATTCATCACCGGTTCCTTTGTTAATTGTACATCCCTGTTATAGCCGGAAATAAGGTCAGAGACCAGTCCGGATAACTGAAACTCGTATGAAGCAACTACATGGTATTTTGCTCTCAGGAGTTCCAATACATCCGGATTTTTTTTCTGGGGCATAATGGAACTTCCTGTACAGAATTCATCCGGTAATTCAACGTATCCGAATTCTTCCATACTGAATAAAATTAAATCTGAAGCAATCCGGTTTAAATCGAGCATAATTTGAGATAATATATGCAAAATGGATTTTTCAAATTTCCCCCGGCTATTCTGGGTATATATGGGATTCTCCTGAATACGGGAAAAGGCCAGTTCGTCGGCTGTAGATTTTCGATCAATGTCCAGAGGAACCCCATAACCGGCCGCTGTTCCCAGGGGAGATTGATCGATGAGCGTATAAATGGCATTTAATATCTGAAGGTTATCAGACATGGAATCAATAATGCTGTTTCCCCATAAATGGAAAGAGGAGGGCATGGCTTTTCTCATATGCGTGTAACCGGGATAGAGGATATTTCCATATTGAATGATAAATTTATTGATTGCTCCTTTCAATTGTTTAATCAACTGTCGAACATTCTCTAACTGGTCTTTGTAATAAAGTCTCAGGGCAGTCAACACCTGGTCATTTCTAGATCTGGCGGTATGGATTTTTTTGCCAGTTTCACCCAATGATTCAATCAGAAACATTTCAATGGCTGTGTGGCAATCTTCCTGCGCCGGTTTAATTTCAAATTTTCCAGTACGGTTCAAATCAATAATATGGTTTAATGTTTGAACAAGATTTATTTTTTCTTCGGAAGTCAATATATCCATTTTCTCCAGCATGTTTACATGGGCGATTGATGCCAGGCAATCATAATAAACCAATGACTGGTCTAATTGGAAATCATTTCCGACCGTAAATGCTTCAATAGCCTGATCTAAATCATAGCCTTTATCCCATAGTTTCTTCATGAATTCACTTTCCGCCAGCGATAAGGTTTATTGTTATGAAGCACAATATGGTGCGCTTTCAACCGAATGGCATTAATGTTAATAAACCCTTTAGAGTCCATGGCATTAAAACCTCCTTCAATATCCATACTGGATAAATTCTGGTCATACAGAGAAGTGGCGGATTCTCTTCCGGCAGGAATCATATTCCCTTTATAAAGTGCCATACGAACCGTTCCATTAATGGCTTCCTGACTTTTATTAAATGCGCTCATAATAAAGTCCATTTCCGGGGAAAACCAGAAACCATTATAAATTAACTCAGAAAATTTTGGGATAAGCATATCTCTGAGATGCATGACTTCTTTATCCATACTAATGCCTTCCAGATCCCGGTGTGCAGCCCATAATATGGTTCCCCCAGGCGTCTCATATATTCCTCTGGATTTAATGCCGATATAGCGATTTTCCACCATATCCAATTGACCAATGGCGTTTTCTCCACCCAATTTATTCAGGTATAAAAATAAATCCAATGGATCAGTTTTTTGAGTCCCATCTGATAGATTTTTTACCAGGACAGGAACCCCGTTTTCAAATTGAATCTCAATTAATGTCTCCCTGTCAGGAGTATTTTGGACTGTATTGGAAATCGTGAATACATCATCATTTGCCCGGAGCGCAGGATCTTCTAATACGCCTGCTTCGTGACTGATGTGCATTAAGTTTTCATCTTCACTATAGGGCCGTTTTTTTGATGCGGTTATTTCAATGTTCCATTTTTTGGCGTAATGAATCATATCGGTTCGACCTTTGAACTGGTCTAAAAACTCCGGATCTTTCCACGGAGCGATCACCTTAATTTCCGGATTCAGGGCATAATAGGCCAATTCAAATCGAACCTGATCATTTCCTTTTCCCGTTGATCCGTGGGAAACGTACCCCGCACCTTCCCGGGCAGCGATATCAATTTGTTTTTTGGCCAGTAAAGGTCTGGCCAGGGATGTTCCCAGCAAATACCGGCCTTCGTAAAGGGCATTCCCTTTTAAAGCAGGAAAAATATAATCGGTGACAAATTCTGTTTGAAGATCCTCCGTATATACGGAGGATGCACCGGTGGAAAGTGCTTTTTTCTCCACTGTCGAGAAATCTTCTTTTTGCCCCACATTTCCGATAAAGCAAATAACTTCGTATCCTTTATTGGCCAGCCACTTCAAAATAACAGACGTATCTAATCCGCCGCTGTAAGCCAGAACAACTTTTTTATTCATGAATATACTCCAGTTTGTTTAATTTAATTTTTCGATAATAACACGAGGGTCTGTGGGTGTGACAGGCATTCTTTTTTGATAGCCGGACACGGTATAACAGGGAGTTCTGATCGCAATTGACCCGAACGCCCACCACTTCCAACCCGTCTCCTGAACTGGCTCCTTTGACCCAAAGTTCATTCCGGGAAGTGCTCCAAAAAGTAGCCAGATGGTTTTTTAAAGTAAAATCCAACGCCATTTGATTGACATAAGCCACCATAACAACTTCGTCTGTTTGAACATTTTGAACGACCACAGGAATGACATTTTCCTCAATCATTCCAATTTGTTTTAATTTTCGAAAATCTAATTTCAATTCATCGGTTTCCTCAATCGTTTTCACTGATATCTCCCTGGTTCCCGGATGATGAATCCGTTTTGTTTTAAATATGCTTTTACCTGTGTTAATGAAAATTTGTTACGGTGAAAGACAGAAGCAGCCAGAACCGCATCTGCTTCACCTGTTTCAAATGCTTCTTTAAAATGCTCCAACCGGCCGATTCCTCCGGAAGCAATGACCGGAATAGAAATTTGTCGACTGACATTGCGTGTTATTTCCAGATCAATTCCCCCTTGTGTTCCATCTGCGTCCATGCTGGTTAGTAATATTTCTCCAACACCTCTGTCTTCACCCTCTTTGGTCCAAAGGATGGCTTCTTGATTGGTTCTCCTGGTTCCGCCATGGGAAAAGACGGTCCATTGATGTTTGTCGAATTTTACATCGACAGCAAGCACGATACACTGGGAACCGAATTTTCCGGAAACATTGCTCAAGAGATCAGGATTATTGAGAGCGGCTGAATTGATCGACACTTTATCTGCCCCTGCATCCAACAATTCTGAAATATCTTTTAATGTCCGGATTCCTCCTCCAACGGTCAATGGAATAAAAACGGATTTAGATACTTCCCGGACCAAATCAACCACATGCTTCCGTGATTCCAAAGAAGCAGTAATATCAAGAAAAACCAGTTCATCGGCACCATCATCAGAGTATTTTGATGCCAGTTCAATCGGATCCCCTTCTTGGGTAAGGTGACGAAAATGAACTCCCTTCACTACCGCTCCATCCTTAATATCCAGACAGGGAATGATTCGTTTGGTCAGCATGATCTTAATGCCGCCAACGATAATTTATTTTCGTAAATAGCTTTCCCAACAATCACGCCACGAATGTTTTGATTTGAAATGGATTTTATTTTTTCAATATCTTCCATTGAACTCACCCCGCCGGAGGCAATAAGAGGGATGGATGTGGCGTTGGCTATTTTTTTTATTTCTTTAATATTCGGTCCGGCCAGAACACCATCCTTTTCAATATCGGTGTATATCAATTTTGAAAATCCCATCTCTTCTATTTTTTTTATTAATTCTATCGCAGTAATAATTGATTTTTTTTCCCATCCCTGCACAGCAACCATTCCATTTTTTGCATCAATTCCGGCAATAAGGTGGCCGGGAAACATTGTAATCCAATCAGATATGACTGTTTCCAAATCCAGGAGTTTTGTTCCGATGATTAAGTCGGATGCTCCCGCATCCATTGCCTGCATTAAATGGTCTTGATTTCGGAGTCCACCGCCCAACTCAATGGTAATCCCGGTGGCGGAAATTTTTTCAACGGATATCAAATTCACCGGTTTCCCCGTTTTTGCTCCATCCAAATCAACGACATGAACGAAATCGAATCCATTATCTAAAAATTGTTTGGCCACCGTTTCTGGATCCGTTTTGTAAATCGTTTTTCGCGAATAACTGCCTTGAGTGAGACGAACACATTTTCCTCCCATAATATCAATTGCCGGAATGACTCTAAATGAATTCAACGGAAAACCTCCTCAATATTTCCATTCCGAATTCCTGTGATTTTTCCGGGTGAAACTGAACACCTATCACATTTCCTTTTTGAACCATGCTGGGGAAAATGCTCCCATATTCTGTTTCGGCAATAATATGGGATTCTTCAGCCGGCCTGCAAATGAATGAATGAACAAAATATGCATATCCCGGCGTCTGGAATCGGGAATAATTTTGTGTTGGTTTTACCTGATTCCATCCGATATGAATTTTTCTCTTACCTCCAATGAGTGGAGAAACGGTGCCAGGAATAATATCCAATCCAGACGTAAGACCATTTTCCATACTTTCTGAAAAAAGAAGCTGCATTCCCAGACATATGCCTAAGATGGGTTTTCCCTCCATTCCCCAAGTGTAAATGAACGGACCCAACCGGAGAGTGGATAACATATTCATGGCTGGCCGAAAAGCACCGACCCCGGGCAAAACCAATTGGTCACATTGATTCAATTCCTTTGAATTCCCGGAAACGAGGCAGGATATATTTAACCGCCGGAATGCATTGGTCAGAGATCCGATATTTCCTATTCCGTAATCAATGATTCCAATCATAAATATCCTTTTGTTGACTGGGTTCCCACGTCTGTTAACGTACAGGCCCTTTTTAACGCCAATCCTAATCCTTTAAATATGGTTTCAATCATATGGTGAGCATTGTGTCCGTGGAGGACCCGTATGTGCTGGGTAATGCGCCCTTCCTGTGCAAATGATCTGAAAAAATGTCCTGTCATCGCCGTTTCAAAAGCACCGACTTTTTCAACATTGAATGTTGCATCAAATGTACTGTATGGGCGATTGCACACATCAACGACTACCCGTGTCAATGCATCGTCCAGCGGACAAAAAGCATGGGCGATCCGGACGATATTTTGATGTTTAAACCACATGGTATGAAAAGCCTTTCCCAAAGAAAGTCCAACATCTTCCACTGTATGATGGGTGTCAATTTCAAGATCTCCCTGACATCTCAGGGTTAAGTCCCATCCGGCCCAAAATGCCATTGATGTAATCATATGATCAAAAAAACCGATGCCTGTTTTGACGTTAATATTCTTTTCTCCATAAATATTCAGCGATAATTGAATACTGGTCTCATTTGTTTTTCTTGAAAACTCAACCATGATATTGCCCAACGTTATTGAAAAATTCAGAAATATGGTTAACCCTGAGACTAAACTCCTTAATCCCATGTTGAATTCCCACGCAGCAAAAGTCCATTGGATTTCCTGTTTGATTAATATAGTTTTTTACCAATTCCAAATCATCTCTAGAATCCCCCAGAAAGACAGGATATTGACAATTCATTCTGTTCATGATACGAACCAGATATGCTGGATTGGGTTTATTAAACGCAGGGATATCTGAAAAAGCCACCCGCTCCCAGGGTAATTCCCAGCCAAGGATTTTAAATGCCAGTTCCATTTCAGTTCTGTTCCTGCCTGATACAATACCGGAAACAGGTAAATAAGGATAGATCATTTCCGGGGATACAAAAGAAATTTCATTTTTCCACATCCCTTCAACCAGGATTGTCTGGGGTTCAAACCCATAAAGAGTCTGGCAGGCACTGGTTCCACCGTAGGCTTCCATCACTAGTCGGGGAACAGGCTCCTTAAATATTTTGTAATCAGAAGGCGCCAAACTCTGTAGTGCTTCAGTGCCGCCATGATATTGTTCCAGCTTGTGAATAAAATCATTGAAAGATTCACCATCGCTTTTCCCGGTCCAAATTGCTCCGGCAACTGCCACATCCCAATCGTTATTAAACCCGGGAATACCTTTTAATTGTACAATATGTTTTTCATTAAATAACCCGGATCCGGTTGCTGTTTTAACTGCCAGCAATACGGCTTGAGTAAAAGATTGACTTGTATCCAGTAATACACCATCAATATCAAAGATAAAACCATCGTACTTCATGACATTTCCTGAAAAGCCCGGATTAAAGTATTATTTTCATCGGGGGTTCCGACTGTAATTCTCACCATGGCTTCCAGCCCGGGATAGGAGGAAACATCTCGGATCAGGATACTTTTATTTGCCAGAAATTCAAATATTTTCTCCGCGCCGTGGGTTGATTTTAACAGGAAAAAATTGGTGTGTGAACCCAAGGCAGAAATACCTTCGATTAAGTTTAATTCCGTAATCAGCCTGTCTCTTTCTTTAATGATTTTAGTTACCCTTTTTCGAACCAGCCCGGGATAATCTAATATGGTTTCCAGGGCAACCATGGAAGGTATATCGAAATGAAAAGGAAGTAAGCATTTTTGTATTTCAATCGCTAAATCCGGTGCCATCAACCCATACCCAACCCTGAATCCTGCCAGGGCAAATGCTTTCGAAAAAGTCCGGGTGATAATTAGGTTGGGATAAAGAGATAAGAAATCCATGACCGTTTTTCCTGAAAAATCGGCGTAAGCTTCATCGATTACAACCAATCCCGGTGTGTTTTTTAACAACATTTCTATCGATGAAAGTGGATAAAACGTTCCGGTGGGTGAATTCGGATTACAAATAATGGTTAATCTTGATTTAGATGATTTGGCCAGCAAATCTGTACTGTCTACCTCAAAAGAGGAAGATAAAAATGAAGAGATGATTCGGCCGCCTCTTTGCTCTGCCAATATCCGATAGATAGTGAAAGTTGGTGACAGAGTACAAACATAATCACCCGGCAGAATGGTTGCATTCATAATCGCTTGAAGAATTTCGTTGGAACCATTACCAATCAATACCTGATTGGCAGACAGGGAGTGATAAGACGCTATGGTTGCCCTAAGGCGTTCTGGATTGAGACTAGGATACCGATTCCATTCCACGGAGAAAAGGCGATCTGTAATCACTTTTTTAATGTCATCAGGCCAATCCCAGGGTGATTCATTCTGGTTTAGTTTAATTTTGTGATCAACCATTTTAACGGAATAGGGCTGTTGTTTCAATATATCCTGTTTTATCCATTTTTCAATCATGATTCATCCCCCTGGTTTTGACCGATAAGGCATGGCCTGAAAGGCCCTCCCCATTCGCCATAGAAATAACATGACCCTTGTTTTCTCTGGAAATATTTGCTTCAATGGTAGAAAATGGAACAAGAAAATCAAATACAGTTAGTAGTCCTCTAAAGGTAGCTGTCCCGGAAGTCGGGAGTGTATGGTTCGGCCCTGCCCAGTAATCTCCCCAGGCCACAGGCGTTTGTTGACCAAGAAATATGACACCTGCAATGAATTGGTGTTGAACTTTTTCCGGATTGTTTAAGTGAAGGGATAGATGTTCTGGAGCGATCTGATTGGAAATGGAAATACATTCATTGATGGATTCTGTTTTTAAAATAAATCCATTATTTCTCAAGGATTTTTCTGCCATCATTTTGGTATCTGTCTGTTTCAGTAAACATTCTATTTTATTCATCGTGTTGTTAATAATTGTTTGATCAGGACACAATAATAATGTCATCGCATCCACATCATGTTCTGCCTGGGAAATAAGATCGGCGGCAATAAAATTCGGATTGGCGGTTTCATCAGCTACCACAATTAACTCTGTTGGCCCGGCAATCATATCTATGCCAACACGGTTGGAGAGAAGATATTTGGCTGCATTGACATATCGATTTCCCGGACCGGTAATTTTATCCACTTTCGGAATGGATTGTGTGCCTAGCGCCATGGCCGCAATGGCCTGAGCGCCACCAACTTGGTAAATTTCATTAATGCCTAATAACTCACACACATTTAGAATTGCCGGGTCAGGGCTTCCGTTCTTCTGTGGCGGCGTGCACACAATGATTTCTTTTACACCAGCGACTTGTGCCGGGATGACATTCATGAGTACTGTGGACAATAATGGATAATTCCCCCCGGGAATATAAATACCCACCCGGCCGATTGGTCTCCAGTTGAAAGTAACATGCGTTCCATCCGGTTGAGTGAGATGAAAACCTGAAGGCATTTGTTTTTCATGGAATAATCGAATATTTTCTGCCGCTTGTGTGATGGCTTCATGTAAATCTTTGTTTTTTAATACACTATTTTCTAACAAGATTTTTTCAGGTACCTGAATATTTTTTAAGGAAATTCCATCAAATTCCAGAGTAAATTTTCTTAAACCTTTGTCGCCATCATCCTGAACGGATGCAATAATATTTTCCACACGATTGTATTCTGATTGAGCAAGAAAACGCCCATTATTCAACCGGGACAGAAGTATCGATTTGTTTTCCAGGAATTGCATCATCAGGGAATCACTTTGTTTAAAGGATATTCAATAATATCTGTTGCTCCGCTTTCGATCAACAATGGAATAAAATCCCGTACAATTTTTTCTTCCACGATTATTTCTACAGCCACTCCCGAACCATTGGTTAATTGACTGATGGTTGGTTTTTTCATGGCAGGGAGGACAGACAATAATGATTCCAGGTTTTGATCGGTGACATTCATTTTTAACCCGACTCTGGCTGTGGCCATAATACTGCTTTGGAGCAGTCTGGCAATATTTTCAATTTTCATTTTTTTCCATGGATCACGATATGAATCCTTATTGGCAATTAACCGGGTGCTTGATTCCATTACTGTTTCCACAATCCGGAGGTTGTTTGCTCTTAAGGATGAACCTGTTTCCGTAACTTCCACAATGGCATCCACTAGAATGCCTGGCTTTATTTCTGTAGCCCCCCAGGAAAATTCAACGTAAGCGTCTACTTTATTTTTCGACAAATATTTTTTTGTTATATTGATAACTTCGGTGCTGATTCGTTTCCCTTCCAGATCTTTCACAGATTGAATCGAACTTTTTTCCGGAACGGCTAATACCCAACGAACCGGGCGCATGTAGGATTTTGCATATATTAATTCACAGACCTCCACAACATCCGATTCATTTTCTTCAATCCAATCTTTGCCTGTGATGCCCATATCAAAAACGCCTTGTTCAACATATACCGACATTTCTTGTGCCCGGATAAGCCATGCTTCTAAATCCGGATCGTCGCAATAGGGCTTATATGCTCTGCTTGATAAAGTGAAATTCCACCCTGCTTTTTTCAACAGTTTCAGTGTTGTTTCCTGCAAGCTGCCTTTCGGTAAACCCATTTTTAATTGTTTGTCCATGTGTGACCTTTATGTAAAAAAAAAGCCCCCCGGGAAAGCCGGGGAGCTTTTTTGAATTTAATATTTTGTTAAAAAATTATGTAGCTCGGCCTGACCTTCCTCTTTGAGTAAAGGGGCGATGATGATGGTTAGGTCGGCGTCGCATGTTCATAATGTGACCGGGAAGGTAGAGATTAAGTAGAAAACGGAGCAAATGAAAATATCAATAAATCTGTTTTTTTTATTTTTGAAGTAATTGAATCAGTAAATTTAAACCCTTTAAATAACCTTTTTTCCCCAACCCTTTAACCTGATCAATGCATACATCTTTTATCACGGAAACCTTCCTGAAAGCCTCTCTGTCTTCTATATCACTTAAATGAACTTCTACTGTAGGAATATTTGAGGAAGCAATCGCATCTCGAATGGCGTATGAATAGTGAGTAAAAGCACCGGGGTTTATTATAATTCCTTCAACATTTTCCATCGCTTCGTGAATTCGATCGATGATTTTACCTTCATGATTGGACTGAAACCATTCAATATCATGTGAACTTGCTTCCTGTGTAGCAGCCAACCAGGATTCAATATCAGATAATGTTTCAGAACCGTAAATATCAGGTTCACGTTTTCCAAGTAAATTTAGATTTGGTCCATTAATAATCAGTATTCTCATTGAATTTCCTTTAACGATTCAATGATTAAATCATCAGACACGCCATCGGTTGTTTTTGCAGAGCCTAATTCATTCAAGACAACAAAATGCAGTTTCCCTGAAACAGTTTTCTTATCATTTTTGACATAGGAAAGAACGTGCTCATTATTTAAATCTTGAATCAAAGGCAACGGTAGTTTTTGAATGGTTTCTTTTAATTGGGTATATCCGTCCGATGATAACAGACCCAACTGATTGGAAATCCATCCGGCACACACCATGCCCAGGGAGACCGCTTCTCCGTGGCGGATTTTTCCGTATCCCAGATAAGCTTCTAAAGCATGGCCAATTGTGTGGCCGAAATTCAAAATCCGTCTTAAACCATCTTCCCGTTCATCCTGTACCACAATATCTGCCTTAATCTGGCAGGAGCGAATGATGGCTTTTTCAAATGGAAATGAGTCAGGTTGATTCAACCACTCAGAGATATTTATCAAAAATTCTTTATCATAAATTGCGCCATATTTTATGATTTCACCCAAACCGGATACTTTTTCTTTACCCGGAAGCGAATGGAGCATATCCGGATCGATTAAAACACCCTTCGGTTGATAAATAGAACCGACTAAATTTTTCCCTTCAGGAATGTTGATTCCTGTTTTACCTCCAATCGAAGAATCCACCATGGCAAGTAACGTTGTGGGTATATGATAATAATCAATCCCCCGCATAAAGGTTGCGGCAGTAAATCCTGCTAAATCACCGGTGACGCCTCCCCCAAGGGCAAGAATCGTTGTTGACCTGTCACACCCTGAGGCTACCATGCGGGATATTAATTTTTGATATTCAGAAAAACTTTTTGCTTTTTCTCCTGTCGTGACCTCAAGAATAATTGCGTCAAATCCTTGATTGTATAATAATTCGTTCAACGTAGTCCCATAACGGGATAAAATGCCTTTTTGTGAAATAATAACCCATTTTTGTCCTTGGTTTCTCTCGCTCAAAATAGTCGAAATCTGTTTTATGAGTCCGGATTCTATATGGATAGGGTAGGAGCGCGTGTCAAGATTTACTTGGATTGTTTTCATCGGTTCAGACTGTTGAGGCTATGTTTTAAAGATAAAATGATTTGCATGCTGTTTACACCACCTTATTGAACTCCGATGGAGTTCGTGTTTGCCGTGTTCAGTGCCTTTATAGACATATAATCCCTACAGGATTCCATTCATATTTATAGACTCCGTTAGGAGTCAAATGTCTATAACATCCAATCATAATAGTTCGACAACGCCGTAGGTGTTGAATATTTTTATTATGTCTAATTCAGTAAGTTTATAGAACATAGCCACTTTTGATAATTAATTCAGTGATTTGTTTGGGTGTTTGACCATCTACATTTATGGTAATATGGGCAGTCTCTTTATAATATTTTTTTCGTTCTATCCAGATGTTGTTCATTTTTTCTTTCACTTGGCCTCCTTTCAGTAAAGGACGATCCGGAGCTGTCTTCAGTCGATTAACCAACTCATCAATCGATGAATTTAAAAAAACAACCTTTCCTGTTAACCGCATGAATGACCGATTAGACTTTTTCAGAACGATTCCGCCACCGCAGGCAACGACTGAATTCTTCTGGTTTACATTAACCAACGTTTCAGATTCCAATTTCCGAAAATGTAATTCACCATTTTGTTCGAATATGTCACGCACAGTCTTTTGGGTATTTGTTTCTATCATTTCATCTAAGTCAATAAAAGCGGTTTGCAATTTATCAGCTAACAGTTTACCCACAGTCGTCTTTCCCGATCCCATCATGCCAATTAAGTAAATATTTCCAACGTTCATATGTTCAAGTTTAGAACTGAAGAATAGTGGTGAGCAAATAAACACAAAAACATAAACACATGAACATTTTATAATGTTTTAATATTTTGCTGTGGCGTTCATATGTGCGATCAACTGTTCCATGGAATCGCCACCGAATTTTTCCAGCAGGGCATCTGCAAGACAGAAACAGAGCATACTTTCAGCAATAATGGATGCTGCCGGGACCGCACATGCATCGGTCCGTTCTTTATGAGCGTCTTTATTTTTCTTTGTTTCAATATCAACGGATCGAAGGGGCTTTATTAATGTGGGAATTGGTTTCATTACCATCCTGAGATAAATAGGCTGACCATTGCTCATGCCTCCTTCAATCCCTCCGGCGTTATTTGAATAACGGATATATTGTTTGCCATCCCAACCGATTTCATCATGAACATCGCTGCCAAATTGTTCGCCACTGGAAAAACCGCTTCCAATTTCAACCCCTTTGAATGCATTAATACTCATCATTAATCCGCTGATCCTGGCCTGTAGTTTCTTATTCCATTGGGTATGGGTACCCAATCCATAGGGCAATCCAAAGGCAATCACTTCGAACATTCCTCCCACTGAATCTCCATTCTTTTTTGCTTCATCAATCATATTGATCATGGCTGCTTCTGCTGATTTATCCAGGCAGCGAACCGGAGAAGCATCTGCAGCCGCATTGAGTTCATCGGGTGTCATATGGGTGTGGATAGGTGATTCATCTTTGATATGGTGGATTTGAATGACCCGGCTTCCCACAGTAATTCCCACTTCTTCCAACAATTTTCTGCATATGGATCCTAGGGCAACCCGCATGGTGGTTTCCCTGGCGGAAGACCTTTCCAGGACATTTCGAATATCATCAAATCCATATTTTTGAATACCGGCCAGATCAGCATGTCCGGGGCGGGGAAGGGTTACCTTTTTCACCGTTTTTTCCACCGGAGCCACAGACATTTTCAGGGTCCAGTTTTCCCAGTCTTTATTATGAATAAGAAGCCCCACAGGAGCGCCAATGGTCTGACCATGTCTGACACCGCACCAAATTTCAGCCCTGTCTGCTTCAATTTTCATTCGGCCACCGCGGCCATGACCCATTTGACGCCGGATTAATTCTTTACCGATATAATCTTCCGTTATCTTCAATCCGGCCGGACAGCCATCCAGGATTCCCAGTAAACCCCGACCATGGGATTCACCGGCTGTAAGAAATGTAAGTTTTTTTAACATTGTTCTGATTTGGACGTTCGGAAATATTCCGTTACGAACAAAACAATAAAATGATTATTATTCTGGAATAGAATCCCACCACTCTTTTAAAAAGACATCGATCATTTCCCGACGATATTTCAACGGAATGAGATCATTGTCTACTGTTTTACAGTTTTTTCTGGCTGTGCGGATCAATTGATCCAGTGTGAGTTCTTTAAGAGACTTTTCAATCAGGATGGGTGACATGGATATGCCGTTCAAGCAAACCCGCGCCATATTTGAACTGTCAACAGCCGCTGCAACGGTGAGTGAAGTAAAGTCCACCGCTTTTCTCAAGCGGAGTTTTTTAAACCAGGTTTTTTGAGGACGGATGGGAATAGTTATCTTAGTCAGAATGGCATCTTGTTCCAACCCATCGTGAAAATGAATTCCGTCCGGCGCATATAGATTCAACACCGGAGTTTCTTTATTCCCCATTTGATTATAAATAGTAACCACAGCATTCAACGCGATTAATGAAGGAGCCGTATCGGATACGTTTCTGGAAAAACATTTATTTTTTCCCCCGGTCACCTGGCAGATTTCACCCACATCCCGCATACAGGAGCCAATGGAATTTCTCCATTCTTGTGATTGATTATAAAATGTACACCGGTTATTGACTAATAAATTTCCTCCAATGGTAGCGGTTTTCCTAATGACAGGCGTGGCAACAGATAAAGCAGCTTCCGCCAGAAGAGGAACGTGTTTCTGAACTAATGGTGATGAAATAATGTCTTGAAGGGAAGTAAATGCGCTGATGACAAGGGAATCACCATTTTTATGGATTAAATCAGAGTTTACAATATCGTTCAAATCAATAATAGTTTCATTTTCCAGAAGCATTTGTTTACGATAAATTTGTAAATCAGTCCCGCCGCTAAAATAGGTGTATTTTCCTTTTTGTTCAGACGCAATGGATAAGGCCTCATTAATAGTAGCCGGACGAAAATATTGACTCATGATTTATTCTTTTCCTTCAACTTTGCCAATATTTTATCCGGTGTAATGGGTAATGCCGTCATTCGGATTCCAACGGCGTCGAAAATAGCGTTTCCAATGGAAGGCAGGACAGGATGAATTGGTCCTTCGCCTGCTTCTTTGGCACCATAGGGTCCTTCTTGATCATTTGATTCAATAATGGTCACGTCCATTTCCGGTGTATCCAGGCTGGTGGGGATTCGATAATCAAAAAAATTAGGGTTCATAATTTGTCCTTTGACATACCGCATATCTTCAGAAAGGACCTGACCCAACCCCATATGGATGCTGCCCTCAATTTGTCCTTCCACTGCCAGTGGATTTAATGCTTTGCCACAATCATGGGCGGCCCATATTTTTTCGACCTGCACTTTTCCTGTATCAGGCTGAACCATGACTTCAGAAATAAAGGCCCCAAAACTATAGGCAGGGCTTAATCCGGCCCCGGCCCCTTTAAAATTACCTCCCATCTTGGGTGAAATATAAAATCCGCTTTCTACAATGGCTCCCCGGCCTGCCAAGGCCATTTCAACACCTTCGTCCCAGGAAATCGTCCAATCATTATTCTTTGTGTATATGGTTTCATTTCTAAAAAATATTTCCTCAGACGGAACTCCTTTTTCCCTGGAGATGGCTTTAACCATTTCCAGACGGATATTTTCAACAGCCTGTTTTGCTGCGTTTCCCACCATAAAAGTGACCCGGCTGGAATAGCTTCCCAAATCCATTGGGGTGATTTTTGTGTCTGCCACTTCCACCTGAACGCGGTTCATGGAAATACCCAATTCTTCCGCAGCAATTTGGACCAGCATCGTATCACTTCCCTGACCAATATCGCTGGCACCGCTGAACATCACAATCCGGCCGTCAAAATCCAGTTTGGCGTGAACCACCGTTTGAGGATAACGATTCCAAATGATGGGAAGAGCGCTCCCACTGATAAAAAATCCACAACCCACACCTAATCCTCTGCCATAAGGCAATTTCCCATGCCGCTGGTCCCAGCCGGATTTTTTACGCACTGTTTCCAAACATTCCCGAATACCGTTACTGGTAATCCGTAATTGTCCCACGGTAATGGTATTATCAGGCAGAAAATTTTTCAGCCGTAAATCACAGGGATCCATATTCAAATCATGGGCAAGTATATCCAATACCACCTCCACTGCATACCGTGGATTGACGGCACCATGTCCCCTCATGGCACCACATTGAGGTTTATTGGTATAGACCCGCCGTGTCCTAAATCCCAGTTTATCTATTCGATAAGGGCCTTGCAATAAGACACCGTTATAGTATGAAGTCACGACCCCAAAACTGCCGTAGGCGCCGCCATCGATAATTACATCTGTATCCAGAGCGGTGATTTTTCCATCGGGACTGCAGCTGACGGCCATGTCAATTTCGGTAGGGTGCCTCCCATGGTTTGCCAAAAAAACTTCTTCCCGGGAAAAAGTGCATTTTACAGGGCGTTTTGTTCTTTTCGATAAATAAGCAGTAATGATTTCATGGGCAAATGGGTCGCTTTTTCCCCCAAAACCTCCGCCCAGTGCCGGTTTTTTTACCTGAACCGTATGCATGGGAAGACCCAGCACTTTCGCCAAATTTTTATGGAGATAATGAGGTACCTGGGTGGCGCTGATTACGGTGAGTGTTTCGTCTCTATTCCAAATGGCGATGGTTGAATGGGGCTCGGTGAAAGCATGGGTGACACCGGCAAATTTGAATTTTTCTTTGCGGACGTATTGGGCTGACTCAATTTCTTCTTCGGGGTGATTAAAACGGAGTTCTGCTGTTTTATGAATATTTTTATTATTTTTTGAATGGCTGTGAATCTGTTCATCCGGATCGCATACTTCCAGAGAATCTTCCGGCTCGAGAAAAGAGCGAATGGGTTCGTATTCGACCTTGATTTTTTTGATTGATTCTCTCGCATCCTCAATGGTTTCAGCCGCAACAGCGGCAACGATTTCCCCGATATAGCGAACCTTTTCCACGGCGATGGCATTTTCATCCGGACTAATGGGAAGAACACCAAAAGAGACGGGTAAATCTTGTCCGACAACGACAGCAGCAACGGAAGGATCATTCGCTATGGCTGAGGTATCAATATTTTTTATCCTCGCATGGGAGTAGGGACTGCGAAGGAGGCCAACATAAAGCATATTTGGAAATTGGAAATCGTCGGTATACATGGCCTGCCCGGTCACCTTCTGGACCGCATCAATGTAAGGAGTCGGTTTTCCGATGGGGCCGCTCATGGATTCATTTCCTCTGCCGCATCTTTCACCGCTTCAATAATTTTTTTATAACCGGTACATCGGCATAAATTACCCGAAAGGCTTTCTTTAATTTCATCCACGGAAGGATTGGGATTTTCTTCTAAATATGGGACAGCGGTCATGACCACTCCAGGAGTACAGAAACCACACTGGAGGCCGCCATCCTTCACCAGATGTTTTTGGACGGGATGCAATTCCTTTCCTACACTGATTCCTTCAATCGTTACAATTTGTTTTCCGACACACCGAAACGTAGGTGTTAAACATCCCAAAACCGGTTTGCCATCCAAGTGAATGGTACAGCTGCCACAGGTTCCTTCATCGCAGCATTTTTTCGTCCCGGTTAAATGGAATCGGTTCCGTAATGTGTCCAAAATGGTTTCATGGGGATCCACCAGCACAGATCGTCTAAAACCGTTAATAGTTAACTCAATTTTAACCGAATTCATCGTATTCAGATTTATTTATCAATTTCGTTGATTTCCAGGAATATAGATCATTATCTCATGGATTTCGTTTCAGCAGCATGGCAACACCCTGACCGTGGCCAACACAAAGCGATGCAATACCATATGGTACATTTTTTTCAATCATGCTGTGGGCCAGCGTCACGGCAATTCTCAGCCCGGACATTCCAAGAGGATGGCCCAGGGCAACGGCTCCGCCGTGAATATTCAGTTTTTTGGGGTCGATTCCCAATTCATCTCTGCAGGCCAACACCTGAACGGCGAATGCTTCATTAATCTCAAATAAACCGATATCATCTAAAGCTAATCCCGTCTTATTTAATAATTTCTTTATGGCAAAAACAGGTCCTAGTCCCATGGTCTCCGGGTCAAGACCCACATTAACAGTGGGGCCGATTTCGGCCAGAGGATTTTCATCAACTTGATCAACGACAGATTGATTGCCGACCCATGCCATACACGCCCCATCGGATATTCCGGAACTGTTGGCGGCGGTAATGGTACCGTTTTCTTTGAATACCGTTCGCAGTTTCCCCAGGGATTCCAGTGATGATAATCGCGGTTCCTGGTCATCTACAACGGTCTGGCCATCGGGTAGGGTAATAGAAACCACTTCTTTATCCAGAAAACCAGCTTCTTTCGCAGCGAAATACCGCTGATTGGATTCAATGGTAAACAAATCCTGCTTTTGTTTACTGATTTGGAAATCTTCCGATAATTTTTCTGCTGTCAGTCCCATATTGGTCCAGTGAAGATCGTATCCCTTAAACAGATCGGGATGATAGTTTAAGGCAGCTGTCATGGGGACATGACCCAGATGTTCCACACCGCCAACAAGCAATTGATTATTGGTTTCTGTTTTAATACTATCCGAAGCCATTTGCAAAGCAGTGAGACTGGATGCACAAAGGCGATTGATAGTGGCCCCGGGAATGGTATTGGGTAATCCGGCCAGTAATACGGTAAGCCGGGCTAAATTTTTCCCCTGCTCCAAATGCTGTCCCACACATCCGAGATAGAAATCATCAATCAATTCAGGATTAAGTTTTGTTCTTTCAATAAGTGATTGTAATACTTGAACACA
Organism: Fidelibacterota bacterium; assembly: GCA_046861385.1. GTDB lineage: Bacteria > Fidelibacterota > Marinisomatia > Marinisomatales > TCS55 > JADFRD01. The sequence goes on along the minus strand of JBHHTW010000010.1, from coordinate 40,163 downwards.
TAATTCATCTGCCCGAATGGCTGAAAAGATGCCTTTTTCAGGATGTCCCCGGCCAATGGGTGAACGACAGCCATCGATTAAAAATGCTTTTGCCATTATATGTATTGACCCCCATCTACTTTGATTACTTCGCCTGTAATGTGTCTGGCGCTGTCACCGGCTAAAAATGTCACCAATTCTGCAATGTCCTCTGGAGTGCCAATTCGACCCAGAACAATTTCTTCCATGGCTTTTTGTTTAAAATCATCGGGCATATTTTGAATCATCTTTGTGGCAATAAGACCCGGGCAAACAACATTGACTGTCACATTTGATCTCCCCAATTCCTTGGCAACACTTTTAGATAAGCCAATAACCCCGGCCTTGGCAGCTGCATAATTTGATTGACCAAATTTCCCACGGAGAGCATTAATCGAAGAAACTGTTATTATTCGCCCTGATTTCTGTTCTCTAAAATTAGGTGAAGCAGCACGAATGTAATTAAAAACACCTTTCAAGTCAGTGTCGATCACTTCGTCCCACATCGTTTCAGTCATTTTCCAAATGACTTTGTCTTGATTGGCCCCGGCGTTATTCACTAAAATGTCCAGAGTTCCATATTGATCAGTTACTTGATCCGTTACTTCCTGAGCGTTGGAAAAATCAGCCATATCTGCTTGAAAATAGACCCCTTCCACTCCCATTGATTTTATATCGGAAAGAACCGTTTTCGCCCCTTCTTTATTGCTGTGGTAAGTGAAAGCTACATGGGCTCCTTCCTTTGCCAGACTGTGAACAATGGCTGTTCCGATACCGGAACTTCCTCCTGTTACCAGGGCAATTTTTCCATCAAGTCGTTTTTTCATTGAATGATCCTGTATTTGGTTATTTATTTTTCCACCGGGGCTTTCGCTTCTCAAGAAAAGAGTTAATTCCTTCATTAGCATCGCGGGTTTCCATCAATTCGTTTGTATAAAATTCTGCAAGTTTGTCCAATTTTTCTTTTAGGGTTTCATGAAAAATAGTCCGTGCTGCACTATTTGAAAACCGTAATGATGATGCACTTTTGGGTAAGATGTGTTTTTCCACCCACGAATCTGCCCCTTTAATCATGGACTGGTTGTCTTCAAACAACTGTGTCCCCAAACCTGATGACATCACTTCTTTTGGTTTCATACTTCTGCCGGTGAGAAGCAGATCATCGGCTTTTGCCTGTCCTACTTTCATTGGTAGAATCAGGGATGCGGGCGGAGCGAAAACACCCAACATAATTTCCGGTTGTCCCATACGCGCCGTTTCATCTAGAAACAGGAAATTGCAGAAAATGGCTAACTCCAATCCCCCGCCAAGACATTGGCCGGATACCATTGCCATCGTCGGTATAGATAAATTAATCATTGTTTTAAAAAGACTGTGAAACTGTCGAAGCATTTTAGGTGCATTTTCTTTGGTATGTTCAGTGACGGATGCGCCAAAACTGAAATGTTCTCCCGTACCTGTCAATTGAATAAGTTTTACATTGGTACTAATTTCTCCAAGTCCAGATTGTAGTTGTTCCATCATTTCTGCATCCAGAACATTTGCCTTGGGGGCATTGAGCGTAAAGCGAATAACCTGGCCGTCAAATAGTTCTTCTTTAATTATTTTATTCATACAATTCCTTTATTCGCCAGGAAATATTTATTTGTAATATTTTTCTCATTAGTTTTCTAGCTTTGCGAAAGTTTTCAACTTCCGCAAAGTTTTGTTTTGAAAACTCTGCAAATTTGAATTTTATCTCTATCGTCCAAATGGATTTCCTTAATCAAAAAGATATTCTCCCATTCCCATTTCTAATAATTGGTTTCCTTCATATTCATTGATAAATTTTTCGTATTCATGGAATGAACCATATCTTTGATGTATAAAGTCCTTATCAAACATTAATCCATCCCGTTTTCCAATACACTCCAGATAATTTGAAAATTTCCATTGTTCCGGTTTGGCAACTATATTAGCAGAAACAGGATTGGTGTGAATATACCACATCAAATGATCCAAATATTCTTCCTTATCGATCAAAATATGTTTAGGGCGGCCTTCAAATAATGTACCGGTTCGATTTTTCTGTTTATTGATGGCTTGAGAATAACCATTAAATATTTTGCGCAGCCACTTTGAAAATTTCATTCCCGTTATTTGCTGCGCAAGAAAATGGTAGTGATTCGGCATCAGGCAATATGCAATCACATTCGCACCATAATCTTGAAAAGAAGTTTTCATTTTCTTTAGTAAATAATAGTAATTGTTTTCACAGAAAAAAATCTTTTCTTTATTGCATCCCCGGTTGTAGATATGATAATAATGTCCTTGAATAAATGTCATGGTTTATCTCTAAAAAAGAACTTTGCGGAAGTTGAAAACTTTCGCAAAGTGTAGTTCATTATATTCATTTTTTCTCTGCGTCTCTGTGGCAACACCTTATTTAGGTAATATCGCTTCTACCAATTCATCATCCCAGGGATGCCCTTCAGCCAGCATTTGACGAAGTTTGATAAAGTCCACTTCACGGTTTCCTTTTGGGCCTTCGTTAAACGCCCTGAATCCAGCCCGCGCTTCTGTTACCATGTTTTGTGCCAACCAATCTCGATTGGTTTGACTATTTTGATCCCAATGTTCCAGTTTCTTTTTACGAAGACTGTTCAAAGTTTTGCTGGTGCATTCCGGCATAAGGTACATCATTTTTGTGGCCATTTCATTCACAGCATCATCCAACGGCGATAGATCAATTTCTCCATTCATCAGTAACTTTTTACCTGCTTTGTATTCATCTCCGGATTTCTTTTTACCGAAAACAACTTCACCGGAATCATTGACCCATCTATCGGTGATTAACAGAGGGTTTTGCACGAATTCACCGTTGATTTTCAACACAGGAATCGCATCGGTGATCAACCCAAAATTCTTCGCTTCGTAGGCCGTCCACATTTCACACAGGACGCCGCTCAGCATGGCTCGTTCGATTCCCACGTAGAGATGGAGAAAATCCGTGCTGCCTCCATCAGGGGCGCTGCCATGTTTAGGTCCTGCCTGTCCAAAGACGGCCAAATCGCTGGCGATGGAAAAGTCACAGGCCATTCCGATTTCCTGTCCGCCGGCGATCCGCATGCCGTTCACTCGGCAAATGACCGGTTTGTCGCAATGCAAAATGGTGGTGATCATGTCATTAAATAATCGCATGTATTGCTTGTATTCCAGGGGTTTGCCTGAATAATACTCTGCATATTCTTTTGTATTTCCCCCGGTACAGAATGCTTTATTGCCAACAGCTGAAAAAATAACAGCGACGACACTACGATCATTTGAAGCTTCACGAAAAGCAAGTATAATTTCTTTCACAGCAGCGGTTGTGTAAGAATTGTACTGGATTGGATTATTTAGAAAAATCCATGCATTGTTTAATCCATCAACCGCATTCCCTTCATTATCAAAACATGGACGTAACTCATAGATAATTTCTTTATAATCAATATCTACTAAATTGTGGTTTACTAAATTTTTACTCATATTTTTTCTCCTTATTTCTTGTCGTCAAGACACAACAACTCTAATCTCCTACCAGCGGGTAGAATCCCTAAAAAAACAGTTTTCCATATTTCTTCCTCTGTGTTCTCCCCGCCTGCGTGCCTTCGGCGGACAGGTGTGTCTCTGTGTCAAAATTTATTCAAAATCCGGTATCATCACAGATCGTTTACTCAATTTATGTTCTAATGTTTGTTGAAATATTTCATTGATTTGTGACATGGGAAATGTTTCTGAAAATGGTTTTATTTTTAATTTGTCTTCAGAAACCAGTTTTAGGACATCTGCATAAAGTTCAGGTTTACACCCCCACGTACCAATAATATTTGCATCAAATGCCATGAGGTTACTTAATCGAACATCCAATTTATCCATAGTAAATCCAACGATTGATAAAGTACTGGCGATTCCCAGCAGGGCAAAGGCCAATTCCTGTCCCTGTTTTGTACCGGACATTTCATAAATCTTCCATCGGGTAGAAGGGGCACCCATTTCCCGGCATTTTTCTTTAACAGCCGATTTAATTTCGCGCACGTCCAAACCGGAAATATTTATTGTTTGATTAATCCCCACCAGTTGAAGCTGATCCAGTTTTTCCTGAGAAATATCCAACGCCAAAACATTCCCACCAAAAATATTTGCCAGTTGAGCCGCATAAATGCCCACACCGCCTACACCAATGATTACTGCAAAGTCACCTTCTTGAATTTTGCTTTTCACCATGACTTGATAAGGAGTGGATACGGCATCGGCAATAACAGCAAGCTCTGCTAAAGTATGATTAAGCAAAGCTTCATCTAAAACTTCCGCCAAATACCTGGCAGGGGTTACCACATGGCTAGCAAAACCGCCATGGAAATCATTCCCGGGCATCTGTTGTTTTTGACAAATATTACTTCTTCCGGCTAGGCATAAGTCACATTCTCCGCAGGGCATTACTGCCGGGATAATCACTGGTTTTTCCACTAAATGAGCTGGGCCATCAATGACCATCCCACTGATTTCATGACCTAAAACAAGAGGAAGTTCGTGACGTGTTGGAACGCCATAATGCCAGAAACTCAAATCTGTGTGGCACACACCGCACCCGGAAACTTCAACTATTGCACAGTCATTTTTCAGTTCGGATATTGGCAATTCCACTTTTTCAAAAGGGTGATCTTTTTCGATCATTTGCCAAGCTTGGATTTTATTCATTCCTGAAAACTCCTGAAAAAATATTTCTTATGCTTCATATTTCATTGCCAAAATTGAAGCCCCCAATGCAACCATGTACTGGGGATTAGATGGAATAATCACATCAGTTAAAAATTCTTCAGATAATAAGTCCTTCAGATAAGGATGATATGCAATCACGCCACCACTTAAAATGATGGGAATATTGGTTTTAACAGGTAATTTTCGTAATCGTGATACAATTGACAGGTAAATTCCTTTTGCTATTTCCTCAATGGGAATATCGTTGAACTTCCATCCCAGGATTTCTGATTTGGCAAAAACAGTACAGAAACTGTTTATTATTTTAGAACCTGAGGATATTTTGGCGAGATCGCTCATTTCACCAATTTCTAATTCAGCTTTTTCTGCGATTTCTGTAATGAAAGTTCCTGTCCCGGCAGAACACTTATCATTCATATAAAAGTTGATTACTTCTCCACCAGGACCGCTTTCAATGATCTTGATATCTTCACCGCCAATGTCAATGATGCATTTATGTTCATGGAACAATGCTGAAACTCCGGCGGAAGCACAAATGAGTTCTGTTTTTTTGAGGTCACCTTCAAATGTATCACGTCCGTATCCGGTGGTACATATCCGTCTGATAGAAAACTGATTATAAATATCATCCAATTGGTTTTTGAACATGTCTTTATTCCGGCTCAATGTTGGAATCACATTATTAAACACAAGGTTGGTGGAATTATCTATTACTGCAAATTTTGTGTAAGAGGAGCCAAGGTCAATCCCGAGATAATGATTACCCATTTTCTGCTCGTTCCTGCAAATGAATTAACGCTGTAACGGCTTGATTCAATGGTGTTCTTAAACCATGTTTTTTACCATATTCCACGATTTTACCGTTCAATTGATCAATTTCGGTTTTTACTCCATTCTCAACGTCAATCAACATGGATGGCTTATGATGACCGGCGTTTTTTAAGTAGCCAATACCATCATTACGAAATCCGTCTCTTATTTCGATATTTTCTTTTTTTGCAACTTGAATAGATTCGTCAATAAGCCCCGTAATAATATCGACTGTTTCAGGAAAACTCATCACTTCTTTCATGGTACGGCGCGATATAGCGCAAAGACCACTCAATGCTGCATTCAATATTGCTTTTTCCCAGACGTGATTCTGAATTTCATTTGATCCACAAATATCAGTATTCAAGTTAACTGAATTCAAAAAAATACACACTTTTTCAGCAATAGGTTTTCCTTCTTCTTTCAGGGGAGCCACATAATTGGGTGGATTGAAGAATGTAATATCCACTGTATTCGGTGTTTTCATACCACCGGCGTAATTAATGACCATTCTTAATGTTTTATCTTTACCAAATTTTTCAGCAGCGATCAATTCGTTATCGATGCCGTTTTGAGCACACATGACATACATGTGTCCATTATCTATTTTAGATAACTGCTTAATCACCATCGGTAATGCGGTCGTTTTCACCGATATGATTGCCAAGTCCAGATGAAAAACTTCCAGTTCATCAATGGAATAACAAACATGATCCGCGTTCACTTGTTTTTGAATGGTGTGAGTTAAGTGAATTCCGGACTTTTTTATCACGTCCATTTTTTCTGTATCAATATCGCAAAGGATCACCTGACTCCCTGCCTCAATCAGGTGGGCGGCTAAGGTGAGACCCACTGGTCCTGCCCCAATGATACCCAAGGTTAACGGCAGGTCAGATTTATTTGACTTATTCGGATGATCGATCATTTATTTTTTAAACTTTAACTGTTCAATAAAGGTTTCAAGTTTAGTCTTGGTTTGACCGTCAGAATAAAATCTCAGATCTACTAAATCGCCATCAAATGAAATAGTATCTTTCCCGGTAGACTCTTTCACTCGCCCGGGTAATCCAAAACGACTGTTTGCGTTATTAAAACATGTTTTGGAATCATGAAAGACAACGCCATCTACCTGAAACGTTTCCATGAGGTTCTTCATCATTTCCAGCTTGGTATTTTCTCCCCGATTGATAAAAATCTGTGTATAGGCATAAGCCATGGATTCCAGGGGCTTTTGAGGATCGAAGTCATCAAATACCCAACTATTGCAATAGGTGGAAGCCACCACAGATGTCTGGTTTTCAGCAAACAGTTTAGACAGGGATCTTAATCGCCCCCAAACGGGCATCCCTTCCCAATAAATTCGTACCTGCTCATTTGGGACGGCCCCGTTGTTCTTTTTAACTAAATCATTTAATTCTGCCAGTGTTTCTTTATAGAAATCAACACAAATTTCTGTGCCCCTGAGAACGACAATGGGTGCCATTAATATACACCCGTCGAAAAAGGTCAGAGGCGATGGTGAATGAATCGCTGTTTCCAGTACTTTTTTCCAAAGGCGGGATCCTTCAAAACTCAATTCAACTGTTTTCGATAGTTTAGCCGGGTCCAGGGTGGATCCGATAATTTCCTCTCCGACGGTGATGAGCTTTTTTAATTGCTCCACCACATTATCCACATCTGCCGGGGTGACTTCTTCCAGATATCTGGGTGGAAAAATGCCGACAACCGGGCATTGGTACTGTCGTCCAAAGAAATTAAACCATTCTGCCACCTCCCGGCATTGGTTGGTGTTAAATACAATCAAATCAGGCGTTGGAACAGATTTTAGTCCATAAATTTTTGTCAGGGGCGTTTCTTTCATCAGCCACGCCCCGATGTCCGCTGTTAAATAAGAACATATTTCGCCGTCGTATCCTTCCTGATGGGCCCGGGGGATGTATTTTTCAGCCGCTCGGGAAGCGCCCAATAATGCACCATGATTCTCAGGAAAATAAACGTCAAATCCCAGAGCCCGCAAAATTTCTGCAGGTCCGGCGCTGGTACACCAGGCAACGGGAGATTTCATGCCGGTAAAATAATCTTTTAATACTCCTTTAAGTAATAATTGTGATTTTAGTTGAGCCATTTCTTATTCCAAATTAATAACATAAACTTCTTCAGAATCAATATCTTCATTTTCATAAAGAGATTCAATCCTGGCTTTAAAAATGTTCCCCACCCGGTTGGGTGACAGTTTCATGGACGGCGTTAACTCTTCATTTTCAATACTGAGTTCATAATCGATCAACATGGCTTTTTTATATCTGGAAAATTTCGCATCGATGGATTGATTCCATTTATTAAGACATTTGGTCAGACATTGAACATAATCCTCCATTCCTGAGGGACATTGACAATTCGTCAGCAGGAGAGATTCATCGGGTTTTTGGGAAAATAAATTCTTATTGGGAAAGAGCAGAACCACCGGATAATCCCGTCCGTTTCCGGTGACAAAGGCGTGGGCCAGGTAAGCACAGTCTTTGGCAATAATATTTTCAATCTCCGTTGGGACCACTTTTTCGCCATTGACTAACTTAAAAATCCTGTCCTTACGGGAAACCAGTTTCAACCCGGATTCCGTATATTCACCCACATCGCCGGTACAAAACCACCCGTCTTCTTTCATTACCTTTTTGGTTGCTTCCGGATTACGGTAGTAGCCGGTCATCACATTGGGACCCTGAACCAGTATTTCACCATTTTCATCTATTTTAACAAATACTCCTGGAATGGGTTTTCCCACTACCCCCGGCTCCCGCGGAATGGTGGGATCCGTGACAGTACAACAGGGAGAAGTCTCGGTGAGTCCCCAACCTTCCACCACCGGAATTCCATGGTCGTCAAAAAGATCGGCAATGTTTTTTGGCAGGGGAGCGGCAGCGGTGAAAATAAACCGCAATTCAGGATGAAAAATCATTTTTTCTATTTCTTTATCCTGGATTATGCGCGTGGCAATTGCCTGGTAAATACGGGGAACACTGAAAAAGACAGTTGGGCGAACCTTATCCCAGTTTTCCAGCAATATATCAATATTTTTTCCGTATCCGTGTTCCAAGGACAATAGGGCGCCATTAACAATGGCGGCATACTTTTCAAAGATACCCCCAAAACTGTGATGCCAGGGCAAATAAGACAAAAAACGATCCTGACTATTTAAATCCCATAATGCTTTCATAGCCGCCTGCTGGGACAGGATATTTTGATGGGTCAATTGAACACATTTCGGTATTCCCATGGTTCCGGAAGTGTACATCATCAAAGAAACAGTCTCCGGGGGAACAGTTGATCCTACAATTTCCGTCAAGGGATGAGCCGAGGTTAATGTATCAACATGAAACAGATTGGATAGGGTGTTCTTTTCGACAGATGAAAAGGTGATGATATGGCTGAATTGATCCGGCGATTCGATTTTTTGAAGTTGATTCAAATCATCAACCGCCACCATGGTTGGGTTGCAAAATTGAAGAAGCTGGTTGGCCTGGCGGGGAGGATATCCTGAAAATATTGGCACAGATACGGCTCCCATGGACATGACAGCCAGCTCCAACTCCAGCATTTTTTGGCAATTTCTGGATAAAATAGCCATCCGGTCGCCGGGCTGAAATCCATGATCGAGGAGCCAGGATTGAATGGATCGTAACCGTTGATAAAACAAATTCCATTTCAACGGCACATAGGATTGGTTATTCACTTCCTGATAAATGGGATTATCAGAAAACTGTTCAGCATTATTTTTTAACAGCACGGCCAGGTTTTGGGCATAATCAGGTAAAGGAATTGAGCTGGAATGAATCGGGCGTTGTATCATGGAGCCAACTCCTGTTCATAAAAAGTCCCTGTCAATTCATGAATCATTTGGCTGGGCTCTCCTGTTTTACCCGGGTCCAAATGGTCATCATATCATCGCCACAAGTTATGAAGCACAGGTCACATTCAGCCCCCATGGGTTGATCTTCCTTTCTCATTTTTTCCAGGTGTACCTCTCTGCCCATGGATTCAAATAATTCACAGGATTCGGATAATCTTGGCTCACCACAGGTGAATTGTTTTACCCACCCTTCTGCCATCAATTCTTCATCTTTGGGAGATGATGATATTCCGCAGAGTTCGCTCATGCAGATGCCCTAACTTTATCCAGTCGCTGAAGGGCCAGCGTGGCGGCACCGAGGGCTGTGGTAAATTGAACCATTTCACCGTCAGGGACGTTGATTTTGACAGGAACATTTACCGTCAAAACATCCACCATGGTTTTAAAACGCATAATGCCACCGGTGAGTGTAATCTGTGATTCCATTTTCACCCGCTTTAATAATTGAATGGCACGCTTGACCAGTGAAGACATGGCGCCGTGCATAATATCCGCCGGTGCTGAACCTAAAGATAGCTGATTAATGACTTCTGATTCGGCAAAGACGGCACACACACCGGAGATGGGAACTTCATCTTTGGATGTCTGAACGAGCGGTCCGATTTCCTCTGTTTCAAACCCCATATACCGGGCTGTTTTTTCCAGAAAAGCCCCGGTTCCGGCGGCGCACTTATCGTTCAGACGAAAGGACTTCACTTTTACTCTTTCGTCCAGGCGGCTGGCTTTCATGGTCTGCCCGCCAATATCCAGTACCGTTCGTGTTCCGGGAAACAAATAGTTTGATCCCCGGGCAGTGGCCGTTAAGTCGGTCACGGTAATATCCCTGTATGGAACCATATGGCGACCGTATCCGGTGGAAATGGCATAGCCGATTTCATCTTTCGATACGCCGGAATCTTTTAGGATTTGATCGTAGACATTTTCAGATGCTTTATCCAGCTTAAATCCGGTGGGAACCATGGCTTTACCCACCAGCTCTTTGTTGGGCGTCAGAATGACGGCTTTTGTGTAGGTAGACCCCACGTCTACTCCGATAACATAATTTTTCATGCTTGGCCTCCTGCCGGCAACCGGCTTTCCTGAATGTGGTCCATGGCAAACAAGGCCGCCCCGAGGGCACCCATGTAGTGAGATTCCTCACTGACGTTCATTTTCATCTCCAGATTCTCATTGAGAACTTCTACCATACCAATATTTTTGGCAACTCCTCCGGTAAAGGTGATATGTTCATTCAGACCAACCCGTCTTAGCAAAGAGATGGACCGAGATGAAATGGACTTGTGTACTCCCAGGAGAATGTCCTCTATTTTTTTCCCCTTTCCCAACCAAGATAATACTTCAGTTTCAGCAAAAACGGTACAGGTGGTACTGATTTTCACTGGTTTTTGAGATCGGAGGGCAGTGGGCCCCAATTCGTTTAGGGGAATATCCAGGGCCATGGATGCTGCTCCGAGAAAGCGGCCGGTTCCGGCAGCGCACTTATCATTCATGCAAAAATCAATAATTTCTCCCGTTTCACTAACGGCAATGGCTTTCGTATCCTGTCCTCCCATATCCAAAACGGTCCGGGTGCTGGGGAACATGTGAACGGCCCCTCGCCCGTGACAGCTGATTTCCGTTACCTGGGTGTCTCCAAAAGTCACTTTATACCTTCCGTAACCGGTTCCGATGACATACGCGACTTCTTCTTCCCGCCGATTGCTGTCAGTCAATGCCTCCAGATAGGCTTTTTCTGCTGCCTTGATGACATTGGCGCCGGTGTCAATCAAGGAACGGCCCACAATTTTCAGATCTTCATTAATAATAACCGATTTTGTTTGTGTGGATCCCACGTCCACTCCTGCTGCTAATGCCATATTAAACTCCTACCGTTGCGGCCCTTGTTTTTCGGGATGCCAATCCCTCAAAAAAGGCGTCAATACGATTTTTCATTTGTGCTTCACCGACTACCCGTGAGTCCATCATGTCCGATTCAATGAACAGGCTGGGCAGATCGCTGTTTTCCATGAGTGAGCGACGATTGTCTGCCATCCCGGCTGAGGTGGTACGACAGCTCTTGATGGGGTGGTACACGACACCGTCAATATTAAACTCATTGGCTTTTTTCAGAACGGTCAATTCAGGATGAAACATGGAATCCATAGCATCCCGTACGCTGATGAGAACCCCTTCGGAAAGGGAATCAATGGGATTATTTAAGTCATATTGAAACCCCAAATTGGATCCGCCGGCGGCAAACCATAAATAAGTGGACATGACAAAGGAGCCTCCCCATTCAGTAAACATTTCATTAAACCGTCGAAAAATCGGGTAACAGGGAACACCAATAAAACTCAACCGGTATTTTTCATCTGTGAGCGTTCCGATTCCATTGGCAGACATATATTCCATTTCTTCAACCAGTCGATCAAAGAATCGGGCCCCTTCCGCTGTTCCTCTGAATACATTGGACATTCCCAGATAGACGGTTCCGTCAGTGAGCGCATTGAAAAGGGAAGGCCTGCTTTGATTTAATTCCAACACCCTTTCCCAGCCTCGGCTCATGGTATTCACATGGCCCAGGATTTCCCTCAGGCGGTCAATATCAAATTTCTTTCCCGTTACTTTTTCACACAGTTCAATCAATTCCAGTAGTTGTGCTTTGACGTATTTTCTTTCCCGTTCAAACTGTTCATCGCCCGGCCAGGATCTGGTTCCGGCTTGCCGTGTGGCAGGGACATCAATCGAGAACATGGGAATATCATAAATTCTTTCCCAGATTTCTCCCCATTTCAAATAGGTGTTGCAGGCATTGGTTAGCACGGCAATCCCCGGTTTTGGAATTTGCCCCATGGGGTGTTTACCATTTTGCATCTGCATGGCAAAGTCTGCTTTCACATACCCGCAGATATCAGGAGAATAGCCATAATCTTCCGCTATATTCAGGTAATCATCCGCCACATGCCTCACAGCAGTTTGTAGCGAATGGATTTCCGGAAAAACCATAGGAAGGTCAAATACACGGAGTATTTCCGCAATGCTGCCCATGACAAATACATAGGCGGCGGTTTCACCTTTTTCTGCTTTTTTGGTCAAGGCCTGGAACCAATCTCTAAATAAAGATGCTCCTTCACGGGTTCCTCTACCAACAATATTCTTTGATTTTAACTTATTCATTATCTACCTCAATCAAATATTAAATTTTCAACGAATGTCTCTAATTGTATTTCCAAATGATCAAAACTGGTCATATTTTCTTCAAATTCACTAACGAAGTATGGTGTATTATTTTTATCAAACTCCTGGGTGTAAGTCACTTGTTCTTCCAGCCCAGGTTCACACATTTTTGCTGCGGTAATGATGACAGCTTCAGCCTTTGCATTTTGAACCCGTTCCCTCAACATTCTTTCTTTTGGTTTTCGGAGATCGTGCTGCACCGGACTGTAAGTGGAATGATGGATATAGGCTTCTGCCATGGCCTTTAAGGGGTCTCCGTTCGGTTCAACATCTTCCAGCAAATACCGGAGGCCGATTAATAAATCATCATCCACCACATAGCAGGAACGGCCAATGGTTCTCAACATATCCAATGGTGGCTGTTCGCAAAAACCGCCCTCAAATACTACCCGGATCCGATCCTGTTTCCTATTTTTTCTTTTTTCAATCATCGGGAGAACTTCTTCCAGAATTTCGTTATGCTCTTCCCGGGGAATTAATCCCCCAATGGCCATTAGCACATAGGCCTCATTGATAGAAACCAACCAGGGTTGATCCATTTTGATTTGATATAATTTCCTTAGTAATGCCCGGTTCTTATTAAAAACAGAAATAGAATTTTCTAAATTTTCGTTGGTGATTTTTCTTCCGGCTACTCCTTCGATGACTCCTTTAATTCTCTCGTATTCTTCTTTTAAATATTGAACAGAATAACCGGAATTGGGGTTTTGAGGTAGATAAAGAATCTGGCATGGATAATCAAAATTTCTTCCCCAGATGGGCGCCAGGTTTCGGGCAGCGTCACAAATGGGGTGGGTGACAAACATATCCAGTTCCACCCGACCGGAGAGAACCTGTTCTAGACAGGTTTTCATAATTGAGCAGAGATAAGAACCAAAATGACTGTCTGAATTTTTTGTTTCCACCGAAGCGCCAAACATTTTCATCGGCAGCATGCCGGCAGCATGAACAATTTCTTCCGGAAAATATACCTGGAAATGACCCACCACTTTTCCACCGGCTTCTCTCCAGCGCTTGACGGTCATTACGTCTGCATCTTCGATTGTTTCCTGACAAAGCCAAAGAATATCATCGAGAGATTTCCCTTTCCATTCTTCCATTACGTTTACAGTCATAGTGAAGACCCTTTTTATTTTATACAGCGCATTGGCGCTTTGTTATGGTTGTCCGTTTGATTTATTCCATATTCGTTGCAGCATTGAATGCAGCGATTCGATTTCTTTTTCCCTAAGTGCTTCCACCAGTTCATTATCGACGTCCACAATAACCTTTTCGATCTGATGAAAGAGTTTTTTTCCTTTTTCTGTAAAAAAGAGCTGAATGATTCTTCGATCTGAAGATGTTCGCCGCCGTTCAACCAATCCATCTTTTTCCATTCTGTCAGCCAAACCGGTGATGGCCGGTTTATCAAGGTGAATACTTTTCCCAATATCCGACAGAGATTGGCCGTCCTGATAACTTAGGGTATTTAACACCGTTGCCTGGGAGGAGGTGATGTTGAATTCGCTCAATCGGGTATCCAGCAATTTTTTCATTCCCCTTGCCGTTCTAAACATTAGAAATCCAGTCGTTTTTTCCATGGTTCCCGCTGGGTTATCATAACTCATATTCATCTCTTTAATACAATTTTTGGGTAAAAGAATTAATAATCATAACTATCGATAATTGAATATAGTTCACATGTGAACTATATTCAAGCAAACTATATAGTTTGCAAGGATTTTACAAATTTCTCCAAAACCTATCTTAATACAATTAGTGTAAGGGTATAATGCAATCTTCAAAAAGTTGTGTAGAAATAGATAGTAGTTATCTACAGTACTTTTCTTAACCTGTAACTGCCCTGATTTCAGTTCCGGTGGGCAGGAAAGAATTAAAGGAAACTACCGCTTTAGAAAAAATCACGGGATCAAGTCTTTGTTTTCAGGGCGAATTTTACTCCCCAAGTTGGATAAAATAAATTAATTAGTATTTTTCATGATTAAACATAAAATAACTTGCCCGCAAAAGGGGAAATGAAAAATACTTATTTCAAAATATCTAAAGTTATTAAATGATTGTATTTATTCTTTTATCTGAGCGAGACAATTAATGATGCGAATATTGGCATCATTTTTTCCAACAGTGATTCGCAAAGCTTTTTCATGTCCAAAAATTGCTAAATCACAAACCTTTAACCCGTGATCGGCTAATTGTGCATATACATTATTCTTTTTATCATTATTCTCAAAAGGCAGGTATAAAAAATTTGCATGTGAGGGTATTACATTAAATCCAAGCTGTGTTAATTCTTTCTGTAAATTAGTACGTTCTAGTTCATTATATTTTGCTGATTGGTTTATAAAATCGAAATCATCTATTGCTGCTTCAGCTGCTTTTTCAGCTAAATAGTTTATAGAGCGCAAAAGTCGGTTGCCTTCGAGTATTTTAACCAGTTTCTCATTGGCTATTCCATATCCGATTCGGATTCCGGCTAATCCATATATTTTTGAAAAGGTACGGAGGGTTATTAAGTTTGGGAATTCTTTTTGGAGTGAAACAGTGTCTGGATACGATTCATCAGAGACATACTCAAAATAGGCTTCATCTACAACAACCAAAATATCAGTGGATATCGTTTTTAATAGTTTTTTTAGTGAACTAGCAGTAACAATGGTTCCTGTCGGATTATTTGGATTGGCAATAAATATGACCCTTGTTTTCTTTCCGCAAAGGGGAACGAGATCATTCAAATCGCAGTCAAAGCCGGACATATTTGCGATAACACATTTTCTTCCATTACGCTTTGCACTGTAACTATAAGCCATAAATGTATTATCAAAGGTAAGGATCTCCTCATCACCCGCAACTAAAAACCGGGTAATAAGATTTATGAGTTCATAGGACCCTGCAGAGACAGCAATATTTTCCGGAGATACTTGGTATTTTGATGCAAGTTTTGCTTTTAATTTTTTAGGATACCATCCTGGATAGCAATGAATGTCTTTACTGTATTTATTAATTGCCTCTAGAGCTTTCGGCGAAGGACCAAATGGATTCTCATTAGACATTAGACGAACAGTATTGATATTATTCTTCAACATTTAGATTAGTCTTTCTTTTGATTATAATTAGTGGATTGTCTGCACCATGTATTATTTAAGTAATAACGACTGGAACGCAACGGCATTTTACTAAAACACATTAAATAAAAAAATACTTGATTATTGTATCCTCATGTCGGGATATTCTTTTAATATGAATGGCAATTTCATATCTCGTACTCTTAAATCGGCTCGCCGGTTTTTTAATAGTAATCCTCCTCCCACTACTCTGAAAGGAAGTCACATGAATCAAAAGAAAATTGTATTATCTGAACAAGATATACCGAAACAATGGTATAATATTGTAGCAGACATGCCGAACCAACCACCTCCGATTCTTCATCCAGGAACCGGTCAACCCATCGGACCTGATGATTTGGCCCCCTTATTTCCTATGGGGTTAATTCTTCAAGAAGTGTGTCAGGATCGATTTGTTGATATACCGGAACCGGTCTTGGAGGCATTGAGAATTTGGAGACCGTCTCCTTTGATTCGCGCAACCGGGTTGGAAAAAGCATTAAATACACCTGCCAAAATATATTATAAATATGAAGGTGTCAGTCCGACCGGAAGTCATAAGCCGAATTCCGCTGTAGCTCAAGCATATTTTAATAAAGCAGAGGGCGTTATGCGCCTTGCCACTGAAACGGGTGCTGGACAATGGGGAAGTTCACTGGCCTTTGCCGGGAACCTGTTTGGACAGGAAGTCAAAGTATATATGGTCCGGATCAGTTTTGATCAGAAACCGTACCGTAAAGCACTGATGGAAACATACGGAGCACAGATCGTAGCCAGTCCTTCACCAGACACCAATGCCGGAAGAGCCATTCTAGAAAAAATGCCGGACACTCCAGGTAGTCTCGGTATTGCAATATCCGAAGCAGTTGAAGATGCAGCCACGAGAGATGATACCCGGTATGCTCTCGGTTCTGTGTTAAACCACGTTCTCCTCCATCAAACGGTTGTGGGACAGGAAGCAATGAAACAAATGGAAATTGCCGGCGAATATCCCGATATTATTATTGGTTGCTGCGGCGGCGGATCCAATTATGCCGGATTAGCATTCCCATTCTTGAGAGACAAAATCAATGGAAAAGATACGCGTTTTGTTGCAACTGAACCGGCATCGTGTCCGACCCTGACCAAGGGTGAATTCCGGTATGATTTTGGCGATACTGCACAGTTAACACCATTGTCGCCTATGTATACACTGGGACACGGATTTGTACCTCCACCCATTCACGCTGGTGGGCTGAGATATCATGGCGATTCTCCCCTTTTATCCCAGTTGGTAAAGGATGGGTTAATTGAAGCAGAAGCGTATGGTCAAGTCGATTGTTTCGAATCGGCAATTACCTTTGCAAAAACCGAAGGAATTGTTCCTGCACCGGAATCCAGCCATGCAGTTCATGGAGCTGTGAAACATGCAATCGAAGCTCGGGAAGCCGGAGAAGAAAAAGTCATCCTGTTTAACCTATCAGGTCATGGATACTTTGACATGTCCGCCTATTCCAATTTCCTTGCTGGTAATCTCGAAGACCACGCCATGACGGATGAAGAAGTCACCGAAAACCTGAAAGCGCTGGAAGGATTGCCCACAGTATAACAATCAATCACACCAAAACAATAAAAAAGGGAGAATTTTTTCTCCCTTTTTTATTGTTATTTTTCCATAATATTTATTCCAGAATACTTTTGGTTACATTCCATAGAACCTTGCGACGATACCATGCAGATGCACGGATATCAGAAATGGGATTTGTATATTCCAAAACATGATCAGCAAATGTTTGTTTATCCTTTTCAGACAATCGATCCATTTTTTTCCCCAATAAAAATTCACAGGCCAATTCTGTATATTTGATTGTTTCTGCAACAGAACCCACAGCTGCTCCAGCTTTTGTAATAACGCCATTTCTATCTACCATTATATGATATGCTAGGGAAACCAGCGCTATCTCCATAGAGTTACGGTTTCCAATTTTGATAAATCCGGAAATAATTTTATTTCCAGAATCTTGACGAGGAATTAAAACGCCTCGTAGTATTTCATTCGTTTTCAATGTGGTTGTTTTCACACCGGTAAAAAATTGAGTAAGCGGCACGGTTCTAATTTGTCCATCTGTGTCCAATATTTCACATGATGTGTTTAGAGCCATCAAAGCGCAAGAGACATCTCCGGCCGGGGAAGCAGTACATAAATTCCCCCCAACGGTGGCTACAGACCTGATCTGGGTAGATGCCAGACTTTCAACCGCTTCAATTAAGACAGGGAATTTTTGGAGGTGTTTACTGGATAATACGTCGGACATTGTTGTCAGTGCGCCAATTCTGATTCCATCTTCCGAAAGATTGATTGATATAAAATAATCATCTTTTAATTTTGCAAGATTGATAACGGTTAAACCATCTTCCATCTCTGATTGTAGTTCTGGTAACAAATCCGTGTATCCGGCACCGAACCTGAAATGTTTTCCCTGATTCTGTCTGATCATTTCTAAAAGTTCATCAGTGGTTTGTGGGCTAATCGTTTGAAAATTCATTGTTTAATTATTTCCAGACTGTTTTTCGTAAATGGCTTTCAGTACTTTTTCTGGAGTGATTGGGAGTGAATTAAGTTCAACGCCCAACACATTAGATACAGCATTTGCAATAGCCGCAGGAGTCGGAACCAGAGGAGCCTCTGCCATGCCTTTCGCGCCATAGGGGCCCGTTTTCTCATGTGTCTCAATCGGATAAAAATGAATCTCCGGGATGTCTCGCGGAGTCGGAACCTTATAATCGTGAAAAGTAGTATTTTGCAAATATCCGTTTTTATAAATCATTTCTTCAGTCAAAGCGTAACCCATCCCCATGACAACACCACCTTCTATCTGACCTTCAAGCCCCAAGGGGTTTAGGACTTTCCCAACATCCTGACCCACATGTACATGCAATACTTCTACTTTTCCGGTTAATGTATCCACTTCAACTTCCACCGCCTGAGCAGCAAACGCATAACAGCCGGATACATTACCCTTGAAATTCTTATCTTGAAATTGACTGGACGGTTCGTAAAAATATGAAACCTCACATAATTCATGAGGAGGTTTAAAATGCAGCTCTCTAACAATTTTATCAATCTTTAATGAATCACTTGTTTTTATCGATTTAATCTCGCCCGATTCAAATACCAAATCATCGCTTGTTGTATTTAGGAGCTGAGACGCTTTTTTCAACAGTTTCTCTTTTAATTTTTTCAAGGCTCCCAATATTGAATTCCCGGCCACAAAGCTGGTTCTGGATGCATGAACACCCACATCCCAGGGTTTCACATTTGTATCTGTATTGATGACTTTTATCTTATTTAATTCTATTCCCAACTCTTCTGCTGCTATCATGGCCAATACTGTTTCCGAACCTTGTCCGATTTCACTTGATCCTGTAATAATGGTCAGGTAGCCATATGGGTCTAGTTTGAGTGTCGTTCCACAACCGTCAGACCGGTAAATCTTGGCGCCACCCCCCACATGCAGCATGGAAGCAAAACCAATCCCTCTTTTATATCTGCCTGAATCATTTTGCTGATGTATATTCAAATAACCGCTTTGTTTAATAACTGTTTCCAGGGCAGGTTTGTGACCACAAGAGTGATATTCAAGACCCTGTCCAGAAATTTCTCCAGGAAAATTCGCGTTTATTAATCGAATTTCAGTCCGGTCCATTCCCAATTCTTCGGCCATTAAGTCAATATTCCTTTCCAGGGCAAAGGTCGCTTGTGGATTACCAAACCCTCTGATTGACCCGGCAAAAACATTATTGGTATAAACGGCATCGGCATGGTATACGCAGGCGGGCACCTGATATAACGATGAAAATGTCTGCATAATCACAAAGGAAGTTTTGGCTCCCCAGGAAGTATAGGCTCCGTTATCTTTGGTCACTTTTACTTCCCTGAAAGTAAATCGTCCGTTTTTGTCTGCGCCGGTTGTTAAGTCAATGACCATGGATTGCCGGATGGCAGAATGGTGAAATTCTTCCTCTCTGCTAAATAAAACTTGAACCGGTTTACCGGTTTTCATCGATAAAAGAGCGCAAATCGGTTCAAAAGGATGGATATCCAGTTTTGTTCCAAATCCGCCACCAATAATGGGTTGAATCACCCGGATTTTGGACGGATCCATTTTAAGCACGTGAGATATTTCCCTTTGATATAAAAAGGGCACCTGGGTGGAACTGTGAAGTGTCAGGATATCGTTTTCAACAGAATAACTTGCAGTAATACTACTGGGAGACAAGCATGTGGGGGACACTTTTGGAAGAACATATTGCCGGGTGATAATACAGGTACTTCTTTTCTTTTCTTTTTCTAAATCTCCGTGTTCATAATGAAATGATTCAGAAATATTTTGATGACGTGTATTTCCCTTTCCGAATTTATTGATTTTAGGAGCATCATCTTTCAGCGCATCGAAAGGATCAAAAACACCTTTCCGTTCAACGTAGGTCACTTCGATTAATTCCAGTGCTTTCATGGCGATTTCTTTTGATACAGCCGCCACGGCAGCGACTTCGTCACGAATACAATTCACTTCCTCATTTTTTAAAACAGGATGATCCTGGAGATAGTTGAGATTATTGGTGTCAACATCGTCTGCTGTGATGATACATTCAACACCAGCGAGTTTCTTCGCTTTTGAAGTATCGATGGACTTAATAATTGCTGAAGGATATTTTGAATGTAAAATAGCCCCGTGGAGCATCCCCGGTAATTCTAGATCATATCCAAAAACCGATTTACCTGTGACCCGGTCTCTGGCGTCGATTTTGGGAATGCGTTTGCCGATAACGGTAAATTTTTTATCCTGATTCATGTTTAGAACAACGCCTCAACAGCATCAATAATTTTAACATAACCGGTGCAGCGGCATATATTCCCTTCCAGACTTTTCTTTATTTCTTCCCGGCCTGGTTTATGATTATTCTGGTCACATTGATTTTTATATGATTTAATGGCCATGACTATCCCGGGGGTGCAAAATCCGCATTGGACAGCTCCATGATCCACCATGGATTGCTGAACCATATCTAAAGATGCATTACCAGAGGAAAGACCTTCAACGGTAGTAACGGATTTTCCATCAGCGTTTATGGCAAGATAGAGACAAGAATTAACCGCCATGCCGTCAACCAATACCGTACAAGCACCGCACTCCCCGCCGAGGCAGCCTGGTTTTGTACCTTTTAGTTTCAGTTCATCTCGAATAAAATCGATAAGGAGCATGGAGGAGGAAATGGTTTGCTCCACTTTTCTCCCGTTAATAGTAAAAGATATTTTGTTGTCAGCAGTTTGCATAATGACTAATTAAAGTGCAACCGTTTGTTTATTAATCCAATTTCTCCCTTTGCTATATGCTGTTAGGTTCATGGATTTGATCAAATTATTTGGAGACAATTCCAATATGGCTGCTTGCCAGATTTCGCTGGGAATATGATTAAACGGTTCAATTGTTGATAGTAATCCAACAATAATTACATTGGCAGTCATGGCCCTCTTGTCGTTCATATCTATCGCAATTTGGTTCGCGTCGACGCTTATTATCTTATAGCCATCCAACACTTTTCGAATAGATTCAATATCCGGATATTCTTCTTTATGAGCATTAATTGGTAAAGCGGAATATTCGTTCATAATGATGGATCCGTTGGGTTTTAACAATTCCAAAAACCGGGGGCGGAGAACTTCGCTCGCTTCCATAACCACTAATACGTCGGCAGAATTTGGCGCCAGGATGGGAGAGTATGCATTCCCGCAGCTGAATGTAGAGATAACTGATCCGCCAAGCCTTGCCATTCCCAACGTATCTCCTTTAATAATGTGGGCGTCAGCATAAGGAGTGCGTAATGCCACTTCGGATAAAACTTTGCCAAAGAATATATTCCCCTGACCGCCAATTCCCCTGATAGCAATTTTCAATGATTCCGGTAGTTTATTTTTATCAATTTCCACAGGTTCGGTGAATTTGGGTATGTCAATATGTTGAAAATCATTTTCACTTTTTCCATTGTCGGCAATAATAGAAATTGCATCAAAGGGGCAGCGCTGAACACAAACTTGGTTATTCGAAGAACAGTTTGAACACATGCTTGTAAAATGGGGTGTCTTTGAATCATCTGTTTCAATCCCTGGACAAATGTTGCATAAATCACAATTCTTACAATTATCATAATTGAATTCAAGATTGCGCTCCAATTTGTTTCTCTCCACATCGTGGATGCAGTCCCCTTCGAGAATTAGAGTTGTATATATTTTTTCCTCAGCCAATTTCAGTGCTTTTTTTAATGAATTATCAACACCTTTAACATCAAACGCATCCACGACGATTGTACGTCCCCCTTCAGCTTCCACAGCCTCCTTTAGGCTGAAATTGTTTGGACGGCCTTCTAAATTTGCCTTGGAACTGGGCGATGGCTGTCCGCCGGTCATGGCGGTGCTATAGTTGTCCAATATAACTTTTACCCCAGGTATATTTCGAAAAATTGCATTCCGAGTTCCATCTAATCCTGAATGACATTCTGTTGAATCCCCAATCACACTAATTACTTTATGAGCCATTTCCGGCCTTGATAATACAAAGCCCTGCCGCATAGAATCGGATGCTCCCATGCATGAAACAGTATCCAATGCGTTATTATAAAATAATAGTGTAGAACAACCTATATCGCCAAAGGCTGCATAAATCTTTTTTCTTTTTTTCAATTTGGCGACGGATAAGGCGAATGCTTTATAAGAACACCCTGGACAAATGGAGGGAGGCCTGGGTAATGGTTCCAATTCAATTGTATTTGGTTTTTGGATTGGAGGTAAGTCCAGTTGTTTTGATAAAAGTTGAATCACGTCTTCAGGGGTCCACAGAGTTAAAACGCTACCCTCATTTTTACCAATAGCCTCTATTCCCATAAGACGAATTTTCTCTTCTAAATATCGATCGCCATCCTCAATTACAAAAATGTTATTTGAAATTTTTTCAGCAAACTGACCGATACGTTTTTTGGGAATTGGATTTGTAATTCCAATGGATAGAATGGATGGGTCGAGATTCAAACTGCTTAAAACTTCCCGAACAGTCCCTTCCGTATTTCCGCAGACAATGATACCCCATTCATCTTTTCCGGTTGTTTCGGTAATGAGTTCTGACGTTTCAGCCCAAACCTGAATTGAAGGAATACGTTTTTGGGTGGCTTTATTATAGTTTTTTCTGGCGATACTGGGTAAAAGCATCCATTCGTGGAGCGTGTCAGGCAATTCCATTGGTTCGATTATCCTGGACTCCTTCGTCCGTATCAATGCCTCTGAATGTGAAAGAATCCCAGAAGCCAGAACAATCACAGGCGTATGATAATTTCTACTCATATCTGCAGCCGTTCGAGCAATATCATACATTTCCTGATGGTTGCGTGGCTGTAATACAGGGAGCCGTGTTGATGCAAAAAAGTATCGTGGATCAATCACGTGCTGGGTGCTGGAAGGCGCATAATCTGTTGCGGCGAAAATCACAAGGGCTCCTGACTTTCCACTAAAAAATGCGGAGGTTGTAATAGCATCAGCCGCTTGAAAAACACCAGGAATTTTCATGGTCACTAAAGAGTCAAATCCGGCAATGGCATGACCAACGCCTGTTGACACTGCAACCGCTTCATTTACCGACCAGCCGACTTTCATGGAATCCTGTGCAAAAGCCAGTGTTTTATCAATTACTTCTGTGCTGGGAGTTCCTGCGTAACCCGTTGCCGCATGGTAACCGGCATGGATAACACCCAATGCAAAAGCAGCATTGCCTTGCAAAATATATGGGCTGTTGGCGGGCGCTTTTATTTGTGCTTCAATTTTGTCTTTCATCATTTGGTTAAATTATACCTTTACTATTTAAATTTGAAATTTCGGAATTCGTAAGACCAATTTCGGATAATACGGATAAATTATGTTCCCCCAGTTTTGGGGCGCATGGAAGTGTATTCTTCTTTGTTGCTAAATATTCAGTATTCATCGGAGCAGGAAACAGGTTAGCTTTTATTCCGTTAGGCAGTGTTGTTTTTATCATTATTTTTTTGATTAAATCGAGACGAGCAACATCTTTAACCGTATTCACCGGCGCTACTGCCAAATTGTTTTCCAGGCAAATATCTATAAAATCATTTGTTGTATACGTCTCCAGACCTTTTCTTATATCGTGATAAATATTTTCTCTGTCTGCTTTCCGTCCATTATTAGTAAGGCGAATGTCTGCAGTAAGGTGGTCAAACCTATTGATCTTTGTTAGCTTTTCCCATTGTGAATCGCTGCCGATGGCCAGATACACATATCCATCTTTTGTCGGGTAACAATTGGATGGTACGAAACTGCGATGTTCATTTGCGCTCCGGGTAAATAGATCTGCTTCATCTTCTACAAACTCCAGTTGAGGCAGGGCGGTTATTAACCATGATGAGGCGCATTGAGCCATGGCAATATCAATCCGTTTCCCTTTTCCTGTTTCCTGCTTTTCCATCATGGCAAGGATGACCTGAGTAAAAGCTTCATCGCCGGCTTTCAAATCAATGATCGGCAAACCGCATAACATAGGGTCACGATCAGGCTCTCCGGTAAGAGACATGTAGCCAAACATTGCCTGCAACGCCGGGTCATATCCAGCACGATCCGGATAATCAGGCCCCAATGCAGAAATGCCGCACCAAATGAGAGACGGGTTTGCTTCATTCAACAAATTGTAATCAATCCCAAGCTGTTTATATCTTTTCGGAAGTGTATTGCATAGAAAAACATCGACGTTCAATTCTTGAATAATTCGTTTTAGCAATGCTTGACCTTCAGGTTTCTGAAGGTTAATTGTGATTGCTTCTTTCCCCACATTCGGAGCGATGTAATAGGCATGCAAATCTTCCTCTCCCGTATCTTCACCAATATATCGATTTGGATCTCCGGAGGTTTTTTGCCCCGGTTTACCGGGAGATTCTATTCGAATGACCCGCCAACCTAATTGGACAAACCGTTGCGTAGCATAAGGGAGAGTTAGGGCCTGCTCGAGGCTTATAATTGTTTTCTGTTTAGCCATCTCGAAAAATATCGCTTTTAAATCTAAATGAGTCTCTGGTTCGACTATCGAAAATTGTTTTGCTGGTATCAACATAACGATCGATTATTAAGTAACCAACCGTCTCACAGGCGGTCTTTGCTTTATTAATTACTTTTTTAAAATTCCGCCATTCGGTATATCCCAGCAGATGCTGTAAATCCCGGGCAAACCAGAACTCAACGCCCTGATTTGTAAATTTGACATAAGATTTAAACTCATTTGTCAGCGATTTAATAATTTCTTTTTTCATCAGTTCAACCCGTAGAATTTTTTATTCATCACTTTTTACCTTCAGTATAAATATTATATCTGTCTAAAAGAGATGTCATTATAATTACAAGGTCAGAACCAAGAGGAATCAAAGTATTGATTTTAATTTCTTAACTACATATTTATTCAGGCTTTCCCCTTCAGAAACTGCGCGAACAGCCAATGCTTTATGCATTTCTGATCCTGTTCTTAAAATGAATTTTCCTGAGTAATGCTTGTTTGTGGGTGGTGGAAGTTTTTGGTTATCATCCTTGTAGATCTCAATCCATTCATCTACTATCCGGCATAATTCCTTATAGACTTTTTCTTCATCGCTTCCATGGCAACAGGGACCTATCCAACCGGGTACAGACCCTACGTAACTTTGGTCTTCTTCAGACCATTCAACAATTTTTAAATATCTATCGCTTTCTTTCATATTTTGATTCTCTAATTTTCATTTTAACATATTTTTCCTGATATGGTTTTGCATCCGAACCCAATTTCCCAGAAATGGTTAGAATGGCACCATTCTTATGTTTGAAATTCCGATGACTGCCTCTTCCGCCCCGATCGACAAACCCTGCTTTTTTTAATTCTTTGATTAATTCCCGGATTTTCCTTGGCATAATTTATGATACTATTGTGATACTACTCAATAAGATTCAATTATTACAATACTTGCAGGTTAAAATAAATGGTAAAAAATGAACCATCATAAAATTAAAAGAAAATTGGTTCATCATATTCTCCATAAACATCTTTCATAACGCCGATAATTTCTCCGACGGTAGCATAGGCTTTAACTGCTTCAATAACTGCCGGCATTAGATTTATATTTTGTAAACAATCTTTCTTTAGTTCATCAAGTGCAGAGTGGACTTTTTCTCCATTTCGATCCGCTTTGATTCGTTTTAGTTTTTCAATTTGATCGTTCGCCGCTTTTTCGTTGTAGGGATGAAATGCCACAGGTTTAGGATCTTCATCTTTTTGAAAAATATTTACTCCAACTTTTGGGATGGTTCCGTTTTGAATTCCAGTTTCCCGTTCATAAGCCTGCTGAGACACTTTTTCCTGAATTTTTCCGGAGGCCACAGATTCAATGATGCCGCCCATTTCGTCTACCAGTTTCATTTCTTCCTGAATCTCTTTTTCAAACCGATCTGTCAGCGTTTCAACGTAATATGAGCCACCCAAAGGATCCACCGTATCACAAATTCCCATTTCATGAATCAATATTTGCATGGTTCTTAATGAAAGTTCTGCAGCTTTTTCCGTGGGAATTGTATATGCTTCATCATAAGAACAAAGAGCCATGGTTTGGGTTCCGGAAAGGGCGCTGATCAACGCGTAATATGCGCTGCGGATAATATTATTCTCCGGCTGTTCTTTGGTCAGCCCTCCGCCGCCACCACCTGCTATCATGCGTAGCCAGGAAGATTTATCATTTTTCGCATGATATCCCTCCCTGATAATTTTTGCCCAGAGACGGCGCCCGCCACGAAATTTGGCAATCTGTTCAAAGAGATTACCATAAATATCGAAATTGAATGAAAGTCGGGATGCGAATTCATCGATAGAAATTCCCCGTTTTAATGTTTCATCGGTATAAGCTTTCGCGATACAAAATGCATAGGCCATTTCCTGAATCGGGTTGGCGCCTGATTCTCTGATATGGTATCCGCAAATACTGACCGGGCTGTATTTGGGAACATGATGTGCACAATATTCAACAGTATCCACTACCAATTTAACAGAAGTATCGACAGGAAAAATCCAGGTACCACGACCGATAAATTCCTTTAGAATATCATTCTGAGCTGTACCCCTTAGCTTATTGATGTCGTAACCTCGTTTTTCTGCCAAAGCAAAATACATGGCCATGAGAACAATGGCAGAACCGTTGATCGTCAGGGAAACGGTAATTTTATCCAAATCAATCCCCTGAAAAGCAATCTCAAAATCATCGAGAGTATCTACGGCCATTCCTACCCGTCCCACCTCTCCAAGAGAGCTGGGATCATCTGAATCGAGACCGCATTGAGTAGGTAAATCAAATGCAACATTTAATCCCGTCTGACCATTCTCAATTAAAAACTTAAACCGTTCGTTGGTTTTTTCGGGAGAAGCAAAACCGGCATACTGTCTAATGGTGAATGGACGGGTCCGGTACATTCCCGGATGAATTCCCCGGGTGAAAGGATATTGCCCGGGCATATTCTTACTTGCTTCAGAAACTTTAATATCTTCCTGGGTATAGAGAGGTTTTACTTCAATCCCGGATTCCAGAAATACTTTTTTATCAGTCATCGTTATTTAATCTTTCCATGGGGCTGATGATCCAGTTTTTTTAAATAATTTACCACACCATCCACTTTGGTTCCTGTGGGAAAAGCGGCGATGGCTCCGAGTCCTAACAGCGGCTTTACATCTCCGTGTGGAATATTGCCTCCCACCAGCCAGGGAATGGTTATTCCTTTTTCATCCATCACTTCTTTCATTTTCCTGCAAAGGATCAAGTGGGTACCGGAAAGAATTGAAAGACCAATCACATCCGCTTTGACATCGATTGCTTTTTGTACAATATTTTCAATGGATTTTCTCAATCCGGAATAAACCACTGTAAATCCTGCTTCTTTAATTCCGTGGGCCAGCACTTTTACGC
Source organism: Fidelibacterota bacterium (assembly GCA_046861385.1). Taxonomy (GTDB): domain Bacteria; phylum Fidelibacterota; class Marinisomatia; order Marinisomatales; family TCS55; genus JADFRD01. Next base: position 12,362 of record JBHHTW010000010.1, on the reverse strand, counting down.
CCACATCATGTCCGTCCAGTCCCGGTTTTGCTAATAATACTTTCATTAGATTTATTTTTCATCACTTTGCGGAAGTTTCAAACTCCCGCAAAGTTTAATATATTTTTTCATTTCTTCAATTGTTATCACGAATCCACCTTGATAATAATCGCTGCTGCTGTATCGCCGGCGGCACATCCTGTAAAGAGTCCGTAACCCCCACCCAAAAGGACCAATTCTTCCACCAATTCAATGACCAGACGCATTCCCGTAGGACCTTGAGGATGGCCCCAGATAAGTGACGAACCATAGTTATTCATCGATTTTTTATCCACACCCATCTCCCTGGCAAAATAAATATCGTTGACTGCGAACGGATTATGTGTTTTAATGGCCTTTATGTCAGAGATATTGATCCCGGTATTGGAGATGGCCTTTTTTGCCGCCGGAACATTTGCCGCCGGCATAAATCCTTTTTTAACCCTGCCTTGCCCAAAGCTGACCAACTGGATAGAAATGGTTCGGTTTAAACTCATTTCTTTCGCTTTTTCTTGAGAGGTTACAACCATGCCTGCGTTTCCATCGGCGGGGAAGGTCTGTCCGCCAAAGGTGACGGTTCCTCCGGGTAAAATAGGCTTTAATTGATTCAGCCCATCGACCGTTGTGGGAAAAATACCTTCATCGGACTCCACAATACCGATGGTTTTGCGTCCTGTCGGATTTATATTTACCGGTGAAACCATATACCGTTTATGAAAGGCATTGTCATTGGCCAATGCATCCTGATATTGTTCATAGCGTAAAAGAGCAATTTCGTGTTGTTCTTCTGTGGTAATCCCCGCTTCTTTCGCCACATTTTCAGCTGTTTGAAGCATGGCATTACGAGCAAAAGGGTCATGGTTAAAATTATCCCAAACCCAATCTTCCGTTAATCCTCTTCCTCCGGGACCCATGGGGTTAGGGTAAACAATGTGTGGGCCATTCGAAGTCCGATCTGTTGTAATACATAATATTGATTGATCGTTTTCACTTTCAGAATCGATTTCAAAAGCAGCTCCGGCGATTACTCTGGCAGAAGTGGCACAAGCCTGTCCAATCATGGGTCCAGTAATACCTTCCGCACCAATCATTCCTGCAACCCATGGGGCTCCATAGAAACAGGATTTTGACGGCACAGTATTTCCCAAATGGAGTGCGTTAAATTCGTTTATATCAATTTTGCGTTTTTTCAGAGATTTCCGTGCGACATCTGCAGCAAATTTCAGAGGGTGAAGATTTGCAAAGCTACCTTGCCATTTACAAAATGGCGTACTCCAATAGCCGCCATAAGGAATGTATGCGTTATTGAATTGCATTATTTCTCCTGTTGATAATTGTTCACAGACCTAATTCTCGACCAATGTTGATACCCAGTATTTCCGATGTGCCTCCGCCGATGAGCGTAAATCGGGCATCTCTTAAATAACGCTGTATGGGATATTCCATGGCATAACCGTAAGAGGCGAAAATTCTGGAAGCAGTATCGCAAATGGAGTTGGCACATTCAGAGGCATAAAGTTTTGCTATCATCGATTCTTTCTGCATCGGGGAATCTTGGTCGCTCAAAGCAGCAGCATAAAAAACGTATTGTCTGGCGGTTTCCAACTGAACACCCATATCTGCAATCTTGAGCCGAATAGCCTGAAACTTTCCAATTGGTCTGCCAAACTGTTTCCTGGTTTTAGCATATTCAACTGCCGCTTCAAATGCGGCTGTGGCAACACCGACAGCCAAAGCAGCGGTCATAATTCGTATTTCAGCTAAAATATCCTTAAGACAATCAGTTCCTCCGCCTATTTCCCCCAACAAATAATTTTTCGGTAGTTTTACTTCATCAAATGCCACTTCACTGGTCACAGAACCACGTACACCTAACTTTTCAATTGGTTTGCCAATATGGACACCGTCTAAACGGATGGGAACAAAAAATATAGATAATTTTTCATGGTTATCGGTTTTGGCGAATACAGTGAAAAAATCAGCAACCGGTGCGGAAGTGACCCAGGTTTTCTGACCGGTCAACAAAAAATGATCCTCCAGGACTTTTGCTTTGGTTCGGATATTATTCAGATCGCTTCCGGCATTGGGTTCTGTCATGCAAATGCCGCCGATTTTCTCCCCTTTCAAAGCTTGATTGAAAAAGCCTCTGACTTCTTCATCTCCATATTTAAATAGAAAATAGGTAGCCATTAAAGATTGCATGGTACAGGCTGCAGCCAGGGATAAAGAACCCTTTGCCAGTTCGATGACTGCCAGGCAGTAAGAGAGTGTATCTAAATTGGTTCCACCTGCCAACTCAGGATATCGCATCCCAAAAAATCCAAGCTCTCCGACTTTTTTGAATAATTCAACAGGAAATGTTTTATTTTTATCAATGGATTCTGCTTGGGGCTTCACTTCCTTTTCAACGAAATCCCTGAAAGTTTTTTGAATTAGCTCCTGGTCATTATTCAATGAAAAATTCATTATTTTTTCTCCGAAAAAATCCGCGTGCAATTGTCATTCCCGTTTGGCAGTGAACTCATCGTTTTGACTTTAATATGGGTGCCAAGTTTTTGATTGATATCATCCACGAGTGTTTGCATCCAACGGTCACAACCGGGCTGGTCTTCTTCAAGAGCATTATATTTTTTATGCCAGTCATACCAAGGACACGCGGAATGAACCAACCGGACATTCCCACTATTTTCCTCTGTCATTTCTGCATCCTCACCCATAGCCAACGAACTGTTGACAATCATTTCAGCAATTTGAGGAGCGACTGGCTTAGCACTGTCCATTCGTTTTAGGTATGCCTTGGCAGTATCATGGCCAACAATTTCCCAATATTTCAAAACAGCTTCTTTTGAGTCCATGTTGGGAAACATTTTTATAAACGCCTCCCGCCATTCAAAATGAGATGCCCGGGTAATTTTACATAGAGCACTAAATTTTTGTTCTATTGTATAACTCATATTAAACCTTTATTTGAACTTTATAAATTTTTTCTGCTTGTTCTTTGGATACTACTTCATTATAAAAATCATTTTTCACAACGTTTGGATCTCTATCTTCAGGTTTTCCATAACCACCGCCACCACCGGCAACTTGGCGGTAAATCGTTCCGTTTGGAATAGTTTCGATCATATCTTTACTCATTGGAACCAATTTCTTGCCATCAGGATACGTTAAAGATATACTGTTTAGAATACTTGTTTCACCTCCAAATAAACCATAGGGTGGTTTCACATCCCCGTCGCCAAATACCACCATGGTTGTATCGTCACCACCCAGTTTGATTTTTGTCACTACACCCAAACCGCCCCGCCATTGACCTGGCCCTCCGGAGTCTTGCAAATATTCGTGGTGTAAAAGTGTGTGTGGCGTCTGCTGTTCAAACATTTCGTAATCCTGGTCCAATATACCGCCGGAAGCATCAATCATTCCAATATGGTCGTAACCGTCAGAACCGTTCAATGCTCCTGAACCACCTTTAAGCCCAAGAAAACAAATATCTACATATTTTTCATTCGTTTTTGGATGATTGCCTGTAAATAATGAACAGAGTAAATGATTCCAACCGGCTGTGATTTTATCGGGAATGGCTTTGCTCAACGCCTTGGCAATAGAATCTGCAACCTGGGGGCATAAGTGATTCCCAAAAGTGGTTGCAGCCGGATAGGAAGCATTTAAAATAATTCCTTCTGGCACAATGTATTCCAAGGGTTTTATCATACCCTCGTTGTGGGGGATATCTGAATTGACCATTTGAAGAAATGTCAATGTAATCGCAGAACAAGTGGATGTATATGTACCGTTTACGAATCCTTTCGTCTGGGGAGACGAATCAGAAAAATCAAACGAAATTGAATCATCTTTAACGGTTATTTTTGCTCGAACGGTAAATTCTGATCCCTTATGTTTCCCGTCATAAAACACCATACTGTCACCATGATAAACACCGTTGGGAATGGCAGCGATTTCACCGCGCATCATTGTTTCAGTTGCATCAAATAATTCCTGTTTATGGGCATTAAATGATTCGATTCCATATTTATTCACTAGAGCTTCCAGACGTCTTTCACCTAATGTACATGCGCCAATTTGCGCTTTAATATCTTCTTGAACCATGGTCAAACGAATATTCGCAAAGATAAGATTCCAAACATCTTCCCTCAATTCACCATTTTCATAGAGTTTGACAGCTGGAATTCGAATCGCCTCTTGCCAGACTTCTGTCGCATTGGGATTGTACCCGCCCTGAACTGCACCGCCGATATCCGCCTGATGGCCTTTCGCGGCTGCCCAGCCAATGAGGGTATTTTCGTGAAAAATGGGTTTAAAAATGGCCACATCATTATTCTGATTTCCCATAGAAAATACATCATTATGGATAATAACATCCCCGGGAAAAATATTATCCCCATACTGTTCTAATATAACACGACATACCGGGCCAAGGGAAAAGGACAAGATGGGAAGATTCTCTGTTTGTTCCAGCATTTGGCCTTCTGCGTCATATAATCCGGTTACAAAATCTTTCGCTTCGCATAAGATGGGAGATCGGGTTGTTTTGGTTAATGAAATACTCATTTCATCCGTAATGGATTTGAAAGTCCGCTGGAAAATCGAAAGGAGAATTTTATCTATTTTAACCATTTTAATTCAATTAATTGTGCTTTATGATGTCAAATCCATCGGGGTATTTATCTTTGTTATAAACAATAAATGAACCACCAATTCCTGTATCACAATCGTAAGTTTTTCCAAGAAAAATGGTAGTATTGATTTGTTCAATAATTGCAGGACCTTCGATGGTGTATTTTCCCGTTAGCTTTTCTCCGTCATAGACAGGAATCTCATTTAAATCATTCAATTCTGGAATATAAGAATTCCGGAGATGTTTTAGTGCAAAATCAGGGTTTTTTATCGGTTCAGAATTATCAATTTTCGCAAAACTATTTGGCTTTTGAGTTATACCTATTGCCCGTAAACGAACATTAATTATTTCCAATTCCGTATCTTCTTCTTTTAACGAGTATCCAAATTGACGATTGTGTTCTTTATGAAATTCATTTTTAATATTATCCAGGTTGAATGAAGAAATATCACCCATTCCGACCTGAAGAGGAACCTCATGATATTGCCCAACATAACGCAAATCAAGGGTGGGAATAAATTCTATTTTATCTTGATCAATTCCTTCCCTGGACAGTGTATCAAAACTTTCCTGTTTCATTTCATGATATAAATTAAGGAAGAACGTCTTATCAATATCCGAAAATCGTGTGATATATGATCGAACATAATCATGTTTTAGGTCACCTAATAACATGCCTGTCGCACAGAAAATAGGAGCAACATTGGGAACAACAAACATGGGGATTTCCAATTCACGACATATCTCCCCAGCGTGAATCGGTCCGGCACCACCGGCAACAATCATTAAAAATTCTCTGGGGTCATAACCCCGCTCAACCGATACCTGACGAACACCCTGTGCCATATTCATATTGATTACGCGGTACATACCGGCGGCTGTTTCCATTATCGAAAGATCTAGTGGAACAGCTAACTTTTTCTCCAATTCTTTCGAAGCTTTCTCTTTATTGAGAGGATATTTACCTCCGGCAAAAAAATTTGGATGAAGGTAGCCCAAAATTAAATCCGCATCAGTACAGGCAGGTTCTTCTCCGTTTCTATCATAGCAAACAGGTCCCGGCAATGAGCCTGCGCTTTGGGGTCCCATCTTCAGCAGTCCGCCGCTGTCAACCCAGCCAATGCTTCCACCACCGGCTCCAATAGTAATAATGTCCAATGAAGGGAGTGCTATCCTATAGCGGTTAATATCCCCATCGGTGCTGGTAACGCATTGACCATTCACCACCATACTGGCATCAAAACTGGTACCACCCATATCCATCGTAATACAATGGTTGAAACCAAGTATGTCGGCATAATAGGCACCGGCAATGGGTGCTGCTGCGGGACCAGATAAAACAGTCACCGCTGGAATTTTTCGAACAATATCAGGCGAAACGACACCACCATTAGACTGCATGATGGAAAAACCACCTTTAAAGTTCAGAGCTTCTAACTTGGCTAGTAATGAGGCGATATATTTGTCAACTACAACACCGATATAAGCATTTACAACCGTTGTACTGATCCGTTCATAAAATCGGATAGAAGGTAGTACTTCATAAGAAGCGGTAATAAAAATATCTTTTAAATGTGTTTTTAAATATTCGGTTACCTGTTTTTCGTGGGAATTGTTCAAATAGGAGTTCATAAAACAGACAGCAACCGATTCAACCGATTCCGCTTTTAGCTGATCAATAATCACATCTAATAGTGACAAATCCACCGGTGTTGTTTCATTTCCATCTGCATCAATTCTTTCATCCAGAGTCAATCGCAGATATCGGGGGACAAGGGGTGTTACATTTTGGTAATGGTTATTATATTGTTCTTCCCGGATGCCGCGTCTCATTTCCAACGCATCCCGAAATCCCGTCGTTGTTATTAATGCTGTTTTAGCTCCTTTTAAAGTCAGCAATGTATTGGTGGCAACAGTTGTTCCATGAACAATGGTTTCGATATTTCGAATGAATTGATCCTCTTTGGCAGACAATTTTTCAGCCAGCTCCTTGATACCAGTCATAAAGCCAATGGAGGAATCTTCCGGGGTAGAGAGTGTTTTGTGCATGGTGGCTTCGCCGGTACTGGATACGAGGAAAAAGTCCGTAAATGTCCCGCCAATGTCGACGCCCAGTTTATATTTCATTTTTTATCCAGTTCCTGTCATTCATGAATAAAATCAGCCTTCACTTTCGGACCGTTCTCTATAAAATTTTTCAGTCCGATTTTCATATCTTTTGTTTTCATACATTTCCCAAACTGCCTGGCTTCAAATTCCAGACCTTCCTCCAGAGTCATTTCGCCTCCTTTATAAATTGTATCAACCAAAATGGTGTCAATGGCCCGGCTTAAATGACCCAATTCAATATCGGGAATCCCTTCGCCAAGGGCGATGGGTGTTTCAGTCATGGGTTTCACAAGTAATGAACCCTCTGCAATTTGATTTACAAGTGAAATTCCTTGTCCAATCAGATCACCATCTACTTCTTTATCAACGAGGCCAATGTCGAATGCTTCTGAAGAAGAGATCGGGCGGCCGGTGCGTAATATTTCGGCAGCAATGTCTAGACCGATCAATCTCGGTAGACGTTGTGTTCCTCCTGCGCCGGGAATAAAACCAAGGTTTACTTCCGGCTGGCAGGCCAATATGGGCAATCCTTTTTTGCAAATTCTCATGGTGCAGCTAATGGCAAGTTCATTCCCGCCACCAAATGCGAATCCGTTCATGGCACAAATTACCGGTTTCTTCAGTTTCTGAATTCTACTAAAAACCACTTGGAAACTCCTGGCATTATTGTAGCCCTCTTCCGGAGTTTTTAGGGATGCAAGCATATTTATATCCGCTCCAGATACAAAAGCCTTTACTCCGAAACCGGTGATGACTGATCCGAGGATAGAATCATCACTTTCTGTTTCAACCAACCCTGCTTCTAAATCAGCTATAACATCAAGATTCAATGCATTTAAAACGCTGGGTCGGCGTATAGTGAAAATGGCAACGCAATCTTTCACTGATTTAACCAGATGCGAGGTTTTCCATTTTCCTTCAGCTTTCGCATTTATAAGGGATTCTGGAATAGGAAAACGTTTGTGTTCAGCACAAAACTTTTCTACAATTTCGTAAGCATCGTCAAGTCCAATTGTATTCATTAATGTAAAAGGAGCTTTTACAACCAATGCAATTTCACATGCCATATTCAAATCGTTTAGATTGCAAATTCCAATATCCATTACATAAGAAACCAGGGCAAAATAGGCACCCAGGAATTGCTTTTCTAATACAGCTTCCTTTTCAGGAGAAGTTTCTATTATTTCACCTTGTTTTGCTATATCCCAGGATGTGTCATTATTGACGGCGTCCTGCAAAGCTTTTGGCGATCGGAACCACGGCATAAGTTCATGGCCCATTTCGTCCAATCCATGATTTGTAATGGGGTTTCCACCGGTCAAAGCAAGAGCTGTAAAAGGACCGACTCCCAAACCGAGAGATTTCCGGGCGGCGGCATCAATTTCTTTAACGGTACCATAGCCTTTTTCAAGACAATAAATAGCAGTTTGACACAGACCTTCGAAAATAGGATCTACTGCATAACCGTAAGAACTTTTCACTTTTATTGGAACCTTCCCAATAGCTTCATAAAAACCGAGCAGTATATCTGTAATACTTTTGCCGGTTGCTTCTCCGGGAATAATTTCAACAATGGGATTACGTTCTGCCGGGAAAAAATAATGGGTGACCAGGCAGCGTTTTTTATTCTCAATATTTTGGAAAATAACCTCTGGTCGCATGTGGGAAGAGTTTGATAAGAATAAACATTGATCATCACAAATTTTTTCAACCTGTCCAAAGATAACATTTTTTATTTTTTCATCTTCGGTGGCAGCTTCCAACACAATTTCCGATCCGGCTATTTTTTGATAGTCCGAGGTATATGTAATGCTGTTTCTCATGGATTCAGCCATATCAGGCTTAAACGCGCCGGATTCAACGCCTCTTTGGATTTTCTTTTCTATTTTTGTCTTTGCATTATTAAGTGCCTCATCAGAGATATCTACCAATATCAAGGCAACATGATGTTTTGAAAATACTTTTGAAAAGTGTAGACAAATGTCCGGACCTATCTGACCTGCCCCAATTATGGAAAGTTGATTTATTGACAAACTTTTATAATTATAGCTCATAAATGTATGGAACAATTATTAATATTGATTTTTTTTGATAGCGCATATTTTCTTTTGTCAAATTTTTGAATAACCATTTCAAATATTGGTGAATGGATAAATGTACCATTCAGTTAATTACAGAAAGTAAGAAATAAGTGATGGAATATTTAAATTATATATTGTTATGGTAATAAAGCAATACAATAATTCACATGGAAACTATTCGCAAGTAAACAATATAAATTATTTAATTTGAAATTCAGGGTAATTATATGAATGGTAAATGGTAATCAGCGAAATTTTTTTTAAAATGATAAAAATTTCAAAATATAATATGTTATTTTTTACCAAAATATTAACTAATTTGACCACCCGGTCATTATACAGTATTTGTCTCGATAAACAACATGAAACCATTTGAAAAACTACCCATCGAAAAGCAAGTGCGCATTGTAAATGCATCTATTTCAGAATTTGCTGAAAGAAATTATGGAAATGCATCAATGAATAAAGTGGTGGAACAGGCAGGCATTTCAAAAGGATCATTATTCAATTATTTCAAAACCAAGAGCAGCCTGTATTTGCATATCTACCAGTTAGCGCTGGGAGAGGTAAAGGGATATTTGCGAAAAGTCAGGGATGAAACGGCTGACCTTTCCTTTGAAATTCGCCTTTCAAAAATTGTTAGCGCTGGAATTCAATTCATTACCGAACATCCACGACTGGCCAGGATTTATTTCAGGCTGGTTTACTCCGGTGATTCTCCCAATAGAAAGCTTATAGTTAACGAATTGCAAACCATGTCGGATAACTATTTGGGGAATATCATACAAGATGCCATGAGCCGAGGCGAATTGAATCAGGGATTGGATAAAGCCCAGGCTGTTTTCTTTTTGGATGCTGTATTGAATCGATTTTTAAAGGATTATCATGAAGCACTTGAAACAGGAAATAGGAATAGATTTGACACGAAGACTTGGGTGAAGGGAATATCAGATTTATTTACAAAAGGATTTTCATAAACAACTGTGAATGAAATACTAAATAAAGAATATCCTTCCGTAAAGGAAATGACTGATGATCAACGTATCGGTATTGTTAAAGATATTTTTACTTCTGTGACAGATAAGTATGATTTTTTGAATCGATTCCTCTCTGGTCGACGAGATGTAGCGTGGCGAAAGCGTACCATAAAAGAAATGAATTTTTTTAATACTCATCGTTTTTTGGATGTGGCCACCGGTACAGGCGATTTGGCGTTGGACTGTGCAAAACATTATTCTGATGTCAAAGTTGTTGGGGTGGATTTTGTTCAGAAAATGGTCGATAAAGGATTGGAAAAAGTCACTGAATTAGGTTTAACTGATCAGGTTCGGTTAATCTGGGGAGATGCAACTGATTTAAAATTTGAAAATAATACATTTGATGTCAGTGCTGTGGCGTTCGGAATTCGAAATATTCCAGATAAAGTGAAAGCACTGTCAGAGATGCAACGAGTGGTCGTCCCGGGCGGACAAGTACTGGTCCTCGAATTGACTACTCCGGAGCCGGGATGGTGGAAGAATATTTACCATTTTTATCTTAATGGGATGCTTCCGAAGCTGGCCAGATTATTTACAAAAAATCCAGCTGCGTATGAATACCTGGCGGACTCTATTTTGAATTTCCCTACAAAACTTGAATTCATTAAACTGATGGAATCTGTCGGATTGGTAGACTGTAGAGCAATTTCATTAACGTTTGGGGTTTGTACCCTGTATATAGGAAAGAAAAAATATGACTGAAAAAGACTTATTACAAATAATCCAAAGCGCGGAGGTGAATACTCTTGCTGAAAATCTTGGTATTGTGATTACAAATGCGTCAAAGGAAAAGGTAGAGGGAAAAATGCCTGTGGATGGCCGCACAAAACAACTCATGGGAACGCTTCACGGCGGTGCATCAGTCGCCTTCGCTGAAACGCTTGGGAGCATTGCCGGAACCATAAATGTAGATTATCCGGATGTATTTGTTGTGGGGGCTGAAATCAACGCAAACCATATCAAAACAGCAAGATCGGGATGGGTATACGGAGTTGCATTACCAGTTCATGTTGGAAAACGAACTCATGTTTGGGATATTCGTATCACCAATGACGATGATCAATTGGTTTGTGTCTCTCGATTAACATTGGCAGTAGTGAAAGCGAAGTGAATCATTCAATAAGCAAGGAAATTCCTATTAAAAACCTTCAAACAAACAGACAATCGTTAAGAGGATATTGGAATTCTGCCATGGCGCAGAAAGCATCTATCGCAATTTGGCGGCTGCCTAATGATGATACAGTTCATTTTCTCTGTGATTTTTTGTCAGAACCAAAAAAAGGCAGGACTGATTTTCGATCCTCGCCTCCCGGATTTGTAATTAGCCCTTTCGTTAGTAAGGAGGGAAATGAAACGCTCTTCCTGAAAGCAAATCTGCATGTGACTTTCTCACAAGGGCAATCAGACATAACAATCTCCGATGCCGTACCGGAATCTTTTTGGAATTCTATGAATGAAACAAAACCAAATCATCATCCAGTTCATTATCATCTGAATGCACGACCCGATACAGAAATTTCCGGCAAAAAAAACCATTTTATCCAGATGGTACAGGATGGAATAAAAGCTATTAACAATGGAAAGTTTGATAAGGTTGTAACAGCCAGAACGCTTGATGTGCCGTTATCAGAACATTTTGATGTGCTGGATCAATTTCAACGAATGGAAAAAGCTTATCCTGATGTATTTGTCAATTTCTTCTCCATACCTGGAAGAGGCACTTGGATGGGAGCGACGCCGGAGTTGTTGATTGAATCATCGGCAGAACATTTTCGAACCGTTTCCTTGGCCGGTACACAACCGTTTCCTGAAGATGCCGATTTATCGAAAGCAGCATGGAACCAAAAAGAAATTGAAGAACAAGCCATGGTGAGCCGCTATATCATTGAGCAGTTCAAAACAGTCCGTTTACGGGAATTTGTAGAAACCGGTCCCCGAACTGTTCGCGCTGGAAGTATGATTCATTTGAAAACTGAATACAATGTGGATTTAAATAAAGTTCATTTTCCCGAATTGGCTACCGTGATGCTCCACATGATTCATCCTACATCTGCTGTGTGTGGTCAGCCCAAAAAACCTTCGGTGGAATTTATTCTGTCAAATGAACATTTAAAGCGTGAATTCTACAGCGGCTTTTTGGGGCCTGTCAATATGGATGGACAATCTTGTCTTTATGTAAATCTCAGATGCATGCAGATCCTACGAACCCGAACGGTTCTATATGCGGGAGCGGGTATTACCCATGATTCGATACCGGAGAGAGAATGGGATGAGACTGCATTGAAGTGCCAGACCTTACTGGATGTAATGAATGGAAATAGCCACAGAGACACACCTGTCCGCCGAAGGCACGCAGGCGGGGAGAACGCGGAGACAAATAAATTGAAAACACAATGAAGACTATGAGTATAAAGCATACCCAGCACATATATGATTTAGTAGAAATCTGTGCACAAAAAGGTATCAAAAAATCTATTC
>JBHHTW010000001.1:0-159909 GCA_046861385.1 Fidelibacterota bacterium | reverse complement strand
TTCACCAACAAATTCCTTTAGGAAAGCACCGGCAGCAATGGTTCCGGCCTGCATGGGAGCGCCAATGTTTTTTACATCGGCAATTTTTGATTCCACTTGTTTGCAATATTCGTCCCAAAGAGGAAATTCCCAGACTTTCTCGCCAGTCGTTTCGGAGGAATTTTTCACCTTTTTAATGAGTTTTTCATCGGTGCCCATAATTCCAGTGGCGATATGTCCCAGGGCGACAACCACTGCACCGGTCAATGTGGCAAAATCAAAAATATATTCAGGATCAAAATGCTTACTTACATAACTCAAAGCATCCGCAAGGATGAGTCTGCCTTCAGCATCAGTATTCAGCACTTCGATAGTTTTCCCATTGTAGGCAGTAAGAATATCACCCGGTTTATACGCTTTTGATCCACTCATATTTTCTGTGGACGATATTGCTGCAACGACATTCATTTTTGGTTTCGATTCTGCAATTGATTGCATGCAACCTAATACTACAGCCGAACCGCACATGTCAAATTTCATTTCATCCATTTTTGCCGGCGGTTTTAGTGAAATACCACCAGAATCAAATGTCAGACCTTTCCCGACTAATACTTTTGGTTTGATAGATTTTTTCGTACCCCAATATTCCATAAGGATAAATTTTGGCGGCTCATCCGTTCCTGCGGAAACACCGGCCAATCCACCCATACCCATTTCGGTAAATTTTTCCCGATCAAAGACGGTGACCTTCATTTTTCCTTTACGACCGATCTTTTTAGCTTCATCGGCTAATCGTGTCGGTGTAGATACATTTCCAGGGTGATTACCCAAATCACGGGCAAAACAGACACCTTTTGCAATAATCGTCCCTTTCTCCAACCCCGCTTTAGATCCGCCGGATACAGTTACTTTTTCAAGCTCAAACAGTTCATCCTTCTTTTTGGTTAAATAATCATTGAACTGATAACTGCCTAAAACCAATCCTTCAGCCAGTGCTTGGCTAAACTCAGCGCTGTTTTTATCTCCAAAATCTTCGCAAACGACGTGCTTATATTTTTCTTCAATACATTTTTTGGCCAATCCCCCACCTGCTTTACGAATAGATTCTGTGTTGAATTTCTTTGAATTTCCCAATCCGATTGCAACGGTTGGAGCATGGTCAGAATAGAAAATATTAATATCGCCATCTTTCCCTTTGATATTTTTGCGATTAAATGCTTTGGAAATTTGCCCATTGAGTAAAAAATCAACCGCTTTTCCTCGAGCTGTTAGAGAACCGTCTTCAAATATGCCAATGGAAATTGCATCTGCTTTTATGCTGTCTATTGAATCTGTACTGTAGTTTACGTTTGATAAATGGGCCATTCTTTCCTCGATTAATGAGTGTTAGTGTAAATTGTTGGGGCATGAAATTAGGATGAATCCTTCTCCACTGCAAAGGTATCTGGTAGAAAATATTTCAGGCGTTCATTCCAATTGATATTCAGAACTTTTTCATCAACCAAATGACCCCTGCTGTACACATTCAATGTATGTTTTCCGGACTCTACCTGCAGCTTAATACGTTTATTCCACCATTCATGTTCTTCGTTTAATATATACTTCAGCCCATCTTCATTCGATTTAAAATGGATGATGTTCAGTCTATTCAACCGAAATTCTATTTTTGCTTTCTTGGATGGTTGGATATCCAATTTCTTCTCTAACGGTGCATAGTCTTTCTTCACCATCTTGAATGAATGCAACCCTACTGCCAGATCAAAATTTTCTATTGGTGTTTTACCCAGAATATTTCCATCGATAACCAGTTCAGCTTCATTCGGTGTACTGTAAATATCTACTATAACATTTGATGCACTTGGAATTGACTTAATGTAAATGGAGTCTGATGAAGTAATTATACGTCGTTCTTCTCCTCGTTTGGGATATTTTGCTACTTGCTGTCCTTCAATCATCCTGGCAAACATAATTTCCTCACTGTCAATGGGGACAGAATATGAAAAACCGTCAGCACGTTGAATGGTTTGTTTTTCATAATAATACGGAACCGCATGCAATTGGAATGGTGGCAATTCAATTTTATCATTTTTAGAGAAGGAAAAGGCAATTTCTTCTTGCTGAAAATCTCCTCCGATGGTTTTCAAAACAGCCAGGTTTCCTTTGGGAGCAGCATTTAAATGGTTTTCAGCAACCATTATTTCGAGCGTGTCTCCCGGAAAAAACATCTTCTGAACGATGGGAGCATCCAGATTCCCTCTATGGAAAACAGCGAAAATAAATGCTTCCGGTTGAGTATATTCTGTTTCAACTGTTCCAAGAATTCGTTTTTCGGCAAATTCATAACGGATATATACTTGTTCATTATCTTCAATCAGAATCGGATTTGGATATGTTGCAGTTTGAAAAAAAGAACACCCCCAAAAATGGAGGTGGAAAAATATAATGATAAGAATATTGGATTTGATCTTATTCACATAATTTGCCATGTTCAAATTTATGATATTTTCCGTTTTCATCTTTCACGACGGAAACCATTATAATTACTGCAGTACATGCTAGTCGTTTTTCACTTTTCCGGCCTTCAGCATATGCGTCAACTTGGATTATTATCGAACTTTTTCCTGTATCAACAACTGTACTTTCAAAGTTTACCCATTCCCCACTAAAAACAGGTTCTTTAAATTCGACTTTGTCAATGGCTCTTGTTACGGCACCAATTGCCTTTGTCCCTTTTAAAAATCGATAGGATACTTTTGCAGCTGCAATATCCATCCAGGAAATCATTTGACCACCAAAAAGGGTCCCGATGATGTTAATATTGTCAGGCATAACTAACTGTGAATATTTTGCAGTATACTTCATGTGATACTTTATATCTTTCTATTATCTCTCATCATTATAATAGTAAGCCCCGCAAATTTACCCTCGAGAAAATTCTTTTTCCCTGAAGAGCACGCCACACCTGCGGGGCAGGTTTAATATTATGTGATAATCATTGTAGCAATCAATACTTTTTTTGCAGTCATTTTATTCAGTGGAAAACTGCTCAGCCAGTTTCTCCCCTTTTTCAAAATCGACCTTATTTAATAAAAAAGCGCCACTGATAAATAGGATTAAAATAGATAAAATTCCTAAACGGACATTACCTGTCATCAGTGTCACCCACCCCATCATGATAGGTCCAACTACTGCGGCAAATTTTCCGAGCATATTATAAAAACCAAAAAATTCTCCTTCTTTTCCCTTCGGGACTAACCGGGAATAAAGACTGCGACTCAATGCCTGAATTCCTCCCTGAAACAATCCGATGAGCGCTGCCAGCATAAAGAAATGTTCCTTTGAAGTCATAAAATACGCCAAAAATGTTGCAACGGCATACCCGCCAATGGCAATCATAACCGCTTTCTTTGTTCCTATTTTGGTTGCAAACCAATTATAAGCCAAAGCCGCAGGGAAAGCGATGAATTGTACCATGAGTAAAGCTGTAATCAAATCTCCGGCTTCAAATCCTAAAGACGACCCCATTTTTATGGACATTCTGACAATGGTATCCACCCCATCGATATACAGCCAATAAGCAATTAAAAATACGCCAATTACTTTTAATTCACGAATATGCTTAAATGTTGTTTTCATTTGGCGATAGCCTTCCAGAATGGCCCGACCTAAGGTAGTTGAATCATCCATTTCCGGCTCTGGAACAAAAATCACCAATGGAATGGCAAATAAACCCCACCAAACTGCCACGGATAAAAATGATAATTTAATAGCAGTTGATGCATCGGGAATACCGAACCAATGGGGATTTAAATACATGAAAACATTAACTAGAAAAAGTAATCCGCCGCCAATATATCCCATAGCAAATCCCAGGGATGAAACGTAATTAACTTTTTCTTTTGGAGCGACGGAAGGAAGCAATGAATCGTAGAAAATATTTGCTCCCATAAATCCAACAGTTGATGCAACAAACAACATTAATGCCAATTGCCATTCCCCCTGACCGACAATAAACAATCCGGCCGTCATTACTACACCTAAATAGCAAAAGAAAATGAGAAACTTCTTTTTTGCAGATCCTTTATCAGCGATAGCACCGAGAAACGGTGCCAAAGCAGCAATAAATATGGATGCAACCGAGTTTGCGAATCCAAGCTGGTATGTACTCTGAATAACATCATCCGGATTTGACCAATACTTCTCAAAAAATATAGGAAAAAACCCGGCCATAACAGTAGTGGAGAATGCAGAGTTTGCCCAATCATACATGGACCAAGCCCAAATCTTTTTATTTTGTGTATTCATCATATTTATCATTATTCCATAACCTAGACCTTCAGGTCTGGGTTAAAAGATATATTAAATAAATACGCCGTTCACGACGTTATACCATCTTATGAAGTTTTATAAACTTATCCAACTCTTCTTTGAAACTTTTTGTCCTATGGTGTTCATCCTGATTAAGTATATATTTTCTAATTCCACTAATTTTGGATTCAGAAACTGAAAAAACAGCATACCCTCGTTGCCAAGCAAATTTAGCACGAATATAATTATTCGAATTTATCCAATTAGAAGACTCTCCCTTTAATAAATTAGCAATTTCAGCAGGAGTTTGAGTCGGTTTAAGTCCAATTAGTAAATGCATATGGTCCATATCACCATTTGCAATATCAACATAGATATCATTTTCTTTGCCATATTCTTTGAAATGATAAATTAGTTTTTGTTTAAAAGATTTTGAAATAATTCTATCTCGATTTTTGGTTGTCCATATATAATGCAGCCAGATTTTAAAATATGTTTGCATATTGACTTCCTATTAAATATTACTTTTTAAAAAGGACGTAAACGTCCTTCCCGTTATATTTTTTGTTTTACACCCAGCCGTAAACGACTGGGTTATATACACTTTTCTCTATATTTATCTACAAGAAGTTAAGAAATTATCTTTCATTCTAACATTCTACCACGCCTGTGCGTAAACGACCAATTGAATCCATGCAGAATAATTACTAAATGTATTTCGGGATAATATGGGAATAGATGCACCTCCACGGATTTCAAATGGAATAGGACCGATACGTTTTAGAGGATTCATATTATTCAAGGTGACTTCTGCAAATTGTCGAATAGCTGTCTGTCTCGTATCATAATCATTTTTACGATAACGCATCCAGGAATCCCAATCGCTATTGTGGGATATAAATTCATCTCTGCCTTTTAGATATAAAGACGCGCCTCCGGAAACAGAAATCCAATCTGGAACCAATTCAAATCGTCCTACAATGTTTGCGGATATTTCATTTCCTTTTTTAAAAGTATAGTCCGCTCCCAATATTGTTGCAATCGAATCCGGATTGAATGTATCTAATTTTCCAAAAAATATGGGAGTATTCAGTCTCGTTTGGCTGTGAATTCCAGCTTGAACTTTCCAGTTAATATTTACATGTCGATTAAGGATCGTCCTGTATAACTCACCGAATAATGAAATGTTGAAACGCGTCACACCATCTCCAAGAGGCAATGTTGTGAAATGGGATTGACTTGCAGGAATCCCACTGCTCATCTTGTAGCGATGCAGTCTATCGGCCGATGGAAGTAAAATGGACAATCCTGTATAGATGGAGTACATACCGCTCTCGCTCCATGCCGGATTTCCGAATAATAATATATTCATTCCCAATTCCACATCACCCAATCCGGATGTCGTCCGTTGGCCGGGCGAATAATAGTCCAGAATTTCATTAATTGTTGTGGAGGATGTATCGTTTTGAGCAAAAGGATTATATTGCATCCCCTTAATACCATTTTCAATTGGCTCTCCCCCTAAGCTCCAGAGGACAGAATTACTGCCGTCCCAGCTGTAAAAACGATCACGAATAATTTTCAAATTAATATCATAATGATTTGCCAGAGCTGAGTCCATTGCTGCCATTGTATTTTGGTGGTAAATAACAAACTCATCAAGACCCTGGATATTATTTGATTTCCATGAGTTTGTTTTTTTCTCATAAACATAGGTAAAATAGGGAATCGTCATAGCAAAGGTCACTCTATTTGAGAGACCATATTCAATTTTAAATTCTGAGCCCCAGGATGTTCTGCTCATTTCCTGATTTAAATGTCCTCCGACGACGATGGAATCCGGACCAAAAAAATCAGTACTTAAGTCGGGGATTGAATCATTATAAACCAAGTTATAAAAACGTATATACTCACCGACAGTATAATTGGCGTTGTATCCCAACGTATCTAAATTATATAAATCATCATTGCTGGCATAATAACCCTCCATAACGTAGGCATGATCAAAATAACGTTTTCCATAATTGGCCAAGTTAAATGGGATATTTTTAATACCCTTAATGCCGCCGGGACCAATATACTTTCCAGTGATTATTAATGGCTTTGCACTGATGCGCCAGACATTCTCCGGTACAGTAAAATGGGTTTGAGAAAATAATAAAGAAGAAATAAGGAAAAAGTAAAAACAATAATGGAAGATGGAAAATGGGAAACGGGAAATGGGAAATGGGAAATGTAAGATGGGAAATGCCTGCCTGCCGGTCAGGAAAGGAAGATGGGAAAAGGATAATGGTGAGCGGTTAGAGCTACCCTGTGGCTGTGTATTATCCATATTTACTTACGATTCATTTGTAGAGGAGAAATTTTTGGCGGAATTCGTTAAACCGAATCACATCGTGCATCCATTGCGGAGGTAAATAATCCGGCATTTTTCCCTGGGCAGCAAAGGTTGGCAATAAATTATATCCGTACAGCTTATCGATATAGTTATCATGAATCCATTGGAACTGGTGGGGATATAATTGATAAGCTAATATCATTATGGATGTGGATGTGGCTAAAGGATCGAAAGTTTCCCGATCCATGATTTCAATTTCAACACCGCTGCATTTTTCTTGATAATATAAAGGAACTGAACCGTCTGGGTTTTGTAAATGAGGTGAATATTGAATATGACTTAAACGAATACCGGGCAAATGTAATCCTTTTAATTTATTGTAAAACACTTTTCCGGATATCCAGGGTGCACCCACTCGAAAGTACGGTTTTGTTGTCCCCTGCCCTCCATTCAAATTCGTTCCTTTTAATAACTCCATTCCACAATATGCCAGGCATGATTCTACATCAGTGATTCCCGGTCCTAATGGTGTTTCGGGCAAATTATTTTCATCAGCCCAGTGTGAACGCTGCCAATTCGCCATAGGAATAATGGTTAACTCTACTCTTGATAAATCTTTCACCCATCCCATTTCATTCACCATCAACGCATATTCTCCAATGGTTAATCCGTGACGTATTGGCACCAAATGATATCCTTCAAAGGATTGAAAAGCGGGTCGAACTACAGGGCCGTCCACACGATCTCCCCGCAAAGGATTCGGTCTATCCAAAACAATGACCGGTTTATGCAACTCACTAGCGACTTCCATAATCTTTGTCAGTGTGGTCATATAAGTTGAGTAACGAACACCGGTATCCTGAATATCAGCAAGAACAATATCTACATCTCGTATAGACCATTCAGGAGGTTTCACAAATCGATCAAGCAAATTTACAATTCGAGCGCCTGTATTTGGGTCTTTTTCAACTCTTCCCAGCATTTTTGTTTTGCTCACCTGATCGCCGAATAATCCGTATTGAGGTGTAAAAATGACGTAGATGTCCACATCATCACGTTCTTTCAGCACATCGAGAATATGCCTGCCTTTTCTGTCCAAAGAAGTTTGATTACAAAACACCCCAATGGTTTTACCGGAAATGGGACTAAAATCCATTTGTTCCAACACGTCCAAGCCTGTATAAACATGAGGCATAAAGGATAAGTCGGGAATTTCTACAACTTTGCTGTGTTGAAAATCGGTTCCTCGAAGACTTACAAACAAAAATGCAAAAATTATTAACTGGTGATTTAATTTTATTACTTTAACAAGGGATAATTGCATGAGAGTTAACAATCTCTCCATCATAAAACCCCTTTTGTATTTTCCCCTATGACCCGCCTGCATTTCCTGCCTCCGCTACGCCTCCGGCAGACCAGCACTTCCGGCGGACAGGCGGTGGAAAAATATAAGAATTCATCAATCATAGAAATCCTTTAATTCCCCCTGTAATAGGGGGACAATGGGGGTGTTAAATATTGAAAATTCATGCGTTAAGTATCTAACTCCTTGCATTTTTGAGATATTATTTCTAAAACTTCATTGAGATTTTCATCAATCTCGTTATTAAAAATTCGAATAATTGAATAACCCCATTTTTCTAAATCTTCAGTTCTTTGTTTATCCTTTTGTTGTTGTTTAGGATTCAAATGTCCACTCCCATCTGCCTCGATTATCAGTTTCAAATCTAAACAGCAAAAATCAACAACATAATTTTCAATACTAACTTGTCTTCGGAATTTAAATCCTTCAATTTGTCTTTCTTTTAAATATTGCCATAATTTCCATTCCCAAGGAGTTGGACGATTTCGGTGTAATCTTCTTATACTTATTAACTTGGATTTGTTAACTGGCTTTACATTTTTCATAACAATATATAGTGATATCAGATTATATAAACCCCACTTTTTTTCTCCCCTATTACAGGGGAGATTTTAAATAATTTCTCGACTATAATTAATACTAAACCTATGATACAAACATGCCGAGAAGTGGAAAAATATAAGAATTCATCGATCATAGAAATCCTTTAAATCTCCCTGTAAATAGGAGGGTAATGGGAATCCCAAATATTCATTTTTCAATTTAAACTTAAGAAACATGCTGCCGAAAAAGTAATAATTGAGAAAGATAAACCACCATAATATTTACAACTATCGCCAAGAGAATAAACCACGTCCATGCAATACCATTTTGCTGGGCGACGAAAACAGTGAATAAGCTGGCAATCAATCCGATAATGAGACTTCCGGAACTGAAGTGTCCGGGAAGTTTTGAGATAAGGAAAAGAGACAGCAAACCACCATATGTATAGGAAGCAATCTGCAGCCCCACTTCTACAATTGCCTTATCACTTTCATCAAAAACCATTGCGATCACAATGAGGACGGCTGCCCAGAATATACTGATTATTCGTGCTGTCTTGAGATCAGCATCCTTCTTTATCCAATCCCGTAATGTTGACGATGCCAGCGAATTAATCGAGGAACTCAATGTAGACATAGCCGCAGATAAAACTCCTGCCAGCAGTAATCCACGTAGTCCAACGGGAAGTTCATGAATGATATAATGAGCAAATTCACGATCTTTCTCCAACGGAGCGCCACCCAGATAAATATAGATCAATGAACCGGCAAACAGAAATAATGAGAATTGTAGAAACACAAAAAAGCCGCTTCCGATCATGGCTTTTTTTGCTGATTTAAGATTGGAACAAGTCAATGTGCGCTGGACCATCATATAATCTGCGCCATGGGATGCAAATGATAAAAATATTCCCCCGATAAATGCCGGCCAAAAAATCCAAGGATCGGTGAAAATATCACTGCCGAAACGAAAAATGTTGATTTTACCCTCGTGCATTAAATCTGCAATAAAACCAGTGGGTATGGCATCCGGTTGAGAAAAAATATGCAGGATGACTATTAATGCTCCCGCTAAATATAATATAAATTGAAAACTATCCACCCAGACCACTGTTCGGATACCGCCTGAAACTGTGTAAATCAGTGTCACAATCCCAATAATCAAAACAGCAAAAGGTAATGACCATCCCGTAAGAACCTGGACAATGACAGCAGTGGCTAAAAAACGAATACCGTCAGCTAAAATGCGAGTAACCAGAAAAACACCAGAAGATAACTTTTGAATACCGCTTCCGAATCGTTCGCCTAGCACTTCATATATGGAAACCACTCCCGTGCCAAAGTAAGAAGGAAGAAGGAAGAAACTGACCAGTATTCTGCCTATTATAAATCCCAGAGCCAATTGAAGGAAAAACCAATCACTGCGATAGGCTAATCCTGGGATACTTACAAATGTGAGGACAGATGTTTCCGTAGCCACAATAGAAAACATAACCATAATCCAATGCTGGGATCGACCGGCCAAAAAATAGTCTTCTGTTGTTTTATTCTGTCTGCCCTGCCACATGCCCCAACCGGTTGTAAGCATCAGAAAGCCAGCAATAATAATGATATCTAAAGAATGGATATGGTTACCTCTTACTTTGTTGACTGGGAAATTACATGACCGAAGATATATAATATGAGACAGTTTTTTGTGCTGCAGACATACCTTTCCTTCTATGTTTTTCTATCACATTGCAAAAGTGTACTGCAGGCATTCCTGCCTGCAATGGAACAGACAAGAATGTCTGTTCTACATTTTTGCCAACGAATGTTTTCATCGGAAAAATCCCCACTGCTTTTTAATCTTCTATCTCTTTCAAGACCGTCAGGTCGCTGATGTAGCAAGCCCTGAGTCGGCTGGGGCGTGAGCCGGGAGTATTAGAGTACCAGTGGTTGGTGTAATTCAACATATTCAAAATAAATTTTTCTGCGATTTTTCTTAACTTAATAAATCCGCTTCCATAAAATGATTAATATTATCTTTTATTGGGATTATTAGGTTTTACACAAACAAGGGAAATATCGTTGTTGATTTAATGGTTGGATTAAGATATTTTTTTCCTAATCATCTTTCCAAATTTAATAGATTTCAAGGTTGTCAACCCCCATCCGCTTTGTCGGGAGAAAAGGTGAGAGTATTGACTATTGGGACGGTGAATAAATATTGGAATATTATGGATAATATTATTCGGTTGAAAATCTAATTTAATTACGACGATAAGAAATGAACATGCCTACAGACTCAGCGATTCAAGCTCAAAACATACTTAGAGACGGAAGCCAATTCCAATGGTATGTTATTCCCCTATTCGCGTTTGTTGTCTATGTATATGCTGTCGAAATTGAAAAGAAGAATTGGAACTTGGTTTTCGCCGGGTTGGCCTTTTGGGGAATGGATTGGTTTAATGAAATCTGGAATTCACTTGTGTTCCATTTCACCAATTATGCGCCTGTTTGGGGAGCGCCGGGTAAGACAGCCTATCTAATATTTATCGGATTAAATATTGAAATATGTTTCATGTTCGCCATAGCCGGTATTGTTTTTAGTAAATTGCTGCTCCCAGACAAAAAGACGAAAATCCTCGAAATTCCAAATCGAATATTCTTTGCAGTTGTTTATTCAATTTTCTGTGTTTTTATTGAAGTACTACTCAACAGTATTGGTGCTTTAACCTGGGATTATTCATGGTGGAGCAGTACGAGGCCATTGCTAATTGTACTATTCGGATATTTACCTTTTTTCCTAGTCGCCTATTGGGTCTTTGATATGGAAAGTGTAAAAAAGAAAGTGGTTACAACAGGAATAATCTATTCAATAAATATACTTGCAATTATCGTATTTGGATTTATTTTAGGATGGTTGTAAGCAGAAACGATAAAACTGAAATAACCGGATGAATTATTATACTAATAATTTATCCGGAGACAGATTAAGGGAATGCTATGCCATTGCACCACAACGAATTAAGCAATATTTGGATGCCGAAATTAAATACATAATATCCCATACGAGACCTCAAGATTCTGTCCTCGAACTGGGCTGCGGGTACGGCAGAGTTACATCACAAGTTTGTGGATACGTCAAAAAAGTTACCGGAATTGATACATCGACTGAAAGCCTTGAATTAGCGCGGAGTTTGCAAAGTTCTGCCTCGCGATGTGCGTATATTGAAATGGACGCAACAAAAATGAGTTTTCTTGATGAATCCTACGATGTAGTCTTCTGTATACAAAATGGAATCTGCGCTTTTGGTGTGGATAAATCTAATCTAATTAAAGAGGCTGTTCGCGTCACCAAACCAGGAGGGAAAACTATCTTTTCCAGTTATTCATCACACATTTGGACTGATAGACTAAAATGGTTTGAGTACCAGGCTGCCGAAGGTTTAATTGGGAAGATTGATTATGAGAATACCAGCAACGGTAACATCGTCTGTAAGGACGGATTCAAAGCCGGATCGCTCAACTCAAAAGAATTTCAAGCACTATGCAATAAACTCGGATTAAAACCAGTCATAACAGAAATTGATAGCCTCAGCATTATGTGTATGATAATAAAATGATAATCCAGAAAAATGAATCATCGTTTACGAATACGATTATGGAAAACAATCGGTATATGTTTAATCTTTGTTAACTTTACTCAATACATGGAGAAAATAATGAATCAAATACACGGTCATGAAGTGATGGAAATGATGATGAAATCTGGAAAAGATTACACTGTGGATACTTTGAGGGATGATATCCTCGCCACTTTTGGACATAATGCACGTTTCTATACCTGTTCCGCAGAAAATATGAATGCAGATGAAATTATTCATTTTCTTTCAGGAAGGGGAAAATTTAATTTATCTGAAGATGGTTTTAACACCGACCCATCCAAAATTTGTGATCATTAATCAGTTGAGTACTTTGCATAGCCCTCGAATAGAGAGTTATTTTTTGTAATATTTATGCCTAAATTTCGTATGTGTAACTAATTTAGATTATATCAGAAAAGGAGCATCTTATGAATTCGTTTAAAATACTAATGTCCATTTTATTTCTTTCCCTTAATTTTCTGTCTTCAACCGAAACGATAATAAAAATAAAAACAAAACCGGATTTTCCTAAGGGGCTCCCTCCACAATCAATTATTTGGAATGGCAATGAAGTGGGAACGACCAATCCAGGAAATTCTGTAAGCATTTCTCTGGATTTGACTAAAAGTAAAGGGAATTTGACTATTGGTGAAACTGCTATCCTGTTATGGAAATCGGGTATGGGTATCAAAGGGGAAGTTTTAAGCGGAAAAGCAAAAATGAAAGAAGGACCTTCCCTCGTGATAAAATCTAAATTATCTCCCGAAGAAATACTTCTAAATACGATAGAATATTTTCCAATCATCAAGGAAAAACTTGACAGTGAAATTCCACCGGACCAAAAAATACTTTATTCCCGGTTGCTGGCAAATGTTCTCAATTACGAATTTCTCACGGAAAATATTGTTTCAACCATTACGGGAATGGATATTGAGAATGATCTTGTGTATCTTAATTTTTCCTATTACGGTTCGGAAGAAATATCCTGGAATGACACTTTAAAATTAACGGGGGAACGTTTTTCAGGGAAAAAACCCAAAAAAGGTAGTCGTGCTCAGGTTTTTTCCGATCATTTCGGTTCAATCCGTAAATATGGAATTCTTAAAATGAACCAGGATGGCGAGATGACATTAACGGCTGTGAAAACAGATAAATATAAATGGGGTACTTATAAGAAAAAGAAGAAAAAGAAGAAAAAACATATTTTACCAATATCGTTTTATGTACGATAACGTTGTTGGTCTATTCTACCCTATTTTACCATCTGTGTTGAGTCAAGTTTGTACATGTGAGTTTTTCTGCTGATAAATTCTATCATTATTATGACTGAACTAGATTTTACAAACCAAACTGAACTCCACAAATATTTCTCCGGGCGCTGTTATAACAAAGCATGGGAATTGATTGATAAAACAGACAGAAATGAAGGAGATACGGAAGAAATGGTCCATTATGCATTGGCATCACTGTTCCACTGGTCAAAACGAAAAGACTGCACCATCCGCCACAAGAGCATTGGCTGCTGGCAGGTGTCACGATGTTATACATTAGCTGGAAATATAGAGCAAGCTGAACGTTACGGGAAATTGTGCCTGGAATTCAGTAAAAATGAAGAGCCATTTTATTTAGGCTATGCTCATGAAGCATTGGCGCGAGTGCATACTCTCACCGGTAATAGAGAAGAAAAAGAAAAACATTTAAAAATAGCCAAAGACCTAACGAAAATAATTAGAGATAAAGAGGAAAAAGAACTTTTATTGGCAGATCTTAGAACGATAAACTAACCTGTACAAATTATTTATTCTCCAGAATCCTGGGAAGTCTTATCTAATTGATCAATTCACCCACTCTGGCAAATGGCTGCATTCGAACCGGTATGGCATCGCTGAAAGCAGACCCATAGCGTTTACCCACAATTCGCTCATCCATTACGATAAAGAGTCCTTCATCTTCAATGGTGCGAATCAGACGACCAAACCCTTGACGAAAACGAATCACTGCTTCCGGGACGCTGAAATTCATAAATGCATTCCTCCCCTGTTCATCCAACATCCGGCTATAGGCTTGAGTGATGGGTTCCGTGGGAACACCAAAAGGCAGTTTGGAGATAATTAATATTTCCAATAAATCCCGGGGGAGATCCACCCCTTCCCAAAAGGCATTCGTTCCAAGCAGAATACCGTTTTTTGTACGGTGCATTCCCCGGAGCATAGCATATCGAGAAGATCCGGATACTTGAGCAAAAATTGGGAGTTTTCTCCCGTCTGGTTTATTTTGTAATTCACGGTACACTTGATTTAAAGCTTGTCTTGAGGTAAATAGAGCCATCATGCGTTTATTAGTATATTTATGCAACTGATACATCAAGTCCGCCACTAAGGAGGGGTTTTGACCATTTTTCCCGGAATACTGGTAATATCGAACTTGTTCGTCATAGTAGAAAGGGCTGTTAAATTCTTGCGTATGAACCGCATCTCTATCCATGATATTTAATCCTGAGCGTTGTAAAAAATAATCAAAGCTCTCCTCCACCTGGAGAGTCGCTGAAGTTAGAATACATTGATTGACGGTCTCAAAGAATGATGATGCCAAATCGTGGGCAATATCAACCGGTGCACCATTAATAGATACAAATAAATCCTTCCCGCCGGATCTTCCTTGACGATATTGACCCTTTTGCCAATAAACCCAGCCATTTTGCTTATCGTGAGTCAGAATGGCTATTTCACCTTGCAATGAAGCGATGGTGTCCATACTATGTTCAAACAATTGAATTATATCGCCTAATTCATTATTAGGTGAATCAATATTATTCAACTGATTCAAAGTACCTTTAATTGCATTATGCATTTCGGTTAAGGCAAGTTCAAATTCTTGAATCTGTTGAAATACATATCCGTATCCTTCTGTTAAATTTCTCATAATGATATATTGCGGATATGGAATATCCGATTTGATTCCCTTAGAAATTCCTTCGGATAAATCTTTGAAAAATAATTGGGCGGTTTCTCTTGAAAGCAAAGAGAATCTTTCTAATTCTTGATAGTATTGTTTTAAGGGTTGATGATCCTGAATGTATGGTTCCAGCTTTTGAGTCCATCGTTTGGCACTGGATGTGTTTGGATCAATAATGTCAATTATCGCATTAATTTTAAACAGGTTTACTTCTTTCGTTAATTGATTATAGGCGATATCAACCAGATTATGCGCCTCATCAATAATGACAGATTCAAATTCAGGAAGTAGTCCCGGATTATCTATATTAGACATCAACAATGCGTGATTCACTATAATCACTTGAGATTCATGCACTGCCTGACGAATCGGACCAAAAAAGCATCCGTTATTCGATGCACATAAGGATGTTGTACAGTATCCGGGTTCACTTTGTATCAATTCTGCAACTTTAAACGGCCGATGTCCCCAAAATCCAGCACATTCAGATAAATCTCCCGTTTGAGTGACGGATAACCAAACAATGATCGGATATAAAGATTCGACTTCATCTTTCCGTAATAATGATTGTGCGTCCGATATCAAGCTGTTCAATCGTGTTAAGCATAAATAGTTGCTTCTACCCTTCAAAATCAATGCATGGAGTGGAACATCCAAAGCTTTCGACAATAATGGCAGGTCCTTGTTAAATAATTGATCCTGAAGATGTTTTGTATGGCAAGAAATCACTACAGGATACTCATTGTCTTTATCAAATGCTTTTTTCAAAGCCGGGAATAAATAAGCCAATGATTTACCTAATCCAGTTCCGGCCTCGATGGCGCAATAGCTATTATCTTCATTGATCATTTCCGTTACAAACGAGCTGTAATCCTGTTGAGATTTCCGTTCTTCATAGTTTTCGAACACCTGACTTAATCGTCCGCCGGCTGAGAACACCTCTTCCACAGATATGTCGGCCAGTTGACTTTTCCCACTTGACACAAATACATTATTGAAAAATGGTATTTCTAAATTACTCTCTACCAGCCCGTTTTTAAGATTACCCTCTTTTTTCAAAGCATTGCTGATATTAACATATAAATGTTTATTAAAAATATCCTTCCCTTTTGAAATAGCCAAAATTTTGGAAAATACTTCTAAAGGATAGCTTGCAGCTTCTTCCAGCAAATATTGAAAAATAATACCCGTATTTTCAGTATCGGCTTCTGCTCGATGAGCACCCACAGCAGATAAATTGAAATATTCTGACACAGAACCTAAGTTATGCGTGGGATGAAAAAATAAGAATGTTCTTGCCAATTGCAATGTATCATATAGGGGACGTTCAACATATTCCTTATCATGTCGTTCACATAGCTTTTTTAAAAAACTGATATCAAATGAAATATTATGAGCAACCAGAGGAATATCTTCTAAAAAGTTCAAAAAATCATCAACGATATTCATTTCTACTGGAGCATCGGACACCATGCCATTGGAGATATTGGTAATCTCAGTAATAAATGAATCGATAGGTCGTTCCGGATTCACAAGTGTCACAAAACGATCTACTGCTTCTCCCCCTTCGAATTTTATGGCGGCGATTTCAATAATTCGGTCATTGTCAGGACTTAACCCTGTTGTTTCAAAATCAAATGCGATATAGGTGGAAAGATCAACTAATCGCAATAATTCAGACTGTTTCATCACAACCCGGCAAAAACGCGAGCTACATCAATTAATAATGATGGCTTATTACGAACAGTTGCTAAAAATATTTTCAAAAGACTTCGCTGCTTTTCTGGAATTTTAGCCAACCCTGCTGCTATTTTATTTAAATCATCATCGGAAAATTTATAAATAGCTTCCTTGATACGATAATATTTTTCATGATTTTTTCCGCCTATTTTGTTCCAAGCTTTTTCATAGGTTTGAAGATTCTTTTTGGTTGGTCCGCCATTTTTTAATGCCTCAATCGCTGTTTCAGCCGCCAATAAGCCACTCCGCATTCCGGGAGTAATTCCTCCGCCGGTTAAGGGGTTGCATGTGTGGGCAGCATCCCCGATGAGCATTAAACCGTCAGTGACCATTTCTTTTGCTGTTTTTGCAACCGGAATCCCTCCAACCACGGTCGTTAGAACTGAAGCTTCGGGATATTTCCATTCTAAGAATTCGTCAAGAAATTTGTGGGCGGCTTTTCCCTCTTTAGCAAATATTCCTGAAATTCCCAACCCAATGTTGGCTCGATTCTTTCCTTTAGGAAACACCCATAGATATCCGCCGGGAGCCCATCTCTTCGATAAGTAGAATTCAAACATATTCTCCTGACAGTTGATACCGGTAACCGTTTTTTGAATTCCAGATTCAACATCCTTCAACTTGAGGGTTGTTTTTAATCCTGCCCAACGGCCAATTCTACTTTCGACACCATCGGCACCTACGACAATTTTTGCTTTTATTTGAAAAGGTTGACCCAAATAAGTTCCCTTCACACCGGTAATTTTATCATCATCAATAATTACGCCATTCACATAGGCTTTGGTGATAATTCGGGCACCTTCCATGGCGGCATATTGCGCCAAATCATAATCAAAAATTCTTCTGTCCAGTATGTATCCTTTTTCAACTAAATCAAATTCGATTTTAGTCTCATCCGGCGCAATTAAACTAATTCGATCAATATAAGATGTTATCCACCTCGGATCCGGATCGACAAAAAGGCGTATACCAGCATCACTAATGGCTTCTCCGCACCGGACCGGTAAACCGATATCTCGATCTTTCTCCAACACTAAAACGGATAAGCCACTCCGAGCAGCGATTCGAGCAAATGTTGATCCGGCTGGACCACCTCCTACGACAACACAATCAAATTTTTTTTCATCCATCCACATGTGAACCTGCTTTGGTCGAAGAGGAATATTTGGGAGTCCCATGGGACAAAACCTCTATGGGGCAAATAAATACACAAATATCACAATCAATACATACTTCATGATCGATCGATATTTCCGCTTCCTTTAATTCGATGCAATTCACTGGACATACCCCCACACAACATCCACAAAAATCACATTTATTATCAGCAATGTTAATCATTGTCTACAGAAAAGGTCGGAAATACAATATGATACCGAAAATAATTATAAGTTCTCAAACCAAAAAAAAGAATGGCCAATGGAATTAGCAGCCACGGGACACGAACAGAAACAAACATCGCATAAATGAATATTGGGTAAATTCTTAAGCGTTGAATATGGCGTTTATGGGCTGGGAAAACAATAGCCACTGCCAAAAATGGCGCATAAACTATCGATGCAGTGCTAATGACTGGGTCACCAAATATTATGCCCAATAATGAACTTGCCAACGCCAGTAATAGGCTAAATGCAACGGTTCCTTTCCCTAGACGATAGCCGGCTTCAGGAATTTTATCTATATTTATTTGGTACATTAATAATATCGAAATATATGCGAGTAAGTAAGGGGAAAAAGATTTTGCCGCAAGAAAATAATTTCCATTTATCCATCCCCATCCAGTGAGAAAAATAAAGAATGGAAGGACCAAATGGTTTATGAGAGTAAAAGGATTCATACTCAAATTATTAAATGATATGTGGTCATTTTTTAACAAAATAGCAGCCACCATGGTCACAATCAATAAAGTGATTAATCCTTCTGCAGCGTGGGACATGCTCCAGAAAGAATACCGGTTTACGAGACCTTGTTGAGAACTGGTTCCCGATGCCATTAATACCCAGATCGCGAACCAATGATATGGTTTTAAATGAATGAAGCCATCCAATTTTTTTGACAGGTTTGAGATGGATTTGTAAGCTGCAGAATTGTCCGGAATTATTCGTGAAATAATCATTATATCAATTGAATCCCAAAAAGAACATCCAGTAATTCATTCAAAATAATAAATCCTACCACGGTTGCAGCAATTCCCAGTAGAACCTTCATCAGATTTTTTGATAAAAATGAGTTTTCAGAACCTTGCTTGAATTCTTCAATGAAATTGTCAACGCCCCATTTTTTTAATACAAATAGAGCCGTAAGCATTCCGCCAATGGGCAACATGTATTTTGATGACAAATAATCCATGAAATCAAAAAATGATATATGAATCAATCCGGTTAAATTGATTCCACCACCGAGGGAAAGAGAGCAGAAAGCACCCACGACTGTAATGACGACTCCAAATTGGATAGTGGCTTTTTTCCTGGACCACCCTTTCTGATCAATAAAATAGGCAGTCACGACTTCCAAAATAGATATTGCAGATGTTAATGCTGCCATAAAAAGCAGGAAAAAGAACAACGTCCCCCATAATGTTCCGGCTGCCAATTGGGGAAATACAGATGGAAGAACGACAAAAATCAGACCCGGCCCTTCAGCTGGATTCGCACCCAGGGCAAAAACGGTTGTAAAAATTGCAATACCTGCCAGCATCGCAATGGCGGTATCTAAAATGATAACCCACAGCGCAGAGTTGAGTAAATTTTGCTTCTTATCCAGATAGCTGCCATACGTAATCATGGTTCCCATCCCTAAACTCAACGTAAAAAACGAATGTCCTAATGCTAATACTACTGAAGAGGCAGTTAAATCTTCAAATCGAGGTTTAAATAAGAACGACATACCTTCCATGCCACCTTCCAACGTCAGCCCCCGTACTGCGAGGACTGCCAATAAAATAATTATTAAAGGCATCATGATTTTTGCCCATTTTTCTATTCCACCCTTTACACCATTTACAATGACCCAAATACATAAAATCATAAAAATGATTTGATACAATACCGGACTCCATGTACTGGTAATAAAGTGATTGAATACATTACCTGCGGCTTCAGGATTACCGGCTAAAGCATTAAATTTACCTGTAATAGACATGATTATATATTTTGTTACCCAGCCGCCGACAACTCCATAAAATGATAATATGACAAATGCAGAAGCAACCCCTAAAAACCCGACCCATTTCCAATTTGTTTTCGGTGCGAGTGTTTCAAATGCACCCACCGGACTTAATTGCGTTCGTCTACCAATGACAAATTCTGCAATGACAATTGATAAACCGACAATCAATATGCATACGAGATAAACCATTGTAAATGCTGCACCTCCATTTTGACCAGCCATGTGGGGATATTTCCATATATTTCCAATTCCAACCGCAGATCCTGATGCTGCTAATATAAAGCCTATTTTGGAGCCCCAGTGTTCCCTTTGATTACTCATTTTACCTCTCAATTTGCCTCTGATTTTTCAATATTTTCATTCATAACGTCATTGAATGGACTTAAATGAGCATCCACAACAGCGTCTATCAAACCGTAAACATACACAAACACTGCCCACCAAGCATACTTATTTCTCTTTTCCAGATAGCGATGTTTTGGCAATGAATAATCCCCCATTTCATAATTTTTATAAATATCCCCATTCAATAACCATTGATAAATGACCACTGCCTCCAGGGATAAAACAACCGAACTTTTAAAATATTTCTCATTATAAACTTGTCCTAATCCAGGGAATAATGCTCCGTATAATGCTGCTTTTCTAGATGATTTATGATCCAACGAGTCCAATGTTTGGGTAAAGCCCAAACCTGTCAAGATAATAATAATTAGTATATTTTTCATTCATCTACTGCTGCAATACATTCAATTTCCACTTCAGAGCCTAAAGGTAACGCAGACACTTCTACTGCAGATCGGGCTGGAGGATTAGTATTCCCGAAAAATTCAGAAAATACTGCATTTAATTGAGAAAAATTATTTAGATCAGTGACAAAAACTGTCATCTTTACAACTCGCGATAAATCAGAACCACCTTCGGAAAGTATCCCTTTAATATTTTCCAACACTCTTCTGACTTGCGATTGGAAATTCCCATCGATTAATTTAGTCGTATCTGGGTCTATTGGAATTTGTCCGGCAGTAAAAATGAAACCACCGCATTCAATTCCTTGACTATAAGGTCCAATTGCTGCCGGTGCATTATTTGTATGAATGACTTTTTTCTCCATGATTCCTCCTAATCAATAAAACACATAGTTGCTAAACCGATATTTGGATCCAACTCGCGTTTACCATCTGTCTCGATTTTATGCAGAATAAATTCCCCAACAGCTGATACTTCCGCTTCAAACAAATGGCCTCCTTTGACAGCCAACTCATGGTTGCTGACATTTATATGAGCATGAATGAATGGTTCTCCGTCCTTCAATAATATGTTGCCCTGAAAAGATACTAATTCCCAAGTTTGACTCAGCTGATGAGTAACATACTCTTTTTTATCAATATCATAAGCACCCATTTCAATATTCCTTATTGCACCGATGCCTGAAACCTGACCATTATGGATCATATGATCTTTGCAAAATTGAGTTAATACGCTCATTATTTTCTCATTTTGCAGGATATAAATAATATAGGTATTTCTGTCTTGTTTGAACTGCATCCTATCCTTTTATGATATTAATAATTATTTTTTTTGCTTCTTCCAAAGCAGAATCCAATTTCGAATTATGTTTACCGCCGGCGGTTGCCAAATGGGGTTTTCCTCCTCCGCCACCACCCATGAATGCACCAATCTCTTTAGCCAATACCGGTGCGGATATTCCTTTTTCAATTAAATCTTTTGTTGTAACAACAACAATCATTGGTTTTTCACCGGATGACGAACCGAGAATACCAATTCCTGATTTCATTCCGCTTAATAATTGATCTCCAAATTGTTTCAGCATATCCAAATCAGCTGCATCCAATTTGCGAATTACAACCGGGTACCCATTTATCTTGTGTGAATTTTCAATCTCCTTTTTCGCATCAAACGAAACAGATGAAACATGTTTTTGCTTTAATTTTTTTTCCAGTTTTTTCTTTTGAACCAACAGCTGCTCAACTCTAAGAACCAGATTTTCGGACGAGCAGGCTAATTTCATTTGTAATTCTTCAGTGATAGCAGCCTGATTTTGAACATATTCAACCGCTTTCGGCCCAGTGACTGCCGCTATCCGACGCACTCCGGATGCCAGAGATGACTCTTCCACGATTTTGAAGAAACCAATTTCACCGGTACGATTTACGTGAGTACCGCCACATAATTCTTTTGAAAACTTCCCAATTGAAAGAACACGGACAATGTCACCATATTTTTCTCCAAATATTGCAGTGGCACCTTCCTGTCTCGCGTCGTTATAATCTTTTACTCCGGTTTGAACAATAGTATTCTTTAATATTTCATCATTCACAATCGTTTCAATTTCCCGAATTTCATCAGAATTGATTTTTTCATGATGTGTTAGATCAAAGCGAAGATAGTCCGGATCAACCAGGGAGCCTGCCTGATTTACGTGATCACCCAAGACTATTTTGAGCGCTCGATGCATTAAATGAGTGGCAGAATGATTCTTGGCTATTTTTTTTCTACGAAATTCATCCACCGTACAAACAACCCTATTCCTGCTATTCTTTTCATCGAAATCACCTTTGCAGTAATGAATAAATGTATCGTGTTCTTTTTGAACATCCAAGACCGTCAAGTCGATTCCGAGACCCACAATTGAACCTAAATCATTCACTTGTCCGCCGGACTCAGCGTAAAAAGGTGTTTCGTCCAAAACGATCAGAATAGACTCCCTAATAATTGCATATCGCTTGATGCTTGCATCCGCGCGAAGCGATTCATAACCCAAGAAGGTTGAATCTTTTCCTTCGCTCACTGTGGTCCAAATAATGTTCTTCATATCCCGCTTGAATTTACCTGAATTCTTGGTTCGGTGTCGTTGCGAATCCATGGCGGTATTGAAGCCGTCTTCATCGACTGACATTCCGGATTCGCGAGCCATTAATTGTGTAAGGTCTAAGGGAAAGCCGTACGTATCATACAGTTTAAACACTTCTTCCCCGGGAATGATATCTCCGGAAATATTCTTTAAC
The DNA here is from genome assembly GCA_046861385.1 of Fidelibacterota bacterium. Lineage (GTDB taxonomy): Bacteria > Fidelibacterota > Marinisomatia > Marinisomatales > TCS55 > JADFRD01. Next base: position 136,858 of record JBHHTW010000001.1, on the reverse strand, counting down.
ATTTTCTCAAAATGGATGATTCCACGATCCAATGTTTCACCAAAAGAAGCTTCTTCAGCCCTGATAACCTTTTCGATATGAACTTTCTTATCGGTTAATTCAGGGTATGAATCTCCCATAATATCGCAAACAGATTCAACTAATTGATAAATAAACGGTTTATGCTGATCCAGCATACGGCCAAAGCGGGTGGCGCGTCTTAATATTCGTCGTAAGACATATCCTCTCCCATCATTAGATGGTAGGGCTCCATCAGCGATAGAAAATGACAGCATTCGAATATGGTCTGCAATGACTTGAAACGGAACCGGCGTTTCGGTATAAATTTTGCCCGTTAGTTCTTCAATTTTTAATATAATTCCGGAAAAAAGATCTGTATCATAATTGCTGGTTTTTCCTTGAAGAACGGACACAATTCTTTCAAGACCTGCCCCCGTATCAACATGCTTTTGAGGCAGATTTTCCAAGGTGCCATCTTCCAATCGATTATTTTGGATGAAAACTAAATTCCATAATTCCCAATATTCATCAGAATGATTTACATAATCTGCTGATTGATTCCCAATATCCTTGCCTATATAATAATGTATTTCCGAACAAGGTCCACAAGGTCCGGCTGGGCCCATCTCCCAGAAATTATCTTTTTTACCACATTTTAATACTCTGCTCGGATCTATATCGGTTACCTTTGGCCATAATTCAAAACCTTCATTGTCTCCTTCGTATACCGTTGCCCATAGGCGGTTTTTATCCAGTTTCCAAACATCTGTAAATAACTCCCAGGCCCACTGGATAGCTTCTGCTTTATAATAATCTCCAAATGACCAATTACCCAACATTTCAAAAAACGTGTGATGGTATGTATCTAATCCAACTTCTTCTAAATCGTTGTGTTTCCCACTAACACGAATGCACTTCTGGCTGTTTACAGCACGAGGATAAGTTGAATCTTTTTCCCCTAGAAATATTGGCTTGAATTGATTCATACCTGCGTTGGTAAATAGCAGGGTTGGGTCGTCGATGGGTACAACCGGTCCACTTCGAATAAAGTGATGGTTTTTCTGTAAAAAGAATTCTATAAATGAATTCCGTATTTCATTGGCTGTCTTCATATTGAAAATGATGTTTCTATTGTCACGAGATTAACTGCTTCATTATTACCGGATATATTTCCATCTCCATCCAAGTCGCGGAATGATTTTTGAAACGTATAGTTCAATAACAATCCAGACCCGAGTTCCACACCTGCACGATACCCCATTATGGTACTTTCTGTATGTTTGAATTTAAGTGGATGAGGTACATTTCGCTGCTGGTAAAAAATTTGTGCATATTGAATCCGACTAATACTTTTTATTAAATCACATGAAGCAGACAAACTTTGATTTTGACTTGTAACAAACTTTTCCTTACGACCATTCCAATTAGACCCAATTAAATTTTGATAGGATGCGCTCATTTTAAATAACGGCCCAATTTTCAGTCCGAGTTTTGCAAAATATCCTCTTTGATCCCCGTACAATCCTAATGTGGATTCTTTGGATATTACTTTGGTTTTATCAGTAGTTGTCATTATCGTTGCCCGTTCCAATTCGTAGGTTCTGTTCCAATAGCTAAATTCAAATTTCCCACTTGGAATCATTCGATATTCTATATTGAATGTTGCCGGTCCAAATTGACTGGCTATTCCAACGGGCACCAATCCAAAACCTAAATTTACTTTTTTTCCATTCCCCGGATGCTCTGTTTTCCCAACCATTTGTGCTGCTTGTGCATAGATAGATATTAACATTTTTTCCTGAGCATAAACCGGATAGCCGAAGTCAACGGCAATTGCAGCAATCGGATCTGAATTTCGTGAAACATTAAATGGTGTAGGCAGCAAAGAAACATCCTGGTCAGGAAGTGAATCATAAAACGCTTCGCTACTAAAATCCTGCCCGACAGCTTCTCCTAATGATTCCCAAAATGAGTGAATGGCTTCTAAATCATATACATCCGGAAAACCATCCCCATCCCTGTCATACTCATTCGCATGATTATCGGCTAATCCGTCACCATCCGAGTCGAGGCAATAATGATCATTATTGGGAAAATGATCAATAAGGTTTGGATAGCCATCTTCATCTGAATCTTTTAATCCTAAATATTGATTCCGGTCAACTACGAACGTGAATCCAACCGGCATTGAAAGTAAACTTGGCATTATAATGCGGGCTCCAAAAACACCGGCATTTTGCTTAAAATCATTTACAAATCCCTGAACAGAAACATATTGATTGTTGATGCGAATATTCATCCCAATATTTCTCACTTGAGGATATTGAACGGTGTTGGAATAATTATTCACCAATATTTTATATCCCAAATCAACTTTGTCTAATAATCCAATTTTAAAGTACAAGGGGTCCTCAATTCGTCCATAACTGAGATAATATATTTTATCAATGACTGTATTTTTCCCATTACGGAAGGAAGTAAAATTCCAATTTTCATCGTATACATTTCCATCGCTGTCAAAGTAAAAAACAAGATCCCAAGCAATCTTGAATTTCCATAGAGGAGTTTCCGGACGTAATGTGATTTGATTCCACACTTTTCTGTCTATAGTGACAGTTCCAAATGAACCTGATGTTTTTCCCTGACCAGTGATAATGACAGACAGTAGAAGGAATGTTGTGATTTTGGTTTTCATTATTTTAAATTTATTAGCTTGGAAATTACCTGCTCCAATATCCTCTATTCAACTTCAAAATCAATCATAAACTATCTCAAAGTCAATATAAGCGTGTTTTGCAGAGTTATCGTAAATAAAAAAAGGGGTAGATTATTCCACCCCTTAATTATATTTGCATAAAAAGTCTACTTCAATAGGATTAATTTCTTTGAAAGCATCATTTCTTCGTCTGCCAACTGGTAAATATAAACACCGGAACTCACTGAATTTCCAAAACGATCTTTCCCATCCCAAATAACTGATTGTATACCAGCATCTGCGGTTCCATTGAATAATGACCGGATTTTCCTTCCGGCTAAATCATAAATTGATAATTCTACCGATCCTGGGTTTGGCAGGGTGAATTGAATGGTCGTAGACGGGTTGAATGGATTCGGATAGGCATTATGTAAAGTAATTGACACCGGTACATTTAGATGGTCATCTAAAGATACAACAGGCATTTCCTGATTTAAAATCAAATGAATATCATCCACAAACCAACCTCGGGATTCTTCTTCTCCATCGGATGTAAACAGCAGCCGGATATACAACTCTTCCTCGTTGAGGAAATCATCAAGATTTACATATCTTTGTTTCATAACATTGAATCCATTGACGGTGAGTCGAGTTGTCCACGTTCCGTTGATTCCTTGTTTTAGCTGAAAAGTCCCAAAATCACCATTGGAAAACATTTCACCTGAGTTAAATAAAAAATATGCATGGTCAAAATAGGTCAAATTAATGGGTTCCAGCAAATCACAGGGGTTTTCGGAATTCGGTGCGTAAGATTCTCCCGGGCTGTCATTGAGTGCAAACCCAATATCCGCATTGACATATTGTCTGCCCCAAGACCCCAGATTCCATGCGTTTAGCTCAATATCATTTTCAAAATTCCCAAGAATAAAATCGTCTGTAATTGAAAATTCTTTTGGATCTGATTCAGTTGTGTTGGCCATACTTGACTCATCAATTGCTCTGATCCAATATGTAATGTCCGTACCCGGCGGCACATTAGAATAAACCAATTCCCCTTGATAGATCACACTGTTTAATTCTCGTAAACAAGGAACAGATTGTTCAACTCCATCACCCACTTTCCAAAAAAGATAGACTGAGTCAACGCCAATATTATCTGTTGCTTCCACAAAAACCATTTGTGTACCATTTGGATAAAATTGATCATCAATATCAGAAACTGAGTGGATTATCGGCAATTCAATATCGGTACCAATTTGAAATGAAAATGTTGCGAATGGAGCTCCATATGGTTGAGTTACACGATTATCACTCGTTGTTTCGAAGGAAATAAAATAGTCCATTTCACCGTTTTCACCACTTGGAACAATATTCCCGGTATATTGGTTTCCATCAGATGTCATTACGACGGAGTCCGTTATAGACCCGTTCATACCCCAATGAAGCTTTACAGTCGAATAATCAATTGTATAAGTCGAACTTTCAACAATGGATACCCCTAAAGGAATTGGTGAAATATTATCCTCAGTATCACCCAGTTCTATCAATTCAATTTCACCGTAAAATGGGTAACTCATGACGAAGAAACCATCTCCACTAAAATCAGTGGAATAAATAAGACCATTTTGAGTATAAGGATATGTCCCCCAATTCCCATTATATAACCCTGCATCACCTGGGTAAAAATCATAATAACCTACTTCAACCGGATTTGACGGATCACTCATATCCAGTATTCGAGTACCATATACGTAATATGATATGTACAAAAGCCCTTCTTTCCAAAACACATTGTGAACAGATTTTGACGATGCGTTTGGCTCATCGGGATACCAAGTTGATAATAGATTGATGTTACTAAAATCCTCGATATTAAAAATCCGGATAAACCCACCACTTTCTTCATCAGCTGTAATCGCGTACTTTGAATCTCCACTGACCCAGACTGCATGGCATCCATAATTACTATAATTATGTTCAACCATAGTCTCGGGATTTAATTTATCAGATACATCTACGATGTATAATGATCCGACATAAATACCACTACCATATAACGTATCATTTTTTACGTAGCCGTCATGAAAATATGTCGTTTCCCAAGACCCAACTTCCCTTGGTTTTTCCGGATTTGTTACTAAATCAAGAATTCTGCAGCCGCCTGAACCTGTATTTGCACCAAAAATATATGCGTATCCATCAGCAATATAAATATTATGCGCCGTGGTAAACGTAGCAGTGTAAGATCCTATTTTTTTTGGATTGAATGGGTCTTCAAGGTCGATGATATCCAATCCGCCTCCCGATTCATTGGTAACATAACAGTAATGGTCATGAACTTTAAGATCGCGCCAAGTAGATGATGCTCCGGGAATAAATCCTACCTCAATCGGGTTATTCGGATTGGTTGATATATCGACGATTGATGTTCCATCATATCTTCCCACTAATGCAAACTCATGGCCATCCGGTGCTGTATATCCCCATATATCACTGCCATAATCGAAAGGTAAATACCCGACTGCTCTCATATTTGAAATATCAACATTTTGACTAAATAAAATGCCTGTGATTATTAACAGTGGAAATAGTTTTTTCAAAATAACTCCCGTTTTTTGTTTTGATAAATAGAAACGATTATATCCATTATTAGTTTCTATTATTAATTCTATCCAAATTTACGGTAAATTTTTAGGTAATACTCGACAATAAGATTAATATGAAACCGATTTTGCTTCCATTGCTGCTCATCTGCTTGACTGCAGGGCGGAGCCAAACAATTATTCAAGATTTAACAATCGATGTAAAACAAAACGGTTTATTTTTAACACTTCAATCAAACGATGCTATCAAGTATAATAATATTACCGGTTGGGTAAACGAGGATTGGTTTTATGTAACGATTCATAAAGCGATCAGTGATACGATTTCCATTTTATCCACACCTTTTTCATCTCCAATTCTCAAGGTTCAAAATTCAAATTCACCAGGGTCTACTCAGTTATCATTTCGTCTGAAAAATCCAATTGATCACTATGAATTTTACTTATCAAATAATAATCGAACCATTGAGATAGTATTGTATTATCCACCACAAACCGTGCTCGCAATGCTCGATAAACCGGAGCATAACCATTATCAGGAAAATTTAACATTACATCATCGGTTGATCAATGTATCTTATTTTACTGGGGCAGCTCTTTCAATCAGCGGAATTCTATCAAAAGATGGCTCTTCATTCGGAAATTCTGAATTGTCTTTAGGATTGATTATATTAATCATAACTTATGTATTCGACCAATCACTGGAACAATCAAATTGAATGAATTACTCCCCTATTTTGCCATATTTTACGTTGGTGGCTTGGTACTAATGGGATTATTTATCCGTTTTGTTCTGTTCAAACGAAGAATGGAAAAGCAATCAAAAAATAATGAAGAATAGTGCTTTAATGTATCTATCGATAGAACATCAATGAGAAAAATGTGCCAAAACAAAATAATCACAAAAAAACGATGAAATATTTTTTATCAATCATTTTATTAATAACCGGATTGCAATCAGCGAAACCACATCCGAATGTTCTTCGGTCTGCGAATGAAATTATTCAAGCTTTTTCAGGTATCGGTCAAAAGCATCACGTTACAGATAATTTACTCAATATTGCGCGATATGGTCATTCTCTTCCGGATGAAACCAAACTTAAATTGAAAGCATTAGGGTTTAATTTTACTGGTCCTATTGTTAATCGTACTTTGGATACACGGGTGGAGGCCAATGGACTAGACGAAACCTACGATACAGATATGTTTCGGTTTCATTATACTTTAACCGGTTCAAATGCAGTGGATCCGTTGGATTCAAAAAACACTTCTATTCCAGATTATGTTGAAGAAATGGCTGATGCTTTTACCCATGTATTTAATGAACTACTGACCGTTCAGGGATATGTCGAACCACCGGGCGACGGTTGGTATCCCACCAACAATGATAATGGTGGATCTGGATTATATGACATTTATATCCGTAACTTAAATGCAACATGGTATGGGTATGTTCAACCGGAGTATTTTGCTGATAACACAGGCAATAATGAGCATTCACCCGGCGTGAATGAAGTCAATGCAATGACAAGCTACATGGCAATGCGAAATAATTATACCGGTTTCTCAAACACATTATTAGAAAATATTCAAGTTACTGCAGCTCATGAATTTTTCCATGCGGTTCAATTTGGCTATGACGGCTGGGAAGAGGCTTGGGTTATGGAGGCAACTGCCGTACAGACGGAAGAAATGGTATATGATGATATTAATGACTGTTATCAATACATGCCCTCCTGGTTTCATTCTCCCCATCAATCGCTAAACCTTGATTCGAGCGATCGCTGGTATGGATCCTACATCTTTTTTGAGTATGTCACTTCCCACTTAAGCAGCGATGCAATTCTGAAATTCTGGGAAAAAAGTATCACACACGATAGTTATTATGGTGAATACAGCATTCAAACTTTAGATGAATCATTCACAGACTTGGGATCATCTTTTAGTGAGATGTTGAATCAAATGTCCATTGCCAATAGAATTATGTCATCGAATGCCGCTGCGGATCCATACAACTACGATGAAGCAAATGCTTACAATATTTTTCCTTCAACCTATCAAACGGTATCCTACTTTGCCAGTACAAAGGATACGGTGACCAGCACCACCCTCGAAGCGAATGCAGCACAATATATCCGCCTTATTTCAAGCGACCCTGTTTTAGTGACACTCATGAATGATATTGGATCAAGTTCCGACTTAGAACTCCATGCCATCATGTCCTATGGTGATTCCGCTTGGACGGTCTGGAGCGGCAGCCCCATTAATGTGGACCCTTCCGGCGCAACACAGGTTGATTTTGTTGTAGTTAGTCAAAGTCCTAATGTAGTCGATTTCAGTTATTCAATGTATTTTACAGACGGTCAGGTTTCAGTTGATTCTGTTATTCCAGATCATTTTAATATTTCAAATGCTTATCCAAATCCCTTTAATCCTGAAACCCATATTCTGATTGATATGCCAAATTCAGATTTCATTAGTATATCCATTTATGATTTACAGGGTCGATTAGTAAAAATGCTGACTGATGAACATTTCGATTCCGGAGAACATTTGATCACGTGGAATGGGTTAAACAATCGAGGGAACCGCGTGGCGTCAGGCGCCTACTTTGTCCGTGTAAAAGGCAAAGATCAGGAAATCTGGCAGAAGGTTACATTATTGAAATAATTTTGGATTGCATCGACTATATCGATGCTGTAGTGACATAGTCAATTCACTCTATGTTCAACTTTTTATCCAATTCCCCATTTTGGTTTAACACCCAGAGATTATCATACCCGCCAATGGGTTCATCATTAATGACAATCTGTGGTACGGACATTCCTCCTGTTATTTTGGATAAATCATCTCGTGACATTCCTTTTTCTTCAATATTAATTTCTTCGTAAGCGATACCTTTCCCATCTAAAATAGCTTTTGCCTTTCGGCAATAAGGACACCAGCTTGTTGAATATATTTTTACGTTCATTTGATTAAATATACCTTTTTATTTCAGTTGAAATATAATAACTCTACGACGAAAGAATGAGTCTCCTTAGCGACAATTTGAATAATTCCATTTATTCCATTCTTGTCCAATAGTAATATAAAGGGAGTAAGTTTTTCCTTCTATCCGATTATAAAATTCCCAGTGAGATGGGAACCTCCATTCGTTTGATTAAAGGGTTAGGCACTAAGATGTTTAATCTCCTCTGATAATTTGTACTTTTATTTCTTGATTATTCAAGGAGACAACAAAAAATATTTTCCAAATGACCATTTGAAACAAATCTCCAAAATGTTGATAATAATCGACACTTTTTCCTCCTTTCCATGCTTTAATTTTCTATTGTGGGAAACCAGCTTGCGCAATACCTTCGGCAGATAAGGATTTTGATGGGAATTTAGCTATTATGTAGACTGTCAGATTCTCTCAAAAAAGAGACTTTTGTTCCTGGTCTAACGTAACCCTATATTTATTAAACCATTTTGAGAGATTGTTGTGTGAACGGGAGAAAAATTAATGAAGATAATAGAATCTCATTTTGTTTTTAAATGGAAAAAAAGTATTAAATTTGCTGTCTATACTTGAACTTTTAATTAAGTGTTAAAGGACCCATTTATGATCGTTGCAATTCTTAAGGAAATAACTCCAGGTGAACATCGGGTATCGGCTGTTCCCGCTACTGTTAAAACGATGGTAAAAAAAGGGATGACCGTAAAGGTTGAGTCCGGTGCGGGTGAAGGTTCCTATATTTCAGATGATAATTATCAACATGCGGGCGCAGAGATTATTTCAGATCGTGAGTTTTTATTAGCAGATGCTGACTTGATATTAAAGGTAGCTCCAGCTGACATTGAAGAAATCGGTCTATTTAAGAACGGCATCACGTATGTTTCACTCTTCCCGACGACAAAACATTTAGAAGAGGTTAAAAAACTCAAAAGAAAAAACATATCTGCTTTTTCTATGCACAATATTCCCAGGATAACTTTGGCTCAGAGCATGGATGCATTGAGCTCTCAAAGTAATATTTCCGGCTATAAGGCAGTATTAATGGGAGCCGCTCATTTGAGTGTTTATATGCCATTGCTCATGACTGCCGCTGGAACCATTCCGCCGGCAAAAGTATTGATATTAGGAGCGGGTGTTGCCGGATTGCAAGCTATCGCAACGGCAAAACGATTGGGCGGTCAAGTTGAATCATTTGATGTGCGACCAGTTGTCAAAGAGCAGGTTGAAAGTTTAGGGGCGAAATTTATTGAAGTCGAGACTAGTACTGATGATGGTGTCGGTGAAGGTGGCTACGCAAAAGAAACGAGTGAAGACTATAAAAAACGTCAACAGGAATTAATTAAGGAGCATATTGCGAAATCAGATATGGTAGTGACTACCGCTTTGATTCCCGGTAAACCTGCACCGATCCTGATTCCGAAGCACATGGTGGATGTGATGAAGCCGGGTGCTGTAATTATGGATTTGGCTGCGGAAAATGGAGGAAATTGTGAACTAACATCTCCGGGAGAGGTTGTTATAGAAAACGGTGTTATCATTGACGGAACCTTAAACCTTCCTTCTACTATGTCCGTGCACGCATCTCAATTATATTCGAAAAATATCATTTCATTTATCAATCACCTGTGTCCAGAGGGTGAAATAAGTTTGAATCTCGATGACGAAATCATCTCCGGTGCATTGTTCACTCATAATGGTGAAATCACCCATAAACCCACACAAGAAGCTTTAGAAACTGTTCAAAAACATAACGCATAAATCATAAGGATTAATAACCGATGGATATGATCAATATTTTCACTGTATTCATTCTGGCGATATTCGTCGGATTTGAAATTATCACGAAAGTCCCTCCCACATTACATACCCCTCTAATGTCCGGGTCAAATGCCATTTCGGGTATTGCCATAGTCGGTGCTATCATCGCGACGAAAATCGGAGGTGAATTGGGAACATGGCTAGGTCTCATTGCGGTGATATTCGCAACCATTAATGTGGTGGGCGGATTCATGGTGACGGACAGAATGTTAAAAATGTTTAAGCGGAAATAGGTTAAAATTATGGAATACACAAATATAGCCTACGTCTTCGCTGCAATTCTCTTTATATTAGGGATTAAACGCTTAAGCTCTCCTAAAACAGCCCGGAGTGGAAACACCATCGCTTCGGTCGGTATGCTCATTGCCATTATTGCAACATTGGTGTCGTATGGACACCTGGATTTAAAAATAATTGCTATTGGTATTATTATTGGAACAATCATTGGTGCATTTTTTGCATTAAAAGTTCAAATGACCCAAATGCCTCAAATGGTCGCAATTTTTAATGGTTTTGGCGGTGGTGCTTCCGCGTTGGTTGCTGCAGCTGAATATTTTAATCCGGCCAATCCTTCCACCTTTAATGCCGCCACTATTGCTATCAGTGTGTTTGTGGGTACCCTAACCTTTACCGGGAGTTTTATTGCCTTTGGTAAACTACAGGGATTTGTCAGCGGTCAACCTATTGTTTTCCCGGGTCAAAAAATATTAAACGCACTCATTGCCATCTGTTTGGTTCTTCTTGGGGTTTATTCCGTAGTCGGGGGTGATACTATAAATTATTTTTATGGTTTAGTCGTTCTTTCTGCTTTGATTGGAATTACATTAACCATTCCCATCGGAGGAGCAGATATGCCTGTGGTTATTTCACTTTTGAATTCTTATTCAGGTATCGCCGCCGCTGCAACCGGTTTCGTTCTCATGAATAACGGGCTGATTATTTCCGGTGCTTTGGTTGGAGCATCTGGATTGATTCTCACCAATATTATGTGTAAAGGTATGAATCGTTCTTTGGTCAATGTCATCTTTGGAGCTGTGGGTCTTGTGAAGGATTCTGGAGCCCCTGGAGATGTCCAACAAATGTCGGTCAAAAGTGCATCCACCGAAGAAGCGGCTATGATATTAGAAGCCGCAAGTAAAATAATCGTTGTACCCGGTTACGGTCTGGCAGTTGCCCAGGCGCAGCATGCCGTTCGGGAAGTCGCCGACTTTTTGGAAGGGATGGGTAAAAAGGTTTTTTATGCTATTCATCCTGTTGCTGGAAGAATGCCCGGTCATATGAATGTGCTTTTGGCGGAAGCAAACGTCCCTTATGAACAGTTGAAAGACCTGGATCAAATAAATCCGGAATTTGAAGATTGCGATGTGGCAATTGTGTTAGGAGCGAATGATGTAGTGAATCCGGCTGCAAGGCACGATACATCCAGTCCGATTTATGGAATGCCTATTCTGGATGTTGATAAATCAAAAACAGTTTTGGTTAATAAGCGGACCATGAATCCAGGATTTGCCGGCATTCAAAATGAATTATTCGGCTTTGACAACACATTGATGGTCTTTGGCGATGCCAAAGTTACTTTGACTGATTTGCTGAAAGAATTAAAGGAATTATAATTCAATCAACGAATTATTTATATTCAAAAATAATGAGCAATTGATTGTTCCTTATTTTTTGAAACAAATTTCCTAATCATGATGTTTGAAAGGTGATAACTTCATGGAAGAATCTCATGTTAAAACAAATTGTATTATTCACCTTATTAGGAGCAAAGATTATGGCAGTTGAACCAGAAACTGTTGTCCTCGGAGCGGGATGTTTTTGGTGTGTAGAAGCCATTTATGAACGGATCGACGGCGTTATTTCTGTAGAAGCCGGATACTCCAACGGTATTACGGAAAAACCAACTTATCAGGATGTATGTGGTGGGAATACTGGTTATGCTGAAGTGGCCAAAATAAGATTTGATCCGCAAAAAGTGTCCTTTTCTGAAATTCTGGATATGTTTTGGAAATCCCACGATCCCACCACACTCAATCGACAAGGAGCTGATGTGGGGACTCAATATCGCTCCGGCATTTATTTTCAATCAGACCTTCAAAAAGAAATTGCAGAAAAATCTATGACGAATGCACAAACAGCGTTCAATCAAAATATCGTGACAGAAATCGAACCTCTAGATCAATATTATACAGCTGAAGACTATCACCAGAATTATTATGAAAATAATAAAAATGCACCCTATTGTTCGTATGTGATTGCACCCAAATTAAAAAAATTAAATTTGAAATAAGCTCCAAACCCTAGGATGGATAAACGTGGCAGAACTGCCCCTGAATTGATTAAGTAGAAAATTTCTTAAATACCAGCATACGGTACGTTTTATATTTGATAAAATTTTCACCTGTCAGTTGACCTGTAAAATATACATTATTGATTTTATTTAACCGTTTCTTATACTTCCACTCAATAAATTTAGATAATTTTGGATAATTACTCTTCATATATTTACCTGTAATCCCTTTAACAGGCCCTAGAACTTGGGTAACGAATTTATCCAAAAGGTCATTCGTGGGGGCTGTTTCTTCTGTGATATCGATGTCGAGAATTTTACTGAGAGAAACAGAAGAGATTTTTTCTTCAAAATTTTTCCAGCGATGTCCACCGCCTAAGGGACTTTTTCCGGACACATCTCTTTTAAAAAAATCGCAGATTTGTAAATATCCATCGTCTGGAAGCATTTCCACAATTTTATCAATAGAATATCCCAGTTTGACATATTGAAAACTTTCGCTAAATAAAATTAAATCATATTGTTGTTCGGTAATTAATTCCTCGAATCCGCAAACATGGATGTGACCTTTGTCTCCCAGTTTTTTACGAATATTTTCTGCTAAAAATTCACTGGGTAGAACACAATCCACTTCGTAATTCAAATTCATCAATTTCTTTGCCAAGTTACCGGAACCGCTTCCCACATCCAAAATTCGATTTACTCCGTCAGGTATATGTTTAATAATGAGTTGTGAATGTCGATATTGTGCTTCGGCAAAATTTTGGGGTGTGGCTGTTTTGTCATCGGGCCAATATCCGTAATGTAAGTCATCAGTATCCATAAAGAATCGACCGATTAATAGTCCAATATCAAGACCGACAGCTTTAGAGCTTATTTTTTTTACCATGTATTCAATTTTCCTGTTTGTATGGTTCTGAATTCTACAAAATATTCATCTAACAATGCACATAATAGGATTGATTTTAGTAGATTATTATATGAAACTACCCCTGTATCATCCTTTCTCAAATGAATGGATCACATTTTGTGCATTTTTTATGGCCATCTTCTTGCTGATTGGCATAACCGGATTTATCCGTTCAAGATTGAAATGGAATCCGGAGGCAAGCCGAAAAATGGTTCATGTTATCATCGGACTGATGACGACCACCTGTCCTTTTATTTTTACATCAAATATCCAGCCTATGACGTTGGCAATAATCTTCATTGTCGTGAATGCTTTCACACTAAATTCTAATCAATTCAAAAGTATGCACGCTACGGAGCGAACTACCTACGGTACAGTTTACTTTCCCTTTGCCTTTTTACTTCTGGTGACGTTTTGGTGGGAAAAGCCCATTACGCTCGTTTTATCCATGCTGGTTATGACCATTTCCGATACTGTAGCATCTTACACGGGAAAACATGAGAAACTTCCCTTAAAATTTCGATTGTGGAGGGATGAAAAATCACTTCAAGGCAGTGTAGTCATGTTTTTATCCACATTCTTGATTATTTATATCGGTACAGATTTTTTCACATGGTTGTTTGGTTCTGCCTTCTATTTGCCCTTGGATGTGCTCATCGGTTGCGCAGCCTTCACCGGATTGGCTGCTTCGATTGCAGAAGCGGCTGCCTGCAAAGGATCAGATAATTTTTCTGTTCCTCTATTTACAGCTATCACCTATGATATTTTTCTCACTAACTATACCCACGGTACACTACCTATTTTATTATTCTGGACTTTGGGATCGGGTTTCGCCTTCTTTTTTTGTTACAAATGGAGTGTATTAAATGCCGGAGGGTCCGCCGGTGCTTTTATCATGGGAGTGGTGATCTTTGGATCCGGTGGAGTACAATGGATCACTCCCATTTTATCTTTTTTCATCTTTTCATCCATCCTATCAAAAATAGGTAAAAAGTCGACTGATTCTATCCAAAAAGGCTCCAAACGTGACATTGTACAAGTATTTGCAAATGGTGGTGTGCCTATGGTTATCGCTTTGGTGAATTACTATGACCCCTTTTATTTTGCTTATTTATCATTTCTAGGCGCTGTTGCTGCGGCAACAGCTGATACATGGGCAACAGAGATCGGTTTCTTCAGTAGAAGAAAACCTCGACATATTATGAATCTTAAACCTGTGAAAAAAGGAACATCCGGGGGTGTGACTCTCCTGGGGTTTCTTGGCGCTTTGTCGGGAGCAGGAGTGATCGCCCTGATTGGCGGATATTGGTTGAACAGCGTGGCAATCACCTCTGAACAGTTATCCACAGCGTGTTATTGGGTGGTTGTAGCGGGTTTTATGGGGAGTCTATTTGATTCCATTCTGGGTGGAAGTGTACAATCCATGTTTCGCTGTGTCGTTTGTAATCATGAAACAGAAAAGCGAATTCACTGCCAAAGTCCAACCCATCATCTTCGCGGATTCCAATGGCTGGATAATGACGGAGTGAATTTTGCAAATACGATTGTGGGTGTTTTAGTCATTTTAGTTTTTTCATAACTAATAAATAAGAGTACATTAAAACTACTACATGAAAATGTGGTTCACAAAAAATGTTTCTATCTAACAAATCAGTTTTTTCTAAAATATATCACGAGAGTCCCACTAACGGTCCCCTCCCTGGGAAACTTATTAAATTTAGGCTTAATAGACAAAAATGGTTGCTGATTTAGCTGTAATTGTTTGATAGTAAGGAGGTTAGAAAGATTTCATATTATACCGAAGATCAATAATTGTCGCTATCACTTTAGATATTCCTTATTAATGTATTTTGATAATACATTTTATAGAAATACCTCAACGACTATTATCAAGATAAAACGATTTAAAATCTCCCTAAAGGTTTGTTCGCACAACAGGAAAGTTTTAGGAAAAAAGACTCTCGAGTATACAAAAAACGGAGACTGGATTAATCAATCTCCGTTATAAATGTTCTCGTTTTAAATCGTCTTAAATAACTTTATAAACGAGTAAGCCCACCATGATAATAAGAGATACAAAAATTAAAGCAACACCCATGTTGCCCTTCTTTATTTCTTCCCATTCATCAATATCAGTGGAGAGCCAATCAAATACCTTTATAGCCAAACCGATTCCAAACGAAAATCCGATAGCTGCCGTGATTGACCAGCCTACGGCTCGTACATAACTAATTAAGGTTGATTCAATTCCAAATGGATCCATAAAGACCTCCTATAGTGTTACCATTGAATTTTTAATTAAACGCATAAATTCGGCAGATTCGATTACACCATTTGCCAACTTTACGACTTGATCTGCAGTGGCGCTGGCGGAAATGATCATATCGTCCCTGCCCATCGGTACATTAACTGTTACATGAACTGTACTCGGTCTTAACGATTTTTCAATCAATCCTTTTTCAACCATGTAGTTCTGATGATTAATTGCCTGACCGACAGATACAAAACCGACAATTAGTGCCATTTCAAAATTATTTCGATTACTGTTGACTGCAAGATAAAATTTGTTTTTATTTGCTTCTTCCCGACCAAAATACATCTCCCCTTCCTGGGCATTAATATGGTAAGAATTACAGGTATTCGTCACTGTTCTATAGAATGCATAATTCGCAAAAAGACCTTCTGCCCCGAAGAGCATCAGAAACATAATTATCAGTATTTTTAATTGTTTTATCATCAATTTATATTAAAAACAGGTGGGAGTTTACAAGGTCAACAATCATGAGTCAATTGGTTTTCCACTCTTAATCACCATTTTTATGGGTAGATCAGTCACATTGTAAGGAATTTCCAGCAATTTTTCTAAATCCCAAACAATTATGTCTGCCTTATGACCAACAGCGATGGTTCCGATTTTAGTATCTAAATTTAATGCCTTGGCTGAAAAATATGTTCCAGATGCGAATGCCTGTTCGATCGTTATACCCATATAGATACAAGCCAAAGAAATAATAAACGGCATGGATTGAATATGACAACTCCCGGGATTGAAGTCCGTTGCCAAGGCTACTTCAATATCATTTGCCATTAATATCTTTGCAGGTGCATACGTATCTTTACCGAGGAAAAACGTAGTTCCGGGGAGTAAAGTGGCAATGACATTATTTTCTGCCATTTTTTGAATTCCTGCATTACTAATAGCCATAAGGTGGTCTGCTGATACTGCTCCCACTTCTGCTGCCAGTTCGGCTGCCCCGGAATCTTCAAATTCGTCTGCATGGAGGCGGGGAGTTAAGCCATGTTCTTTTGCGGTGAACAATATTCTTCGCGACTGCTCAACAGTGAAATACCCATTTTCGCAAAAAACATCACAAAATTTCGCAATACCTTGGTTTGCTACTTCCGGAATCATTTCATTACAAATCAAATCCACATAACGATTATGATCATTGGCAAATTCGGAAGGGAAGGCGTGGGCGCCCAAAAAAGTGGGAATAATATCAATTTCATGCTTCTGATTTATATCATGTAACACTTGAAGTGATTTTAGTTCTGACTCTATATCTAAACCATATCCGGACTTTGCTTCGACGGTTGTTGTTCCCATTTTCAGGAAGCGGTCCATTCGTTTTGAAACATGTTCAAATAGTTTGTCTTTTGAAGCATTTCGAACAGCTTCCGTACTTGAATTTATCCCTCCACCCTTCGAGGCGATTTCTTCATAAGTAGCCCCAGCCAGACGCATTGCAAATTCTTCTTCCCTCCCATTTAAAAATACGGGATGAGTGTGAGAATCAACAAAACCAGGTGTGACAAGTGAACCTCCGCAGTCAATTACTTCGCTATCACTACAGCTTTCAACAATTCGCCCATTTTGGAGGGAAAGAGATGTATTTGATGTGGTTTCAACCTTACCAGTTTCTGGGTTGAATGTGGTTAGTTGCCCAATATTCTCTAGGAGGAATGATTGATGATTTATGTTTGATGATCGACGATTATTCATTTGCCACCAGCGGTTTTTCGAGAAGCAATAAAGATGGAAACAAGCTCATTAGCTTCGTTCATTAAAGAAATAACTTTTTTTTATTCAATAAAACTTCATCAATAATGAATTCAAGCCAAAATAAGGATTCATCAGCTTCTTCAATTACAATACTGATTTTCGCGATAAAACTCTTTTTTGATTGAGCGACGCAATTAGCACGATAATTGGATGCAACTGACGTAGACGATCTTAATAAAGGTCCTTTTACTAGACGACCAAGACTATTTTTTGGCAGTGAGTTGCATAATTTCACACAACGATGTGCAAAATCTTTTGGTCTCTTTTTTAATTCTTCCTTGTCCATAGTTTATTTAATTAATTCTCTTTAATCATAAATCTACAATCCCTAATCTTCAATCATAGGAATATCAACATTCCATTTTTTCGCATTTTCAATAGCTTGTTCATATCCAGCATCAGCATGTCGAAAGATTCCCGTTCCCGGATCAGTTGTCAGGACTCGTTGAAGCCGCTCTTCCATTTCAGGAGTACCGTCAGCGCAAATGACTTGTCCGGCATGAATCGCAAGTCCCATACCTACACCGCCACCGTGATGAATGGATACCCAGGTTGATCCACTGGCTGTGTTCGCCAATGCATTCAATAGAGGCCAGTCCGCCACGGCATCTGAACCGTCTTTCATAGCTTCAGTTTCCCGGTAGGGTGAAGCGACTGAACCGGTATCTAAATGATCACGCCCAATAACAATCGGTGCTGATAATTCTCCACTGGCTACCATGCGGTTTAGTTCCACTCCGAACTTGGATCGTTGTGTATAATCCAGCCAACATATCCTCGATGGTAGCCCTTGGAACTGCACTTTTTTTCGTGCCATTATGATCCAGCGCTTCAATGTTTCATCTTTGGAAAACATTTCCAATATTTTATCATCAGTTTTATAAATATCTTCAGGATCTCCCGATAAAGCCACCCAGCGAAACGGACCCCTTCCATCACAGAATAATGGACGGACATATGCCGGAACAAATCCAGGATAATCAAAGGCATTTTTCACACCGGCTTTTTTGGCTTGTCCGCGAAGGTTATTTCCATAATCAAATGCAATTGCGCCCATTTTCTGTAGTTTCAGAATACCTCGGCAATGTTTTGCCATAGCACGAAAGCTCTCATTTACATATTTCTCAGGATCGGATTTGCGCAATTCCAATGCATCCTTAAAAGTCATCCCATTGGGTATATAGCCGTCGAGTTCATCATGGGCAGAAGTTTGATCTGTCACAAAATCCGGGACAATGCCCATTTTGGCGATTTCTGGTACAATATCAGCCGCATTACCCAACAACCCAATAGATAGCGCATCTCCGTTTGCTGCAGCGTTTCTGGCCATTGTAAGGGCATCATTTAACGATTCTGTTGCAACATCAAGGTATTTTGTTTCCAAGCGGCGCTGAATTCGATGAGGATCAATCTCTATACAAATAACAACACCGTTATTCATCGTTACGGATAAAGGTTGAGCGCCCCCCATTCCTCCAAGACCGGCAGTTAAAACAAATTTTCCGGTTAAATCGCTATCAAAATGTTGCTTACCTGCTGCAGCAAAGGTTTCATATGTGCCTTGTAAAATACCTTGTGTTCCAATATAAATCCAAGAACCAGCTGTCATCTGTCCGTACATCATGAGTCCTTTTTGATCCAACTCATTAAAATGTTCCCAATTCGCCCATTCAGGAACGAGATTGGAATTGGCAATCAGTACTCGCGGAGACGATGTATGAGTTCGAATAACCCCCACCGGTTTTCCCGATTGAACCAATAACGTTTCGTCCGGTTCGAGTCTCTCTAATGTATCAAGTATAGCGTCAAAGCATTCCCAGTTCCGAGCTGCTTTTCCTTTTCCTCCATACACAACAAGTTCGTCAGGATTTTCAGCCACATCCGGATCCAAGTTATTCTGGATCATGCGGTATGGCGCTTCAATTTGCCAATTCTTACATGTTAGTTTATTTCCCTTAGGGGCATGAATGGTTCTGGGCATTTTTTCTCCTGAATTATGATAATAATTTACATGATGCCGAACCGATGATAAAACAGAGATTCTCATCAGGCCAATTGTATAGACTTATCCAAAATCTATTGTGTTAGGAAAAATAATCAAAAAAAATGATTTTTCGAATGACCCTTAAATAAGTAATTAATGACAACTGGAAAACAGGAATAAATTTTCCATATTAGGTTATATGGGGTTTTATCTTTCGAGGATTTCCCACGCGCTGTTAAGGGATTTAATTGCTGACTGATTGGAATATTGATTTATAATAGCCTGGGATCCATTAACATCACCAACTTTCAAATAAGTTTGAATTTCCATTTCCCGCTCAGACTGTTCTGACATTATATCTTTTGTTATAACGGCTGTTTCATTGCGAACTCTTTTAATGATTTCAGCATCTGCAGCATCAATCATTTGTTGTAAATGACGGTATACCCACCAGGCAGTAGAATCAGTTTCCTCAGAATTATTTATACTAAACGATCTGATTATTTTATCACCCGACGGATAGAGAGGAAAATACGATCCATATGACGGAGTTGCCATAGTATACCAAAATACCGAACCGAATTCCACAGGGAGATTGGGTCGCAAATGGGCAACAAATGATGATTGGCATAAATTTGAACATATAGGCCGTTTCGCTCCATTATTTCGACATGTTATTCTGTCCGGTTCAAAAGTAGTTGGTGCCGCGTATTCATCTGAATCATGATAACGGTCTCTTAATATGCTCATCAAATCATCAGGTCGAATCCTTCCAAGTTTACTATCTAATAATTCTATCACCCTTTTCTCTCTGTCAAGGTCATACGCTTCATTTAAATATTCCGGATCTCCATAAACTTCCTTAAAATTAAATGGTGCTGCTTGAGAATTATACCAACCCATATCAATTGCATTTTGTATCAGATGCTTACTGGATAAATCAAAATTTTCTCCAATAGTATATTGATTAGCAATGGCGATAATTTCATCGTCTCTTAGTTTTTTTGCGACCCAAAAATGAGTTGTCGTTTCCACGATCCACCCTTCTGTTTGATCAGCTATTACATAAGTCAGCCCACCCCAGTCCGCTTGTCCGTAGGTATCAATCAATTCACCAATGAGCTTAACGGCCTCCAATGAAGTTGAACAACGTTCTAATATTAATTGTCGGATGGCATAGCGGCGAATACCCTTATTTTCTAAATTCATTTCCCTGGAGTACATCCAGTTGCAACTTAAGGTTAATCCAGATTCATTCATACCCACCAGAATATTATCGTAAGGTAATACAAACCGATTTAATTCTTCTCGATTTATTTGTTTGGTATTGCCTGATGCCCAATAAGCCAATTTCGTTTCTGAAGTTGGAATTCTTACATATGGAACATAAATGGAATCATAATCGGCTATTCTGTGGTTTACTTTCCATAGTCTTCCCACTGTGAGATTACCCATATCTTCGTTATGAGCATGGATAATAGAACCATCTACAGTCATACCTTTCCCAACTAATATTGTTGTGCACGGATAGAGTAATGATCCGCATAAGAAATATATACAGTATTTGATTATATAATTTTTCATCTTTAGTAATAAACTTACACATTCCAACAATATGAAACTGATATAAATACTCATTAAACTGAGTTTAGAGGACACTTATTACAAAAAAATGCAGATAAGTACTGAAATTGATTAATATTTTTGAGAATGCTTTAGCGTTTTGAAATATGTAGGTTGGGTCGCTATGACATTATAAGAAAAAAACGAGATGCCTTTAAATCGAGTTATTTCTGAATAATAGATTTTATCGACAGCATCCAGAGGAGGTTGATTATAAAGGGCAATTCCCATAATAATCCTATTTCGGTATTTTTTGGGAAGATTTTCATAAATTAAATTAATATTATCCGCAAATTCTCTCAGATCGGGAGTATAATTCATGGGTATTACCCAATCCAAATACCCGGCAGCTAACCAATAATCCCATTCTTGAAAATAGCGATTTTTTGCATCTAGGACGTTGGGTTTCACCGCCGCAGAAAGAATGCAATCAGGTCTGACCTCCTTAAGCATTTGCTTTGTATCGTTTAATAATTCTGTAATAGAAGCTTTGCGAAAATTATCCCACTCACGATTTGTCCCTACATCATTATTATTAAATAAGGGTTTTCTATTGTGATATAATTTTTGATAATAAGTCGCTTTAGCTTCTGAATTATTTCCATATTCGTTATCATGAAAACGGATATAATCAAGATGCAGTCCGTCAATATCATATAATGCAGAAATTTCCCGAAATACTGATAATAAATGTTTTTTTACTTCTGGATGATGCGGTGCTAAATAATACCCTTCTCCATCAATTTTATTATCGGTTTTAAATAAAGATGTGAATTCGTTTCCATTTTTATCAATCCATTCCGGATGAGAATTCAACACATGGTTTTGGGAGTTAGGAAGGATGGTTTTGGACCAAATGAGATAAACATTCATCCAAGCATGAACTTTCAATCCATTTTGGTGAGCTTTTCGAATCACATAATAGAGTGGATCAAAAACGGTATCTTCCAACAATTCACTGCGAGGAACTAATTTGGAATTATAGAGGGCATCACCGCGACCACGTACTTGAACTAATATATGATTAAAACCATTATTTTTAGCAAATTCGATCATCTGGTCAATGGATTCTCTTTTTTGCATCGTGCTGCGGACAACCCATAAACATCGTTCATTAAATGACAGAAATCCAGGATATATTTCAGAAGAAATTGTAAAAAAAAGAAAGGCAGTCAAAATGACTGCCCTTTTTCGGTGTTGAACGTGCATTAATTAAAATTAATTATTCGGAATCAGAAGCTGATGGGCTTTCCACTGAACCTTCAAAACCAACTAATTCAATCAATGAAATTGCTGCGCTGTCACTTTTACGAAAACCCAATTTGATTATTCGAGTGTAGCCGCCTGGTCGTTCTGAAAATGCGGGACCTATTTCATTAAATAATGTTTTAACAGAATCTTTGTGTAATTTTTTTAATACCATTCTTCTTGAATTCAAATCACCTTTTTTTGCTTTCGTTATGAGGGGCTCAATATATTCACGAAGCGCCTTTGCTCGAGAATCAGTTGTTTTAATTCTCTTATGGAGGATCAGGTTCTCAGCAAGATTCATAAGCATTGCTCGACGATGTGATGGATTCACACCCAATTTGCGATGTCTGTTATTTTTGGCCATTTTAAGCAGGTTCTTTCAAATAATTGTCAACATCCATACCAAAACTCAAACCCATTTCATCCAATTTTTCAACCAATTCTGTTAAGGATTTTCTACCAAAGTTCTTGTATTTGAGCATGGCGCCCTCTTCTTTATTCACGAGTTCATAAATGTACTTAATGCCAGCAGCTTGCAAACAGTTGTGGCTTCGCACAGATAATTCCATCTCATCAATTGTTCTTTTTAACAATACTCTTATTTTAAGGTCTTCTTCGCTAATACCTTCAGATATTTCCAAAACTTCCGGTTTAGAAATGGCTTCGATATATTTTAAATGATCCATCATGACCGAAGCGGCATAACTACTGGCGTCCTGAGGGGTTATAGAACCATCAGTTTCTACATTCACAGTTAATATTTCAATGGGGTCTTTGGCTCCGGGAACTGGACTGACATCAAATGTAACTTTTGTTACCGGATTATAGATACTATCTATTGCAATAGTTCCAACAGGTGCATTCGGTAGTTCATTCTCTCCGGAAGGAACATATCCTTTACCAATACCAATACGAAGTTCAATCTCTAATGTTACTTCATCTGTTAATTCAGTGATGAAATGTTTCTTATTCAATATCGTAAACTGGTCACTGGCTTTTTGTATATTATTAGCGGTGAATTTACAGGGGCCTTCAAGTTTAATATTGACCTTATCAGGATCATTGTCCATTAGTTTAAAACGGACTCCTTTCAGGTTCTGGATAATGTCAGAAACATCATCTTTAACACCTTTAATGGTTGAGAACTCATGTAAGACACCTTCAATTTTAATGTTCGTAATTGCAGCGCCGGGAACGCAAGTTAATAGTACACGACGTAAAGAATTCCCAAGTGTAATTCCATAACCTCGTTCTAAAGGTTGCAATGAAAATGTACATGATGTTTCTGTTAATGTTTTGTCATCTAATTGAACTTTAAGGTCCAGTTTATGTGCCATGGATGAAATACCTTTTTATTATTTATTTAGAGTATAATTCTACAACTAATTGTTCATTGACCAGCACTTGCATATCTTCCCTCTCAGGAATTGCAACAACGACACCGGTCATCTTGGCTTTATCTAATTCAAGCCAAGGAAGATCAAGATCTCCTTTTATTCTTTTCATTGATTCCAAAATGAGATCCAATTTTTTACTTCGATCGCGAATCTGTATCACATCACCCGGTTTTACCCTGTATGATGGAATATTTACTTTTTTATTGTTCACTAATACGTGAGCGTGATTCACTAACTGTCTGGCAGCAGGACGTGTGGATGCGAAACCCAAACGATAGACTACATTATCCAATCTGCTTTCGAGCATTTGCATAAGATTTGTACCTGTTTCACCTACTGCTTTATCTGCCTTTTCAAAATAAGTTTTAAATTGGCGTTCTAATACACCATACATAGTTTTTATCTTTTGTTTTTCTTTAAGCTGAACACCATAGTTAGATAATCTTCTGCGGCGAGTTTGACCGTGTTGCCCTGCTGCGTATGGTTTACGATTCAGTATTTTATCAAATTTTGGGTTTCCGAAAATATTCTCACCAAATTTCCGAACAAGTTTCCCTTTGGGTGTTTTTATTTTTGCCATAAATCTTACTCTTATTAAACTCGACGTTTCTTGGGTGGACGACATCCGTTGTGCGGTAACGGTGTCATGTCTCGAATGGATAATACTTCTAACCCGGCAGCTGCCAACGCACGAATGGATGATTCTCTTCCTGAACCAGGTCCTTTTACTTTTACATCTACTTTTAACAATCCCATGGACATTGCTTCTTTAGCGACTTTATCTGCCGCCATAGTGGCAGCGTAGGCCGTACTCTTACGCGATCCTTTAAAGCCGGATGTTCCGGCTGTAGACCATGCAATCACATTCCCGAAACTATCCGTTATTGTCACATGAGTATTATTAAATGTTGCTTTAATATGTGCAACACCATTGGGTTCTACTGTTTTCTTTTTAGTTTTTTTCTTAACGCTTTTTTGTTTTGCCATTTAATTAAACTCTTCCTTTACCCAAACCGATTGTTCGTTTTTTTCCTTTGCGGGTTCGTGCGTTTGTTTTGGTGCGCTGCCCATTTACAGGTAACCCACGGCGATGACGAATACCTTTGTATGATCCCACGTCTTTTAAGCGCTTAATATTCATGGCCATTTCAGAACGAGCGTCACCTTCAATCTTTATTTCAAATTTATTGATAGCATCGCGGATAGCAATTACCTGATCTTCTTTTAAATCTTTTACACGAATATTTTCATCTACCTTGGCTTCAGCACATATCTTTTTAGCAGTAGTTAAGCCAATTCCATAAATATATCGAAGAGAATACGCGACTTTTTTATCTCGCGGAATATCTATACCAGCAATACGAGCCAATTGTAACTCCTAACCTTGTCTCTGTTTATGTTTTGGATTTTCACAGATCACCAATACCACACCTTTGCGGCGAATAATCTTACACTTTGAACACATTTTTTTAACGGATGGACGTACTTTCATAATTTTTACTTTTGTCTGTAAGTAATTCTTCCTCTGTTTAAATCATATGGCGATACTTCTAATGTCACCATATCTCCCGGTAATATTTTGATAAAATGCATACGCATTTTTCCACTGACGTGTGCCAGTACTTCATGTTTTGTGTCACCAATTTCGATTTCAACTCTGAATGTCGCATTGGGTAATGTTTCTTTAATAATTCCATCAACGACTATGGGTTGTTCTTTTGCCATCAGGCTTTACCCATCGTTAGAATAACCGGGCCATCATCCATAATAGCAATCGTATGTTCAAAATGTGCCGATGATTGTCCATCTTTCGTTCTAACCGTCCAACCATCATTATCCGTGTATACTTCTTTAGTTCCAATATTAATCATCGGTTCAATAGCCAAACACATTCCTGGCCTTAGTCGAATGCCCTGCTTTGGATTTCCATAATTAGGTACTTGGGGTTCTTCATGCAATGCAGTTCCGATACCATGACCTACTAATTCTCTTACCACAGAGAATCCAACCGCTTCAACGTATGTTTGGATGGCATGACCAATATCAGAAACATGATTCCCGACTTTAGCCTTGCTTATTCCTTGAAAAAGGGATTCTCTTGTAATATCCATTAATTTTTTCTTTTTATCCGATATCGAGCCAACAGCATAAGTTCGGGCTGAATCACCGTAATAACCGTTCTTTTCTGCACCACAATCAAAACCAACTATTTGACCTTCTTTCAGAAATCGTCTATCGGGAATTCCATGTACCACTTCATCATCAATTGAGATGCACAGGGAAGCGGGAAATCCCATATATCCTTTAAAAGCAGGTTTAGCTCCTCTGGAGAGAATATAGGCTTCGGCTAATGAGTCCAATTTTATCAACTCAGCCCCTGGCACAATATGACTCGTCAGCATATCCAAAGTATCTGCGACGATCTGGCAGCTTGCAGCGATTAAGTCAATTTCTCTAGATGATCGTACTTTTACCATTACATGCGTCTCCGCCCGCGTATTTTACCCTTAGACAAAAATCCGTCATAGTGACGCATGAGCAAGTGCGATTCAATTTGCTGTAATGTATCTAATGAAACACCGACGATAATTAATAAACTTGTGCCGCCAAAAAATGATGCCAAATCATAACCTACATCCATGATATTCATTAGGATATATGGAAAAATAGCAATGAAAGCCAGAAAAAACGAACCAGGCAATGTCACTCTGGTCAAAATATTATCAATATAATCGGCTGTCTTTTTCCCCGGACGTATACCAGGAATAAAACCGCCGTGTTGTTTCATTTGAGTTGAAACTTGAACTGGATCGAAAGCGATGGCAGTATAAAAATATGTGAAGAAAACAATCATTGTCCCAAAAACTGCCCAATAAAATGGGTGATCAAATGAAAACCAGCGCATGACTCCTTGCATGAATTCACTTTCAGCAAAAAACATAGCAATAGTGCTGGGTAAAAACATAATTGCCTGAGCAAAAATGATGGGCATAACTCCAGCGGTATTGACGCGCAATGGAATATGCGTTGATTGACCACCATATACTTTTCGCCCGACAACGCGTTTAGCATATTGTACGGGTATTTTGCGTGTTCCCTGTGTTAAAAAGACAACGAATGCAATAATAACAAACATGATTCCTAACAAAATGACTTCAGATAATAAATTACGTACCCCTTCATTTATCAGGGTGATTTCACTCATGATGACATTGGGTAACCGAGACATAATACCAATCATAATAATGAGCGAAATGCCATTTCCAATTCCCCGCTCTGTAATCCGTTCGCCAAGCCACATTAAAAACATAGTACCCGTGACGATACTAATAATGGCCACAAATTTGAATCCAAACCCAGGATTTGTTACAACAGATATTGTCCCTGATGACGAACTTGCAGTCATCGATTCTAAGAATACTGTGACACTATATGCTTGAAACATCGCAATCAAAACAGTACCGTAACGCGTAATTTGTGTAATTTTTTTTCGTCCAGCTTCGCCTTCTTTTTGTAATCGTTGAAAATACGGAACAACTGAACCCATAAGCTGAATCATAATTGAGGCAGATATATAGGGCATAATCCCCAGTGCAAACAACGTTGCTTTTTGAAATGCGCCTCCAGCAAACATGTCAAAAAGGCCAAAAAGTGTATTTTGCATATTTTGAAATGCAGCATGAAGTGCTTCCCCATCTACACCTGGGATTGGAAGATGTGCTCCAAGACGGACTATGACCAAAACTCCAAATGTAAAGAAAATTCTCTTTCGAAGATCAGGTATGCTAAAAACGTTTCTTATTTTATCAATCATTGAACTATTGCAGTGCCACCGGCTTTTTCAATTTTTTCTTTAGCTGTCAAACTAAAAGCGCTTGCTGTCACATTTAATTTCTTCGTGATATCGCCTTTAGCTAATATTTTTATCGGTTGAAGAGCCGACCGGACTAAACCATTTTCGGCCATAACTTCTGCTGTCACTTCAGTGACCTCCAATTTTTCGATCGAAGATAAATTTACAACTTGAAATGATTTTTTAAACATTGAGTTTGAAAAACCTCGTTTTGGAAGTCTCCTAAGGAGAGGCATCTGTCCACCCTCAAACCATTCAAGTGTTTTACTACCACTTCGTGAATGATATCCTTTTTCTCCTCGTCCACCGGTTCGTCCTAATCCGGTTCCTGGACCGCGTCCTCTACGCTTTTTATTTGAGGTGGTACCAGGTGTTGGTTTTAATTCACCCAATCTCATTACGCTTCCTCTACATTTAGTAAAAAATATATACTCTTAATCATACCACGAACCGTCTCGTTATCAGGTAATACTACTGTTTTATTCATTTTTCTTAATCCCAAAGCATCCAAAGTTGCCTTTTGCTTTGGTAAACGTCCGATTCGGCTGCGTATTTGTGTAACGCGAATTGATTTTGTTTTTGCTTTCATTTTAATTAAATACTTCTTTTATCGTAATTCCACGCTTATTTGCTACAGAAACAGCATCCTGCAGATTCTTAAGTGCATCTACTGTCGCCTTTACTACGTTTAAAATATTGCTTGAGCCATAGCGCTTAGTCAAAATATTATGCACTCCTACTTGTTCCATCACCGCGCGAACAGCTGCTCCTGCAATAATTCCTGTACCTGCTGACGCTGGCTTTAACATTACACGACTTGCACCATGTTTACCGGTAATTTTATGAGGAATTGTTTCATTAACTATGGATGCTTTAAAGATGTTTCTTTTTGCATCATCTTTTGCTTTCGAGATACTACTCATCACTTCATTTGCTTTACCGAGTCCGATACCTACATGGCCTTTTCCATCTCCCACCACAACGAGTGCAGAAAAACGGAATCGTTTTCCACGTGATGTGACTTTTGCAACACGATTGATTCGCACAACAGTCTCTTCCCGAAGATCTAATTCAGCTGGATTAATAATTGCCAATTCAAACTCCTTTAGAAATTCAGCCCGCCTTCACGAGCGCCATCAGCCAAAGCTTTAACACGACCGTGATAAGGGAATCCATTTCTGTCAAATACTACTTTTTTAATTTTATTCTTTTTTGCTTTAGCTGCAAGGTGTGTACCTACTAATTTGCTCTGCCCAACCTTACCGTCTACTTTTTTTACTTTCACTTGTATATCTTTATCCATCGTGGAAGCTGAAACCAGTGTAGTACTATTCATATCATCTATTATCTGAGCTGAAATATTTTTGATACTTCTATTGACAACTAAACGATATCGTTCAGAATGGAATCGATTATTTCGTTTACTACGATTGCGTCTTCGGCTAAATCGAATATTTTTTACTTTATTTTGCCCCATCCCTAGTCACTGCCTCCAACAGTTTTACCTTGCTTTGAACGTACATATTCATCTTTATACCTAATTCCCTTACCCTTATATGGTTCAGGTTTTCTAAAAGATCTAATTTTGGCAGCTATTTCTCCAACCATTTGTTTATCTATACCGCTAATGCTGATTGAGTCTCGATTGGCATTAATATCAATTCCTTCAGGGGGATCAAAAACAATATCATGAGAATATCCTAATTGTAATACCAGCCGATTACCTTCCATTTTGGCTTGATAACCGACCCCTCTGATTTCCAATTCTTTTTTATATCCTTCAGAAACACCTTTTATTGCATTAGCCACTAATACGCGACTTGTTCCATGTAACGCACGATGGCTTTTAATATCAGATGATCTAGAAACATGTAGGAGATCATTTTTTTGATCAATATTTATAGCCGGATGAATATTTACTAGTAATTCACCTTTTGGACCATTAACTGATACCATATTTGAATGTATGTCAACTTTGACATCATCGGGGATTTTAATTGGTTCTTTTCCTATTCTTGACATCTTTTTACCAAACGTTGCAGATAACTTCTCCGCCAACACCAATTTTCTTTGCAGTCTTATTTGAAATAATTCCTTTGGATGTTGACAGAATTGATATACCTAACCCATCCAGAACACGGGGTAATTCTTTTTTACTTTTATATACCCGTAATCCAGGTTTACTTACTCTTTCGATTCTTGATATCACTGGGCTACCATGATAATCGTATTTAAGAAATATTCGAATTAGTTTTTTCACCTTATCATCGATCAACATAAAATCTTCAATATATTTCTCTTCTTTTAAAATATACAAAATTCTCTTTTTTTCGTTGGATGATGGAATGTCAACCCAACGTTTATGGGCGTGTAAACCGTTCCGAATACGGGTTAACAAATCTGCAATTGGATCCGTCATACTCATTAATTAATTCTCCTTACCAACTTGCTTTCGTTATTCCGGGGATTTCGCCCTTAAGCGCCATTTCACGGAAACAAATTCTACACAAACCAAATTTCCTCAAATACCCATCGGGCCGTCCGCAATTAAAGCAGCGATTGTATTCCCGCGTTGAAAACTTCTGTTTCTTTTTTGATTTAACAATAAGTGATTTTTTTGCCATTAAGCAGCCTCTGCGACTTCTTTTTGTTTAACAGGTTTATCTCGTAAAGGAAACCCAAATGCTTTTAATAACCCATACGCTTCGTTATCCGAAGACGCAGAGGTAGTTATGGTTATATCCATACCTCTGATTGAATCCACTTTATCATAATCGATTTCATTAAAAATAATTTGTTCTTTGACACCGAAAGAATAGTTGCCTTTGCGATCAAAAGATTTAAAAGATAATCCTGTAAAATCTCTCGTCCTGGGTAATGCTATCGAAATGAGCCTTTCTAAAAATTCGTACATACGATTACCACGGAGGTTGACTTTACAACCCACGGGAAACCCAAAACGTATTTTGAAGTTTGAGATATCTTTTCTCGAACGTGTAACAACTGCTTTTTGCCCAGTAACCATTGTTAATTCTTCTACAGCACGCTCCAATGCTTTTGGATTATTTTTAGCATCACCAATTCCCATATTCAATGATATCATCGTAATACGCGGAACTTCCATTTTATTTTTGTAACTAAATTGTTTGATTAATGCTGGAATAATTTTTTCATTGTAAAGCTTTTTTAAATTTGGAATGTATATGGCTTTACTCGGTGCACTTTTTTTCTTAGCACTCTTTTTTACCGTCTGCTTTTTTGGCACTGATTTCACAGATGTTTGCTTTTTCACAGTTGCTTTAGTTGGTTTTTTTACAGCCATAATATTATTCTAACTCTTCTCTAGTCTTTACGGCAATACGCACTTTACGACCATTATCTAATTTTTTATATCCAACCCGAGTAACATTCCCTTTATGAACAGGCAACACATTTGATATGTGAAGAGGCGCTTCTTTTTCAACAAAGCCTCCAGATGGATTGTCCTGTGATGGGCGAGTGGCACGCTTCACTAAGTTCACACCTTCAATAATCACCTTATCTGACTCAGGTACAATGTGAAGCACTTTTCCTTCAGAACCTTTGTGATTTCCAGAAATTACTCTAACAGTCATATTTTTCTTAATGTGCATTACAAGACCTCCGGAGCCATGGATATAATTTTCATATAACCACCATCACGCAATTCTCGGGCAACGGGTCCAAAGATTCGTGTCCCTTTAGGCTCACCTGCATTATTTAATAATACGGCAGCATTATCGTCAAAACGAATGTAAGTACCGTCTTTTCGACGAACTTCTTTACTGGTCCGTACAACCACAGCACGAGATACTTCTCCTTTTTTAACCATTCCGCCGGGAATCGCTTTTTTAACAGTTATAACGATAATATCACCGATGGTAGCATAGCGCCTCTTAGAGCCGCCAATAATTTTGAAGCATAACACTTCTTTTGCGCCCGTATTATCTGCAACTTTTAATCGTGTTTCTTGCTGGATCACCTTTTTTAACCAATCTTTACTGATTCTCTAATAATTTCACTTACCTGCCAGCGGACTTGCTTACTGATAGGTCTTGAAGAAGAAATGCTTACAATATCTCCCAATTTTGGAATAACATTGCCAACATGAGCCTTATATCTTTTCGTATCGTTGATAATTTTTTTATAAACTTTATGTCGAATTCGTCTCGTGACTTTTACAACGACCGTTTTTTCCATTTTAACACTGACAACTTCACCAGTCAATAACTGTTTTTTACGTTCCATAATTATTTAGCACCTTTTTCTTTACGAATGCCAGTGGAATATTCATTCATCACCGTTTTAATCTGCGCGATTTCTCTTCTTAAATATTTAAGCTGAACAGGATTTTCTAACTGCTGTAATGATTTTTGAAACCTCAAATTTTGTAAAGCTTCTAAATTTTCATGAAGCTTAACTTGCAATTCATCAGTGTTCATTTCTGATAGTTCAGAACGTTTCATTATCCTTCTTTCCGTTCTACAATTCTTGTTTTAATTGGTAATTTATGGGATGCATTTGTAAAAGCTAACTCAGCCATCTCTCTATCTACGCCTTCAATTTCGAATAAAATGCGTCCGGGTTTTACGACGGACACCCAATATTCCGGAGATCCCTTACCTTTACCCATGCGAGTTTCAGCTGGTTTTTTGGTAATAGGTTTATCCGGAAAAATACGAATCCACATCTTTCCCGTCTTTCGGACAACCCTTGAAATGGTAATACGAGCTGCCTCTATCTGCCTGGCAGTGATCCAACCGGGACCCATGGCTTTCAATCCATAGCTGCCAAAGGCCACTTCGGTTCCTCTTTTTGCCATCCCGCGACGGTTTCCTCTGTGATGACGTCTATATTTTACTTTTCTCGGCTCTAACATAATAAACTCTTAAGCTGATTCCCCACTACAAATCCAAACTTTTATTCCGATAATACCATAGGCAGTTTCCGCTTCTGTCAGTGCATAATCGATATCGGCACGAAGAGTGTGAAGAGGGACTCTTCCTTCATGAAATTTTTCACTTCTGGCAATTTCAGCACCACCTAATCGACCTGCAACATTTATACGTATTCCCTGTGCTCCCATCCTCATTGTCGATTGAATGGCTTTACTAACTACCCGTCGGTATGAAATCTTTTTTACTAATTGATGGGCAATGTTTGCACCTACAAGAGCCGAATCTAGCTCAGGCCGTTTTACTTCAGAAATATTAATTTGTACATCTTTCTCAGTCAGCTGATTAACTTCTTGTTTAAGCCGTCCAACTTCTTCCCCACCCTTACCAATCACAATTCCCGGACGAGCGGTGAATATAGTTACTGTTACGATTTTAGAAGTGCGGCTAATTTCAACTCTTGAAATACCAGCGTTAGGTAAACGTAATTTGATATATTTCCGAATCCGAACATCTTCCTCAAGATATTGTGAAAACGATTTATTCGCATACCATTTTGAACGCCAATTTTTATTGACGGATAAACGAAAACCTATTGGATGTGTCTTTTGACCCAAAATTGCTCCTTACTTGTCACTTACCACTATAGTGACATGACTGGTTGGTTTATTTAATCTGGAAACTCTGCCCATGGATGCGGCGCGAATTCGCTTCATATGAGGTCCGCCATTTACAAATGCTTTTGACACAATTAAACCATCAGGATCAACATCAGAATTTTCAGTATTTTGCAAAAGGTTGCTCACGGCCGATCGAATGGTTTTCTCAAGTATACTTGCAGCTTTTTTGGGTGAAAAATGTAAATAATTCAATGCATCACCAACTTTTTTTCCTCGCACTTCATCCATCACAATACGAATTTTGTACGGTGATTGTCTGACGTAACGACTACTGGCTTGAGCTTCCATTATTATTTTCTGTCTCCTGAATGCATTCTAAATATTCTTGTTGGGGCAAATTCGCCTAATTTATGACCAACCATATTCTCCGAAATAAATACTGGAATAAATTTATTTCCATTATGAACAGCAAATGTATGTCCGACAAAATCGGGAGTGATCATAGAACGACGGGACCACGTTTTTATTACCCTTTTTTTTCCACTATCATTCATGGCGAAGATTTTCTTGAGCAGTTTTTCATCTACAAACGGTCCTTTTTTTAAAGATCTTGCCATCCTATTTTCTCCTCTTCACAATATAATCATTCGATTTCTTGTTTCTCTTTCGTGTCTTGTAACCTTTTGTTGGTTTACCCCATGGTGTTGTTGGATGACGCCCACCGGAAGATTTTCCTTCACCACCACCCATCGGGTGATCAACCGGATTCATTGCTACACCCCGGACGGTAGGTCTAATTCCAAGCCACCGGGTACGTCCTGCTTTTCCGGATATAACTTGTTCGTGCGTTTTATTCCCGACCTCACCAAGGGTGGCATAGCATTCATTTCGAATTAAACGAAGTTCATTTGAGGGCAACTTAATGGTTGTAAAACCTCCATCTCTCGCCATAACCTGAGCAGAAGAACCTGCGCTGCGAACCATTTGACCGCCTTTTCCAGGCGTTAGTTCTAAATTATGAACTACCATACCGGTTGGAATATTTTTTAGTGGCAGGGCATTCCCAACTCTTAACGGAGCATCTTCTCCGGATGTTATGGTATCGCCAACTTTAATCCCAAATGGGGCAAGTATATACCGTTTTTCACCATCTGCATAGTGCAAAAGAGCGATATTCGCCGACCGATTCGGATCATATTCAATGGCAGCTATTTTGGCGGGAACATCGAATTTATCACGCTTAAAATCAATTATACGATAGCGCTGTTTATGACCGCCTCCTCTATGTCGAGAAGTAATTCTTCCATTATTATTTCGTCCGCCTGTTTTTCTCTTGGCGACCGTTAAACTTTTTTCAGGGGTATCTTTGGTAATTTCGGAAAAATCAGGACGAGTTGAAAAACGATTACCAGGAGTTGTTGGCTTTATAGTACGTACACCCATAATCAGACTTCTCCTCCTACAAGGTCAATATTAAAGCCTACCTTTAAGGTAACGACTGCTTTTTTCCATCCGGATCGACGTCCATTTGTTCTGATAGTTCTTCCACCGCTGCGCATAGTCATCTGCTTGGTTTTTCCTAAACGATTCATGGTTGCAACTTTGTCAACCTCTACATCAAAACGTTTTTCAATAGCGGCTTTTATTTCAATTTTGTTCGCCAAACTTTCTACCTGAAATGCGTATTTACGTTCGGATTCTTCCAATTGACTCATTTTTTCGGTAAAAATCGGTTTAATAATTATTTCTCTCGTAGACATTATTGCACCATTAATTGATTGGTTAATACATCCACGCCTGATTTATCAGTTAATATCACGTCGCAATCTATTAAATCATATGCACTGGCATCTTTGGCTTCTAAAATTGCAATATTGCGTATATTTCTACCGGCGAGTAAAACATCAGTCTTAAGGTCTCCCAATAATACGGTTATCTTTTTATGACCAATATTTAATTCATTTAATATTTTAATAAATTCATTTGTTTTTGGACGAGAAACCCTTATTTCATCTAAAATAATGAGACCGTCATTATTGGCTTTATAGGACAAAATAGATCGGCGGGCTAATTGCTTCATTTTCTTTGGCATTTTAAAGGAATAATCATGCGGAAGCGGACCAAATACAGTGCCACCTCCACGCCATAAGGGTGAACGCGTTGTCCCTGCGCGAGCTACGCCGCGACCTTTTTGTTTAAAGGGTTTTTTACCTCCACCTCTAACCATTCCTCGGCTTTTCGCAGAGTGGGTCCCCTGACGGCTATTGGTTAGCTCTGATTGAACGGCGCGATAGACAACGTCTTCATTTGGATTCACTCCGAATACTGAATCATTTAGCTTCATTTTTGAAGCTTTGCTACCGTCTTTTTTATATACTTGCAATTCCATAATTATTTCTTAATCAGTACATAACTGTTGTTAACACCAGGCACCGCACCTTTGATAAAAAGCTGATTATTACTGCTATCAACTTTCACTATTTCTAGGTTTTTTATGGTGACTTTTTGCACCCCGCTATGACCAGCCATTTTCATTCCTTTGAAAACCCTCGAAGGGTCTGAGGCCTGTCCGATTGAACCTGGTGAACGTAAATATTCTCTTTGACCATGGGTTACAGGACCGCGGCTAAAACCATGCCGTTTAATTACGCCTGTAAATCCTTTACCTTTGGACGTTCCAGTAACATTGACCAATTCTCCCTCATTAAATATTGATGCACCAAATTCCTGACCTACTTTGTATTCATATCCAGAAATTGGCTCAAATTCAGATAATACTTTTTTAGGGGAAATATTTGATTTTGCATACAAACCTTTCATAGGTTTATTGGTATGCTTTTCTTTTCGTTCACCAAAACCGAGTTGTACAGCAGAATATCCATCTTTTACGTCAGTCTTAATCTGCGTAACAACACACGGACCAACTTCTACAATAGTTACCGGATATACTGTTCCCTCATCGCCAAATAGTTGCGTCATTCCAACTTTTTTTCCAATTAAACCGCGCATAATCAGACCTTAATCTCAATATCAACACCTGCAGGCAGGTCCAGTTTCATTAATGCTTCAACTGTTTTAGGTGTTGAATTTAATATGTCAACTACCCGCTTATGTATTTTGGTCTGAAATTGCTCTCTTGATTTCTTATCAACAAAAGGAGATCTCAACACGGTGTATATGGTGCGTTTTGTCGGCATAGGAATAGGACCGGAAATAATGGCTCCGGTGGATTTTGCAGTTTTCACGATTTTTACAGTTGACTTGTCCAACAGATGATGGTCGTAAGCTTTAAGACTAATTCTTATTGTTTGATTTGCCACATTCTATCCTTTTTACTCAACAATCTCCGTTACAACTCCAGCACCTACAGTCCGGCCGCCTTCGCGAATTGCAAAACGCAGCTCCTTATCCATCGCTATCGAAGTAATCATCTCCACATCCATCACAATATTGTCTCCCGGCATAACCATCTCTGTTCCTGCCGGCAGCGTCACCACTCCCGTTACATCCGTGGTCCTAAAATAAAACTGCGGACGATATCCATTGAAAAATGGCGTGTGACGACCACCTTCTTCCTTCTTCAATACATATACATTCGCCTTAAACTTTGTATGAGGTGTAATGGAACCCGGAGCTGCCAATACCATCCCGCGCTTCAACTCTTCCTTATCAACTCCTCGAAGCAATAAACCTGCATTATCTCCCGCCTGACCTTCATCTAACAACTTCCTGAACATCTCTACTCCCGTCACTGTGGTCTTCTTATGCTCACCCATTCCTATCATTTCCACTACATCTCCTACCTTTACGATCCCTCGCTCAATTCGTCCAGTCCCTACCGTACCCCGACCTGTGATGGAAAATACATCCTCCACCGGCATTAAAAAGGGCCTGTCTACGTCTCGGGTAGGATCCGGTATAAAACTATCACAGGCTTCCATCAACTCAACAACACATTTATTCGCTTCTTCATCTCCTGGATTACTCAATGCGTTCAGTGCGCTTCCCATTATTATCGGCGTATCATCACCGGGAAACTCATACTCATTCAATAAATCCCTCAATTCCATCTCCACTAACTCTAATAACTCAGGATCATCTACCTGATCTGTCTTATTCATAAATATTACCAAACTGGGCACATTTACCTGACGAGCCAATAATACATGCTCTCGCGTCTGAGGCATCGGACCATCCGCTGCGCTCACAACCAATATCGCCCCATCCATCTGCGCGGCTCCGGTGATCATATTCTTAATGTAATCCGCGTGACCCGGACAGTCTACATGTGCATAATGACGCTTTTCCGTCTCATACTCCACATGAGCTGTCTGAATGGTGATCCCTCGCTCACGCTCTTCCGGAGCGTTATCTATACTATCAAATGAACGTGTCTCTGCCATTCCCCTGGCCGACTGTACCAGAGTGATCGCAGCCGTCAACGTCGTCTTGCCATGATCGACGTGACCGATCGTTCCTATATTTACATGTGGTTTTGTTCGCTCGAATTTTGCCTTAGACATCTCTTTACTCCGTTATTTAATACTTAAGAAGCTTTTCCATGTACTTTTTCTAAAATTTCTGATTCCACGCTTGCTGGAACTTTCTTGTATTCAGCAAATTCCATGTGAAAAACAGCTCTTCCCTGGGTCAGGGATCTTAAATCTGTTACATACCCAAACATACTACTCAATGGAACTAATGCATTCACTACCTGAGCATCATTTCTTTGAGCCATTCCCTGGACATTTCCTCTCCGAGAATTGATGTCCCCCATCACATCGCCCAGATATTCATCCGGCACAATTACTTCAACCTGCATAATCGGTTCCATTAAAACCGGCTTCGCTTTGCGACAAGCTTCCTGAATTGCCATAGAACCGGCAATTTTAAAAGCCATTTCTGAAGAATCAACATCGTGATATGAACCATAAATCAACTCCACCCTCACGTCTTCAAGAGGATATCCTGCAATTATACCATTTTTAATTGCTTCTTCAATTCCCCTACTCACTGATGGGATGTATTCTCTGGGAATAACACCACCAACAATTTTATTTTCGAAATGAAAGCCTTTACCAGTTTCATTTGGTTCTGCATTAATAACGACATGCCCGTATTGGCCACGACCACCGGACTGTCTAACAAATTTTACATCAATATTTTCAACACGTTTTGTAATCGCCTCAGCATAAGCAACTTGCGGTTTACCAATTTTAGCCTGTACGCTAAATTCTCTTAATAGTCTGTCAATTAAAATTTCTAAATGCAGCTCACCCATTCCAGCAATAATCGTCTGACCGGTGTCCTGATTAATAGATACTTTAAATGTTGGGTCTTCTTCACCAAGTTTAACTAATGCCTTTGATAAATTATCTTGATCTGCTTTTGAAGCCGGTTCAACGGACACTTCGACAACAGGTTCGGGGAAGTCCATTGACTCTAACAATATGGGATTATCCTCATTACATAAGGTATTTCCCGTAAAGGTCTTTTTTAGTCCAACTGCAGCAACAATTTCTCCAGCGTTTACCACTTCAAGCTCTTCACGCTTATTGGCATGCATTAACAAAAGTCGGCTAACACGTTCACGTTTTCCAGTATTGGCATTATAAATATATGATCCTTTATCCAACTTACCGGAATAAACACGCATGTAGGTCAATTTTCCTACATAAGGATCAGTCATAATCTTGAAAGCTAATGCGCTAAACGGTTCATCAACACTAGAATGGCGAATTAGTTTCTTATCAGAATCGTTTGGATCTAAACCGTGAATCTCACCAATGTCTTTTGGTGATGGCATAAAATCAATAACCGCATCTAATAATCTTTGCACTCCTTTATTTTTGAAAGCAGAGCCACAAAGGGTAGGAATAAAGGTATTATCAAGACATCCCTTTCGAATCGCAGCTTTGAGTTCATCAATAGAAATTGGTTCTTCTTCAAGATATTTTTCCATTAAGCCTTCATCATATGTTGCCGTCTCCTCAATTAGATGGTGACGCCATTTTTCTGCTTCTTCAACCATATCATTAGGAATATCGCCGTATTCAAAACGGGCTCCTAATGAAAATTCATTATATAAAATTGCTTTCATTGACAATAAATCAACAATACCGGTGAATAAATCACCTGCGCCGATCGGTATAACAATCGGTAGAGGATTTGCACCAAGACGATTTTTTATCATCTCAAGAACGTTATAGAAATCGCTACCTGTACGATCCATTTTATTGACAAATGCAATGCGCGGGACTTTGTATTTATCAGCCTGACGCCAAACAGTCTCACTTTGAGGTTCGACACCACCCACAGCACAAAAAACTGCACATGCGCCATCAAGAACCCGCAAAGAGCGCTCAACTTCGACTGTGAAATCCACATGTCCGGGAGTGTCTATAATATTAATTCTATGATCTTGCCATATTGCTGTCGTCGCGGCAGAAGTAATGGTGATACCACGCTCTTTCTCCTGCTCCATCCAATCCATGGTTGCACCACCTTCGTGAACTTCCCCTATTTTATGAGTTCTGCCGGTGTAATAAAGAACTCGCTCAGTCAAAGTGGTTTTACCAGCATCAATATGCGCCATGATACCAATATTACGGACTCTATTTAGCGGAATGTGTTTCATAAACTATATCTTAACGAAAATGGGCAAATGCTTTGTTTGCTTCAGCCATTCGGTGTGTATCGTCTTTTTTCTTAATAGCACCACCCTCTTCATTTGCGGCTGCAATTAATTCTGAGGCTAAACAATCAGCCATTGGTTTAC
Organism: Fidelibacterota bacterium; assembly: GCA_046861385.1. Classification (GTDB taxonomy): domain Bacteria; phylum Fidelibacterota; class Marinisomatia; order Marinisomatales; family TCS55; genus JADFRD01. The sequence continues at coordinate 97,062 of JBHHTW010000001.1, read as the reverse complement.
CTTTTCTACGTCTTGCTGAATTAATTATCCACTGAGACGCCAGGTAGAAACGACGCCTTATAGGAACTTCAATAGGCACTTGATACGTTGCCCCTCCAATTCTTCTGGATTTTACTTCAACAAGGGGTTGCGTTTTTTCGATTGCCTTCTCAAAAATTTTAAAACCATCTGTTTTGGTTTTGCTTTTAATAGATTCCATAGCAGAATAGAAAATCTTCTCCGCCATGCCTTTCTTTCCACCCATAATTAAGTAGTTGATAAATTTTGCAACTGAAAGGTTATTATAAACCGGATCAGGTAAAATCTGTCTTCTTTCTGGTCTTCTGCGTCTCATGATTTCCTATTTAGGTTTCTTCGCACCGTAACGCGAACGACTTGTCCGGCGGTCTGAAACTCCTGCTGTATCCAATGTTCCCCTAACAATATGATATCTAACTCCTGGCAAATCTTTCACTCGTCCGCCTTCAATTAATACAATTGAATGCTCTTGAAGATTGTGTCCTTCACCGGGAATGTATGCATTTACCTCTCGGCCATTTGTTAATCGTACACGAGCAACTTTTCGAAGAGCCGAATTAGGCTTTTTCGGTGTTGTTGTATACACACGTGTGCACACTCCTCTTTTGTGAGGATTTCCAGTCAGAGCAGGTGTAGATGTTTTTTTTGTTACAGCCTTGCGCCCTTTTCTTATTAATTGGTTTATCGTCGGCATATCAGTTCCTAAAAAGCCAATAAAATTACTATTTATTTAGTTTTTCAGTCAATTGTTTTTACATGAAATATTTCATTTATATTAATTGATTCCTAACATCGTCCCCAGACTCGCCAGTGACTAATGAATCAGGGTCTTCCACAAGAATTCTATCAAGTCCTGGGGTTCCGGTTCCAGCAGGTATTAAACGACCCACTGCGATATTCTCTTTCAATCCTCTTAAGTAATCCGTTTTACATTCTACAGCTGCGTCAGTTAAAATTCGTGTTGTCTCTTGGAATGATGCTGCGGATATAAAACTTTCAGTATTCAACGACGCTTGAGTAATTCCCATTAACAGCGGTTTAAAAGTTGCTGGCTTCGGTTTACGCGTTGTCGCAGGAACTTTTCCGCTATCTTTAAGCGCTTTATTAATTTCTCTTAAATCAGCCTTATCAATTAGCGAACCTTCTTCAAGATCAGAATCTCCCACGGTTTTGATAACAGTCATTTCCATTAACTGGCGGCTTGCTTCAAAAAAGTCAACTTTATTTACTCGATCGCCCTGCATGAACTTACTATCACCGGGGTCTTCGATATTTATTTTCTGCATCATTTGACGAACGATTGTCTCAATGTGTTTATCATTAATTTTTACACCTTGAAGACGATACACTTCCTGTATCTCGTTTACCAAATATTCACGGACTTTTCCTGGACCTAAAATATTTAAAATATCGGTTGGAGAAATAGATCCTTCACACAGAGGAGTACCAGCGATGATAAAATCACCTTCATGAACAATGATGTGTTTACCGTAAGGTATTGAGTACTTTCTTACTTCTTCATCTACACTAGTGACGAGAATTTTTCTAATACCTCTTTTAATTTCGCCAAACTGTACTACACCATCTACCTCACTCACAACAGCTGGATTACCAGGTTTTCTTGCTTCAAACAATTCTGCCACACGAGGTAATCCACCGGTAATATCACGAGTTTTTCCAATATCTTTGGGAATTTTAACCAACGTTTGACCGTGCTTCACTTTTTGCCCGTTTCGAACAACTAATGTTGCTTTTACCGGGAGGATGGTTCCTCCAGAGAGTATTTTATCATCTTTATCTATAATATCTACATGTGGACTCAACTGTCTGTTCTTTGCTTCCACAATAACCATTTGCTTCTTACCGCCCTCAACAGCTTCTACTTTGTAGGTTTCTCCTTCAATAAAATCTTTTAATTGAATTCTACCAGTTTGTCGCGCAAGGATAATATCCGTGTAAGGATCCCATTGGAATAAGACTGAACCAGATTTAATTTTTTCGCCATCTTCCACAAGCACATCAGCGCCATATGGAACATTATAATAGTTTAATTCTTTTCCGTCCTTATCTATTACAATAATTTTTGCGTGCCTAACCATGCAGCGAACTTTCGTTATACCTTCTTCATCAACCAATTTCGCAACTTCCATACCTTTTGAATATTTAATTACACCGGCGTACTTAGTAGTCATTTCTGACTGCTCGATTATTCTTGTGGCTGTTCCACCAATATGGAATGTCCTTAACGTTAGCTGGGTCCCGGGTTCTCCGATACTTTGCGCTGCTTGAATTCCAACTGCTGTCCCGATATTAACAGGATTATGAGTCGATAAATTCCATCCATAACATTTTCCGCAAACACCACGAGATGATTCACAAGTCAATACAGAACGAATCCGAATACTTTCAATATTATATTTATCTAACAGTTCAGCTTCTTTTTCAGTAATTAACTGTCCGTTCTTGATTTTTGTTTTACCTTCTAAAATAAGGTCATCTACAATTGTACGCCCTAACACACGGTCTGCCAATGGTTCAATTATTTCTTCACCTTCTTTTAAATCAGAAATCGTTATTCCGTTGATTGTACCACAATCTACTTCATATATAACGACGTCTTGAGCCACATCAACCAATCGTCTTGTCAAATATCCCGCATCGGCAGTTTTAAGAGCAGTATCAGCTAACCCTTTTCGAGCTCCATGAGTTGAAATAAAATACTCCAAAACAGATAAGCCCTCTTTAAAATTAGATGTAATGGGTGATTCGATAATCTCACCTTTACTGCCGGTCATTGATTTTTGTGGTTTCGCCATCAAACCACGCATGCCTGCCAACTGCTTAATTTGGTCTTGGCTGCCACGGGCTCCAGAATCCGCCATCATAAATACAGGATTAAATCCCTGTGAATCCTCTTTTAATTCATCCATCATAGTTGCAGCTACTTTATTGGTAGCGTGTGTCCAAACATCTATTACTTTATTATATCGTTCACCTTCTGTTAATACATGCCTGTCATATTTATTTTGAATGGAGGTTATTTCCTTTGATGCACTATTAATAATACTGTGTTTTTTCTCAGGAATTAATATATCGCTTATTGAAATTGAACTGCCGCTTTTCGTTGCAATTTCAAATCCAAGATTTTTCAACTTATCGAGAAATTGAACTGTTTTATAGTTCCCGGCAAGCAGATATGAATCATTCACAATTTTTTGCAGCGTCACTTTGCTAATTATACCATCAAAATACTCAAGCTCTTCCGGCATAATCGAATTAAACATAACCCGGCCTACAGTCGTTTTTTTATGCCACCTTCCTTTATGTCGAATGTTAATTATTGCATTCAAATCAACGACTCTATTTTCGTAAGCCATTAACAATTCCTGAAAGGAACCAAAACTTTTTCCTTCGCCTTTCATTCCTTCGCGGGGTCGCGTTAAATAGTGACAGCCCAAAACCATATCCTGGGAGGGAATGGCAATTGGCTTTCCATTTGCGGGATGAAGAATATTATGGCTAGAGAGCATTAATACGCGTGCCTCCATCTGTGCTTGCAGTGAAAGAGGAATATGGACAGCCATCTGATCTCCATCGAAATCGGCATTAAATGCGGCACAAACCAGCGGATGAATTTTGATTGCTTTGCCATCAACAAGTACTGGTTGAAATGCTTGAATACCCAATCGATGCAAAGTAGGAGCACGGTTAAGCAACACAGGATGTCCTTGAACAACATATTCCAAAACTTTGAGGACAACCGCATCACTGTTTTCTATCATAAGTTTTGCTCCGCGGGGTGTTTGAGCAAAACCACGTTTCATCAATTCATTTATCATATGAGGTTTGAATAATTCCAAAGCCATTTTCTTTGGCAACCCGCATTCGTGCAACATTAAATCCGGTCCCACAACAATAACTGATCGCCCGGAATAATCGACACGTTTACCTAAAAGATTTTGACGGAATCTACCTGTCTTCCCTCTAAGCATATCTGAAATTGACTTTAAAGGTCTTCGGGTTCCCGAGCGAATAGCAGTTTTTCGCCGACTGTTGTCAAATAATGCGTCCACCGATTCTTGAAGCATGCGCTTTTCATTGCGCAAAATGACCTCAGGAGCTTTTATCTCCATTAATTGCTTCAAACGGTTATTTCGAATAATAATTCTACGATAAAGATCATTTGAATCACTTGCAGCAAATCGACCCCCGTCCAATGGGACCAAGGGTCTTAATTCAGGTGGCATTACCGGAAGGACAGAAATGACCATCCAGTCAGGATTGTTCAGCTTTTTCTTATTGACAGTTGGCAAAAATGCTTTTACAACTTTCAGTCGTTTCAATGCATCTTGCCTTTTCTGTTTGGATCGAGATGTATTGATGATTTCAATTAAATTGTTCTTTAATTCAATCATATTAATATTAGCGAGCATGTCACGCATTGCTTCCCCGCCCATAGCTGCATGAAAATAGTCGTCATTATCACGATCCTCTTCAGTTACAGCATAAAATCCATATTTCGTATCTAATTCATAGTACTCATCTTCATCAATGAGTTCATTGACTTCCCGACCGCTTGCACCGGGGTTGATGATGCAGTACACTTCATAATAAATGACTCTCTCAAGGTTCTTTGTACTTAACCCCAATAAATAGCTTAATTTGCTTGGAATTGATCTTAAATACCAAATATGGACGACAGGAACCGCAAGAGTTATATGCCCCATTCGATCTCTGCGAACTCTTTTACGTGTTACTTCAACACCACAACGATCGCAGATTATTCCGCGATAACGGATACCTTTATATTTCCCACAATGGCATTCGTAATCTTTCACAGGACCGAATATCTTTTCACAGAAAAGTCCATCTTTTTCTGGTTTATAGGAACGATAATTAATCGTTTCGGGTTTTAATACTTCACCATAGGATCGCGTCAAAATCATTTCCGGCGACGATAGACTAATAGTGATAGAATTGTATTTTTTCGATGTATCGATTTTTGTTGATTGAATGAACGTCAAAACGTTATCTCCCTTTAATCAAGTTCAATATCTAAACCAAGTCCTTGGAGCTCTTTAATCAGAACACTAAATGATTCCGGAGAGCCAAATTCAGGTAAATCATCTCCACGAACGATAGCGTTATACACTTTAGACCGCCCTTCTACGTCGTCTGATTTTACCGTCAGAATTTCTTGTAAAGTGCTTGCGGCCCCATAAGCCTCCAATGCCCAACATTCCATTTCTCCAAATCGTTGACCGCCGAATTGTGCTTTTCCACCTAACGGTTGTTGGGTAATTAATGAATACGGACCTGTGGAACGAGCATGCATTTTATCCTCAACCATATGGCTTAATTTCATCATATAAATCATTCCAACAGTTACAGGATTTTCAAATTTTTCACCGGTCTGACCATCAATCAAGGTTATCTTTCCACTTGTGGGTAGATTAGCCTCTTTTAATTCGGATTCCACATCTTCTGGCGATGCTCCATCAAACGCAGCAGTTTCATATCGTTTCCCAAGTATATCTCCAGCCCAACCAAGCATTGTTTCATACAATTGCCCCAGGTTCATACGAGAAGGAACGCCTAATGGATTCAACACGATATCTATGGGAGTTCCATCTTCCATAAATGGCATATCTTCTTCGGGTACTATTGTAGCTACAACACCCTTATTTCCATGTCGGCCAGCCATTTTATCTCCTACTTGGATTTTACGTTTACTGGTAACATAGACTTTTGCCAATTGTAGAATACCGGGTTGAAGCTCATCTCCTACTCGAAGCTTAAAAACTTCTCTCTCAAGATAATCCTCAATGGATTGCCATTCTTTTCGATAGGAACGCCATACGGTTTTAATTTTTTTCCAAGTATCTGCATCTTCAACCCAAGCTGAATCTTGAGCAAATCTCTCTAAATCAAAAGAACGAATACGTTTAATAGTAAGTTTAGTCGATTTTTTAATGAGAGTTTTACCAGTTGCGCGATCCCGAATACCTTTTGAAATTTGCCCTTTGAGTAAAACAACTAATTTCTCATCTCTCGCCTGTTTTAAGGCTTGTTTCTTGGCCATTGTTTCTCTTTGAAAAGCTACGATGGATACTTTTAGCTCTTTCTTAGAAATTTTCTTTTTCTTTTCAAAAAGCTTTGTATTAATTACAACACCTTTAATGCCAGGGTCGGCTGTCTTAGACGCATCTTTTACTTCGCCGGCTTTTTCGCCAAAAATAGCGCGAAGCAATTTTTCTTCAGGAGTGGGATCTGTCTCACCTTTAGGAGTGACTTTTCCAATTAAAATGTCTCCCGGTTTTACTTTAGCACCAATACGAACGATCCCCCGTTCATCAAGTTCTCGTGTTGCATCTTCACTTACATTCGGAATTTCTGCTGTTAATTCTTCTTCACCTCTTTTTGTGTCACGAACCTCCAGTTCAATTTCATTTACGTGAATACTCGTATATATATCATCCTTAACCAAGCGTTCACTGATAACAATTGCATCTTCAAAATTATAGCCGCGCCATGGCATAAAAGCAACTGTGACATTTTGGCCAAGAGCCAATTCACCGCCATTACTGGATGCCCCATCTGCAATTACATCACCCATTTTAATTTTCTGATTGACAGATACAAGCGGTCTTTGATTATGGCAGGTATTTTGGTTTGTTCTATGATATTTATGCAATTTGACTTCAATTAAATTGGTATGTTCAGTCAATGCCAATTCATCAGGAACCTCAGTGGATCTGATGATGATTTTCTCAGAATCTACATATTCAACAACTCCATCCACTGGTGATGATATGCAAGTTCTGGAATCTCTTGCAACTTTACTTTCCAAACCTGTTCCAACAATCGGAGCTGTCGGCTTCATCAATGGTACAGATTGCCGTTGCATGTTAGACCCCATTAGTGCCCGGTTAGCATCATCATGTTCTAAAAATGGAATTAAAGCAGCTGCGACACTTAAAATCTGGTTTGGTGAAACATCCATATAATCCACTTCGCCAGGTTCAACCATCGGAAAATCACCTCGAATCCGACCGCGGATAACGTCGTCTGTCAAACGATTATTCTTATCCATTTTGGCATTGGCCTGAGCAACCATAACGCGATCTTCATCATCAGCTGATAAGTATTTTACTTTATTAGTCGCAATTGAATTTTTACCTTGTTTTTTTAGAAACCGGTATGGAGCTTCAATAAATCCATGGTTATTTACGATTGCAAATAATGCCAGCGAAGATATTAATCCAATATTTGGACCTTCAGGTGTTTCGATGGGACACAAACGACCATAATGAGTATAGTGTACATCTCGGACTTCAAAACCTGCTCTTTCTCTTGTCAAACCACCGGGGCCAAGAGATGAAATACGACGTTTATGTGTTATTTCCGCTAAGGGATTAGTTTGATCACCGAATTGAGACAATTGACTCGTTCCGAAGAAAGTATTAATTACCGTAGTAACTACGCGAGAGTTTATTAAATCTTGAGGAGTGATTGATTCCTGTTCTCTAAGATTCATACGCTCGAAGATGGTACGCAACATTCGACTTAATGCGACGCTGAATTGATTTGTGAGCTGTTCTCCGATAGTTTTGACACGACGATTGCCCAAATGATCAATATCATCAGGCCCACGTTCGCCTTTACGCATTTCAATGAGAAATAACAACACCTGAATAATGTCATCCATAGTCAAAACAGTGTTTTCAACCGGAACATTCAGATCAAACTGTTGGTTTAAGCGGTATCGTCCGACTTGACCCAAATCATATTTTTTGGGACTGAAAAATATTCGCTCTATAAATTTTTGAGCTGTTTCAAGATTTGGAGGATCCCCTGAACGTAATAATTGGTATAAAACACTCAAGGCTTGTTCTGTATTTCGTGTCGGGTCTTTCTGCATTGTATTCATCAACAGCATAGAGGCGAAGCTCTTATTACCATCCACAACGTTAATGGATTTAATACCGGCTTCTTTTAACGTATCCACAACTTCTGCGGTGACTTCAACGCCGCCTTCATAAAAAATTTCACCAGTCAGCTCATCAACCATGTCCTCTACAAGCGTAAATCCTAAAGCGTCATCAATATTCTTATCTGAAAGACCAAACGTTTTGATCGACCCGAATGCTTCATAAATGTCTTTATTAGTTGAAAAACCCAATGCACGTAAAAGCATCGTAACCGGAAACTTTCTACGGCGGTCAATAATTGCAAAAAGACAATCATTTATATCGGTTGTAAAATCTACCCACGATCCTCTAAAGGGAATAATCCGCGCTTGAAACAATTTCGTTCCATTTGGATGAATACTTTCATCAAAGAAAACACCGGGCGACCGCTGTAACTGTGAAACAATCACTCGCTCAGCCCCATTAATAACGAATGTACCTTTATCCGTCATGTAAGGGATATTCCCAAAATACACTTCCTGTTCAATGGATTGTGCAAACTTATTTTTATCCTCTTCGTCTGTTATATGCAGAACTAATCGAACCTTTAAAGGAAGGGAATATGTTACTCCTCTGTCAATGCATTCACCTGGCGTATACTTCGGTAAACCAAGAAAATAATTACTGAATTCCAGAACATAGTTTCGATGGGTATCTTCTAAAGGAAAAACATTTCGAAAAACACCTTCTAGCCCGATGGGCAAGCGTTCATCTTCGGGAACATTTTCTTGTAAGAATTCCTGAAATGAATCTTTTTGCAGCGCCAGAAGATCCGGCATATCCACAACAGATGATATTTTAGAGAATGATTTTCTACTGGACGTACTTTTATGCGTGGCTCCCAATTAAGCCTCCTTTGTTACGGTTGAAAACACGATGTGAATAGATTATCGTATAAGATAATTTATTTCAACTCGATAGTTGCGCCGGCTTCTTCAAGTTTCGCTTTTAATTCATCAGCTTCAGCTTGCGCAACACCCTCTTTAACTGCCTTTGGGGCAGAATCAACCAATTCTTTGGCTTCTTTTAAACCGAGATCTGTAACAGCTCGGACAACTTTAATAACACTAATCTTAGATTGTCCTACTTCGGTAATAACGACATCGAAAGAATCTTTTACTTCTGCGGCTTCACCATCACCGGCTGCAGGCGCAGCCGCAATAGCTACTGGAGCAGCAGCGGTCACACCAAACTTCTCTTCTATTTCTGATATCAGATCAGAAATTTCCATCATGTTTGCAGATTCAAGGTAATTTAGCACATCGGCTCTTTTAACTTCAGCCATGTTGTTTCACTCCTTTTATTTATTACTCAGATTTTTGTTCATTTAGACTTTTTAACACATTGACGATATTCAGCATCGGCGCATTCAAAGTTCCAACCAATTTGGTCATAGGACTTTGCAGCATTGAAGCAAGCTGTGATAATAATTCTGGTTTACTTGGTAAATTGGCAATTCGTTTAAATTCATCCCCAGGAAGGATAGCTCCTTCAAACAGAATTCCTTTTACGTCCGGCTTATCATGTTTCTTTGCAAATAACTTAATCACCTTTGCTGGACTGGTGGGCTCATCATATGAAATTGCGAGGGCCGTTGGGCCAGCTAATACTTCATTGAGACCTTCAATTTTATTTTCTTCAGCAGCAATTTTAATAATTGTGTTTTTAGCGACTGTATATTCCACATCTGCCTTAAAAAATTGACCTCTTAAGTCAGTAATACTGGATACATCTAATCCCTGATAATCTGTAAAATATATCGCCTTTGCACGACCAAGTTTATCCTTGAGTATTTTTAGTGATTCAATATTTTTTGAATTTGGCATCTTTCTACCTTAACGTTGTTATATCGACTTTAATACCCGGACCCATAGTCGATGAGATAGTCATTTTTTTGAAATATGTTCCCTTGACGGATGCAGGCTTCTCTTTAATTACGGTGTCATAAATCGCTTTTATATTTTCTTTTAATTTTTCTTTATCGAAAGATGCCTTGCCACACACTGTATGAATAATTCCATTTTTTTCTACACGTAATTCAACTTTACCAGTTTTTATTTCTTTTACGGCTTTTCCAACATCCATTGTTACCGTACCGCTTTTGGGGTTTGGCATTAGACCTTTGGGTCCTAAAATTTTTCCCAACTTTCCAAGTCCAGCCATCATGTCTGGGGTGGCAATAATTTTGTCAATATTTGACCAGCCGCCTTTAATTTTTTCTATAAAATCATCATTTCCAACAAAATCAGCGCCTGCTTCATGAGCCTCTTTTTCTTTTGGACCGCGGGTGAGTACCAATACCCTTACATCCTTACCGGTACCATGGGGAAGACTCGTTGTGACACGAATATTTTCCTCGGCGTGTCTTGGGTCAACACCTAAGTTCATTGAAACATCAATGGTTTCATCAAATTTTACCTGCGCTAATTCGTTCACCAAAGCCAGCGCATCATCAATGGAATATTCTTTTGTACGATCAATGCGTTCCAAAGCTACACGTTTTTGTTTTGAAATTTTCATCATACTTAAACCTCAAGCCCCATGCTTCTTGCTGTTCCTCTAATCATTTCTACTGCCTGCTCAATCGTATTGGCATTGAGATCCGGCATTTTAATTTCAGCAATTTCTCTTAAATCTTGTTCGGTCACTTTACCGACCTTATCACGGTTTGGTTCACTGGAACCTTTTTGAATATTTGCTGATTTCTTTAGCAACACTGCAGCCGGAGGAGTTTTGGTAATAAATGAAAAACTTCGATCGACAAAGACAGTAATTTCAACCGGAATAATCGTCCCCATTTGTTCTTTAGTTGCTGCGTTAAATGCATTGCAAAATTCCATAATATTTACACCATGCTGACCCAAAGCAGGTCCAACTGGTGGCGCAGGATTTGCTTGACCGGCTGGTATTTGTAATTTAATAAATCCTATTTCTTTTTTTGCCATTTTGAGTTAATACCTATTTTTCAAGTTCAATTTGTAAATAATTCAACTCTACAGGAGTTGGGCGACCAAAAATACTTACTGACACCTTTAATTTCTGCTTATCCTCGTTGATTTCCTGTACAAAACCCGAAAAATCCATAAAAGGACCATCCGTCACTTTAACATGATCTCCAACCCGATAAGGCGTTTTATTTAATTCTCTGGCTTCTCCACTTTCTACAACACCAATAATACGATTAATCTCTTCTGACTTAACAGGTTCCGGCTCATTGTGCGGACCGACATAATTCATTACACCTGTCGTATTTTCAATCAAATAACGGGATTCTTTATTCAAATTCATTTGCACTAATAAATATCCAGGGAAAAAAACTTTATTACGAACCCTCTTTTTCCCGTCTTTCATTTCAATAATATTTTCAGAAGGAACCAAAATTTCTTGTACATCATCCTGCATATTAGCCAATTCGACTTCATACAAAATATTTTCTCGAATCTTCCGTTCCTTTCCGGAAATCACTCTTATCGTGTACCATTCCATACTAAAGGATTATACTCATAACTCTTGAAAGAATAATGTCGATGAAAAACAGAAAAACACCGATTAACAAAGAAAGCCCAATGACCACATAAGTAGAGCCTTTTAACTCATCCCATGTTGGCCAGGAAACCTTCTTCATTTCTACCTGTACTTCACTAAAAAACTTTTGTGTTTTCTTTATCATATATTCCTTTTTAAAAGAACAATGTCTATTTGGCAGGAGTGGAAGGAATTGAACCCTCAACCCCCGGTTTTGGAGACCGGTGCTCTACCAATTGAGCTACACTCCTATTCTGAGTAATTAAATGTTTCACTAGCGCCGTGTCAGTTATTTTGTTTCTTTAAAAACAACATGCTTGCGAACAATCGGATCATATTTTTTATATTCCACACGATCCGGATGCAAGCGCCTGCTTTTCGTCACCGTATAGCGGTATCCGGTACCAGCAGTACTTTCAATTTGTATTATGTCTCTCTTACTGTTACCAGCCATGACTTACTCAACAATCTCCGTTACAACTCCAGCACCTACAGTCCGGCCGCCTTCGCGAATTGCAAAACGCAGCTCCTTATCCATCGCTATCGAAGTAATCATCTCCACATCCATCACAATATTGTCTCCCGGCATAACCATCTCTGTTCCTGCCGGCAGCGTCACCACTCCCGTTACATCCGTGGTCCTAAAATAAAACTGCGGACGATATCCATTGAAAAATGGCGTGTGACGACCACCTTCTTCCTTCTTCAATACATATACATTCGCCTTAAACTTTGTATGAGGTGTAATGGAACCCGGAGCTGCCAATACCATCCCGCGCTTCAACTCTTCCTTATCAACTCCTCGAAGCAATAAACCTGCATTATCTCCCGCCTGACCTTCATCTAACAACTTCCTGAACATCTCTACTCCCGTCACTGTGGTCTTCTTATGCTCACCCATTCCTATCATTTCCACTACATCTCCTACCTTTACGATCCCTCGCTCAATTCGTCCAGTCCCTACCGTACCCCGACCTGTGATGGAAAATACATCCTCCACCGGCATTAAAAAGGGCCTGTCTACGTCTCGGGTAGGATCCGGTATAAAACTATCACAGGCTTCCATCAACTCAACAACACATTTATTCGCTTCTTCATCTCCTGGATTACTCAATGCGTTCAGTGCGCTTCCCATTATTATCGGCGTATCATCACCGGGAAACTCATACTCATTCAATAAATCCCTCAATTCCATCTCCACTAACTCTAATAACTCAGGATCATCTACCTGATCTGTCTTATTCATAAATATTACCAAACTGGGCACATTTACCTGACGAGCCAATAATACATGCTCTCGCGTCTGAGGCATCGGACCATCCGCTGCGCTCACAACCAATATCGCCCCATCCATCTGCGCGGCTCCGGTGATCATATTCTTAATGTAATCCGCGTGACCCGGACAGTCTACATGTGCATAATGACGCTTTTCCGTCTCATACTCCACATGAGCTGTCTGAATGGTGATCCCTCGCTCACGCTCTTCCGGAGCGTTATCTATACTATCAAATGAACGTGTCTCTGCCATTCCCCTGGCCGACTGTACCAGAGTGATCGCAGCCGTCAACGTCGTCTTGCCATGATCGACGTGACCGATCGTTCCTATATTTACATGTGGTTTTGTTCGCTCGAATTTTGCCTTAGACATCTCTCGATCTCCTTAGTGTTTAATTATTCAATTACCGCTTTACATTGAGCCTACGACCGGACTTGAACCGGTGACCTCTTCCTTACCAAGGAAGTGCTCTACCGACTGAGCTACGTAGGCATAAAACTTGCCAAGTGCTCACAACAGACTTCTCATCCAGTATGAGCGGGCGAAGAGATTCGAACTCTCGACCCTCAGCTTGGAAGGCTGATGCTCTACCAACTGAGCTACACCCGCATAATGTTGTGGGGAGAGGAGGATTCGAACCTCCGTAGGCGTACGCCGGCAGATTTACAGTCTGCTGCCATTGACCGCTCGGCCATCTCCCCCAACAGACTATTTCACATTATTAAAAAGCGTGAGCCACCGAAGGGACTCGAACCCCCGACCGACTGATTACAAATCAGTTGCTCTACCAACTGAGCTACGGTGGCAAGTCGGGTTTTAATTTTTCGAATCAATCGATTCGACTCCATCTGGTCGTCGATAATATTTGGAAATTAAATATTCGAATTCCAGGTAATGTAAAGCCTCCAAAATTAATTATAAAATTAAATAAGCCGCAATAAAGAATTACATAATAAATAAATAATTTATACTATTATTGTAGAGACCTGTTTTGATTAAGCTTTAAAACACCTGCTTCCGTCGGGTCTATCTTCTATAATCCATCCTTTTGTTTCGATTTCAAGACGTATCTGATCCGATAATTTCCAATCTCTATTCTTCCGTGCTTCTTCCCTTTCCATCATTAATTTTGATATGTCTTCCGGAATTTTGTCTGCATGGGTCAAAAACGAAAATATTTTATCAGCGGACTCTATAAAATAAATACTTTTCGCAATACGATCATTTGAAAGTGCATTTTCATCAAGTGAGCGGTTTATATCTTTAATATATGAAAAAAGAATTCCAAGGGCTCTTGGCGTATTCAAATCATCGCTTAAGGCTGCAAGAAATTCGTTATATGGTTTTGAAATAGATTGTTTCGTTTTTTGAATATTTTTTAAACGATTATAGACATCATTAATTCGATGAACCGCTTTCTTTGATTCAATTAATTTTGATTCTGAAAATGTTACTTTCGACCGATAATGACTACTAATTAGTGCAAACCGAATGGCTTCGGGTGTATGGCCTTTTTCAATCAAAGAGGGTATTGATATTACATTCCCTAAATTTTTACTCATTTTTTCATCTTCCAGGTTTAGATGCTCACTATGCATCCAAACATTAACAAAAGGCGATTCTAATGAACAACGGCTTTGGGCAATTTCATTTTCGTGGTGAGGAAAAATATTGTCCACTCCTCCACAATGAATATCAAAATGGCTTCCAAGATATTTTGTAGACATTGCTGAACATTCTATGTGCCACCCCGGTCGACCTTTACCCCAGGGTGAATCCCAAAAAATATCTCCATCATCTTCTTTCCACGATTTCCACAAAGCAAAGTCTTGCGGATTATCCTTAGAATATTCATCAGAAGTAACACGATCGGTTTGAAATTGGTTATCATAATCTAAATTTGACATCTTCCCATAATCTTTAAACGTTTTTATCGAGAAATAAACAGATCCATCATCCGCAACATACGCATGGCTTTTATTAATAAGGGATTGGATCATATCTATCATATCCTTTACATGATCCGTCGCCTTTGGAAAATAATCAGCGGGAAGATTTTTAATTGTCTCAAAATCTTCCATAAAATATTTCGTGTATTTATCTGTCAAATCCCTAAGGGTAATATTTTCCTTAATAGATTTATTGATAGTCTTATCATCGACATCAGTAATGTTCATGACGTGACGAACGTCATAACCCGATAATATGAGAAACCGCTTTAATACGTCTTCGAAAAGGAAGGTTCGGAAATTTCCAATGTGGGCATGATTGTAAACCGTCGGTCCGCAAGTATATAATGAAACCTTTCCCTCCTTCAGAGGAATAAATTTTTCCTTTTTTCCTGTCATAGTGTTGTAGAATTGGATATCCATTTTCAGTTCAACGCTTGTTTGATTATATTATGTATCAATTTATCAAAAGTGATTCCGGCTGCTTTAGCTGCTTTTGGCACCAAACTGGTTTCAGTCATACCGGGTAATGTATTCACCTCCAGAAACCAAAATTTATTATTATTATCCAATCGAAAATCGACTCTTCCGTAATGACGGCATTTTAACAGTTTGTAAATTTTTATTGTTGTTTCTTTTATTTTATCAGACAAACCCTCATCCAATTCTGCCGGACAATAATACTCAGTCATTCCTTTTGAATATTTACATTCATAGTCATAAAATAGATGCGATGGCCGTATTTCAACTATTGGTAAAATTTCATCATCTAGGACTGAAACTGTCAACTCTTTCCCACCAATATAATCCTCAATTATTATTTCATTATCATAAACATGAGCAGCGCTGATGGCTTCTTCCAATTGATTTGCATGATCCACAATTGTTAGTCCAATGGTACTGCCTTCGCTATTTGGTTTGACTACACATGGATATTTAATGATGGATGTGTTGTACGATTCGTTTTTTCGTATTCTTACCCATTTTGGTGTTGATATACCAACATCTTCTACAAGCAATTTACTGATATGTTTATCCATACATAATGCCGATGATAATGCATCAGAACCTGTAAAACGAATTCCAAGGCTTTCAAATAACCCCTGAATGCGGCCATTTTCTCCCAATCCCCCGTGTAGAGCGATTAGAACCAAATCAACATTCAGTAACTTATCTAAATAATCAATAATATTTGTATTAAATATAATAGGCGTTGTGTCATATCCAAGATTTTCACAAGCACCTTGAATGGCTTTCCCGGATTGCAAAGATACATCCCGCTCTGAGGAAGCCCCCCCCATTAATACGGCAATACTTGTGTTCATGATGCGATTAATTCAGCTCCGACCATTAAATTTTCAACAATTATAGATGGTTTAATCTCTATTAGATTTTCAACCGTTTCAGGACCTTTTCCTGTTAAGACCAACATCGTATCCATCTGTAATTTAGCACCGGCTTCAATATCCGATCCAGCATCACCAATCATCATTGATCTTTTTAGGTCAATCTTATATTTTTTTGAAGCTTTTATAAACATTCCTGTTTCCGGTTTACGATCTATCGTTGCATGATCAGGATGATCGGGACAAACAAAGATATCTAAAAGTTTAATTTGGTGAATTTTAAGTTCAGATCTAATATATTCATGAATTTCATTCAGGTTTTCCTGCTTAACCAATCCTCTTCCAATGCCTGACTGATTTGTAATAATACAAAATCTATCGCATACATGTGCCAATTTCTTTAAGGCTTCGATCGTAAACGGATAAAAATGATAATGGGTGATATCATTAATATAGCCTGGGTCAGGGTTTAAGGTTCCATCACGATCAAGAAAAATAGTGTCATATTTTTTCATGAAGGAATGTTAACCGATTTAATCTCTTTAAAATGGATAGAACTTTGGAGGAAATAAATAAATCCAATTAGTACCAATGGAATATATCCAATAGCATGAATGAGCACAGAGAAAGCTTGAGATTCACCAATGCTTGCATTATAGATGTTTACAAGAACATAAACTGCGGCTGCATGATACGTCCCCACATATCCTGGCGCTGATGGAATTGAGATTGCCAGCGTCGTGGCAATCAAAATGATACAAG
The DNA here is from genome assembly GCA_046861385.1 of Fidelibacterota bacterium. Lineage (GTDB taxonomy): Bacteria > Fidelibacterota > Marinisomatia > Marinisomatales > TCS55 > JADFRD01. The sequence goes on along the minus strand of JBHHTW010000001.1, from coordinate 80,216 downwards.
CGCCTATCCATGAGATGTCAATATGCGTTGCTAAAACGACCGAGTATGTACATACAAAATACATTAACCACAACGCAATGGTATAAAAAATCAAGCTACCTGTATGTTTGGTTCGACGAATAGATGTTAATCCTTCAAAAATATTATTGATAATCCGTAAAGCAGTTTGTCCGGAACGTTTTTTAAATAATTTCCAATGCACTACTTTTTCATGAAGTTTTGAATGACTTTTTTCTAACCATAATACGAATATAAAACCGCATGAAGTAAAAATAATTAACCCTAACAATACACCACTACTCCAATCCATAAGAGGGGAAGATAATGCTACGAAAGCCATCAGAACAGCCAAGCCAATCAGGTCCAATAAGCGTTCCAGTAAAATGGTTCCAAAAGCAGCTGAAGAACTAATATAATTTGACCTCGAAATGGCGTAAGCTCTTAATAGTTCTCCCAATCGAAATGGTAAAACCCCATTACCAAAATATCCAATCATTGTCGATTTATATAAGGGTTTTAATGGGAATATATGCAGAGGTATCAAGATCAATTTCCAGCGCATCGCCCTCACAATAACGCTGGCAATCATTACGATGACGGAAAGAAGAAGATACTGTATATCCGCCTGTAGAATGTGGGTTTTAATTTGATTTAAATCGACTCCTTTAAACGCATACCAGAGACCGCCAATGCTAATACTAAACCCAATAATAAATTTGTAATTTTTACTCATTAAGATCGATCACTTCATTTGCTTTTTTTCCAAAATCAGAAAATGAAATATTTTCTGGTAAGAATTGCCAATTATCTATAGTCAACTGAACTGTATTATCCTGATCATATTCAATTTCAATTTCACGTAAATGCCAGGTTAACTCTTCCACTTTCAATATGCCTTTTAACCCATAATCTTTGATAAAATAACCAAACGTAATTATTCCGTTTTCGTTCCGTTTATTTTGCAGAATGACGCCATTCAAATCGCCGGTTAACAATGAAAAAATATCCTTATCCCCTTCGATTTTATTATCGATAATGAGCTGATTTGTGACTTTGTTCCAGGTTTTTACCTTTCGATCAGAAACAAAAATATCCTGTTCATTCGAAGTCACTAAATAAGATGATGTATCTATAAATGAGACAGAAATTTTAGAATAATAGCGTTCACCATATTGGAATTGAGTTAACGTAACATCAATTTTTTTATATTGCAAATGTTGGAGACCTTTACTTAAAGAGTCTAAATTATTCTCAAGAGCATAAGAAATAGATAAAAAAAACATGAACCCCGCCAGGGGTAACCGAAAATTCATTTATTACTCATCTAAATGTAGTAAATAGGTTTCATCAACAAGCACTTCACGGGCTTTGCTACCGGTGAAAGGTCCAACGACTGCAATTTGTTCCATTTTGTCGATTAATCGAGCTGCCCTGGAATATCCAACTTTAAGTCTTCTCTGAATTAGAGAAATGGATCCTTGTTGGTGTGTAACAACCAACCGAATCGCCTCATTTAATAAGTCATCTTGACCATTATCATCTCCACTAATCGTGACACCATCCACCGTTTGACCTTCTCGAATACTAGGTAGACTTATTTCCTCGGCCTTTGGTTGTAAGCGAATATGTGCCATCAAGGCTTCAATTTCATCGAGAGTTACAAAAGCATTGTGCATCCGAACGGGATCAGAGGAACCAGAGCCAAGATACAGCATATCTCCTTTACCAATTAATTTTTCTGCTCCGGGTCCATCAATAATGGTTCTTGAATCAATTTTACTCGCGACCTGAAAAGCGATTCGGGATGGGAAATTGGCTTTGATCAATCCAGTAATCACATCAACAGATGGTCGTTGTGTTGCAATAACTAAGTGAATTCCCACTGCTCTGGCTAATTGTGCAAGCCGAGCGATAGGCGCTTCTACCTCTCTGGCATTCAGCATCATTAGATCTGCAAGCTCATCCACCACAACGACGATAAACGGCATTTGAGGTTCGCCCTGCATAACCATTTTTTTATTATATTCACCGATATTTCGAACAACCGAATCGGCCAATACATCATAGCGCCGACCCATTTCCCGTTCTACTGCGCGAAGGGCATAAACAGCATTCTCAACGGATGTGACGATTGGTTCATCAATGTCCTCTATTTTTAGCAGATGGTAATCCTCCAAAGCTCGATATAAAGACATTTCCACTTTCTTTGGATCGATGATAACAAATTTTAATTCATCCGGGGTCAGCCTGTAAAGATAGCTGCATATAATTGTATTCAAACATACTGATTTACCAGAACCTGTGGTGCCAGCAATGAGCAGGTGAGGCATTGTCGCTAAGTCTAAAATTGAAATTTCACCGGAAGTATTTTTCCCTACTGCCAGGGTTAATTTTGAATCAGCGTTTACAAATTTCTCTGAATTAATAACCGATTTAAAAAATACGGTTGCCGGATTTCGATTCGGAATCTCAATACCCACAGAGGATTTTCCAGGAATCGGAGCGATGACCCGAACACGACTTGCTTCCATTACTCGAGCTAAATCATCCGAAAGTTGAACAAACTTATTCACCCTCACCCCTTCGTCCGGCTCAATTTCAAAGAGGGTAATGACCGGTCCGGGACTGACATTTACGACTTTACCTTTCACTCCAAAAGTCAGTAATGATTGTGTTAAAAATTCTGCACGATCTACCAGTTCATCCCGTGTCATTCCGTCGGAAATATGAATTGGTGTCGTTAATAAATCGGAAGATGGCAATTGATATTTTCGTTTGGGTTGCTTCCGATTCGATGCTTCGTCCAAATTGACTTCCTCTTCCTGGACCATTTCACCCACTTCAAAAGACTCAACAGATTTTTTTATAGGTTGTTTGGTTCTGATGTTTTCCTCGGATTTTTGACTGGCTTCTTCTTCGCTGGGGGATAACTGATCAGTAGCATTTTCGGCCGAATCCAATGGTTCTGTTTGATTAGTTATATCTTTGCTTCCGGCAGGCTTTTCGGCTTTGGAAGAATATCTTGTTGATGAAGTATTAGATACTACGGCTTCTTCGTGCTGATTATCGAATTTATTCAATAAATCCTGAGTGTGTTCCCGCTTGGCTTTTTCCGACGTAATCAGATCTTTTTTTAGTTTTCGCCGGTCTCTCATTTTCTGAAGTAAAATACCAAATTTTTCTATTGGTTCGTATAGGCTAAATTCAAAATAGCCCCTGATTAACATCAGCCAAAGAGCTACCAATAAAATGACAGTGCCAATTATTCCTAAAAAACTGTGAAAGAAATTTGCCAGACTCCCGCCGATTAACCCACTGAGTGTAAATTCAAGCCCGGTTTTATTTTGTAATCCGATTTCAAATAATCCAATGGTCACTGATAAAAGAACGACTGAACCAATAATATATCCGGCAGTCCGATTGAATAATCTTAATTCTTTTTTACTAAATAAATACCAGCCCCACCTGGCGCCTAAAATAGGGAGAACAAAGGATGGATATCCAAAAAGAAATTTGATGAAAAAATAAGAGATGTAAACTCCTAAAATTCCAAGTGGGTTCTCCACATTCACATTTGGAGAAATCCCGGGTTCCTCATAGGGATTGTATCCAATCAAACTGATCAATACTAAAATGGACACAGTCATGGAAAGAATACCAAGTATTTCCAGTCGTCTATCTTTCAAAACAAATCTCGATAATTATTTTTTACTGTTTTATACCAATCGACAAACTTAACCACGCCATCGTAGAATGATGTTTCAGGATTATAATCGAGTCGTGTTTCCGCTCGGGAAATATCGGCATACGTTTGTAGGACATCACCAGAGGGCAACTCTTGTCTATCAAGAATTGCTTCTTTTCCAATCACTTCGCTAATTGTGGAAACCAGTTCTGCCAGCTTCACCGGTTCAGAATTTCCAAGGTTGTATATCATAAATTCGTCTGCAGTTTCAAGGGTAGAAAGTATACCACGAACAATATCATCGATGTAAGTATAATCTCGCGAAGTTGTTCCATCTCCATAAAAAGGAATGGGCGTATCGTTGAAAATATGACGAACAAATTTGTGGATGGCCATCTCAGGACGCTGTCTGGGTCCGTATACTGTAAAAAACCGTAAACAAACAGCAGAAATATTATAGAGATATGAGTAAGTAAAAACCAGTTCTTCTCCCATTTTTTTTGTAGCGCCGTAAGGGGAAATCTGTTGATCTACCATATCCGATTCTGAAAATGGTATTTTATCATTATTACCATAAACTGAAGAAGAGGATGCAAAAATGAATTTTTTAATATTCCTCTTTTTCATTTCTTCTAAAATGACTTGTGTTCCGTTGATATTAACATCTGTATATAACAAAGGTTCTTCCAAAGATGGACGAACACCTGCCATGGCGGCCAAATGTATTACCGTATCTATCGATTGTGTTGTAAAAACTTTACTGATAAATGCTTTATCCCTGATATCACCCTGAAGAAATGAATATCGTTTATAATCGAGATGATGTTTTTGGTTAATTCGTTTTATTTCTGGGTTATAGAAGTCATTAAAATTATCAATGCAAACCACTCTCCTTTTTTGCGATAAAAGAGTATCGATGACATGAGACCCAATAAAACCACAGCCGCCCGTAACTAAAATACCGCTCATGACTGTGCAGATCCATTTTTATAAAATGGTGGTTTGACTATCATGGCCTTTTTCATTTTTCCACGAATATTCACTTCAATTTCAGTTTCGGACTTATGTTTCCCTTCCTGAACATACCCCAAACCAATTCCTTTTTGCAACGAAGGTGATTGCGTTCCACTAGTGACACTGCCAATTTCATTTCCCTGAAAGAATATTTTATACCCTTTTCGCGGGACTGCCCTTTCTATCATTTCAAATGCAACCAATCTCCTTGTTTTATTTTTTTTTGCATTTAATAATGCTGCTTTTCCGATGAAATCAATTGTATCAAATTTGGTTATCCATCCCAATCCCGCTTCGATAGGATTCGTTGTTTCATCAATATCGTTTCCATAAAGGCAAAATTTCATTTCCATCCTTAGGGTATTTCTACAACCGAGACCACAGGGTTGGACTCCCAAAGCAACGATTAAATCCCATAAATCTTTGATCGTATTGTTGTCTGTATATAACTCAAATCCCAATTCCCCAGTATATCCCGTTCTGGTGATGATTACGTTTTTGTTATTCAGTTCTCCCTGAATAAACGTATAATATTTCAATTCAGATATATCAACATTTATTGCATTCTGTAGAATATTTCTTGATTGAGGACCTTGCAAAGCAATGAGGCTTGTTTCCTGGCTGACATCTTTGATCGTCACTTCATTCGGACAGTGAGTGGTCAACCAGTTGAAATCTTTATCCAAATTCGATGCGTTGGGTACCATCATAAAGTAATCAGGAAACCGGTAAATCAAAATATCATCAATGATACCACCAGTCTCATTGCACATGGCTGAGTACTGAGCTTCTCCGGATCTCAGTTTTGAAATATCATTAATTGTCATTTTATTTATAAATATTTCTGCATTTTCACCGCTGATAATAAATTCACCCATGTGGCTCACATCAAATATTCCACATGTATTTCGTATCGCGTTATGTTCATCTACAATACTAGTATATTGAAGAGGCATCTTATAACCGGAAAAATCAACCATTCGGGCGTTTAAAGCAATATGTTTAAGATGTAATGGAGTTTTTTTCATTTATAATTATTATTTGTAGGGGGCCCATAATTTGCGTCCCCTTCAGCATTATTAAGCTTCAAAAAATATCTTCAATTTTCCCAATCCCTCATTAATTTCATCAACGGTGATCCCAGAATAAGCCAGTCGTATATAGAATTCAGTCTCTCCGGATTGGATTCGTCCGAAATGTTCTCTGGTACAAAAAGAAACGCCCGTGTCATGCAGTGCTCCTAATTGTAATTCAGATAAACCTTTGAGCTGCTTTCGTTCCATGATTTTAGTCACGTTTGGAAATAAATAAAATGTACATTCCGGTGTTGTGATATCTATTCCGTTAATTTCATTCAATCCATGAACAGCAGCGTCCCTTCTTTTTCGCAATGTATTTAAGATGGATTTTGCTCCTGATTGATTTTCACCCAACGCCTCAATCATTGCCCACTGGTGAAAATGGTTGGTGCATGATTCATCGTTTACATTGAGTTTGTTGATAACATTAATAACATCCGTTGGCCCGATTGCAGCACCCAGACGCCAGCCCGTCATGGCGAATTTTTTTGAAAATGTATACAATATCACAGTCCGTTCCTGCATCCCGGGAATATTGACTATGGATTGTGCTTGGGTATCATAAAGAATTTCATAATACGCATCATCACTGAGTACCCAGAGATCATTCTTTATCGCCAATTCTGCCAATGCTTCCATTTCAGTCCGAGAAGATTCAGCAGAAATCGGATTATTATAATTATTATAAATAAGCGCGGTCGTTTTATCCGATATCGATGATTTCAATCTATCAATATCAATTGCAAACCCTGTTTCAGTTTGTTCATATTGATACGGAACAGCTGTACCTCCATGATATTCTATTTGACTTTCGTAGATAGGGTATCCCGGATTAGGATAGAGAACCTCATCTCCCGGATTCATAATCGCTTGGATAAATTTTCCAATTGTCGGTTTACCACCGGGTTGGATGGAAACATTATCAGGAGAATATTTCACTCCCCGCTTATTACCCACGTCTTCTGCAAGGGCTTCTCTCAGCGGCAAAATCCCATTGGGCGGAGCGTACCCATTATACCGTTCTCTTATATATTTGTTGGCTGCTTCGACTATATTATCCGGAGTAGGAAGATTCATGTCTCCCAGATGGAAAGGATAGACTTTATTTCCTTTTTCTGCCCATTCTCGAGCTTGTCCTGAAACTGCAAATGCGGTTTCAGTTCCAAGGTTAGTAATTCGATCTGCGATTCTCATTATAATACTCTAAAAATTGATTGGATGATTGGTTGGCTGAATGATTGGTTTCATAGTCAATTATTTTTTCTCATTTTGTAAATATGGTTCAATTATTTCGGATACTTGAGAATCTGTTCGCCATTCACCAGAATTTTTCAATCTTTCTACAATAGATCGATTGTATTTGATTAATTTATTTTCTATCGAATAATGTTTTTTATCATATTCCTCAAACCATTCTCTTTCCAAGTCATCAGATGCAACAAGAGCAATCAATTGAGCATAGTTTTCAGAAAGAGAGGCAAGAGCGATTGAATTATATTGAATTGTTTCTTTCATTTATCTGCGAGAATAACCTTCAGCAATATTAGAGGGAACCGATATCCCTGAGTCTTCGATTTGTGCTTTCGTTTTGAATGAAATTGATTTCATAGGTTTTATTTTCTTTTTTACAAGTGCAAATAATTCAATTGCTTCTATCCAGACTTCTAATATTCGATAACCCCTATTAATATTTTTATTTCTGTTTATGAATATGTTTATATCGGCCACAAAATTCCTATCATCATTAATTCACACCAATCTACCAATCAGCCAATCATTCAATCAGTCTTATAGCTTTTTTAACGCTTTTTTGATAATGTCTTCGATGCTTCCATTCAATTCGCCGGCTAATTCTAAAGTGCGGATTGCCTGATTCACATGTCCTCTCTTGTACCCCAGAGACATTAGAGCAATAATCGCATCGCCGGCTTTTCCATCATCGGCACCCAACATAAAGTCCATATTATCATCATCCTGATCTACAAACTTTTCTTTCAGTTCGACAATAATTCGCTTAGCTGTTTTGGTCCCAATCCCCGGAATAACAGTTAAAGATTTCACATCACCTGCGATAATATTCTTTTTGAATTCAGTCGGATTAGATCCGGATAGGATATTCATGGCTGATCGAGGACCGATTCCGCTGATTGTATTCAGCATTAAAAACATATTTCGTTCCTCGGTATTTGAAAATCCATACAACTCCAGGACGTCCTCACGGACATTGAGGTAGGTCAATAACTCTGTAACCATCCCCTTGTCCGGAAGAGAATTATAAGCAGCTACAGTGATGGATACCTTTAAACGCAACCCTTGCATATCCAAAACAACCGATGTTGGATCCTTATAATGAATAGGCCCTTTTATTGAGTCAATCATAGAGTGAATTTAAATTGGTTAATGTAACAAATCCCTACAGCTAAGGCATCTGATGAATCAAATGGTGTTGGTATTTCTTTTAATTTGAGAATATTTTGCACCATGTACTGAACTTGTTCTTTACTGGCATTTCCATTCCCAACAACGGATTGTTTTACTTTTCTCGGAGCAAATTCTGAACATGGTATTTTCCGTCTAGCAGATGCCAAAATCACCATTCCCCGAGCTTGTCCAAGCATAAGTGCTGATTTAAAATTATTTGAATAAAATGAATCTTCGACCGCCACTACATCCGGTTTGAACTCTTCCAGCAGCTTCATCGTTTCATTATGTAGATATTCCAGCCGTTCAGATAGCGGTTTTTTTTGTGGGGGTCTGATGACTCCATAACCATGGGCTTTCGCACTTCTATTATTGTAATCAAGAATCCCAAAACCAGTATGATTAATTCCTGGATCAAATCCGATAACCCGCATCAGTCCTCAGAATCAAAATTAGTATAAACAGCTTTAATATCGTCATGATCCTCCAAAGCTTCCAACAAATTCAAAACAGACGGTTCTTTATCGCTCTCAACTTTCTGTAAATTATTCGGTATCATATCCACAGTGGCCGATTCAATCTCATATCCCTGGCTTTCCAAAGTGTCGCGGACAGACATTAAATCTCCCGGATCCGTCGAAATAATAAAGGTATCTCCTTCCACTTCAAAGTCTTCAGCGCCTGCGTCCAATGCAGCTTCAAAAACGGTATCTTCCACCAGGTCATTTCCATTGAGAGTTATTTGTCCCTTTTTATCAAACATCCATGCGACAGAACCATTTTCTCCAAGGTTGCCGCCGTATTTGGTGATAAGATGGCGGATTTCTGCAACTGTACGTTTTTTATTATCCGTCAGGCAGTCCATAAAAATCGCTACTCCGGCAGGGCCGTATCCTTCATACGTTCCTTCTTCATAATTCACCCCCGGAAGTTCTCCCGTTCCTTTTTTGATGGCGCGGGTGATGTTGTCAGAGGGCATATTCGCTGATTTGGCATTGGAGATAGCTTGGCGTAGTCTTGGATTGCTTTCTGCGTCCCCACCGCCTTCTCTGGCGGCAATCGTTATTTCTTTAATAATCGTAGTAAAAACCTTGCTGCGTTTGGCATCGGTAGCGGCTTTTTTACGCTTAATGGTCGCCCATTTACTGTGTCCGGACATTATTCCTCTGAAATATGATTAAAATTGAATATAAAAAATACAAAAGATAGTGGGTTAAAAGGAACGAGGGATTAGGATAAATTATGGAAATTGGATAAAGATTAAGAATATGAATTAAGAGTTAGGATAAAAAATATTCCAAAATATTATTCAACACCTCACGGCGTTGTTTTCTTTTTGGTATTTATATGTTATAATTATTTAACTCCAGACGGAGTCTGATTAACATAATACAAAACCTCGTATGGATTGCTTTCTTTTTGGTATTCATGTGCTCTAAATATTTAACTCCAAACGGAGTCCGATTAACATAATACAAAACCTCGTAGAGGTTGCATGTTTATAGCACCAATAAGGAAAAATGTTCGAACTCCGTAGGATGTTCAATTCTTGGATCAGTTAAAGGTTATCGTAATTATTTACATGCAATATCTTAGTCCATAGCCATTCTAACATCCACAAAAAGATTGCTTTTTCCGGAAAACGAATAATGAGTGTAATTCTATATTTATAGGTGAGGCTTGCTGCATGGAGGCCAATAATTTCTCCGCTCAACGGAAGAATTTTCAGTGCCTGTGCTATGGGATCTTTACGTAATAATTCCATAATGGCGGTAAAGCGTTCTTTTAATTCCGGATGACGATTGAAAAATTTTTTGGCCGTTCGCAGAAAGGAAGATGTCGTTTTTATTGTGTACAATTAAAATAATCCTCCACAAACACAATAATTGTCATCATCCTCCTACACTACCCGGCGAACAGGCGAGAAGTGAAACGACGAAGTGATCCCCTTGCTTGTGGTTGTAATACAGACATTCCTGTCTGTATTACTGCAGACAAGAATGTCTGCAGTACGGGAAAAACACAATAATTGTCTATGCGAGGAAGAACGATGAAGCTTACAGTCCCGCATCGTAGGTCGGGGCAATCCCCCTCTTCCAGCATTTCCAAGGAGATTGCCACATCCCGATTAAACCATCGGGATGCGGCAATGACAGAATGATTTATAAAGAACAATTAATCATCTGCAGAATCTATGGCTTTCAGCAATTCATTTGGGCTGTCAAAGGATTGTACATTTCCTTTATGTACTTTTTCTAGAGATTGTTTTAATCTGACGGTATAGGAGGCTTCCTACCACTGCTACTTTTTCGTCACTCACCAGTTACCAGTTACCGCTCACCAGTTACCCCGCCACGGCGGGCGGGCACTCACCGCTTACCTGTTTCCTTCTTTTTTTCTTCCTTTTTACTTCTTACTTATTTCTTCAATTTTATAAATGTGTTCCCTCTCACAATCTTTCATTATCGGAATAAATACTTATTGCATACAGTAAATTATCAGGTAATTTTAAGATAAATAACGCATTTTCTTGAGGAGAATAAAATGTCTAATAAAGCAAATATTCTAATAGTAGAAGATAATTCAAGCATGGTTGAGCTTCTCTGTCTAACCATGAAGCGTCTTGATTACGGAGTAGCTGGACATGCCGCGACTGGAAAAGAAGCAATCGATTTGGCTATAAATCTGCTTCCTGACCTGGTTATTATGGATATCCAATTAGAAGGAGATATCGACGGGATTGAAGCCGCAGCAAAGATACGTGAAACTTGTAATGTTCCCGTTGTCTATCTCACTGCACATGAGGACGATGCTCTTTTTCAGCGTGCTAAAGGAACTGAACCATTTGCTTATATAATCAAACCGATTGTTGATAAAGAGTTACGAAACGTCATAGAAGTTGCTCTTTACAAAGACCAACAAGATAAAAAAATAAAGACAATACAGGAGTATAATCGGAATATTATTCAAAGTTCAATGGATATGATCGTAGCCGTGAATAATGACCGTAAAATTATTGAGTTTAATAAAATGGCAGAAGAATCTTTTGGATATTCGCGGGAAGAGGTTTTGGGTAAACATATAAACCTTTTATACGCTGATAAAGTTGAAGGACTGGCGATACATAAAAAAACTCTAAAGGATAAAAGATGTGTGCATGAAATTCAAAACCGGCATAAATCTGGTGCTATTTTTCCAAGCCTGCTTGCTTCTTCAATTTTACGTAATTCCCATGGGGAGGAAATCGGCGTTATGGGAATTTCACGGGATATAACCGAACAAAAGAAAATTAAAAAAGCACTTAAGGCATCCCAGGAGTATGCGAAAAACATTATTGATTGCTCATTAGATATGATCATAGCTGTGGATAAAAACAGGATGATCGCTGAGTTTAACCAAGCAGCCGAAAAAACCTTTGGATATCATCGAGAAGATGTTTTGGGCAAACCAATTGATATGCTGTATGTAAACCCACAAAAGGGAGATAAAGCTCATAAAGCAACAATTAAAGAAGGGAGTTTTGTTCAAGAAATTCTCAATAAAAGAAAAAGCGGGGAGGTTTTTCCAAGTATTCTATCAGCATCAGTACTTAAGAATGAGGATGGTGAACTCATCGGTGTTATGGGAGTTTCCCGCGATATAACTGAATTAAAACAAGCCCGGGAGAAATTGGAAAAATCAGAAGAAAAATATCGTACTCTCTCTACAGAGTTATTCGAAGCAAACAGTCTGAAGGAATTATTGTTGGATATTATCACCCATGATTTAAAAAATCCATTAGGTGTTATCAGCGGTATGTCTGAATTGATGAAGGAGGAATTTCCGGAAAATGAAATGTTGGATTCTATCGACGAATGCTGCAATAGTTTGATAAATGTTATTGAAAACGCAGCCACTTTATCAAAAGTATCTATGGGAGAAAGCATTGAGAAACGGAAATTAGATCTTGTTGAAATAATAACAAGTGTTTCAGATGAATTTTCAAATCAGCTTAACAATAACGGAATGACTTTGGACTTGCAACTTCCTGATAGACTGCCGGCGTATACTAATCCCATTATTGCAGAAGTTTTTAAGAACTATATCAGCAATGCAATTAAATATGCCAGTGATGGAAAAAGAATCGTCGTAGAAGATAGAAAAGACAAAGACACCATCGTCATTTGTGTCAAAGATTTTGGATCAACCATCCCAGAAGATAAGCGGATGGAAATATTTAAACGAAACGTTCAACTGGAAGAAGGAAAAAAACGAGGCCGGGGACTTGGGTTGGCTATTGTAAAGCGAATTGCACAAGCACATAATGGAGAGGCAAGTGTTGAGCCAAATAAACCAACGGGAAATATTTTTTGTCTTAGGATTCCAAAATAATCCCTCTATATATTCAGGGATTACGAAATGGAATTAGGAATTAAGATTTAAAAAAATATGAAATGGATGAAATAAGGAACCATCAAGAAAATATTATATTTTTCCTTAATCCAAATTCCTTTTCCTAATCTTGATCCTAATAGTTTCGAATCATCTTCCCCGACTGTTGAGGAGTAATCCGCGTACGAATTATCCAAGCGGAAGGGTACCCAATATTGCTTAAATATTGACGTGTTTCCTCCGCTTCTGCTCTCACAATATAGTCACCAACCCGTACTTTATAATTTGGAGTTTCATATACGACATAAATGGAATCCTGTAAGACGGTATTTAATATGGCACTCAATGAGTCAGCTTTTGTCATAGACTTGGTTGCAAGAATCTGCACTCGAAATCCTTCGGTGATCCAATAGACAGTATCCGAAGTTAAAATGGAGTCAATGGCATTGTCGCTTTGAAAAACGCTATTGACAATAACCGGCCACTTGGGCTGGATATCCCTATGTTGATCCGGGTCGAATATCTTATTGGGATCAGATTCTTGCGGAAATGAAAAAGAAAGTAGAAACATGAAAATAAATGTACTCCCGTAATTATTTAATAATGCAGTCCAAATTTTACTTTTCAAATATTTAAGTTTTACGTGGTTCATCTTATCACAATGCTCTGAATGTATTATCCGGTATCCATCCTTTTTTTCCATCCAGTAAAATAATTTCTATCCAATGGTCCTGATATTGAGTGATTTCTACTTTTAATCCTTCATGGACTTTAAATACCATCATTTCATCCCGAATTGCCGGAATAGAATATACATTGACAGTTTGGGATACAATCACCCCTTCTTCAGTATCGGTAACATCCCAATATTTATCGAGACATATACTATGGACGAGGATTGTCAGTACAACCAGCGTTGTTTGCAATCTAAAAGATGTACGGCGCCCAATAAATCTGAACTGTCTGAAAAAATATATCATTCCGACTAATAGTAAAAAACCACTTCCCCATGCAAGCAAATCATTCACTGTCGTTGAATTTTTTATACTTCTATACCAATCTAACAGCACAAACCCTTCCGGAACCTCAATACGATCTTTCACACGGGTGTTAACCAATTCCAAATTATGTTTAATGTCCTTATTCCTTGGATCGAATTGAAGACCTTTTTCATAGGCCCAGACAGCAAATCCAACTTCCCCCATTCTGTAATAAGCATTTCCCAAATTATAATAAAGATCCTCATGCTCTGCTAATGACAATAGTCGTTCAAAGGTACGAGCAGATCGAGCGTATTGGTCATTTTCAAAATAAGTATTCCCCTGTATAAAGAGGCTGTCGGCATTCATCGCAAACACATTCGATATAAAAAGAGTGATGAGGAAACACTTCATGAATACTGGTCTACCTTTTTTAATATTTTCAATGCAGTATTGGCAAGATTTTCTTCCTTATTCATCGTGGGTGCGTAACGCGCTGCGTCAAATGTTTTTAACAGGTGAACAAGATCCGAAAGTACTTCAGGCGGCAATAAACCATTTAATTCATTTTCAACAGTTAAAGGATCTAAATTTTCTGACTTCAGCTGCCAACGCTCTTTCAGGTAGGTATAAGCTGCAAGAGCAATTTTATCCAGATTTGATTGGGCTTGAAGTGATTTTTTAGCTTTCTTCAGCGCCCGTTGAGACCTGCGTAACCCAGCCGTAGCCAATCTTTTGGACCGATAACGGGTCAACGTAACCGGTGCCAGGAAAAGCCCAGCTGTTAGGAAATAACTCGTTAAAACCCACAGGGGAATCCCTCTGCTGCCTCGCTCAATCCAAGACGGAGGAGTAGTGACATTGTAATGAATATCCTGTCCCAACAGTGTAATTTCATTTTTCGTAAAACCTGATGTTCCCGTGATGAATTGTTCTTTCGCCGGTGCGATATTCAGTTCTATGGATTTGGAGTTAATGGTATTAAATGATTCATCTTTCGGATTAAAATAAGATAGTTCAATTCTTGGTAAAAAGGCCTTCCCTGCTTGTCTGGGGATGATAATGTATTCCCACTTCATCGTTCCGGTGAACTGATCCCAAAGTTGTTCCTGATCAAAGGTGGTCGTAGGAGGAAATACCTCCATCATTTCCGGAAAATTTAATTCCGGTATATTGAACATGTTTAGGTTTCCGGTGCCTTTGAGTTCCACTGTATACGTGATTGCTTCGTTTGCTTTCACTTGATCCGAATCGACCCAGGTAGATAGTTTAAATTCGCCCACGGCCCCGGTAAAACTGGTTGGTTTACCATCCGGGAATTGTTTCACGGATATGACTGTTGGTTCTGTTCTCAATACTTTCTGTACTGTTTCATTGAAAAATGAATTAAAAAACGGATCATCAAAAACACTCCGTTGACGGCGCTTCTTTTTTACCTGAACATTGCAACTGACAGTCATAGGTGTCAATTCCAACTCTCCTGTCTTGGTTGGAAAAAGGGCTATTTTATAAAGTGTAGCCACATTGTAACGAACGCCGCTAATGGTAATCTGGTTAAATCGCGGAGGACGCGGGACGGATAGCTCTTCTGACCAAAAACCCACACTTTCCGGGTAGTGAATATTTTCCAAACTCATTTGCACGCGTGTATATAATTTATAGACTACTGTGATTTGTTCACCAACAAATGCTTCTTTTTTATCCAACTCGGCCAGCAAAAATAATTCATCCTTATTCGCCACCTGCCCCGAATCTTTGATGTTCATTCTTATGGGTTTTGTTTTGAATTGTTTTCCATCGAGAGAAACAGCCAATGATGGAATCGTCAAAACGCCCTTCTTATTGGGAATCAATGTCCATGTTAATGTTTTACTGGATGTGGCTTTACCGTTAATCCATTGGTAACTGGTCTGTTGGGCGGGACCGCTCACAACAGTGAAATTTTTTCCTAAAGCAGATAGTTCCACTCTCGGCATATTCTCAGCATCTTTTGCTTCAATTTTTAACGTAAATGTTTCATTGACAGCCAGTTGATTAACATCCACTGAAGCAGTAACTGACTGCCCGAGAACGACTTGAAATAATAAAACGATTGGCAGAATAATCCGCATTACCAATCTTTCTCCAGTTTTCTTGATCGAGCTCGGACCATTTGTCGATTTAGATTCACTTTTTCATCCTTTTTTAGGGCATCTAAAATAGCCTGAGCATTCTGTAAATCCTGCTTTTTTTCCTGATTTTCCTCTGCTTGTTTCTGTTGCGGTTCATTTTGCTGATTTTGATCCAGAGACTGATCTTCATTTTGCTCATTCTGTTTTTGAGATTGCTTATCCTCCTTCTTTTCCTGTGAGTCTTCCTGCGATTGATCCTGATTTTGATTATTTTCTTTCTGTTGGTCGTCCTGGGGTTGTTGATCTTTTTTTTGCTCCTGATTTTCCGAATCTTTATCTTGATTTTCTTGATTTTGCTGCTGCTGTTTCTTCTCATATCGAAGCATTTCATAATTATGCTTAGCATCCTGATCATTTGGATTTAATTCTAACGCCTTTCGATATAATTCTATCGCATCTTCATACTTTTCCATTTTAGCCATCGTGTTTCCCAAATTATAAAATGCTTTGGATTTTAAATGATCATTATCTGTCTCCATAACTCGTTGAAAAGCCTTCATCGCACTCTGAAAATCCTCTTGCTGAAAGGCGGTTGTCCCCAATCCGAATTGGGCTGAATAATTCTCCTCTTTCGCTTTTAAAATGGATTCATAATAATTTCGTGCGTTATCAAAATCTCCATTTTGATAAGATTTTAATCCATCATCCTGGGCGAGGAGAATACCAGACAGAGTAAATAACATGAATTTATACAATTCGTCCCCTCCAGGTTCTCTTTTCCTTTTTTCGAGTAGGTAAGACCATGCTGATACTCAACAGCAATAATGAAATGAACGCAAATGATTGGTAGCGATCTTCAAATTCAGAGTAAACATGGGAATGAATGGTACGCTTTTCCATGGAATCGATGGCATTTAAAATTTTCTTATGATTGGCAATTCCATTATCAAATCGGACAAATACACCACTGGAAGCATCTGCAATGTCTCTCAACAATGATTCGTTAAGAATTGATGTCACCAACTTACCCTGTTTATCTCGCTTATATTCCCTGGTCCCGTCTTTTTGTTCTATCGGTATTAATGACCCAGTGACAGTACCGACACCTACCGTATGTATTATCATCCCTTGGTCCTTGGCATTTTTTGCCAATCCAATGGCTGCTCCTTCGTGATCTTCACCGTCAGTAACGAGTACAAATACCTTATAATGCTCGCTATCTTCAGTAAACGTTGATAACCCTGTTTGGATAGCGGTGCTTAAATCCGTTCCCTGGGTTTGAATTAAACCTATATCTATACCTTCAAGAAAAAGCTGAGCAGCTTCATAGTCAGTCGTTAAGGGTAAATAAAGATGGCTTGTTCCTGCAAACACCACTATGGCGACACGATCACCTTTTAATCGCCGTATCATCTGACTAATCTCAAACTTGGCTTTTTCCAATCGGCTGGGTTTTACATCCTCAGCATTCATACTTTGGGAAACGTCAATTGCAAATACCAAATCAACCCCTTTTCGTTCAACCGGTGCCAATCTTGTGCCAATTTGAGGTCCGGAAGTGGAAAATACTAAAAATATCAGGCTCAAAATACCCAGGCGTTTTTGCCAACGAATTCGTCTGAAATCAACCCTTTGGAATAGATTCTTCTCCAACGTTTTATCTGCTTGTTCAAACATTCTTTTTTGCTTTCGACTTCCCGCCATCCATATCAGCCATAAAATAATCAGAGGAATATATAAGAATAGAATCGACGGAAAACGGAAATGGATCACGTACGCCTCCGGAAAATAGACCTGTCTAGCGTTTCGTAACCCAATCCGAGTAGCATAGCAGGGATGAGGAACCATCCAAACAATTCGCGGTATTGAGTATATTCTTTGACTTTAATTTCTGTTTTTTCAAGTTCGCCGATTTCATTGTAAATATCAGTTAACATATTTTCATCAGTCGCTCGAAAATATCGCCCTCCGGTTCGATCTGCAATTTCCCTCAATGTTTTTTCATCAATTTCATTACGAATATATCCACGGTTCGGTATAAAAGATACGGATTGGTTCGTTCCTGCGCCGATGGTATAAATCTTAATATCAAACTGGCTCGCTAAATCAGCAGCAGTTAAAGGATCCAGTTCACCTGCGTTATTGCTCCCATCAGAAAGAAGAATCATTACTTTACTTTCTGCTTCACTGAAGCGAAGTCTGTTTGTTGCATTAGCGATGGCCATACCGATCGCAGTACCATCCACATCACGATCCGCAATCCGCACTTCTTTTAGGAGATTTGACAAAACATTTTTATCCACGGTCAAAGGACATTGAATAAATGATTCTCCTGCAAAAACCAATAGCCCAATACGATCACTGGTCCTGCTTTCAATAAATGATTTTGCGGTTCGTTTAACCGCTTCCAAACGATTGGGATTAAAATCCTCCGCCAGCATTGAACTTGAAATATCCAAAACCAAAACTATATCGACTACTTCAACCTTTTTTTCCAAAATACTTTCTACTGTTCGAGGACGTGCAAGTGCAATAATAATTAACGATACGGTAATTACCTTAAGTATATTAATCAGTTGAATTCTCACATCTCCCCGTTTTCGAAATGCTTCTGGAATTAAGGAAATGGATGAGATACGCAACGTACCCTCGTATTGATGCCCGCTCCCCTTTTTCCACCAGAAAAATGCCGGCAGCGTGAGTAGTCCTAAAAGAACCCACGGATGTTCAAAAAAAATCATATTCTCCTATAAAGCGTACTGGTTTTTCAGTCTATACGCTATGAGAAAAATTTTGTTTCTAAAATTCCAGACGGACGGTTGCCCGTCTGTTGACAGGATGCTGACTATTATTTGGTGGAAGTGTCGTCTTCAAAAGTTGAAGCGGCATCTTCGATTTCCTTTTTCACTTCATCCGCTCCTGCTTTGAATTCCTTGGACGCTTTTCCCAAAGAACGAGCCAATTCCGGAAGTTTTTTTGCACCGAAGAGCAGCAACACGACTAAAAGAATGAGTAATAATTCCCAGTAACCAAATGCTGCTTTTATCATTGTGTATTCCATGAAATTCTCCATTAGTTATAATATCTGTATCAACGAAATTACGACGATCATCGGAAATATCGCAGAAAGTAGTAAGAACTTGCTAATCCAATTATACTGGTAAAATTAATTGTAATTGAAAAACCAAATTTAATAGTAAACATGATGACATCCAGGATGATAACGCCTGAGTCATTTCCCACTAATCCGCCGAGGTCAAATGAAACGCTTGTAAGAAAAAAGTCTTTTACAACTCCTTCTGGTAGAATCCATCCTAATAATTCACCAACGAGCGTCCCTACCATAGCTCCGACAAATAAAATAATTATAATAAGGGTAATTGATCGTTTATTCATTATTTCGTAATGGGGAGTTCTTCTTCAAAACGATCGTGATCGATGACCCATTTGATTGTACTCCATAAAATATAAGATGTCATCAAAGGAAAAAGAACAATGCCTCTCCATGCGATGGCGCAGGCAATGAATACCAAGACACCCATAAGTCGTAGTGAATTTGATTTCCCCTTTTTAAATGATAATAAGGGAAATTTCGAAAACCGAATAGGACTGATCATCATAAATCCCAATGTTACTATCATGGGTAGAGCCAGCCGGGGATCTCCCATATCACCAAAGACCTGATGATTAAACAACATATAGCTCACAATAATAATCGCATTAACGGGTGTGGGTAAACCAATGAAAAATGATTTTGGATCTTCTTCCTGTAAAATGTTGAATTTTGCAAGGCGAATCGTTCCAAACAATAGTGGCGTAAATGCGATAATACCGCCCAATAACGGCGGAATTCCTTCCACATAAACAGTAAATATTAATAATGAAGGTGCCGCACAAAAGGAAATAGTATCGGCAAAAGAATCAAATTCTACACCAAATCTCGATGGGATACCTAACATTCTCGCCAATTTACCATCCGCTACATCACATAAGCCCGCAAACAGGATAAGCCAGCCACCACGGATAGGGTCACCCATAATCATCATCACAATCCCCATAAATCCCAGAAACATATTCAGGACTGTAATGAGATTTGGTATGAAATTGCGTCTTTTTCGTTTTTTATTGTTCATTGAGCTATTTGTCCAATGATACTCATAGCGCCTTTTACTTTATCCCCAACCTGTACATTAATGTTTGAACCGGAAGGTACTATTAGATCGGTACGGGAACCAAACATTATAAACCCAAATCGGTCTCCGGCTTTATATGATTTTCCCACCTTTGCATAGCAGTGAATGCGTCTGGCAATTAAGCCGGCAATCTGTTTTATTTTAATCTTTTTATCTCCGTGGGACAAAACAACAATTGCCTGTTCGTTTACATCACTGGCATTATGATCAAATGCCGCTTTGAAATCCCCTGATTCATAATCTACCTTTTCCACCTGTCCAGATATGGGTATCTTATTCGAATGGACATTAAAAATATTTAAAAAAATGGAAATTTGTTTCCCCTCACCCACATCTTTATCAGTGACGTCTTTGATCAAAACAACTTTACCATCAGCCGGAGAAATAAGATTATTCTCCCCTTCCGGAGAAATCCGAACTGGATCCCGGAAAAAATTAATACAGAAAATAAATAAACCTCCAAAAATAAAATAGATTACCTTTAAGAATGCGTAATCATACCCAAACCCCGTAATCCCGCTTACAAAGGTAATTATCATTAACGTAATAAGAATGTTACGACCCTCAGGTGCAGGCATTAATTGATCCTTGCTAATGTTAATTTTTTTGTTATTTTCTTCCCTTCACGATATATCTGCAACTTTATTCTGCTTCCGGATCGCAAGTCGCTCTCTTTTATTATTTTCAATATTTCTCGAGAACTGCTGATTTTTTTCCCATTAACTCCATAAATAATATCACCCACTTTAACACCGGCTTTTTCAGCATTGCTGCCGTGCTCAACCTCCACAACAATGACTCCACGACTAAATGGAACATCCAGATATGATACCACTTCAGGCGTTAGTCGCTCTACAGATAACCCTGTCGAAAAACTTCGATCCACCTTTCCGGATATCTTTAACTCTTCAGCAATATCCTTTGCAATATTAATCGGAATCGCAAAACCAATTCCAATGGAGCCTTCAGCAAATTGTGATCCTGTAAAAATAAATGTATTAATACCAATGACATCTCCAGAGGCATTCACCAGTGGACCTCCGCTATTTCCACGATTAATTGCGGCATCTGTTTGAATCATATCTTTATAAATGCGTCCTCCGGACTGCGAACCGAAATCCATATCCACCGCACTTATAATACCAGATGTAGCCGTCGGTTGCTTCGCAATATCAAAAAGGCCAAAAGGATTTCCCAGCGCAATGACCCGTTCACCGATTAGTAAATCATCCGAATCACCTAATTGAGCATAAGGAAAATATTTTCCATTTAATTTTAGCAAAGCCAAATCTGTAATGAAATCCATTCCGATAATTTCAGCTTCGAATTCCTCTCCACCCGGTAATGTCACTAAAACATCCGTAGCATTTTCTACTACATGAAAATTGGTTAATACGTATCCATCCGGACTGATGACTATACCAGACCCAGAACTATGCACTTCTCTTTTTGGTTGGCGACCCGGGAAAAAAAATTCAAAAAATGGGTCTTGTGAAAACGGACTGTAAACATTCTGAATTTGTGTTACACTTATGCTTGCCACGGCTGGACTTACTTCCTTTATTGCTCTCGTGATCGCCGTATGGCGAGAATCATCTACTTCCCATTGCCCCACAATGAGTGATGATAAAATGATTAGTCTAAAAAGTATCTGCGCCATCGTAATCGATATATTCAAGAAAAAGCCCTTGAGCCGGTGCGCGATACACCAAGACGTCTTCTTTCGGTTCATTCAATAAATTTTGAAATTTTGTCATTGTCAATTTTCCTTTAGCAACTTGAACCATCGTTCCCACCAAATATCGAACCATATGATGTAAAAACCGGTTAGCTGCCACACGATAATTTACAATACTCCCCGCTTCTGTCCATTCAGATAAATAGATTACGCTCACTCTATTTTCAACTTCAGCATTGTATTTTGAAAAAGACGTAAAATCATTTTCACCTATGATGCTCTTCGAAATACTGTTTAATGCGTCAATATCTAAACGCCCTGTTCGCCAGACATAATGACGATCCATAATAAAATCATCGGTACGGCATTGATATAGATACTGCCTCTGCACAGCTGAAAACCGGGCGTGAAATTCATTCGGAACTATATGACATGTTTTCACCCTGATTTCTAAAGGAAGATTTCCGTTCAAAGCAGAAACAATCTTGCTGGTTTCCATTTTTGTATCCCAGTCAAAATGGGCTACTTGATCCAATGCATGTACTCCACTATCTGTTCTTCCTGAACCAATCAAATTGATTTTTTTACTGTTATTGAGTTTGCTTAAAACCTTTTCTAATTCACCCTGAATGGTTCGGTTGTTCCTTTGAATCTGCCAACCATGAAAGTCAGTCCCGTCATATTGAATATGTATTTTAAAACGCGGCAATGAAATGAACTAAACTAAATACAGTTATAATGAAAAGGATTGTAAACAAATGTATACTATTGAATGAAATAAATTGGGCAACTCCCCTTGGAATGTGCTTTCCGTACCCCCGCAATGACATCGATTGTGCAATATCATCCGCATTTCGCAAATGTAGAAAGAACATTCCCGGCAATTGATTGGCTGTTTTCTTCCACTGTTGAAATTTAGTAGTATGTTTTATCAACCCCAGCGCTTTTTGAATGTCATTATATCGATTCCAGTCTCGTTGGAATGAAGGATAAAATCGCAATGTGATCTCAAGAAATAGAAAAAAATTCTCGACTTTTTGCCAAGGTCTATTAATCCTGACCCAAATACTGCGCAATGCATCGAATACGTTACCGAGATATTTCCCGGTATGATAAACATTCATAATCGCCATGACGAGTAAAAACTTTACAGCGACCCACCCAATTTCAACCATGACCTCAAAAAGTGTTAACTGACTAAATATTAAAGAAACAATTACGTAAATAATGATCATAATTGGCAAATACATCATAAATGATTGCAACGAACGGGCCAGTTTCCCCAAGGAAATATTTTCTACATAAGTTAACATCATTAAAAGCACTCCATAAAATCCCCAATGAAAAATTGTGGGACTGAATAATGCTGCTGTGGAAAAGGTTAAATATAGCCATAGCCTTACAATGGGCTGACCTAATAGAACAGACATAGTTAAAATTGAATTTGAAACACGATTCCCGAAGCACCTTTTCCATAATCAAATACGGGAAGAACGGAAATATTTTGAATCTGTGAAATACGCTGAAGATAGAGAACATCAACGGCTGATATAATATGATTTATTACAATTCCGCCGGCAACGAATTTTGCTGTCAGAAACCATTGATCACTCGTGATGCGGTAACTTCTATATTGTTTCCGTTTTTTTTCTGATGTCCAGTTCCAATCCCATTCTGAGTCATTTGGATATAATGCATCGAACTCTCTGAATCTCAAATGTTCTTCATTATGATCCTCCCGTGAATTATAATTTCCGACATCTATCCAAAATTGTTGATTTTTTCCTCCCGGAGATATTCCGGCAAAATCAGCTGAAAACGCCTGGAATTGATCTGAATAATTATTACTGATGATCAATGCACCTGCGAGTGAAGTCCATAAAGTGGTTTCAGAAATAATAAATGCTCTTCCTCTCGCGGGTTCATCCAGGGCATATTCACCCAAGCCCGGTACTAGGAATGATTTTGTAACCGGACTTAATCCATTCACCGATTGCATTAGCAAAATACCGATTATGAATATTTTTGTAACAAGTGATACTTTTTTCATTTTTCCTTTTTCATTTTTTTTACTCCTATTACCACACTCTCTTCTCCTCACAGCTCCAATCTCTCATCTTCAGTCCTTTTTCCTGACAGTAATCCATTCCCAAACAACCATTCCGAGACCAAGGAAAATACACATTAATGCAAATACATCTCCATTAACGGTTTCCCAATCCGAATTTAGAAAAGGCAATGAGCTGAATAAGATACCTTGTTCACCAAAATCCAATTGTTCCAGGACTCGTCCTGACGGCGCAATTATAGCTGATATACCTGTATTGGCGCTTCGCACGATTGGAACTCGATTTTCCACCGCTCTCAATTGAGCGTGTTTTAGATGTTGATATACGCCCGGTGCATCTCCCGACCAGGCATCATTGGTTTCCACAGTTAGAAAATCAGCACCTCGTTTTATAAAATTTCTTGCAATCCTGGGAAAACTGGATTCGTAACAAATCATATTACTAAATCGTACATCCTTTATTTTAAAAATAGTGTATTCATTGCCATGATCAAAGTTCCCCTGGCCAAAATTCAATTTTTTAAGTATCGGGAATGTATCCGAAAATGGTATGTATTCAGCAAAGGGTACTAACAATAGTTTGTGATACATCTCCATGGATCCATCCGCGTTAAAAAGGATTGCTCCATTGTAATAATAACGATTGTTATTATCTGACTCCATATCAATGGTACCCGCCAACAATGGGATTCCATATTGTTTAACTTTTTGACGAATCGGATATCGATAGGTGCGAGAAATTCTCAAATAAGCAGGTAAAGCTGATTCCGGCCATAATACGAAATCCGGTTCTTTAATCATCGCTTCATTTGTTAATGAATCCATTAAGGTCACTAATTTATTTTTGTAGGATTCATCCCATTTTTGAACGGGATCCACGTTAGGTTGGATAACTGCAACTTTAAATTGAGATGTTTCGGAAATAATATCAATTGCATTTAAACGCCAACTTCCAATTCCAAATACAATTCCCCATAAACCAACAGCGCCGATAATGTATAGCTTTGGATTTTTTTCTATGAGAGCACCATATACTAATCCATTAATAATACAAATATACAATGCAATACCTGCTGATCCAGTCACATCTGCTGTTTGGATCATTGGGAGTAAAAAAACTTGTGTCAACGCCAAGTCTGACCAGGGGAAACCCATGGGTCCGAAACTCCGCAAATATTCCATCGCAACCCAAATAAATGGAAATAAGAGCAGACCCATCTTCATTTTTTTTTGTATAAACGATACACCGACTCCCACAATCAGCCAAAATAATGCCAAATAAAACACCGCACCGACTAATGATGAAAAGGCAATTAATGGTGCTGTCCCTTTATTAAGACCCATCCAGTAAAAGGCGATGAAATTTGCGGTGATTGCAGATAAATACGTCATGGCGGCACTTGTTTTGACGTCACGATTGAGCCAGATAATCAATAATGGCACCAGACTAAAATAATTCAGAAAGCCAGGAGAAAAAGGAAGGAACGTTACACCAAATAACACACCGGATAATAAAGCCAGTACCCAGGGCGGATATTGTTGAAGCTTCAAATTATTGACGATCCAAATATAATTGAAGAAAAATTGCAGCAGCGGTTTGGTCGATTAATCCCTTATTATGACCTGTTTTAATTCCTTGCTGGATCAGCGATTTTTTTGCTGTGATAGATGATAATCGTTCATCTTCCAAATCAACTAATATATTATTATCTTCCAATTGGGTGATAAAATTTCTCACAAATTTCGTTTGCTGGGTTTCCTGACCTTTCATTCCTTTTGGTAAACCTACTACAACTTTCTCGACTTCATATTCGTCGATAATTTTTTTTAAGGCCGTGAAAAGGGAGGAATTATTCGGGATTGTCTTAAATGGCGATGCAATTAATTGCATGAGATCTGACAACGCCAAACCAACTCGTTTTTCGCCGTAGTCGATTCCCAAAATTCGCTTCATTAAAATACTGACTAAAATTTGCCGGAGCGTTCAATATAATCAACACCGGGAGTATTTGTCATTTTTTTTATCACTCGTTCTAATTGACGAACGTTATTTACCTGAATAATGAAAAATGTAGTTGCCACTGCATCTTTTACATTTGATTCAACACTCACAATATTTAAATCAGATTTAGTAATAAAATCTATCAAATCATTCAGCATTCCTTTGCGGTCGTATCCAACAACTTTTAGGCGAACATTAAAGAGGTCTTTTTTCTCTACATCCCAATCGACTGGGACTAATCGATCAGATTCCTTCTTTAATAATGGTAAACTTTTACAATCTGATCGATGGACTGTAATTCCTCGTCCCCTGGTTACAAAACCGATCATTTCATCCCCAGGGATTGGATTACAGCATTTGCCAAAGGTTACCATCAGGTTGTCAATCCCCTGTAATTTGATTCCCTTGGTTTTTGAGCGAGCAAAATCAAAAAATCGTTTTTCCTCCTGTTCTTCATCTATATTTAATAGAGGGATATCATCCGGATCTATTTTCTTCAATATCTTCCGAACCGTCAAATCTCCCTTGCCAATTGCTTCCATTAATTGCTCGGTATTATTTAATCCGAATTTTTGATAAGATGATTCAATTTTGGTAATGAAATTTTTCTTTTTCAACCTACGGAGAGTCTTATTCACCAATTCCTTGCCTATAGCCACACTCTCATTATATTGTTGTTTTACCAATTCTTTATTAATGTGGGTTCTGGCTTTTGTTGTGACTACAAAATTTAGCCACCCATAACTTGGTTTTTGATTTTTACTGGTAATAATCTCCACAATATCACCATTTTGCAGTTTGGTATTTAGGGGTACAATGGAATGATTGACTTTTGCACCCAAACAGTGCATGCCCACTTCAGTATGGACATGAAATGCAAAATCGATTGGAGTTGAATTCGTTGGTAATTGAACCAAATCCCCTTTAGGAGTAAAGACAAATATCTCGTCATTGAAAAGATCAATCTTCAGTAGATTCATAAATTCTTTTGGATCAGAGGATTCTGATTGTAAAATATCTACAAGTTCACGGAGCCATTTCACATGGGGATCAACACTTTTTAATAAGGAACCCTTCTCTTTATATCTCCAGTGAGCGGCAATGCCGATTTCTGCAGTTTCTTCCATTTCACTAGTTCTGATTTGTATTTCCAGCATTCTGCCTTTTGGACCAACTACAGTTGTGTGTATCGATTGATATGCATTCGATTTTGGAGAAGCGATAAAATCCTTGAACCGCTCTTGTACCGGAGTAAACTGGTTATGCATGATCCCTAAAGCGAGATAGCAATCGGCAACCTTCTTAACAATGACTCGAATTGCAAGGTGGTCATATATTTCACTAAAGGTTTTATCTCGTTTGACCATTTTCCCGTAGATAGAAGAATGAGATTTTACCCGGCCATAAATTTTCGCTTCAATTCCAAGTTTTGTTAATTCTTTCTGTAGTGGGTCTGAAACTTCCTTGATATATTTTTCTCTCACTTTGCGACTTGATTTTATTTTGGAATCCAGGTCTTTATATTCTTTTGGTTTAAGTGTTTTAAAAACCAGATCTTCCAAGAGGAACTTAACCGATGCCATTCCCAATCGATGAGCCAGCGGAACAAATACATCTCTGGTTTCCACAGCAATTCGATGCTGCTTCAATCGCCCTAAATGCTCAATCGTTTTCATATTGTGAATTCGATCAGCAAATTTAATAATGATTACCCTGAGGTCTTTTGCAACCGATAAAAGCATTTTCATGAAATTTCCAGCCTGCTTTTCTTCCCGGCTTGTGAATTTAATTCCCCCAAGTTTTGTCACTCCATCCACGAGGTTTGTCACATCCTCACCGAATCGCTCACGAATGTCCGCTAGAGTTACACCTGTATCTTCAACTGAATCATGAAGCAATCCACCCATGATGGTACTCGGATCCATCCTCCAAGATATAAGCAGTTTGGCTACTTCAACGCAATGATTAAAATAGGGTTCACCGGAACGGCGTTTTTGACCTTCATGACTGTTGAGACCAAAATCATAGGCTTCCCACAATAATCGCTTTACTTCATCCTTTTCATCCCCGGAAGGAATATTTAGATTTTCGTATAATTCCATGAATTGTTTTGGAAATTCACCAACTAAATGGGGGATAAACCGTGATAAAGTACTTGGCATCAGAACGGTACTTCTATTCCTTGTTCATCTCGAATGGATGCATAATTTTCGAATCGAGCAAAGCGGTCAATGAATGCAACATCGATTGACCCGGTAGGTCCATTTCTGTGTTTTGCAACAATCACTAGAGCTTTTCCTCTATCTTCGTCTTCCTGGGAATAAATCCATTGCCTGTATAAGAAAATAACCAAATCAGCATCCTGTTCAATGGCTCCACTCTCACGCAGATCAGACAGAACCGGTCGATGCTCAGTCCGCTGCTCAACCGCTCGGGATAACTGAGATAACGCAATGACAGGGATATCTAATTCCTTGGCTAACGCTTTTAAGGATCTGGAAATAGTAGATATTTCCTGCTGTCTGCTTTCGACGCCTCGAGGACCTTGCATGAGCTGCAGGTAATCAACGATCAGCAATTCAATATTATGCTCTGCTTTCAGTCGTCGTGCTTTTGCCCGTAGTTCCAATACGCTGATTGCGGGAGTATCGTCTAAAAAAATAGAAGATTCAGCCAGTGTCCCCACGGATACGCTCAAATTCTGCCACTGTTTTTTAGGTAGCTTACCCGTCCGAACTAAATGACTATCTACTTTTGCTTCTGCACATAAAAGTCGCAACGCTAATTGGTGATTTGCCATCTCCAGACTGAATAGACCCACTGGATGTTTATAATCTACAGCTGCATTCCGAGCCATTGTCAATGCCAAAGCAGTTTTGCCCATTCCCGGTCGTCCGGCAACGATAACCAGCTCACCAGGTTGAAAACCGGATGTGAGTTCGTCCAAATCAATTAATCCGGATGCGATACCGGTTACATCTCCCGGTTTTGAATGAATTTGATCCAGTTTTTCAAATGTTTCATGAAGAATTGGATCAATATGTTGGAACCCACCCTTTAGTCTCCTTTGGGAAATGGAGAAGATAGATTGCTCTGCCTGATCCAACAATTCATCCACATTTTGTGAATCTTCAAAAGCACTTTTAGCGAGGTCGTGAGAAATTAATATCAAATTCCTTAACATGGCTTTTTCAAGGACTATCCTGGCATAGTTTTCAACATTGGCAACAGAAGGAACCGCTTCAACAAGTCCGGTAATATAGTAGGCTCCACCAACGCTTTCTAATTCCTTCTTTTTCTTTAATTGATTGACGATAGAAACAGTATCAATTTCCTGTCCTTCATTGAACAATGAAGTCATGCATCTGAAAATTTTATTGTGGGCTTCCTTGTAGAACTGTTCAGCCGTAAGCCATTGCAAGGATTTACTTACTGCTTCTTTACTGGAAAGCATCGCACCTAATACAGCCTGTTCCGCTTCCAACGACTGGGGTTGTACGTTTAGCGGGTATTGTAACTCATTTGCCATGATTAATTATTTTTCTCCAAGTATTCCTTAATAACCTTGAAATCTTCCCAAGTTGGACGTTTCAGGTCTTTGTTACGTAACAAAGCTGCCGGATGATATGTTACCAATAATGGTGTTCCATGATAGTCGTGGAATGTATTTCGCAGACTTTTCAACGATTTATCCACATTCAAAAGGGTCTGTCCGGCGACTCGCCCTAAAGCTACTATAAGTGATGGATTTATCAAACGTATTTGATGTAATAAATACGGTTCGCATTTCTCCACTTCAGCTCTGAGTGGATCGCGATTATTCGGGGGCCTGCATTTTAACACGTTGCAGATATAGACATCTTTTCCTCTGCTTCTGTCGATAGCAGATAATATTTTATCTAACAGCTTTCCGGCACGACCAACAAATGGTTCACCTTTTTTATCTTCTTCAGCACCGGGTGCTTCTCCCACTATTAATAAATCGGCATTTGGATCTCCAACGCCAAATACGAATTCAGTGCGCGAACTGCCTAATGAACATTTTTGACATGCGCTGATGTCTGCTTCAAATAAGGATAAATCTTCACTATTTTTCTCATCGGTTTGCCTGTTTTGAGATGGCGTTGTTATAAATAATTCATCCCCGAATAATTCCTGATTTTGCCGCAGATATCGGCGAACATCATCCCTATCGGGGGACATAGTTAAAGTTCTATTTCATCAGAGTGCCGCCATGTTAATTTACCGGCGATAAATTCATCCAATGCTTGAGTAGTTGATTTAATTTCTTCTTCATAATTTTCTTTAGGTTCCGGAGGAAGTTCATCAAATACACCCATTTCTGACTCTTCGGCATCCCTGATAGCAGCATCCATGAAGCGATTACGATTGATTTGACGTGCCCGATTGGACATAACAATTACTGACTCATAAATATCCTCAGATTGCTTTTCCATCTCGCGCATTGATATGGTTTTTATTGACATGAAGTACTCCTTCATTTTGTTTGTTAATGATTGATATAATTTTGGATGTAGCACGGAAAATACTGTCATTAATGACTGTATAATCAAATTGATCTTTGTAGCCTATTTCAATATCCAGCCGTTCTAATCGCTTGGCAATTCGAGCTCTTGAATCAGTCCCGCGCTTAATCAAACGTTCTTTTAGGTCCTCGAAACTGGGGGGTAATATAAAAATCGATATTGTTTGTTCCGGGTAAAGATTTTTTATGGACATGGCGCCTTTTACATCCACTTCAAATAATAAAATTTCTCTCGCTGATATGGCATAATCGATAGATTCTTTCAATGTACCATACATAAAACCGTGGACATTTTCTGTTTCCACAAACTCGTCATTACTAAGGCGGTATTGGAAATCATCATCGGTAATGAAATAATAATCTACACCTTCAACTTCGTAATTTCTTCTTTCCCGTGTTGTACATGAAATGGAAAATTTTACGTCGGCATTTTCCTGGAGGGCTCGGCAGATGGTTGTTTTACCGGCGCCGGAGGGAGCAGATATGATCACGAGATTTTTCATAGTATGTTTTGTGCTTGTTCCCTGATTTTTTCCAATTGATTCTTGAATTCAACTACTGTATTAATAATACTGCTTGTACCCGTTTTCGAACCAATAGTATTAATTTCCCGACCTAGCTCCTGAATTAAAAATGAAAGTCGTTTTCCTACGGGTTCACTCAATTCAGTTAAATGTTTGTATTGTTCTATATGACTACGAATGCGTACTAATTCTTCTGAAATATCTGATCGGTCTGCTAAAAAAGCAACCTCCTGTGCAAGGCGATTTTCATCAATAGAAACATTATCGATTAATTCCGATAATCGCCGATGCATTTTATCTCTTTGCTCCTTTACGAAATCAGCTGATAATTCTTCAATTTTGGACGTCATATCCAACAATCGATTTAATCGATCCGTTGAGTCTGCGTATATCGCTTGACCTTCCTTATTCCTCATGGACTTGACTTGATCCAGGGCTTTGTTTAACGCACTCAGTAAATCTTCTTTTGATGTTTCCTGTTCCTGACTTTTTACAAAAAGATCATCCGAAGAGAGTAGACTACTTAAATCAAGTGAGCGTCCGTATTCTTTTTGAACACTCTGTATGATTTTTTCCATTGTTTCAAATTTCTGACGGTTAAACTGAAAATTCTCTGATCCATTTTCCAGTTGTCTTTCAACAGATATATGAACCGTCCCGCGAATCAATAATTTGGTTATTTTTTCGCGAACCGATGCTTCCAATTCAGGTGCCAATGAAAGACCTCTAACCTTCATTTCAAGAAATCGGGCGTTGTAAGATTTTACATTCACCGAAACAACCGAATTGCCATTTCCCGATGTCCCGCGGCCGAAACCTGTCATACTTTTTAACATTATTATTTTGCTATTTATTATTCTGGAAAAGTCAGGGAATTTACACGTATTTCTCTATCCCTCCCAAATATGTATTACATCATTTTCATCATTTTTTTATCACATTTACCTGATAAATAATCTAGAGACTTCTATTCGTTATTCGACCTTTCCTAAAGGATGTTGGTCTATGTGAGGTTTCTCTGGTGAAATGGGGAGTTTACATTTTGGACAGGAAATCAGCGCTATTTATATTCAATCGAAAAATGACAGGTGTCGTATAAGCCTCTTAAGATTAATATGGATTTTTCTATATTGCTCAACAAACATGCTTCCAGTTTAAAATTTCTTCAATAAATTTTCCATTCAGAAGGAGGTTTTCAATCCTTGTTCTTTCGTTCCGACCACTTCAAAGTGAATGACCGGCTAAACGATTATTTATTCATCCAAATCTGGTTTTTGACGTCGATGTTTTTTTTCTGATTGCTGCTTTTTCGCTTTGATTCTTTTATTGTGCGCGGAGACTGGTTTTTTGGTTTTGATTCTCTTTTTGGGTCTTCGGTTGATGGCAGTCAATTTATCCCGTAATCGCTCTAAGGCAATTTGTTTATTCCTGTGTTGGCTGCGCTCATCCTGACAAGTGACTACTATTCCCGTTGGATAATGAGTTAACCGTACAGCACTTTCCGTTTTATTGACATGCTGCCCTCCTTTCCCGCTTGAACGATACGTGTCTATTCGACATTCTTTCAGTAAATCATCATCCTGTTCAGGTATATCAATCAATTTATTCTTTTCCTGATTGTAATTTCATTTGGAAATAGTCTTTCTCGAATTCATTATATTCCCATATTGAATAAATAAATTTAACAAACAATAACCCAAAGCGGACTGCCGACCTATGAGAAAAATTTCCATCTTAATTGTATCAATTTTACTTCTTTCATCATGTGAAAAACAGAATTCAATTTTACGAGATTATGTTCAGAAGGAAGATACTGCATTTCAATATGAAATAAAAAAGGTAGTTGAAGGGGAAACCTGGATGGAATATATCATCAAAATGACATCTCAAAGGTGGTTATCATCTAAGGAAGTCGATCAGGTGGAGTGGTGGCATTGGCTAACAATCATTGTTCCAAATGAAGTTGAAGAGACGGAAGCCCTTATGGTCATTGGCGGTGGAAACAATAAAAGAAAAATGCCCGATTCTGCTGATTCAGCCTTGGTTCAAGCTGCCATCGCAACAAAATCCATTATTGCTGAAATATCTAACATCCCTTTTCAGCCGTTGGTTTTTAAACATGATGATTTTGGCGAGCGGGTCGAAGATGAACTAATCTCCTTTGGATGGCGACAATTTTTTGAGGGTGGTGCTCAAGATAAGGATGCAGAATGGCTGGCAAGACTGCCAATGACAAAAGCAGTATCAAAAGGGATGGATGTAGTCCAAAAAGTAGCCGAATATGAAGGGAAACCGATTCACCGCTTTGTAACAACCGGTGCCTCCAAACGGGGTTGGACAACATGGACAACAGCCATTGCTGATGATCGGGTCATGGCCATTATTCCCATTGTGATTGATATGCTGAATATTGTTCCGTCGTTTAATCACCATTGGAAATGTTATGGAGAGTGGTCGCCTGCCGTAGAGGATTATGTGCATGAAGGCATTATGGATTGGATGGGGTCCCGCGAGTTTGCCCGATTAATGGAAATTGTTGAGCCTTTTTCCTTCATCCGGGAGCTGGACTTACCCAAATTTCTCATTAATGCAACCGGAGATGAATTTTTTGTGACGGACTCCTGGCAATTTTACTGGGATGATTTAATTGGCAGTAAATACATACAATACATTCCGAACGCTAATCACAGCCTTCGGGATTTAGACGGTGATTATAACTTGCGCAGCCTATTGGCATTTTATAAAGCAGTCATATCTGAAACGGATTTACCCAAATTCGACTGGTCAGTAAAAGGGGACTCAATCTTTTTGAATATAGACCATTCAATGAATTCTGATTATACGGTGAAGCAATGGGAGGCAACCAATGAAAATGGACGTGATTTTAGAATTTGGGCTATTGATCGCACCTGGACATCTATGGAGATTCCAAAAAACGAAAATGGGCGATATGGTGTAGTTGTCTCCACAGCAGAAAAGGGATATAAGAGCGGATTATTGGAAGTCACATTCAATCCGGATTCTGACCTGCCTTTTACATTTACTACAGGGACTGTCGTTACTCCCAATACTTTTCCCTTTGAGGGTTTCAAAAGTAATAATCCACAAGGAACGCGGTGATTGGAATCGTATAAAATATCATTAATTAAAATGCCCGCCTGCTCACGCAAAATAATTTGTAGGCATATTCGCGGCGGTCTTACAGTGGAAACAGGTTGATATTATTTTTTACACTATATTCTATTTCTGAAATGGATAGTTAATCCATTATTCTGTTCAACAATTACTTTCAGTTGTGATCATGCATATAAAGGAATATTGATAATATGATTGTCTTTGATAAGATTTCGAAGCGTAGTTCTCAAAGAAACTTTCGGAAAATATTTGGCTTGATAAACCTTTAAAATTTTATTTTAAGCATTGATACTTATTTTGCTTTAATGTCATAATACCGTTTAAAGAAATTATATAATCTATTTCAGATTGGTTGCGACTGCTCCACTAGTATCATTCCTTTTGCGCATGAACAGCGAGCCGCTGCGCTATATAGATTGTAATGCAGGTACGCTCATCATTTGAGTAAAAGTTTCACATTATTTGTATGACTCTTTAGCTGTAAGCTCCTTTTTTACAGAATGAATCGGGGCAAAAAATATTGCATTGAACATATAATTTAATCGTGTTGTATCTTTATTAACTATGTCAAATGGACGTAGGATAAAGCCATCACCATCTTTGGCGTTTTTAGGGTGAACTATAAACTCCATCGGCCCTAAAGTTCGAAGCAAATTCATTTTTGTTTTATACCCTTTATCCCCCTTTTTTGGCATAAGATTTCCATTATTTTGGTTACCCTTAACCATCGATAATAATAAATGGACTTTATCTTTATAGATCACTTTTTTCCATTTAATAGTGCCGATAGAAAAATGAAATTCTGCATTTTTTGCCATGAGTGGATGGGGGGGTGTTTCACGTATAGCTTCCAGGAGTTGAAGAAAGTAATTTTTTCCACCAATTGCTTTTACACACTCCCTGAGCTGTTTTTTATTATCGTTTTTATTGAGTTCATTTTGCATGTTATTCATCGGTTTATTTCCCAACCGGTTTTCAGGTTTCCATTATGTATATTCAGGCGATAGTAACCACACCACCAGTTACCACTTACCACTTACCAGCTACCACTTACCAGCTACCACTTACCAGTTACCAGTCACTAATTTCATCTCCTGCTTTGAAGTTTTGCCAACAGACGCAATATCTCCAAATAGAGCCAGATTAATGTTACCAATAACCCAAAGGCACCATACCATTCCATATATTTAGGGGCACCCATTTCTGCCCCTTCCTCAATAAAATCAAAATCCAACACCAGATTCAAGGCAGCAATGACGACCACAAATCCGCTGAATAGGATTCCCATCATGGAATTACCATGAATCACACCGATCCCTGATCCAAAAATTCCCATAATAAAATTGATAAAATAAAGGATAGCGATACCGCCGGTGGCTGCCACCACACCCAGTTTGAAATTTTCGGTCGCTTTGATCAGTCCGGACATATACGCCAAGAGCAATGCCCCCAAAGTACCAAAGGTCAGGAAAATCGCCTGAACGGCAATACCGGGATATGATTGTTCAAAAATACGGGAAATGCCTCCTAAAAAGAGTCCTTCTGCTAATGCATAAAGAGGGACGGTGATGGGTGCAGCTGTGGGTTTAAAAACAGTGATCATCGCCAAAATAAAACCTATAATTACACCTGGTATCATAAATACACCGAGATTGGGATTATTCCATGTCATTAATGCTGTTGTCATCAGTAAAATGAGCGAAATGGCTGTTTTTCGGACTGTACCCTCTAGCGTCATTGCGCCTTCACTGGCTGCTGCAAAATGTTTTTTAAAGGTATTGGATTGAAGCGCAGGATTCCCTGATCTCAATGCTAAATGACTATTCATCTTTATCTATTTCCTCTATTCTGATCCAAGGTTTTCCAGAACTTTCACGTTTTTTGATTAACTTTATGATACTCAATATCGCAATAACGATCAGGGGTATCCATAGTATTATTGTAGAAGATTTCACTGCTTAAATTAACCTCATTTTAGTTTATATCATCAACCGGGATTAAAACATTTCTGACCATTCACCATTCACCAGTTACCAGTTACCAGTCACCAGTCACCAGTTACCATTCACCAGTTACCATTCACCAGTTACCATTCACCAGTTACCACTCACCAGTTACCACTCACCATTCATCAGAGAATCTTCCCCAGTTGACCGGCCAACCATTTGGGCTCTAAACTGA
Source organism: Fidelibacterota bacterium (assembly GCA_046861385.1). GTDB lineage: Bacteria > Fidelibacterota > Marinisomatia > Marinisomatales > TCS55 > JADFRD01. Next base: position 44,228 of record JBHHTW010000001.1, on the reverse strand, counting down.
AGGATAAAAGGTGGGAATCTCCTAAAAATGTCGAATTGGCACCAGTGGTAAACGCATAATGTATGGCTGCTTGTCCCCAATCCAAACCAAGTCCGGCGCTGGTGAGTGCGTTTAATCCCCGTCCAAACCGTAAAGTAAATTTTTTATAACGAATGCCCAATCCTCCCCGATAGCGACCTCCAGTCTCTCCAAACTGAAAATCATCCTCCAATCCATGGCTGAAAGGATTCAGCGCCGCATCAGCCATCAAATTAATAGTGAGGGGAAATTGCTCAAATCCAATTTCTTGTGAGATACCAGCATAGAATTCAGGAGAAAACCGTTCAATGGTGCCATTTTCCCAAACTAGCCAGGAAGTGGTTGCATTCGTGAGGGTCAGCCCAATGGTGTTCCCTTTCCAAAATGAACGGGTAGCGCCTAAATCAAACCCAATTCCAGATGCATAATGTTCGGCCAATGAGTGAAATAGTCCTTTCATCCCCACTCCCAGGATCCAGTTTTTAACCTTCCAAGTCGTACTTAAATGAATCCCCCATTGAGATTGTTTAAAAAATGATACCTGAGTTGCATCGAGGCGTTCTCCTTCATCCAGATGACCATTGCTTTCTCCGGCATCACCGGTACCGGGAATGCCGTCGATTCCCCAATCCAGCAGAACGGTTCGTGTATCGGGAATATTGCTCACACCCTCATGAAATAATACAACATTAACAGGACGTTGAAACCCCGCAAGTGTTGGAAAAGCAAGAAAATCGCTATTGACCAATCCGGCAAACCTATTTTGATGGGCATATAGATATTGGTTATATGAATGGTGTGCATGAGCAGGGTTTTGTAAAACTGAGGCTGCTCCACTGTATGCAGCTGTTAGTGCCTGTCCTAGGGCAATCGATTGGGCATCACCGGCATTTTTGAAAGACTGCCATCCATATTTCACCCAATAGGATTCCGCCCACATCGATGATACGAACAAACCAAGAATTAATAGATGAATCAATCCCAGGCATTTATAAATATGTTTTTGTTTTTTCATTCTTACTGTTGATCCATTACCATTTCCACTTCACCGATCAATTGGACAAATAGCCACTTGATCGACAAAACACAGTCTTATGTGAGAACTCCTTGACATAACCAAAGTTTCATCATTCGTGATATGGTGTTATTATTTTCTTTATTCCTTTGCGTTTCTTCGTCAGTCCACCAGTTATAAAATTATTAAAACGGGGCAGACATGGAGGTTTATAAACGATGTTTCTTTTTCAATTCATCCAGTTTTTGCAGAGCCTGAATGGGGGTCATGGTATTCACATCGAGCTTTTCAAGGTCTTTTTTGAATTTGGCTTCCTGCACTTCAAATATGGATATCTGCTTTGATGCTGGCGGCGGAATGGATGTTCCCGATTGTTCCGATGTTTCTAAATGATGACTCAAAATATCTTTCGCCCGAGTAAGGATACTGTTGGGCAAACCCGCCATTTGAGCAACATGTATCCCATAACTTTTATCCCCTGGGCCGGGGTGGATTTTCTTTAAAAATACAATTTCATCTCCAAATTCCTTCACTGCAGCGTGGTGATTCTCCAATCGTTCCAGTGTGTGTTCCAATTCTGTTAATTCATGATAATGAGTGGCAAACAATGTTCGTGCTGCCACAGGGTTGTGATTGTGTAAATATTCTGTAATAGACCAAGCAAGAGACAGTCCGTCAAATGTGGCTGTTCCCCGACCAATCTCATCCAGTAGAATCAAACTTCGGTTAGTCGCATTATTCAGGATATTAGCTGCTTCAATCATTTCCACAAGAAACGTACTTTCTCCACCGGCCAGATTATCACTGGCGCCCACACGGGTAAATAATCGATCTACCATGCCTATCGTAGCCTTTTTAGCCGGAACATAGCATCCGACCTGAGCCATGAGAACGATGAGTCCTATTTGACGTAGATAGGTGGATTTCCCTGCCATATTCGGTCCCGTAATAAGGTGAATCTGACTTTGGTTGACATTCATTTTTGTATCATTCCCTATGAAACGATCCGCAGCAGGCAATAGATTCTCCACAACCGGATGACGTCCATCTTTGATATCCAGGACAGAATCTTCAACCAATATTGGTTTACAATACTTCTTTTGAATAGATAATTGAGAAAAGGTAGCCAATACATCCAGTCTGTTTAATATTTTCGCATTGGTTTGGATCAAATCCGCCTGTTCCAGAATACTTTGGCTTGTATTATTAAATATTTCTGTTTCAATTGTCATTATATCTTCTTCAGCCGATAAGATTTTTTCCTCATATTCCTTCAATTCTTCGGTAATATACCGTTCGGAATTCACTAAGGTTTGTTTGCGTATATAATTATCAGGAACTTTGTCCTGATATGTTTTGGATATTTCCAAATAATAGCCGAAGACTTTATTGAACCCTACCTTTAATCTGCTGATGCCGGTTTTTTCCCGTTCTTGCTCTTGCATATTTGCAATCCATTGCTTTCCTCCGCTGACCAGTTTTCTCAAGTTATCAAGTTCTACGCTGATACCTTCACGGATAACATTCCCCTGTTGTAACTGTGCCGGAACTTCGTCATTGATAGAACTTTCGATCAACTCTACAACTGCCTGTGTATTCACAAAAGAATTCCGAATAATTTCTAAATATTCAAAATCAGTTATATTCAAATATTCTTTTAGTTTCGGTATACACTTTAAGCTTTCTTTTAAACCATTAAGATCTCTCGGATTGGCTTTATTTTGATTAATCTTTCCTAGAATTCGCTCAACGTCCAGTACCTCATCCAAAACAGTCAGAATTTTTTTCAGCAAACGTTTATTTTTAACAAAACTTTCTACAATATTCAGGCGTTCATTCAATCGTTCAATGTCTGTCAAAGGTCGAGTCAGCCATTGTTTCAACAATCGTCCTCCCCCATTAGTCACCGTTTGATCCAGCAGATCCACTAATGTTCCATGGGTTCCTTGAGTTGCCAATGATTTGAACACTTCCAGATTGCGGAGGGTAAATCCATCCAAACCCATAACCCCGTCTTCTGATATTGGATTAATGTTCGTCACATGTGAGAGAGATCCGTGGAGTTCATTTTTCACGTGGTAAAAAATGGCGCCGGCAGCTGTGATGCCCAACTCCATATTTCCGCAGCCAAATCCTTTTAATGATCGTACCCGAAAATGATCGGTAAGAATTCGCAAACTCTGATCGTAGGACAGTACCCAGTCTTCTACCGTAGAGACGAATGGTTTTAATTCCCGATACCAATCTGAAGTGGAATAGACAATATTCTCTGCCAAAAGGATTTCCCTTGGAGCATATTTTTTAAGTGATTCCGTCAAATCGTTTAAGGCACATTCACCGATGAACAATTCGCCGGTTGACTGATCCAAAATTGCGTAACCAGTATCTTGGTGATGGAAGTGGATAGACGCTAAATATTGATTTGTTTTTTCATTTAAGGCAGCATCACTCGTAATTGTTCCCGGCGTTACCACTTCCACCACTTCCCGTTTGACGATTCCTTTCGCTAATTTCGGGTCTTCCACCTGCTCGCAAATTGCTACACGATGTCCGGCATTCACCAACTTGTGTAAATAATTATCCAGTGCATGATAGGGAAATCCAGCCAGAGGTACTTGGGCGGCGGCACCATTGGAGCGCTTTGTTAAAACGATTCCCAATACTTTTGATGTAATGACGGCATCTTCACTGAATGTTTCATAGAAATCACCCATTCGGAAAAGGACGATGGCATCACCGTACTGCTTTTTCACATCCATATATTGACGCATAAGGGGTGTTCCTTGGTGCTCAGGTCTATTCTCGCTCACAAATTTTCCCCTTTTAAGCGCAGATTGCCATCTCGATCGGTCCAACCCATCGCATCGCAATATTCCAGCACAGGAATGGCGAATTTCCGGGTCAACTTTGTTATTTTTTTAAATTCACCAACACTCATAGAATTGTGTTTTGTAAAATGATCAATAAGAGGCCGACGGAGTTTAGCCATGTTTTCGTTGTGCATCCAGATTCCCCTTTCAATTTCTACTACTTTTTCGTCATTTTTTAATACATGAAGTATTTCTAAAATTTCTTTCTCGCCGGTATTGAGTTTTTTGAACAAGTCATCTGTTTTCAAAGGAATATATTCATTATCCATTAAAACATTTTCCAATTGGCCTGATAGTTCAGCTGATTGGCCTTCCAGCTCCACTTCATGGCCAGCCAATGCCAATCCTGTCCCTGCAGATTGAACAGAACCTTCTTTTTCCATCACGGTCAATAATTCGGATAACCATTCTTCACTTAATCCTGTCTCTTGTTTCAATCCATCTGCTGACATTCCTTTCCGAAGAGGGTTCTTCCCATGGAATTTCGTCAGCGCCGTCAAAATAATCTTTTTGCATTTATCTAAATTTTCCTCAGTAAAAATCATGCTATGATTTGATGTTTTCAGACCTGTTTGTTTTACAATCTGTCTAATGTGATTATCAGTCATCTGCACCAAATTACTCCACTCATAAATTGTCTTCGGATTTGTTTTGAATGCAGTAACCAACTGGGTGAATCGCTTCTCAAATTGCTTTTCCAGTGTTAAAACCCACTTGTTAATCTTAACTCCCTTTGGAAAAAATGTTGTCAATACGGTTCCACCGCCGATGGTGGTCATGGGTGAATATGTTCTAATAACAAAACGATCTTCGTTTGCGATAGATGCAGGATGCTCCAGTTCGAAAATTACATTCCCGGAACTGGCGGCGGCCATTTTCTTATTCGCTGGTAAATACACCCTTGCCATAGTCTCCCCAGTACCCAAGTGTATCCGAATCCGCTGACCGTGCTTCAAATCTTTTTTCATATCTTTAATAAGGTGAATATGTGCTGTAAACCTGGTGATGGCTTTCAATTTTCCAGGTGCAACCAGTTCAGATCCCCGGGTAATTTTACTGACGTCTATCCCTGCCAGATTTACGGCAGCTCTGTCACCTTTTTGGACAGAACTCACTTCTTTTCCGTGAGATTGTATTCCCCGAACCTTCGCCTGAAAATTTCCCGGTAATACATCCAAAGTATTTCCTTTTTTTAATTCCCCGGATATAACGGTACCTGTCACCACAGTTCCGAATCCTGTCATGGAAAATACACGGTCGGCTTGCAAACGAAAAAAACTCAACGCATCTGTGGTCTTTACAACATTCGCTTTTTCTAACAGCAATTGGTATAATTCCGCAATCCCTATATCGTTTGTGGCGGATGTTCGCACCACATCAACATTTGAAAACATTCCTTCTGTAATTTCATTGATCTCTAACTCAATTAGGTCCAGCCATTCATCATCTTCCACCAAATCGATTTTTGTAATAGCCACAACACATTGAGGAATATTCAGCAGTTTCAAAATATGGAGATGCTCTCTGGTTTGAGGCATAATACCGTCATCAGCAGCTACTACGAGAAGGGCAATGTGAATTGTAGACACACCTGCCACCATATTTCGTACAAATTTTTCATGGCCTGGGACATCAATGATCGTAATGGAATCGTTCAAAAAAGCAAATCCAAGGTCAATGGTCATACCTCTCGCTTTTTCCTCTGCCAGCCGATCAGTATCCGTACCGGTAAGCGCTTTTACCAACGCTGTCTTTCCGTGGTCAATATGCCCGGCGGTACCGATAACAATTTGTGGCATTTTAGATATCTTGGATGGCTTGAGTCAGCCTATTTATTTGAGTTGGAAGAACCGCTTTCAGATCGATATAAAATGTATCATCTTTAATATAACCGACGACAGGAATATCGCCGATTCTAAATGCTTTAGCTAATCCAGTAACGGAAATTGATTTTGGTTTAAACCGGAAGGCAGCGCTGGGAATAGATTCTACTGGCAAAGATCCGCTGCCTGCTTCCACCCTGGATTCAACTATCGATAAACCCAATTCCTTCACTTTTTTCTTATGAATACCTGCCAAAATCTTTCCTCCCCGGGTCAGAAGGTTTTTTTTAGAAGTTGTCAGAAGTTTCATGGATAAATTGTCGTTTGTCACTTTATCCTCTGCACGATAGGTTCGTAATGTTTCTTCCATAAGAGCAATGATCCATTTGTCACAACGGTACGTTCTGTAAAGTGGATTTTTGTGAATGGCTTTGAGTAAGCGATTTTTTCCAACAATGATCCCTGATTGGGGCCCTCCCAACAACTTATCCCCGGAGAAAGTGATTATATCAGTGCCGGATTTTACTATATCAGCAGCAAGTTCTTCCAGTGGGAGATTCAATTTTTCCATATCCACCAAAGCACCTGATCCGAGATCTGCCACTAAAGGAATGCGTTTCTTTTTCGCCAAATCAGCCAATTCCCGTAAAGGAACTTCTTTCGTAAAGCCTTTTACAACGTAATTACTGGTATGAGCCCAGAGGATAGCACCGGTGTTTTTGCTAATGGCTTTTTCGTAGTCTTTTAGGTGAGTTCGGTTCGTGGTGCCAACTTCCACCAGGTTGCAATGGCTCTTGCGGATCACATCTGGAATACGAAAGGAACCGCCGATCTCCACTTCTTGCCCCCTGGAAACAATCACGTCTTTTCCTTCAGCAAGCGTATTTAATGCAATCAGTACAGCTGCGGCATTGTTATTCACTATCACGCAGCTTTCTGTTCCGCATATTCCGGAAATAATGTGACTGATGTGGTCTTGTCGTTCGCCTCTTTTGCCAGAAGCGAGATCGAATTCAAGATTGACATACCCTTCCATCCGTTTAGCGACATGGGAAATAATTTTTCTGGACACAGGCGCCCTTCCGAAACCTGTGTGCAGAACCACGCCTGTTCCATTGATAATATTCCTTAAAGATGGTTTGGCCAGGCGATTAATTTCATCCAGAATTTCATTAACAATATCGCTACGGTGGAGATTTAGTTTTCCTTCTTTAGCCTGACCTCGAAATCGTTTTATTTCTGATTTTATTATTACAGTAATATAATTGATATGCAGCCTGGTGTTCTGGTTTACCTCAAGTAATACTTCAGATACTGACGGAAGTTGTTGGAGTTGGTTCTTGCTCATAACAATAGGTGAAATTGATGAACATTCACAGATAAAACAACAATCATGATTTTTTATTGAAACCTTTATAAAACCTAGAGTATGAAGAAAAAAGAATTAAATTTTGTCTGATTCCTGCCCGCCCCCTTCTTTTTATTATAGTTGTGGCAGGCGGGAAGACGGGAAATACAAGTAATGGCATAGCTATTAATAAGTTTTCCAACGAAAAGCAGGCGAATGTTAAACTTTTTAATTTGTACAATAGGTTTTTCAAAGGTTTCTAGTAATCATATAACTGGTAAACAGTCCGGGGATCAATAAATATCCCATCATAGGAAATACGGAAGCAACACCCATGTTTTCGGCAATGAATCCACCGAGGGCGGCTGCAATAGAACCAACACCAAAGCTTAGGAAAAAATTAAAACCGTATCCCAGCCCTCTATTATCGCTATGGGTGAAATCCGCAATGAGTGTATTGCTAACAGGTTGGATACTAAAAAAAGCCACGCCCAAACCTAGACTGAATAACACCAGCATTAAATCTGTGACATAGCCCATAAGTATGAAAAATGGAATATTTAAAGCCACTATGGTCATCATCATTTTAGGTCTGTTGTAAAGACTCCCTAACCGACCGCCGATGAGCTGACCTATGATTCCAGCCAGAAAAACCAATGTAGGAAAAACACCTGCTTTCATTGTTGTAGTAATAAATGGTGCAAATTGGTTTGTATTTTCAGCGAAATGGGTCGGCATAAATGTAGTGAATCCATAATACGCCATACCCATGAGCATGCTAGTCAAATAAAAATAGATCAGCGCTGGACGGTTAGTCTTTCCGACGTGATTTTCTAATTGTGTCTCTTCGATATCGTGTTTACGCTTTGGAACCGCAACAATCGTAGCGAAAGCGAGAATGATGTTAAACACACCTAATGCAGCATAGGATGCTCTCCAAGAGATTAAGGATGCCAAAGCAGTGGCCATGATGGGTCCGATCGCTGAACCCGTGGTACCAAAGATACCGTGAACTGCCATTCCTCTTGTGAGAGAAGTTATACGGTGAGAAATGAGCGTCAGTCCTGCAGGATGATAAATGCTGCAGAAAAATCCCATCAATCCCAGTCCTGCCACCATCATATTAAAGGAACCTGATATTGAAACTAACATCGCAGACAGTCCGGAACCGAAAAGGTATAATAACAATAATATCCTGCCTCCTAACTTTCGTTCAGCCCATCCGGACGGAATGGCTCCAACGCCGAACATAAAGGCGCTGATGGTTACCACCAGACCCAGTGTATCCAACCCAGTATTGAATTCATCACGTAAAATGGGAATCAGGCTTGGTAGGGCCAACATCAACGCATGGACGGACAAATGACTCCCACCGGTGATACCCAGTACTATTTTTTCAAATCTGCTCATTCTTTGATTAGTAGTATCTGGTTATTTGTTAATAGTAACAGGTTAATGGTTGGTTGTAGCTGGTTATTGGTAATTCGAATTGGATCAATCAATATTATAATTTACAAATCATTTCACTTGTGTTTTACTAGTAACTAAGTATCGTTCGACAAGCTATCTCTCAGTCAATGACTATTCTTGGAGGGATACCACTCAATCCAAATAGCATGTCATCCTTAACGATTTTGCTCCGCGGTTGCTTATATCAATACTGCGCTGACATAATTTACATGTTCCCAATAATATCGTTAAAACAAAAAAGCCCCGAGTTATTGGGGCTTTTTAATCGTTTAACTGCAATGGTTAACGTTTTTCAACAATACGCGTCGCTTTACCGGAAAGGCTGCGTAAATAATGCAGTTTGGCTCTGCGGACTTTTCCCTGTCTAACAACATTGATATTTGCCAGCATGGGTGAATGGATGGGAAAAATACGTTCCACACCAATACCGTTGGATATTTTCCTTACAGTCATGGTTTCCTCTATTCCTCCTCCTTTTCTTGTAATAACCACACCGCGATATTTCTGGATACGTTCTTTACCGCCCTCAACAACACGGACGTCCAGCTCAACAGTATCTCCTGAATTAAATTTCGGTATATTTGTTTTTAATTGGTCTTTAACAGCTTTATGTAGTTTATTCATCGTTTACTCCGACACCTCATTATTTTCTAATTGTTTACGCCAAAGATCCGGGCGTTTTGTTTTAGTAATATTCTCTCTCTGGGACTGTTTCCAGTCATTAATTTCTTTATGGTTCCCATTCAATAATACTTCCGGGACATTTATACCGTCTATATGACGCGGTTTTGTAAAATAGGGATTATCCAACAAGCCATTATAAAAAGAATCCGTTTCGGCTGATTCCCTGGAATTCAATACTCCCGGAATCAGGCGAATAATAGAATCAGCGATGATCATGGCGGGAATCTCCCCGCTGGATACAACATAATCGCCGATAGATAATTCATCAGTGACATATTTTTCGATCACTCGTTGATCGATACCTTTATAATGTCCGCAAATGAAAATGAGACTATCATAATCGATGAAGGATTCCGCGCATCTGTGATTCCATGTTTTTCCTTGGGGCGACGGATAAATAATTCGAATATCTTCTTTATTGTTCATCCATTTTTTTGCTGATTCAATGGCTGCTATCAGGGGTTCTGCCATCATCACCATTCCGCTTCCGCCTCCGTAAGGTGCGTCGTCTATTTGACGATAATTTCCTTTTCCAAATTCACGTAGATCCACCATGAAATACTCCACAATATTTTCTTCATGGGCTCTACGGAGCATACTTTGCTCAATGATGGTTTTCACCATATCAGGAACCGGTGTAATAAAGGCTATTTTCTTCAAATCAATCCATCCATGGGTGAAATGATGATTAAGCTTAATTGATGATCAATTCCTTTGATTATCTCATCGATTACCGGTATTAACTTTTCATCTTTTCCATCCATTATTACATAGACATCATTTGCAGGCAGCCATAAAATATCTGATAAAGTTCCAACCATATAGCCGGATTCCGTTATTACAGTATATCCAAGCAAATCTTTAGAAATAAGATTTGCGTGATCATCATCTTTCTGTTCCGCATAGACTGTTTGACCTATGAGGACTTCTGCATCATCTCGGCTCCCAATACCTTCAAATTTGAACCGTTTCCGCTTACCGTTACCGATAGTTTCGGATAGCTTTATGTCACGGCACATATTCATGTCGTATCCGATACTGAGTGGGCGTGTTTCAACATATTCATCAAAGTATCGCGACAATGGTTTTAAGCGAACTTCACCGCGAAATCCACTAATTTGAGTAATTTTGGCTATGGGATGGACTTTCTTCGACATATCAGTCAATCACATCCAAACGTGCGCGTTTGCCACCCTCTTTGGCATTAACAGCGAACACCAATGTCCGAATGGCAGAAATATTTCGCCCTCGCTTGCCTATAACTTTGCCATAATCACCTTCGCCAACAACCAACTCATAGATGATTCTTTGCTCAGTTTCGACTTTAGTTACTTGGACTTCGTCCGGTTTATCTACTAGCTCTTTAACTACTATTTCGATCATTTCCTTCATGTTAGTCTCCTTACACGTTGACTATTCGCTTTGTTCTTCCGTCAGATCATTGTCGGAAGATTCGTTATTGTCACCTACTGGTTCGGTTTCTTCCTTTTTTGATTCATCAGTTTCAGGAATTGATTTATCGGCAGAATCTTCAGTATTTGTATCTGTATCTGATGCAGATTCATTTTTCGTATCTTCTTCAGATGTATTTTTATCTGATTCCTTGGCGTCTGTAGCCGATTCTTCTTTTGGTGCTTTTTCTGTTGTTTCTGTCACCGTTGATACTTCTTTTGTATCTGCTTCCATGCCCTCAGTTGCTTCTGCCAAGGTTTCCTCTTGAGATTCTGCACCAGTTTTTTCTTTTTCTTTAGAATCTTCTTCCTTCACAACTGCCGATGTATCTTCTTTTGATTCTTCTTCCTGAATTTCTTTTACTTTTTCTTCAGCAGCCGGTTCCATTGTGGCGGCTTCAGATTTATTTTCATCTGATTCCACGGTTTCTACTACTTTTTCTTCTTCCGATGCTTCTTCTACAGCTGTCTCAGATTTCTTTTCAACAGCTGCTTCTGTTTCTTTTGGAGCAACTTCATCCCGATTGGAATCGGCTTTTTTATCAACTTTAGTTGCTTTTCGTTTCGCAGAATCTTCCCGTTCGAGATTCCATTTTTTCATCTCTTTTTCAATCGCTTTTTCTTCCAGCCCTTGTTTGATTAAATGCCATCGAAATGCGAGGCCGGTTCGACGTAATAAATTATGTGCGGTATCCGTAGTTTGGGCGCCTTCTTTTAACCAGTGAAGAATACGATCTTCCTTTAGCTTAAAGAGTTTATCATTATCTTTTTCCAATGGATTATACCATCCCAATTCCTCTATGGCAGCACCATCTCGACGTGATCTCTGATCCATCACCACTATACGGTAAAATGGTCTATTTCTGCGTCCGATTCGTTTTAGTCTTATTTTTGTAGCCAAGCTAATCTCCTTCTTTTAACTTATTCCCATAAAGTGTCCCATTGGCATTTTGCGGGATTTCATTTTTCCAAATTGTTTCATCATTTTTTGCATTTGTGCAAACTGTTTCAATAATTGATTTACTTCCTGTAATGTACGACCGGATCCCCGGGCAATACGTTTTCGACGACTTCCGTTAATAATATTCGGATGTTGACGTTCTGCAAGGGTCATGGAATTGATAATAGCTTCCGTCCAGGATAACTGGCGGTCGTCCATATCCATACCCTTCAATAATTTGCGATTTACACCTGGCATCATTCCAACCAATTGCTGAAGTGATCCCATTTTTTTCAGCTGTTTTAATTGGGTTTGAAAATCCTCAAGATTCAAGTCATTCCCAATCATTTTCTTTTCCAGCTTGGCGAGTGTTTTTTCATCCGTTAATATTTCAGCTTTCTTCACCAAGGATATCACATCACCAAAACCCATAATACGGTCCGCCATCTGTTTCGGATTGAAAAGTTCAAGTCCATCTAATTTTTCCGACATACCAACAAATTTGATTGGAGTTCCTGTTACCTGGCGAATAGAAACAGCCGCACCACCACGGGCATCACCATCCAGCTTGGTTAAAATAGTACCGGTAAGCGGTAATGCTTCTGAAAATGCTTTTGCGGATGTAACCGCGTCCTGACCAGTCATACTATCAGCCACAAACAGAATTTCGTGGGGCGTGACCGTTTCAGCGATTTCTCGAATTTCATTCATCATTTCACCATCTATGTGGAGACGACCTGCTGTATCCAGAATAACGACATCCATCTGCTCTTTTTTCCCTTTGGCAACGCCATTGGAGCAAATAGACACCGGTTGACCCAATCCTTCATCGTAAATCGGAGTATCAATTTGTTTCGCCAGTGATTGCAGCTGATCAATCGCCGCTGGGCGATAGACGTCCGCCGCCACTAATAATACTTTTTTCCCTTCGGTTTTAAGTAAATATGCTAATTTAGCACAAGTCGTAGTTTTTCCGGAACCTTGCAAACCGGCCAACAGAATAACCAATGGCTTTTTTTGATATTCCAGCGCCGTCGATTCATCACCCAAAACGTGGATCAGTTCATCATGAATAATCTTGATAAATTGTTCACCCGGTTTGATGGATTTTAGCACTTTCGTTCCCTCGGCTCTTTTCCTGACCTGTGCAATAAATTCGCGAGCCACCTGCAGATTTACATCTGCTTCCAGAAGGACACGCCGTATTTCCCGGGATGTGTCTTCAATATTGGAATCTGTGATTTTTCCCAGTCCTCGTAAACGATGGAATATATCATCAAATCTATCTGTTATTTGTTCAAACATAATTTTTCGGCTCGAAAATAGCCTGCAAAATTAACTGTTTCTCTTTAGGGAATCAATATAATTGAATAACAAGTTTATGCGTCGAATTTTACCGACACAAGCTTTGACACACCCTTTTGCTCCATGGTCACTCCGAAAAGATAATCCGCCGCTTCCATGGTTAGTTTATTATGGGTCACTACTATAAACTGTGTCTCGTCGGAAAATGCATTTAGCACTTTCGTAAATTTTCGAATGTTTACATCGTCCAGCGGTGCATCTACTTCATCCAATATACAATATGGACTTGGCTTATATTGGTAAATAGCAAATAAAAGAGCAATGGCTGTGAGTGACTTTTCTCCCGCAGATAGCATTCGTAGAGAATTATTCTTCTTTCCGGGAGGCTGTGCGCTAATGGCAATATCTGCATCTAACGGGTCAGGATCACCCACCAATGATAACGATCCTTGTCCTCCTTCAAAAAACATGACGAATAATTTTTCGAAATTCACTTTAATTTTTTCAAATGTTTCCAAAAACATTTTCCTTGCTTCACGATCAATTTTTTGAATTGTATCCCGTAAATTATCTTCCGATTCCATTAAATCTGTTTTTTGATCATTCAATAATTGAAGTCGCTCCGATTCAATTTCGTGCTCGTCCTTCACCGCCATATTAATTGGACCAATATTCTCAAGACTTCGATTGATTTTATCAATTCGATCTTCTAATTCTAACGCGCTTTCATTCACCTGAACATGGTCGGGAATATCCGCATTGTATCGTTCTTTGATTCTATCGATTACCGAATTGATTTTTAATTCATAACTGGATACATCCAGTTCGGCATTTTTTAATTCTTCTAATAAATTCTCCCGACTGCGTTGTTCTTCATTAATTTTATTTTGAACCACTTCAATTTCATTAAATGTTTCTTGTGTCGTTTCTTTTTTAAGACCAAGTACTGAGTGAAGCCTTTGGACCACGGCACTGAATTTTTGTAATTCCTTTTCAAACTCACCAATGCGTTTCTTTAGATCATCCCCTTTTTCCATCAACTCTATTATTTCTTTTTCTATAGCTGACTGACGATTGGATAATTCTGTGACAGATTCTATGGCAGTCCGTTTTTGAAATAATAGATTTTCACGCTGGTTTTCGAGGTTTAAAATTTCTATGCGTATATCCTGAACATGTTGGTGAAATTCATCTCGCTTTTTACGATTGGATAAAAGGATATCGTTTGCCTTGGATAATTCTTCTGCGAGATTCGTTAATATCTGTTCCCCTTTTTCAGCAGATGGCGTCAGCTTTTTCTTAGACAATTCCAATGACGCAACGGCTGCTTTCGTTTCATCAATCTCATGACTAATAGAATTTAATAATTCAGAATTCTGCTCCTGACGAATTGTATGCTGCAATAATTCATTTTCAGCAGCATTGAACTTTTCTTGCAGCTTTTTTAACTCATCAGCAATTTCATTTTTGTCTGCAATGGAATTCTCGAGTATTTTCGTCCCGGCCTCAATGACTCCTTGGAGAACTATTTGATCTTTTTCCGTGCTTTTGATGGAATTGTACAAAGCGTCCAACTGCTTTTGCCTGCCCACAAGACCTTTGCTTTTACGCTGCTGTTTTAAGACATAATTGGAACCGGCATAGGTTCCTTTTGTATCAACCAAATCCCACCCTGCCAATGTTTTATCAGCAACTGCATCGGAGAGATCTTTGACGATTAATACATTCCCTAAAAGTAGATCAGTTAAAGAAGAATATTTCTTTTGCGTTTTAATCACATCCACAGCCCTGGAAATAACTTGATCATTTTTGGGTGCATTTTTCACTTCTATTTTCAGTGAAGAGATTTCTTTTAATGGCAGAATAGACGCGTTACCAAACTTCCCATCTCTCAAGTTTTTCAAAGCTGCTAATGCTGATTTTCTGTTTGTCGCTACAAGACAGCTCGCTTTGGAGCCCATGACACTTTCGATAATGTCCCCATACTGATCATCCACTTCTACTATTTCAGAAAGGACACCTTCAATCCCCGGAAAATCATTCCTGTTTTCCAAAACGTATTTAACACCGCCGGGGTATCCTTCTTTCGATTCCACCAACTGTTCATAAAACTGCACCTGACTTTGGAGACCCTCTAATTTTGTATCCAGAGAATGCTGTTTACGAATCGATTCTTGTTTTTCTAAATCAAAAGTATGTACATCCAGTTCTGCTTTTTCAAATTTGGATTGTAAAAGATCAATAGTCTTTTGTAGTGTATTCATATTGTTCTTTTGAGAATCAATTTCTTTCATGGTAGCGGAGATATCTCCATCGAGCATCGATTTTTTTGATATTAGTGAATTGAGTTGTCCCTGTTTATCCTCCAGCATATCTGATGTGCGCTTAAATAATGATTCCTGATCGGCTAATCTGCGCTGTTCATTCCAGCGCTTATCCTGGAGGGCATCCACATTCTCCTGGGATTTATTATAGTCGTCATTCATTTTGTCAAACGTGTTTTTTTCTTTTTTATATAATTCCACTTTTGAGTCGATCTTCGGCATGAGGTTTTTCACTTCAACGTCATATTCAGAAGTTTGAATTTTCAGCTGATCGATCCGGTTTTCATTGTTGGTTTTCTCCCGGTTTAACCTCTCGATAGTGGATTCAGCTGAACGACATTGTTCTGTGGACACAAGAACTTTACGCTGTAAATCATCTCTGTTTTCTTCTGACTGTGAAATCTCTGAACGCATTTCATCCAATTCGGCTTGCTGTTCTTTATAAATGGATTTCAACTGATCCAATTCTTTCTCGTGAATGGATGATTCTGTGGCAGTGGATTCCCGCAGATGTTTGAAATCCTGAATCTTATTACGGAGAGGAGCAGCGGTTTCTTCATATTCTTTGATTTTTATAAATGCCAGGGCAATTTCACGCTGCTTTAATTCACCTGCCAATTTTTCATGCCGCTCAAACCGCTTTAATTGAAGAGCAAGCGCTTTTACTTTTACTTCAACTTCCGCGATGATATCCTCCACACGTTCCAAATCGTTCCTGACTGCATCAAATTTTCGCAATGTGGATTTACGTTGATGCTTATACTTGTTGATCCCCGCAGCTTCTTCGAACATCCGCTTCCGATCATCGTTCGTTTCTGACAGAATATGTTCGATCATTTTAAGCTCGATGACGGAGTAGGCATCTGCACCCATGCCGGAATCGATAAATAAATTTTGAATATCTTTCAAACGGCAAGGCGTTCGATTGATAAAATATTCGCTGTCACCATTCCGGAATATCCGGCGGCCGATTTCAATATCGTTATATTCTACAGGCAGCTTGCCTTTGTTATTGTGGACAGTGAGAGACACCTCGCACACGCTTAAAGGCTTGAGCGAATCCGCCCCGTTAAAAATAACATCCTCCATTTTGCTGCTCCGGAGGATACTGTACTTCTGCTCACCCAAGACCCAGCGAATGGCGTCCACAATATTGGTTTTTCCACAGCCGTTGGGACCAACGATTGCTGTAATGCCTTCACCGAATTTTAATGAATCTTTCTTGGCGAAAGATTTAAAACCGTGAATCTTCAGGTTTGATATATACACTTTGTACTGGTTTTTCTTTAGTTTGTGGTCGGGGAATATAAGAATTATCAGAGGGGAATGCTATAGTTTGCCTTCGCTTAAAATACTAAACAAAATGTAGTGCAGACATTCTTGTCTGCACTACGACAGTCAAGAATGTCTGTCGTACGGTGTCTTCAGATAAAATACTAAAATATTTGTCTTCACCCTCCTACACTACGTTTCGCCGGACAGGCAATGACATTGTGTGTGTTAGCAAAAAAGAATATCTGTCCAACACTTAAGCATTTTTGAAATCCAAAGTTCCCATTGAGGTTGGTCAGGTAATTCAATAATTTTACTCTTGATGAATATTCATAGAATAGAAATGTGATGTGCAATGCCAATCCATAGCGTTAACGCAAAAATTTTTATTGAAAATGGATTTACTGTTTAGATGCCGGGGAAAATAAAGAAAATCCGTTTGCTTTTAGCGGCGGTATTATTGAGTCTGGTATTTTACTTATTTTGGGGTCCTCTTTTTCCGTGGAATCCCATAAAATTCGGATATGAAAAAATCTCAGCACTTAAAGCGACGGTTTATGTGAATAATTTCACTGAAAGGGATTCTTCTGTTTATCATATTGATCAGATTATGCAAGAAGAAGAGAATTTTCACGGATTAACGTATGTTAATCATTTAACAATAGTTGTATTAAATAAAGAGAGCAATAATAAAAGATATTTACCGTGGCTAAAAGGCTCGGGGTATTCAGTATCCCTTAGTCCATTAAATTTGATCTATATCGGTTCTAATGCAAGGAAATCTCCACCAGGAATTGAGTCTTATTTGAAACATGAATTATCTCACATGTTTATTGATCAAAACACCACCTTTAAAAAAGCGATGAAGATTCATAAGCAGGCCTGGTTTGTTGAAGGAATTGCCGAATATTTCAGTGGACATAGTTTTTATACTAAAAATGAATTAATGAAATTGATGAAAACGACCAATATAGAAATGGCTGGTCTAAAAGAAAAAAGTCCACAGAATATGTCCGAGCAAGAATTACGATTAAAATACAGTTATTATAGATATATATATGGTTGAATTTCTTATAGACAACCATGGTATTAAAAAGTTACAGGAATATTTGAAGTACTATATAAAGACTCCTGATAAATATTTAAAAATATTTATGGACGTTTATTCGTTTGATTTAAATACCGTCTTAAATGATTTCAACTCAAGTTTGCAGGAATAGTCAAATCCTTAATTGATCTTTTAAAACCACACATAATATTTTACCATCGTCTCCTTTTTCGTTCCGAGTTAAAGTGTTTGTTTGGTGTTGATCATCGGTAATAAGGAAATCATTATTTTGGGATTATTGTGGCACAATTCTGGTTCCATATGGCCAGCGTAAACAAGTAAAATATCCAGAGTAGGCAGATCATAGTAAAAATAATGACATCCAACAATTCGTTGCGCATGAACCGCCATCGCCCGGTCCCCACGGATTACGTCGATACTGGTGAGTTTTGCCGATGATACCACTAATTATGTACACAATATTTGTACAATATACTTGTATTCTTAAAATTTGTACAGTATTTTTGTACATATTAACGAGGAAGATATGACATCCATAGCTGTGAGTGATTTAAGAGCAAATTTGATGAAAGTTCTTGAGCAAATAAAAAAAGGTGCACAGATTCAGATTACATCCCATGGTAAAGTAGTTGCAAAACTAGTTCCTGCAGATCAATCTCAAAGCACAGCTCAAAAAGAGTTATTGGAAATAGGAAACACTGCAATATTAGGAGACATTGTAGCGCCTATTGATGAAACTTGGGAAGCCGTTTCTGAATGATTACTTTAGATACTCATGTAATTGTTTGGAATGCTCTCAAATCAAGTGAAATAAGCATAAAAGCCAAACAGGAAATAAAACGAGCCCAATCTGTAGGTCAAATTCTAATAGCTGATATTTCATTATGGGAAATAGCGATGCTAATTAAAAAACAACGACTGGTTATTGAAACAACCTATACAGAATTCATGCGGTTGATAATGGAAGCCTACCCTTATCAAATCATTCCAATTTCACATGAGATAGCAGATCTTTCTGTCAGATTAAGTGATAATATAAATTTAGATCCTGCAGACAGGTTAATATGTGCAACGTCTATTATTGAGGGAGCTCCTTTAATTACGGCTGATAAAAATTTGAGGAATTCAGATTTAGTTCATACAGTCTGGTAATAATTGGAGGTGTCGGATACAAGCTCCATTGATCTGCTTTCTCTTTAGCACGCCTCATCGGGATCGCAGAGATCTTTTCAAAGTTGATAAACCGGTTTGTTATATTTCGCTTCTTTCCGGTTGCAATTCATCTATCAGTTGTTTTAGACCAAACTACCCCGGAGGCCAACCCATCTGCCTGCCGCCCAATAGATGGAGGTGAATATGGTATACTGCCTGTCCTCCATCGTTGTTGCAGTTAAACACCGTTCGATAACCGGGTTCTGCAATTCCTTCCTCTTCTGCCAGCCGTTTTGCAGTGAGCATTATTTCTCCAAGAATGGATTTGTGAGATTCATCCAGGTCATTGGTTGTAGCAATATGTTCTTTGGGAATAATTAAAATATGCGTCGGCGCCGCGGGATTTATGTCTCGAAAGGCAAAAATCCTATCCGTTTCAAAAACCTTGTCCGATGGAATTTCTCCAGCTATTATTTTGCAAAATAGACAGTCGTTCATGTTATTTTTTCCAAATTAGTTATTCTGCGGAAATTCTTCCCGATTCATCGGGACATTAATTTTAAAAAGAACTTTTGGACTTCCACAAAGTTTGTTTTCGTTGTTTTTTCTTTTCCCATCATCCATCTAATATCACTCATCTTCTTTTACTGGTAACAAGTTGCCAATCCACTAGAAACCATCTAACCATGTTCAATAATATTCAAGGCTGTGATTGCTGCAGTTTCAGCCCGGAGCCTCCGAACTCCCATGGATAAAAACGGAATTTTGTTTTTCTTCATCAAGGCTTTTTCATTTTCAGAAAAGTCCCCTTCCGGTCCAACAATTATGTGGATTTTTTTGGGTGTATGAATTCGATTCCAGTCAGCTAATTTTTCTTCACTTCCAATATTTAAGCAAACGGTATTATTTCTATTTATTTTCAACCACTCATTTAAAGCCATTAAGTTGTGCAATGTTGGAAATCGACTCCGACCGCATTGTTTGGCGGCGGCGGTAACAATTTTCCTGGAACGCTCCATACTCAATGATTTTTTCACACATCTATCCAATAAAAGCGGTGTAATGGAAGCAGCTCCGCATTCCACAGCTTTTTCCAGCAATAACTCAAATCGATCCTTTTTTAATAATCCGACAGCCAAATGCATTTCCACATCCGGTTCTGAATAATTTTTTATGGTTTTTTTTATTCTACCGAAGATCTGCGGTACAATACGTTCTATCTCTCCTATATAAGCACTTCCGATTCCATCTAATAGCCAAATCGTTTCCCCAACTTTCATCCGCAAGACGTGTGATGCGTGGTGAGATTCTTTCTCATCGAGGGAGAAAGCATTTTGGGAAATATTTTTCGGCGAAATATAAAAGAAATGTTCGTCTGCCATTAACGCAGCCAGTTAAATGCAAAATGAATAATTGCGCCACTGTAGTTGGATTCTCCATCCACGTCCCCTTTCATCGGGAGAATATCTATCCCAGCTCCAACTGAAACTACCATTCCATTTGACATTAAAAAATCAACTCCAATCCCGGTGTAACCTCCCAGTGTCCATAATCCGTGAGACTTTCCCCACCGTGTTTTGAATTTTTCGCTGTCAGCGCCATCAATGGTCAGAACGGGTCCCAGTTGGGCGGTAATAAATGGTGCAAAATTGTTGGCAATGGAATTATAGAATGGAAAATATTTCGCTCCGCCGAACATGGGCAAGATAAGAACATATTTATCTCCCACCGATCGATATTGCCCTGTGTAATAATCATAGACGAGCAACTGATCATCCCCTTTAACGTCAAAAATACTCCCATTGAAAAGCCATTGGAATGTATCATTTGAACGCCAGGATTGATGATAAAATAATCCACTTCCCTGCTCGCCCACTTGAAATCCAAAACCTTTATAACCATCTGCTGAAAACAGTATTGAGGAAAAAACCATTATGCTTATTAAATATTTCATATAGTTAGTACGACCTTCCCGAATTGATTACTCTGTTCCAGGTATTCATGAGCAGATTGTATGTTTTCCAGAGGAAAAAGTTTATCTACCCTTGGAATTACCTGTTTCTCTTCGACCATTTTAATCACCTGAGTCAACGAATCAGCGCTGCCCATAGTTGAACCCAATACAGTTTGTTGTTTGTAAAATAAATGGCGCAAATCGATCTGGACTGTTGCGCCGGTTGTGGCGCCGCATGTAACGATACGCCCACATTTATTTAATACTTTCATACTCGTGCCCCATGTTTTTTGACCGACATGTTCCAGAACGACATCCACTTTACCGCAGAATTTTCTAATTTCGTTAATGATGTCATCTTCAAAATGATTCACGATTAAATCAGCACCAAGTTCCCTTGCAAATTGACATTTTTCTCTGGAACCAGCTGTAGCGATAACATTGCATCCAACCGCTTTCGCAATTTGGACTGCTAAATGACCGACTCCCGAACTTGCCCCCCATACCAAAATATTTTCGCCAGGCTGAATTTGTGCTCGCTTGATCAGCATCTGGTAGGCTGTTTGTCCAGCCAATGGAAAGGCAGCGGCGTCTTCAAAGGATAAATCTACAGGTTTAGATTCAACCAATCGTTCTTCTAGTACTATATATTCACAATTCGTACCATTAACAGATTCACCCATAATTCCCATTTTATCACAGTAATTTTCGTTTCCTGCCATGCATTGACGACATTCTCCGCAATATACTAAAGGCTGAATGATTACTTCATCACCAACCTTAAAGCGATGAGTCATTTCCCCGGTCTTATGAATAATTCCTGCTCCGTCACTACCTAGAATCATCGGGAGTTTACTACCGGGAATCCCCCGTCGTACCCAGATATCAAGATGGTTTAAAGCAGCTGCCTTTAATTGGATACGAACCTGCCCGGGTTGAACATCCGGTAAGGGGACATTATCAATTTGAAGAACATCTAAATCACCGTGAGAATGAATTCTTGCTGCTCTCATGATGATGATTGAAACAGTTTTTTGTCTAAACTATAATCCCCCGGGCCGATAAAGAATAATACTCCACTGCTTAATGCATAAATCAGAGCCAATTCAGAATTTCCTTTTCCTGTCATTATATGCATATTGACTCCCACAACCATGGTGAGCATTAAAAGTAACGCTGCCGGGCGAAAAAATAATCCAAGTCCAATGAAAATCGCACCAATAGATTCCGATATAGCGGCCAAAAAACCAAAAAATGTGAAGAAAATAGTAACTCCCAAGTGCGTCATTCCCAGTTCACCAATTTTCGCCCAACGATCCGGGCCGGCTATCAATTTATCCCAACCATGATGGACCACGAATTGATAGGAAAGTCCAATGCGAAATACCAATAAACCTATATGACGGTATTTTGCCCAATCCGAAAATAAAAAGTGCTTAATCTTTCTCATCTTCTATGTCTTCAAATTCTGCATCTTTTATCTCCATATTTTTATAATTTACTTTTTTCTTCTTTGGAGACCGCTCCACTATTTTAACATTTTGAAACAGTTTATACCCAGCATAAAGAAGAACAAAAATTAAAAACGCTTTCATCATGAGTTTATTTGGAAACGGGATTAAAAAATTTAGTCCCAGTTACCGGTTGTCGAATATAATTTATCACTTCATCAAGGTCAGTTGAGTTGTGAACGAAATCAATATTATTTGTGTTGATAATAACCAAAGGTGTATCCTGATAGCGGAAAAAGTATTCAGTATATAATTGATTTAATGCGTCGATATATTCTTCAGAAATATTTTTTTCCATATTCCTACCACGTCGGAGAATATTTTTCATCAATGTGTCTGTATCAGCCTGGAGATAAATAACTAAATCGGGATTGATGACATTTCGTTCCAATAAATTCGCAACTGTTTCATATAATGTCATTTCTTTTTCATCCAGATTCAATGATGCAAATAACCGATCTTTTACAAACATATAATCAGCAATGAGTAAATTATGAAACATGTCTACTTGTCTTAATTCCTGTTGCTGCTGATAGCGCTGAAGCAGGAAAAATAATTGGGTTTGAAATGCATACCGTTGAGGATCTTCGTAAAATTCAGATAAAAAGGGATTTTCATCAAATCCTTCTAATATCAATCTTGCCCCTAACCTTTCAGCGAGTAATTTTGCCAAACTGGTTTTACCGACTCCAATCGGTCCTTCAATAGCTACATAATACAAATTTCTCATGCATTTTTTTCCATAATGTGCTTTGTTACGATAGATGGGTCAATACACACGGAGAGTAGATCTTGAACAGTTACATTGAAAACTGGAACGATTTCATCTGGCGCTAATTCAGCCCAAGGGACTAGAACAAATTTTCTGTTTGCTAAATCAGGATGAGGAATCTTCAGCTCATCTGTTTCAATAAATGATGTCCCATAGGTTAAAATATCAATATCAATACTTCGAGGTGTATTTTTATCCCTTTTTGCAGGTCGACCTAAAAGTTTCTCTACATTTTGGCAGGCGTCAAAAAGTTCAAATGGCGAAAATGTGGTTGTGTAATTAACCACTGTATTTAAAAAGTCTGGCTGTTTCATATTATAAAGGGGCGGAGAATTATAAAATGAAGCACTTTGAAGATCACTGATTTCGTGAAACGTAGATAAGGCTGTAATAGCTCCGGCAATATTGGCTTCCTTATCGCCTAAATTAGAGCCAAATGAAAGAAAACCCTTCTCAATCATAATCGTTTTTGGTTCGAAATATTTCAACTTCTACGGTATCCAGCATTCCATGAATAGGTGCATGTGGTTTCCGAACTCTAACATTAATTCCATCAATAGAATAGTTATTTAACAATTCTTTTGCAATCGAATCCGCCAAAGCTTCAATTAAATAAAAATGATCATTTTTAATACATTTGGCAACTGAATGATAAACAGCTTCATAATCAATAGATGCATTGATGTCATCTGTTTTACAAGCTTGCTTTAAATTTGCACTCATTTCAACATCAACTTCAAATTTACCACCAAGATGTTTTTCAAATTCACTTACACCGTGATAACCGTAAAACTGCATGTTATGTAATCGAATGATGTCCATGGGAAAAATAAAGTTACTTCTCGTTATGTTCTTTAGTCAATGAGTAGAAATAAAAAAGCCCCGAAAATTTCGGGGCTTTTTTTCAACTTAAGGATGGGTTTACATCATTCCGCCCATGCCGCCCATTCCGGGGTCACCCATTGGTGGCATTGGTGGTTCTTTTTCAGGAATTTCAGTCACCGCAGCTTCGGTAGTCAATATCATTCCGGCAATCGAACACGCATTTTCAACAGCAACGCGTGCAACTTTCGTCGGATCAATAATACCAGCTTCCATCAAATCAACATATTCTCCATTGCGGGCATCAAATCCGTATGAACTTTTACCATCGCGTACCTTTTGTACAACAATGGCCGGTTCTACTCCTGCATTCAGACAAATCTGACGCATAGGAGATTCCAGTGCGCGTTTTAGGATATCTACACCTACTTGGTATGCTTCACTTACATTCAGTTTATCCAGTGCATCTTGTGACCGGAGTAAAGCAACACCGCCGCCGGGAATAATTCCTTCTTCCACTGCAGCGCGAGTTGCGTGAAGAGCATCTTCTACACGTGCTTTCTTCTCTTTCATTTCCACTTCAGTTGCAGCACCCACATTGATCACGGCTACACCACCAGAGAGCTTTGCTAGTCTTTCCTGGAGTTTTTCCCGATCATAATCAGATGTAGTTTTGTCAATCTGAACTTTGATTTCATTGATGCGGGCAGTGATAGCTTCTTTAGTACCTCCACCGTCAACAATGGTTGTGTCATCTTTATCAGAAACAATCCGTTTTGCAGTTCCCAGATATTCTAATGTTGCATTTTCCAATTTATACCCTGCATCTTCTGATACAACAGTTCCACCGGTTAATACTGCAATATCTTCCAGCATCGCTTTACGGCGATCACCAAATCCGGGAGCTTTAACGGCTAGGACTTTAAAAGTACCGCGCAGTTTGTTCACAACGAGAGTTGCTAAGGCTTCTCCTTCAACATCTTCAGCAATAATCAAAATAGGTTTCCCTGTCTGGACTACTTTTTCCAATAATGGAAGTAGATCTTTCATATTACTGAGTTTTTTATCGTAAATGAGCAAATATGGGTCTTCTAATTCAGATTCCATTGATTCAGAATTGGTCACGAAATAAGGTGATAAATACCCGCGATCAAACTGCATGCCTTCTACAAATTCAAGAAAGGTTTCTGCTGTTTTGCTGTCTTCAACAGTAATCACACCATCTTTGCCCACTTTTTCCATTGCTTCAGCAATTTTTTCACCAATCTTTTGATCATCATTTGCAGAAATAGTTGCAACGTTGGCAATTTGTGATGAATCTGGAAGATCTTTACTCTGACCTTTTAAGGCTTTGACAACTGCATCACGTCCTGCATCAATACCGCGCTTAATGGACATTGGATTAGCACCTGCTGTTACATTCTTCAGGCCTTCAGACACAAGATCCTGAGCCAAAACAGTTGCTGTGGTTGTGCCATCACCTGCCACATCTGATGTTTTCGAGGCAACTTCGCGAACCATCTGAGCACCAACATTTTCCAATTTATCATCTAGTTCAATTTCTTTTGCCACAGTTACACCATCTTTGGTAACAGTTGGAGCGCCAAATTTCTTTTCGATAACTACATTTCTGCCTTTTGGTCCCAATGTTACCTTGACAGCATCTGCTAGTTTATCCACACCGGATTTCAGAGCGGATCTTGCGTCTAAACTATAAGCAATTTCTTTTGCCATGAGTTCATTCCTCCTTTATAGGATGGCGAGAATATCACTCTCGCGCATGATTAAATATTCTTTGCCTTCATGGTTGACTTCTGTACCGGAATATTTTCCATACAGAACTTTGTCACCTGATTTAACAGTCATTTCAACGATTGTACCTGCGTCGCTGGCTTTGCCAGGTCCCACAGCTACGACTGTTCCTTGTTGAGGCTTTTCTTGCGCTGTATCCGGTAGAATAATACCGCCAGAGGATTTTTCCTCCGCAGCAGCAGCTTCCACTACAACACGATCAGCCAATGGTTTGATGTTTAAAGCCATCTTTAAACTCCTATTTTTGTTGTTATTTTTTGATTCATACTTTCAGTAAAGTGCTCTTTTACAGCGCGGAAGTTATGTGTTAAAAAAAATGTGATACAAGTAAAATTAGCACTCATTACAATGGAGTGCCAGTCTCAATTTTGATTGTGTAAAATGTGTTTAGAATTTGAAGTCTTTTCTTACATCGATCAATAATTGTTATGGACTCAAAACTGGCTGGGCTGGTGTGTTATGCTGTTTGAAATCCCACCCTTATTGATAATATTTTCACTTATACATTATATTTCTCTGCTACCATTACTTTTTTGGAAGATTAGAAACTCCATTCATAGTTTAAATTTCAGAAAAAGCGATGTGGAGGTTAGTAAATTTAAACGAGGAATACTTATTTACCTGTACTCCCAAAACCGCCGCTCCCCCTGCTTGTTTCGGTTAATTCATCTACAATTTCAATATGAATGGGTGAACCATCCATGGCGACTAATTGGAATAGGCGCTGACCCGGAGCAACAATGTAATCGTTATTTTTGATATTATCTACGGCTGCCATAATTTCTCCTCGGTATCCCCCGTCTATGAGACCAATAGAATTACTCAAACGAAGAGGCGTTTTGGAAATACTGGAGCGAGGCATTAATAAATATGGTTTATTTTCGATATTTTCACAGGCAATCTGTAAATGGATGAATGCTGTCTCACCTGCTAAAATTGTCTGTTCATCAATTATAAACAAGTCGAGTCCTGCATCACCATCATGAAAATGACCATGATGTTCGTATTGATCCCGAACCTTTGAATTAAATGGTTTAATTTTTAAATGCATAAAATACTAAATGGTTGGATTATTAGTGATTGGTGGGTTGAATTCTTAATGAAATATACAAGAGTCATAAATTCGATACAACATTCCGAACAATTAGTTAAACTATAAGAACCCTTTGATAAATTAATTTATCTGCTTTTGATTTTGCTTTTCGAATGCTCTGCCAAAATAGTATAAACCAAAACTGAACAGAAAGATTAGTACTCCGACTAATGATTCTATTTGCCTCTCCTGAATTGTATAATATAGAATCCAAATGTTTACGATCAGGAAAATAATGGGTGTCCATGGATACGCCCACGCTTTGTATGGCCTTGGCAAATCCGGTTCGCGGCGGCGTAAAACAAATAGTGAAAAGACTGTCATAGTTGTGGTTAAAATTAGAGCTATTCCAGAATACATCAGTACCTGTTCAAAGGACGAAGTCAAAAGAAATATCATGGAAATGATTAACTGCAGCACAAATGCATAAACTGGAATTCCATTACTGTTCTGTCGGGCTAAAATCCTTATATAACTGTGGTCTTCACCCATTGTTTGCATAATCCGCGGGCCGATATATATCAAGCTGCTGACTGTAGACAAAAGTAATATGGATATTCCGACGGCCATGATCTTCGCACCCATGTGACCAAATACAAACACACCGGAAACATAACCGACTTCAACTTTTCCCACCAAATCGTCCATGGGTGCCGTATGCAGAAAAATGAAATTCAACAAAACATACAATAGGGTAACAAAACCGGTACTTATTAATAATGATCTTGGAATTTCCCGGCGAGGATTTTTGACTTCACCAGCGACATAAATGGCTGAATTCCATCCTGTATACGCATAAGATACCCACACGAGACTCACGGCAAATCCTGAACTCAACAGGACCTTCCAATCTCCGGTTTTGGGTATAATTAAAATGGATTCAGGATTCTTGACCAAGAAACCAGAAACGATAAAAAGGATTAATAATCCAACTTTTATCGCTGTAGACCAATCCTGAAAGAATGTTCCCCACTTCAAGCTGTTTGAATGCAGTCCATGGATAATAATAATGATAAAAAAAGCAGTCCAAACTGGTTGCATTATAGGAAAAACTGCAGAAATATAATTCCCCAGAGCAATCGCCGCCAGTACAGCCGGAGCTGAAAACCCAACAGTGGCAGATACGAATCCTCCGGCAAAACCAACAGCTGGATGTATAATGCGACTTAATAAATGATATTCTCCTCCGGAGCGAGGTAAAGCAGCACCCAGTTCACTATATGTCAAAGCGCCGCAAAAAGCAACCAGTCCGCCGAGGATCCAAAGCATGAGAAGCGGGAATATAGATTGTATTTCATTTAATTGAAAACCGAGACTGGTAAACACGCCTGTACCGATCATGGATGCCACAACAAATGACGATGCTGTCCACACGGACATGTGGCGTTTTTGGGGTTGGTCAGCCCTCATGGTTGTGAATTAACCAGAGCGGTAAATATTGAATGCCAGTAACAACCAGCTGACAATCAAGGAAATTCCTCCAATGGGAGTAATCGCTCCCAACCAACGGACTCCACTCAAAACCAATACGTACAGGCTTCCTGAAAATATTAAAATGCCGCCCATAATCATCCATGCAGGTAATTGGATCGTCTCCGGTGAATAATGAAAACCAAGTAAGCCGACTAAAATCAAACCGAGAGCGTGGTACATATGATATTTAACTGCCGTTTCAAAAATGGCTAAATCTTCCGGTGAAACTCTTGCTTTAAGTGCATGGGCGCCAAAAGCGCCTAAAATGACTGCGAGCCCTGCTAACAAAGCACCGATTATTATTATGGATTTCATTGAATCTATTTTTGGACAATCGTTCGAATAGGAAAAGGAATTTCTATACCTTCCTCGTTAAACTGTTTATGTAGTCGTTTGATAAATTCATGTTTTATGGGGTGGTGATCTCCATATTTGCCGGCACGCATGTAAACGGTAAAGTTAATACTTGAATCTCCGAATTGCTGGAACCGCACAATCGGTTCGTAATCTTTTTTCACCATATCTAAATCTGCAATGATTCCATTAGCAACATCCAAGATTACTTTTTCTACTCGGTCTAAATCACTGTCATAAGCCACACCGGCGGAAATTTTTACAGAATAACTGGGATCAATGACATCATAATTTTTTGTAATAGCGTTGGACAATTTTGCATTCGGGATCGTGATTAAATTGTTCGTTCGTTCTTTTAATGATGTATTACGCCAAGTAATATTGGTTACATAACCCATTTCCCCCGAATCCAATTCTACAAAATCTCCAATTCGAACTTTTTGAGATAAAAGTATGTGAAGCCCAGCAAAAAAATCTGATAATGTATCCTTTAAAGCTAATGAGATCGCCAGACCACCAACGCCCAAAGCTGTCAATATGGGTGTAATAGAGATTCCAAAGGACTGTAAAATAATCATGACACCTATTGCAATAATAGTTCCCCGGGCAAGGTTTGTAAAAATGGTTGTAGGAGGAAAACTAGAGCCTTGTGTAACCGACCAAGCATTCAATAAGCCAATTGCCATAGAAGAAATAGCTAGTGTAATAGATAAAATAAGGAGAGACAGCGATAGTTTTGCAGCATAAACGTTAAAGGGGTTTATGACTTGCAAACTACTTGCAGACAGGTAAACTGCGGTCAGGAAAAACCAGTACATAACGTGTTTTTCAATTGCCATAAAGATGATATCATCACCTTGCCAAGATGTTTTACTTGTAATTTTTTTAAAGCGGTTCCGGAAGAAACGTTTAAAGATTAAACCAGCAACAATACCAATGACTAATGTTATTATCGGCGGTCCCCAAATTGCATAAATTTCTTGTAGTTGATCTTTCATAAGGCCGGAAAATTACAACTTATTCTGTTAATTCTCATCCTCTTCTATCTGAACAACTATTTGGAGTGAACTATTGGGAAAAAGTGTGTCTGTGGGTTTATTATTTTTATCCATTTTGCGATTAAATATGTGATCACCTTCCAGATAAAGATCAAGGCTGACCAGAGAATAATCTTCATTAAAATACCGTGTTAACCCATGGAGAACATCCTTTTTATATGATGTGACTGTTTTGAGATTTCCTGAGGGATACATTTCTTTCGCTTCTCTTAATCCAAATTTGAACTTATCATCCGTAATATCTACGCCGAGTTTATTCCAATTTCTTTGATAAACAATATTTTCGAATGCGAAAATTTGAATCTGTTTTAAAAATCCATTATCATGATAATTGAATCGGCACTTGGGTCGATTTAGATTGTAGAATTCCTCAGAAGTTATAGTGCCGGATGGACTATAGGTTCGCAACACACCGTGGATGTCTCCGATTTTATAAGTCGTTATGCTTGAATATCCTCCATGATGAAACCAACGATAATACACACCATCCAGTTTGTCATTTTTATATACGCCCTTCTGTTTTTTAACCCCGTTCTCATTCCAATCAGTAAAACTGCCATTTTTGACTCCATTAAAAAATGTATAAATAGATTTTAGCCTGCCATCTGGATAATAAATTGTTTGTTTACCATTTATTTTTCCATTCCTATACACTGTTTCACTTTTTATTGAGCCATCAGGATAATAATGGGTTGCACTGCCATGGAGGATTCCATAATTATAGGACTTTGTTGAGTCCAACCTGCCATCCATGGAATACCAATTCCATTCACTCATTTTCGATCCATTTTGATATTGCCCGACAATGGCTTTTTCTCCGTTGAAATGCCAGATCCTATATTTTCCTGAATAGTCGTTGTTTGAGTATTCAATAAGGGAATCAAGCTGTTTTTCTTCTCTATACCATTTCCATTCACCATTTTTCAGATCATTTATATATTTTCCAACTAACTCCTTTTTTCCTTCCTTATCCCAGATGATTACTGGTCCATTTTTTATCCCCAGCATATAAGTTATATTTCGTGCTTTCTCTCCATTTTCATGATACCATATCCATTTACCATTGGGAATATCATTGAAATATTCTGCTTTGATCATAGGTTTGCCTGATTCATCAAATTTTATGGATAAACCATTTTTCTTATGATTTACGTATTCCTCCACTGATTTTTTTTCACCATTTTCATAATAAATAATTTTTTTACCCGATAGCATTCCACGATCAAAACTCATTACCGAATCAAGAATCCCATCTGATCCAGTCCAAACCCATTTCCCAACCTTTCGGTTGTTTTCATACTGACCTTTAATGATAATCAGTCCCTCGGGCGAATAATGATTGACTTTTCCTGAAAGTATTCCTTTCTCGTACGTTTTCGTTGAGTCGAGTACGCCATCTTCACCTGTCCAAATCCATTTTTTATGTCTTTTATCATCTTCATACCAGCCTTGAATAATCATCTGTCCGTCAGGCGCATAATGAATCACTTTTCCCGACAATACTCCTTTCTCGTACGTTTTCGTTGAGTCGGGTACGCCATCTACACCAGTCCAAATCCATTTTTTATGCTTCTTATCATTTTCAAATTGACCTTCAGTGATGATATATCCTTCTCGTGAAAATGCTGTATATTTTCCTTGGCGGATTCTTCCAGCCATACTCGTTGTTGAAGCCATTTGTCCATTGGGATGGAAAGTTAATAATTCCACCAAAACAGAATCTTTAACACCTCCAGTGCTTTGTACTTTCATTACAGCTACGGTCTTTTTTTGTTTATTATCATATCGGTCAATAACGACGGACACCGGCGCACAGCCGGAAAAATACATAGCAATGAAAATGACAATGATTCGTTTCATTAGGAGAATCTAAACAATTACACTAAATCCAATAAAGGATAAGGTTAAGGGTGAGGTTAAGAAATAAAATGAGGTAGAGTTTGAGTGTTATAGTGACACAATTTTTTGCATTTTACATATCAACACGGCTAACCAGCTAACCAGTTACCCCGCCACGGCGGGCGGGCACTCACCACTCACTCTTTCACAATGACTATTCGATAATCGTATTTACTAGTTCATCAATGCGATTTATTATTTCATCGTCCGCCAATTCAGAACCATGAAAGGCGTCGCTCGTTGCATAAACAAAGCGGGGAATAATGTGGCAACGATAATCCAACATGAGACTATTGGCAAAGGGCATTACAGACATGTAACTACTCTTCCCTCCTGCTTTGCATATAAATCCAACTACTTTTTCATTCCAGCCGCTCCCGGTGAGTTCCAATAAGTTTTTTGCAGCGGCATTCAGATCATAATTATAAATAGGACTGACGACAATTAATGAATCAGCTGTAGTGATTATTTCTGTCAATTCCTGAACTGACTGATTTTCAAAACATTTTTTGCCATCACAAAATGGAAGATCATTCTCTGCAAGATCGATTAATTCAGCTTCCACCTTCATTTCATTAAAAACTGACAAAGCGTTTTCCGCCAAGACAATCGTTTTGCTGTTAGGACTTAAATCTGTCGAAATGATTAAATGCATAGTTTCCCTTTAATATTAAGAGGGAAATTTAACTTTGCGCCCAGAAATAATCGGGATAAACTTCTGCAAAGTTGAGTACTTTCTTATTTCATCAACACTATTTTCTTGGTCTGAACAAATTCTCCAGCTTGCCCGTCGTAGCTCGTAGATTGTAGTCGGGCATGAATCTGGTATAGATATACTCCAGCACTCACTGGTTTGCCTTGGTCATTGGTTCCATTCCAGATGATTGATTTATAACCGGCATCAAGAGTTTGATTGACCAGCGTTTTTACTTGCCTACCAAGCAAGTCGTAGATAGTGATATGGACATCTGATCTTTGGGGTAGTTCATACTGGATAGTAGTAGTTGGATTGAAGGGATTGGGATAGTTTTGGGAGAGCTTAAACACTTCCGGTAAGTTATTTCCATCGTTGATTGCTACTGTTTCTTCCCATATCTGAATTAATAGCACCGATAAATGTCCATTAGCGTCATAGGTGTAAGTGATTTTCCTCATGTTAACCCAAACATTATTTTCCCAAAATTCCCTTAACGATTCTGCAATATTTCCAATAGCATCATAGATATAAGTGGATTGATAACTATTCACCCAAGTGTTGTTTTCCCAATTTTGCCTTAACCATCCTGTCATGATTTCATTCTCATTATAGATATAGGTAATTTTATCAATATTCACCCAAGCGTTGTTTTCCCAATTTTGCCTTAACCATCCTGTCATGATTTCATTCTCATTATAGATATAGGTAATTTTATCAATATTCACCCAAGCGTTGTTTTCCCAATTTTGCCTTAACCACTCTGTCATATTACTATTAGCATCATAGGTGTAGGTAGCTTTACCACTATTGATCCAACCGTTGTCCTGCCAATATTGCTCTAAATCTTCTGTCATATTTCCATTAATGTCATACGTGTAGGTGGCTTTATTGCTGTTCACCCAGGCGTTGTTGTCCCAATATTGATATAACTCTTCTGTCATATTTCCGTCGTTATCATAGGTGTTGGTGGCTAAAGAACCATTCACCCAGGCGTTGTCCTGCCAATATTGAGCTAAATCTTCTGTGATATTTCCATTAACATCATAGGTGTGGGTAAATTTTTCATAATTTATCCAAGCACTATTTTCCCAGTTTTGCCATAACATTTCCATCTCAATGCCATTGGTATCATAGGTGTAGTTATACCGCCAATTATTTACCCAAATATTATTCTCCCAATATTGTTTTGACCATTCTATCATCAGGTCACTATTGGTATCATAAGTGTATGTGTATTTCGATCCATTCACCCAGACTAAACCCAGCATTTGTTTATTAGATTTAGATGGTAGTGATGGTCTTTTGGGGATAAGGTGTCCAGGGTAGTCATCCCTGTTCCACTCATTTTCCTCCAACCATTTCCTAAGTTTATCTTGACGTTCATGTCTGTCGAATGGTCTTTCAGGATTATGACGTTCATCCTGCTGAAATTGTGGATGGAATTGATCTTCGCTAGGATTGGGATTAGGGTTTCTGTCTGGAATACTATGTTGGGTAAATAGTGTAGATGTAAGTAAAACTGTATAAGCCAAAATAGAGATTGACTTGAAAGATAGATTATTCATAAACACTCCTTTTATTAGAATTTGGCTGCTATTATTATTCTGCTTAACTCAATTTCTACCTGCGTTCAATATGTGATTATGTGCTATTTTAATAAATCTGTTGATTAACCTCGTTTATCATGAGTTGTCCCTACAAGATGAGTCCCCTCTGTCTGAAGATGGAGTTTAGAGCCGCATCGAGTTGCGCTGCAGCGTCCTGTTTCACGATGTATGTGATTGCTCCGGACTGTTTCGCCCGTTTGCGATATTCATCCGCAACATAAGTGTAGTAACCACAGACTGCTACTTCCTTTAAACCTCCTGGATCAAAAAATCCTAGCTCCTGATGTAATGTGGGATCCGATGCATCTACCACCATCAAACCATCCCGATAATCTGCAACATACACATAGTTTCCACTGACGACTACTCCCCTACCAAATAATAGTGTTATCGCCTTACCAAAGTAGGAGATTTTTCCAGCCACATCCGAAGCATAGCAGTGTCCATTCGCCCACCTGCCTATAAGGGTTGTATTCCAGGAATTACCACTGTCACTTGATCCAAGATCTTCGCTACGCTTGTAAAATTCTTCCGGAGATTGTTGTGTAAGATAATGATTATTTTCGCTGAATGGAAACTGACCATATAGATATGGTAACGATACAATATTTATTAATAGAAATATCTTGATAAACCTAATTAATAATGATTGCATCTTCATTATGTCACCAAATATTTCTTGATTGATTTATAATCATTGGTTTCAAATTCGAATAAATATTCTCCTGAACTTAAATCCAGTACATTCCTCCAACATCCAGCTCAAAACAATAATACTGGGAATAAATAACAGTAAAACAATATGTATATGTTTAATTAACACGACAGAATGTATGGATAATATTTGAAAATAGCAGATGATAAATAATCACGTTTATCGCACATTGTATCCTCAGAACAGAAAAATAATATTATTCCAACCAAAGCTGTCTGTCTAAACTACGGTACTGGATGGCCTCGCTCAAATGTTCTGGTAAAATATGCTGAGCTGATTCCAAGTCAGCAATGGTTCGGGACACTTTCAAAATTCTGTCATATGCACGCGCGGAAAGACCCAATTTTTCCATAGCTTGTTTCAATAAGGAGCTGGCTTCTTGATCCAATTTACAATATTGATTTAGATCACTGGTTTCCATTTGGGCATTGCTATATATTCCTGGACTGGATGCAAATCGATCTAATTGAACCTGCCGGGTCTTCTGGACTCGTTTACGAATAAGCTCAGATTTTTCTCCATCTTCCTTTGCTGCTAGATGTGTAAATGGAACAGCTGGAACCTCGATATGAATATCAATTCTATCCATCAATGGACCGGAAATGCGACTCATGTATTTCTGGATGATTTGGGGAGAGCAAGTGCATTCATTTTGGGGATCGGTGGAATATCCGCATGGACAAGGATTCATAGCTGCAATCAGCATAAATCGGGACGGATAACTCAGGGATATGGTGGCTCTGGCAATGGTTACTTCTCCATTTTCCAACGGTTGGCGCATCACTTCCAAAACATTTTTCTTGAATTCCGGGAGTTCATCCAAAAACAAAACGCCATTATGAGATAAACTAACTTCACCAGGTTTTGGAATCGTACCGCCTCCAATGAGACCGGCATCGCTGATGGTATGATGGGGCGCTCGGAACGGTCGGGTGGCAATGATTCCCTGCCCTTCCGGTAATAATCCCGCCACAGAATGAATTTTGGTTGTTTCTAATGCTTCATCCAAAATCAGATCAGGAAGAATTGTGGGTAGACGTTTTGCCAGCATGGTTTTGCCGCTTCCCGGTGGACCGATCATAATAACATTATGACTCCCGGAAGCAGCGACTTCCAATGCCCGTTTCACCTGTTCCTGTCCTTTGACGTCAGCAAAATCCACATTGTATTTTTGATAACTTTTGAAAAGCGCTTTCTGGTCAACCTCGATGGGAGAAAATATCTCTTCATCGTTTAAAATGGCAATGACATCTGCTAATGATTTAACACCGACAACTTTAACTCCATCCACCACGCCGGCTTCTCGGGCATTTTCTTCCGGGAGAACGACCCCCTTTATCCCTTTTACTTTGGCGCATAACGCGACCGGTAAAGCGCCGCGGATCGGTCTTAACGATCCATCCAAAGCCAGTTCACCCAATAACAGCATTTTTTCTAAATATGTATGTTTTACTTCTCCAATCGCAGCTAAAATGCCAACAGCGATGGGTAAATCGAAAGCGCTTCCTTCTTTGCGAATATCTGCAGGAGCCAGATTGATTGTTACATGTTTATGGGGAAAAGCATATCCGGTATTTTTTATGGCAGCTCTCACTCGTTCCTTGCTTTCCTTAACAGCTCCTTCCGGCAGACCTACCGTTCTGAATTGGGGTAATTTCGCCCCGGTTAAATGAGCTTCTACGTCGACAATATATGCATCTATTCCTAGTATTGCTGAACTCAATACTTTTGATAGCATTAATTGCATGTAATGATTCCCTTGATGGCTAGGTAGGGAATCAGCAGGTATAAAATTGAATCACGAACAAGGTAGAAAGTGATAAATGCAACCAACACTTTCCATCCTTTTTCCTTGATTAATAATCTATAACCACCCTCCCGTCTGATGGTATTCCATTCCGTTAGGAATTTAGGTCTATAAAATGACATTACTCCTCATCAGGCTTAATTTTCCCGAATTTCACATTTTCATATTTTTCCCAAAGTGTCTCACCGGCGGATTGTTGAAATCGAAAGGCAAACGCCATGGCTTCATAGAACGGCTTATCCACAAAATCATCGTTGCCATAAAACTCATCAATCCAACTGACAAATTCTTTTAAATCTGTTTCGTTCAATTGATCAAAAATACCAAACACCTGTTCCGCTCGATTATCGTAATACCATTTTGTAATCTCATTATATCCTAATTCATTTTTCAACTGAGTATAGGTTTCATACGTTTGCGTCAAATAAGAAAACAAATACGTTTCCTTCTGATCAGGGGTTAATGTCTTCCAATAAGCAACGATTGGAGTCATTTTTGTTGGCTCAAAATCTTGAGGCCAAATGAATGAAACGAGCAAAATGGGGATGAATAACTTTTTCATATCATACCTATTATATAATTATTAGCCTGAACCTACACAGAGAGACATATCAAATCAAAGTGCTCAAGTCAAAATTTAGTGAATGGTATTGCCGTATCTGCCGGCAGGGTAACTGGTGAGTAGTCCTGAATGATAAATCACCAGTTACAACGCCACCCCTAACCCGTCACTTATCAACCCAGTCACCATTTTCCTTAATTAATTCAATTAAATGATCCACTGCATTCTCTATGGGAATATTTTTACGCTTTACGTCCTTTTTCTTGTATAACGAGACTACTCCGCTTCCGCTACCGACGTAACCATAATCTGCATCAGCCATTTCACCGGGTCCATTGACAATGCAGCCCATGATACCAATTTTAATTCCTTTTAGGTGATTGGTTCGACTGCGGATTTTCGCTGTGATTTCCTGGAGATCAAAAAGCGTTCTACCGCACGAAGGGCATGAAATATATTCGGTTTTGGAAATGCGCGTTCGCGTTGCCTGCAAAATACCGAACGATGTATGATTATTAAATTCGGTATCGCATCCAGATTTGAGCCAAATGCCGTCTCCATATCCATCGATCAGCAAACCTCCAAAATCGGTGGCGCTGTATAATTGGCAACGTTCTTTATCTAATTTTCCGAGATCTCTCAATAATATTACCGGTCGTTTACAGTTTAATGCTTTTAATTTGAAAAATACTAAACGCATTTCCCCCATTGCATGATCAGTTTCTGGAACCAAAACGAGAACTACATTTTCCGGTAACGATGATATATTGTTTTCATGAATTTCATTTAGGGTAATGAGCACAAAATATATTTTAGCCGATAATTCCAATATAGAGCTTATTGGAGATATGGGAAAGTGTCGCAATTGATCCCGCCAATATTCAGCATTTTGGATAATACTGACTGTACCAGGTAATTCAAAATGAATAGAATTATTTCCAACATATAAATAATCTGCAGCTATGTCTTCGGAAATCCACTTATCTAATTCTGGATTATAATCATGACCGCATTGCTTCAAATCAGATGGTTTAATATGGTTAATGTGACTCAAATTAACCACAACGCATGGAACTTGATCGCCGCCAATATTTCCAATTTGAATTGTTTCCCTCTTTTCATATTCAAATGGATTATACGGCGGGTTCTTCATTTCAGGTAATGGGGCAGTCCGTTTCTCTTTATAGCGTTTCGCCAGAGTTCGTGCCACCGGAATTTCTGCTTCAGGTTCTTCAGTTAAAGATACCCGGATGGTATCTCCAAGGCCATCCTCCAATAAGGTTCCGATTCCCACCGCAGATTTAATTCGTCCGTCTTTGCCTTCTCCTGCTTCGGTGACTCCTAAATGGAGCGGATAATTCATTCCTTCCCTAATCATCGTTGCCGTTAATAATCGGTATGCTTGCACCATCACTTGAGGGTTACTGGATTTCATGGAAAAAATAATATCATGATAATTCTCATCTATACAAATCCGAGCAAATTCCATGGCAGATTCAACCATTCCTAAAGGCGTATCACCATAGTGGTTCATAATACGATCAGAAAGAGAACCGTGATTGGTGCCGATGCGCAAGGCAGTGCCCTCTTCTTTACAGATTTTAATTAGCGGTAGGAACCGATCGCGAATTCTATCCAGTTCTTCTCTGTATTGTACTTGGGTATATTCTAAAACTTTAAAGGATTTCTTATCGGCATAATTCCCTGGATTAATACGAACTTTTTCAACGATTCTAGCTGCAATTTCTGCAGCATTTGGGGTGAAATGAATATCGGCTGCTAAGGGTGTTCTGTAACCGCAGCGGTGAAGGTTATTTTTGATATTATTGAGGTTATCAGCTTCTCTTTTGCTGGGAGCAGTTAAGCGGATAATTTCGCATCCGCTATCGATTAATCGAATACATTGTTCTACCGTCTCAACTGTATCCATAGTATTCGTCGTCGTCATAGACTGAATTCGGATAGGGTTGTTCCCACCGACGATTACATCTCCAACAGCCACTTCACGGGTTTTGAAACGGGAATATTGACTTAAGCTGTTACAATACGGTTGATAAGAATTATTCATAGAAGAATTTACTTCTAATTTTAATATTAGAGAATTTCCATACGTTCAAATATTCAACCCATACAGGGTTGGTTGCTATACTAATTAAAATTCAATAGATATTCCCCTCCTATGGAGTAGTATCAAAAAAACTGAATGCACTTTCTTCCATTTATTATCATTAGTAAAATTGTCATGAGAATACCTCGGGAGGGATACATATCTATAGTTAAATAATTACAATATAATAGAACTTTGCCTGTCTGCCGAAGTAAAAACGCAGGCAGATAGGAGTTCAATATCCAGTCTTTACTTACGAAAAGGTGTTTTTATGTACGCCTTGGCTTCCTCAATTGCAAAGGTATAGTTATCCAAATCAATGCTATGCTTATAAGCGGTAACTGCTTTAGATCGCTCCCCAAGCAGATCATGAAGCTGACCCTTTAACCGCCATGCATTTGCAAGAATAATATCCAATTCCGCACCATATTTTTCCACTGACTCATTCGCATGATCCATTGCAATTTTATAATCACCTTCAATAAAATAAAATAATGCTAATTCATACTGTAAATACCCATAATACCACTCTTTTTGAATTTCAGTCAAATCTGAAAACATTCCCTTGGCTTTATTGAGGGAAGCCAAAGCAGTATTCATTTTTCCGCTGATGATTAAACTTTCAGTATAAAGAATTCTAAAATAATAATTTTGTGGAAATTCTTCCACTAGTTTTGAACTGTGTTTTAATGCCAAATCCGGATGAAAGTCCACCCATAAATAGATAAATGATAAAATTCCATTTGCTTCAATCCACGACCACTGACCTCCGACAGCAGCTTTTGTCATTTTTGCCAGTCCAACGTCTTTTGCCGGCTCCAATCCAAAAAAACTGGCTGATAATTGAATAATTACATTTCTCAACCCGGCATAATAATCTACAACACCAATGGGTAAAGCAGCATCAGCCAATTCAGGATGCTCTTTTTCAACCGTCTGGATAATTCGGAACCCTTTATAAGCCCATTCCAAGGTTTTTATCCATTCTTTCTTCCCCAGATAAATTCGAGCCATGAGTCCTTTTGCAGAGCCATAATACAATTGGTATACAGGATCATCTGGAAATTGTTGAACCAAACTCTCATAAATAGGAATAACCTCATTCAAGTCACTTTCCAAATCCATGTATGTTTGATCCACAGTGGAATTGGCTTGATTATGAAGCCATTTCGCAGCAGCCCAGGTTAAATGTACTGTCGGATTTTCAGGGTAATCCTCACGTGTTTTTTCCAGAATATTAATGGCTTCTGCTGTTTCGTAATTATAAAATGCATGGACGCCTTTCCATACATCTTCATCGCCCGGGTATGTTGTTTGGGCTGCTAAAATACCAATAAAAATAAAGGGGAAATATTTAATCATAACTGAATTGCGCTTACTAATAATTAAAATTAAGCTAATATATCAGCTCTGGTGGGCAATCAATAGCCAGCCCTTGGCTTCGTTGTTGTCAGGGTTCAGTTCCAGACTCCGCTGCCATGCGGCTCGAGCAAGTTGCTGTTCATTCATTTTCCAATATGTGATTCCCATACCAGTGTACGCTTGCGCATCCATGGGTTTTAATTCTACAACTTCCTGGTAGGCAGCCAGCGATTCTTTATGCATACCTTTTTCTCTATAATACTTACCCAATGTGCGCATAGCGCCGGGCAGCCAACTCCTGGATAGGTTATTCACGCTCAGTGCTTTGCTGAACGCGGTTCTGCCCAAGGATGATTCACCTAATCGATTGTATTCTACTGCTAAAATATAATAGGTTTGGGGTAATAGTGTTCTGACCAGTGGATGCTGGGGAGCATAATGGAGAAGATCTTCCCAAGCGCTGGCGGCTCTTCCCCATTCATTAGCGTTAAAATAACTTAAACCCTGCATGTACCGAGCATCTATATTATAATTATTCATATAGACCACATCACTGAATGCTAAGGCTGCATACACATATTTCTCCTGGTTAAAATAAAGATGTCCAAGGGATAAATGGGCTTCTTCATTATGAGGATCCATTTTGATAGATTTTTGATATTTTTGCTTCGCCCTTTCGATTTCACCCAACGACTCATAAGCTTTACCTTGCAAATAAACAAATCCTCCTTGCTTGGGGAAACGCTCTTGGGCGATAATAGCCAATTTGATTGCGTCTTCATATTCACCTGAATTCAGTTTCTGTTTAATGAGTGTTAGTTTCTGAGCGGGGCCATCAGGATTCTGCGCTGCAGATTTTTCCAGTACGGTTCGATTTTCTAGTGCGTTTTTTCCTCCAGCTAATACACCTAATGTACCGATATGATTTGGATCCAATGCTAGCGCTTCTTCGTAGGATTGTCGAGCTTTATTCATTTCACCCATATTTTGGTACATATTGCCCAAATAAAAATGAGCGTCTGGATTCAATGGGTTTTGGGATAAAATTCGTAAATATACATCTTTTGCATTTTCCCAATCATGTATTTGCTCATAATGCATACCTAATTGACGCTGAGTCATAATATCATAGGGTGCTTTAGCAGCCGCATCTTCGAAATCCCGGGTAGTATATTTTTCCTTTGATTCAATTCGAACAACTTCTTTTTTTTGAGGCCCTGCCAGATAGCGGGTAGCATGGGCTAATTTCCGGCTGCTGGAGTTCATTTGGTTTGTATAATCAAAAAGGTCATTTGTGAGCTGTACAACCGATATTTCTTTTTTGGGAATAGGTGTCGCAGCAACTTTTTTCGGAGCCGGTCTCCGGGGTCTCTTTTTTGAATGACGCCTTTTTGTGGGTCTTTTCTTTTTGGTGCTTTTTCTTCCCAGTTTTCTCTTTTTGGAAGATTTCTTACTTGGTTTTCTTTTTTTGGATTTCTTTTTGCCCGACTTTTTTTTCTTGGAAGAGCTTTTTTTCTTCTTTTTTTTCTTGTTCTGTTGCGCTTCAGCTGCTTGAATTGAAACAGTGTCTAGCGGCAAAATACCGGCAAACATGACCAATAGCAGAAGTCGAGTGATCCAGATGAAGAATTTTATACGCATATCAAGTGTAAGAAATTTACAACAGAGTCAAAA
Organism: Fidelibacterota bacterium; assembly: GCA_046861385.1. Taxonomy (GTDB): domain Bacteria; phylum Fidelibacterota; class Marinisomatia; order Marinisomatales; family TCS55; genus JADFRD01. Next base: position 2,208 of record JBHHTW010000001.1, on the reverse strand, counting down.
AAGTGAAAGGGATTAATTATAATAATTTCTTTAAGGAAATCCACTCTGACCGAATGCCGATATCTTCCTCAGGGTCTGTCCATACAATAATAATATAATTACCGGCTACTGCCAATTTCGGATATCCACTCCCCCGGCCTGAATTGATTGTGAATGACATTTTGTTCAGTATTTTGAGATTATGCGTATCAATTGATTGTAAAATCAATTCGCCTGTTTCATCTCCTTCCTTTAGCCAACTTACCAGCACCGTTCTATCGTTTAACCAAATCATATCTGTTCGACCGATGGCTGAACTACTATCAATTCGAATCGGATTACCAAACGATTGTCCTCCGTCTTTTGAAAATGCCGCCTTCACTATAGGATTATTATTGGGCGCTGTAAACCAGGCAATGGCAACCTGATTTCCATTGGCAGACAACGCAGGACCATTTACCGGGCAACCGTGAATGGACCAACCGTCATCAAAAACCGGGTAAGGATCACTCCACTTCCCTTCTGAAAATCGAATCAAATTGATATTTCTGATTTCTTCATTGGACCTGTCACGGTAAGCGATTAAAAATCCGTCCTTTATTTCTATGGCATCCGTGGGACAACACTCACACACCCGGTTATCTAAAATATGTTCTGGGTCTAATTCCAGGTTCCCGGACAAGCTGGAAGTCATTAAAATCATATCTCCCATCGTGTGTGTTATCTGGTTATATTCTCCCATATAACGCCCATCCAGCCATGTCATACCCAATTTGCCCGATGCCTTTTTGAAAAATGAAATAAATCCGTGCTCTCCTTTGCCTGAATCTCTGTGGGGTCGAACGGGTTCAGACCAGTGATGTCCTCTATCGGATGAGACAGCCACAAATATTCCATAATCATAGGTCCCCCTGTCCATCATCTCCAGCCATGACACGACCAAAGTATCTCCTCCCAAATAATAGATTTGTGGCTGGTCTGCCCAATTCTTAAAGAGTTGATTACCGGAAATTATTGTATCAGGTTTTGACCAATTTATTCCATTGAATTCAGACAGGACAATATTTTGATCTCCTTCGTACCAAATCATGAAAAACCCGTCTTTCGCTTGGCATATATTTGGGAAAGAACTTTTTGGGCTAACAGGGGGTTGATCTGGAATTTTCCGACCACAAGAAAAGGATAGCGCCGCCAGAAGCAGGGCTATTAATACTCTATATTGATTTAAAGATTTAATTAATGACCACCTGGAATTTTACAACAAATTGAAAGGTTAGAATACGCATCCGGATCGGATTTGGTACTGTTTGCATCGTAACCGAGGGCGGCAATAGCTTTTTCGATTGCAGCCAAGTCAATGATTCCCGCGTTATAGGTAACATGACCCACCTTCTTCTTAGGGTCAACTACAACTTTTACCACTCCCTTGAGATCCGATACACCGTTTTCAATAGTGGCCTTGCACATACCGCACTGTATAGTGGAAAGTTGGATGTCTGCTTTAGCTGTCTTCCCGCTGTCACAACCAGTGATAAAAGCCAGGAAGGCAACTAGAATGATGGTATCTCTCATATTTTCCTTTCATGATTTGATATATATTTTTCTTATAAGTATTATGATTGCCAGAACATTAATACCAATTTCTAACACTGCTAATTTACTGTTTTCCATGTAGAAAGTGAAATATGGATCCTGGAGCATTTCTACGATTGGAATCTGTCCATTTTCAGGGAAAATTTGATAAATGTAATAATTCTTTTCACTAAACGGATAAAACCACTGGATGCCAACAGTTCTGGCTGTTATCCAGTCAGTTAATAAATGCAACATTGTTCCGGAAAATAATCCAAAAGATATTATTTTAATTTTTAATGAGTTCAGAAATATGCTGATTATCCATAAAATTAATGTAATGACGATCCAAAAAACAGGAGTATGAAATATGGAGTGGTGACCGGCAACAGTGAGAGCATTGATTCCATCAAAATCAGGTACCATAGAAAATATAACAACTACCCACACGAATAATTTCTGCCGATTCTTATGGATTTCACCACGTGATAATATTTCTCCAGCTAAATACCCGCTGGCAGCATGAGAAAAAATGAACATGGATTATGTCAATAATTTAGCTGTCAAAACCGCGTTCTCTTGAAGAAGATTCACTATTAAAACTACAGTTTTTTTATGTTTTAATTTTTTTTAAAATTGTTTCGTAATATAATAATC
>JBHHTW010000037.1:0-20456 GCA_046861385.1 Fidelibacterota bacterium | reverse complement strand
GGATCCGCCTACGCGGGGGCTACGGCGCGACCGGTTAGCTAGACCACCGAGGCAATTACCCACTCCCGGTTCGCTTATTTAGGCATGGTGCACATTTTGCTTTCATTCTTTCATTTTATGTTAAACATTTTGACCATTTACACATAATTCTATATTCTGGTGTAGCTGATAATAATATTATGAATGAGAATCCAGTCAAATTTTTTAACATTTAAAAATCTCTTTAACTGTCAGGTTTTATAAACTCTCTACATTTGCTTTTGAGTATGAAAATTATAGATCAATAATATATATTTATATAATAATGATATGAATACTCGATCCATTCAAATTGGTTCACAGATCCTTTAAATAACTATCATATAGAGATATATGGCGACGAGTGACCTGATGGCTTGGAATTTGTAATGGAATATGCTGTCACTAGAAATTTAGATACAAATAAGGAGTAAATTATGAATAAAATGGAAAAACACATTAGTATGATAGGACAGGTGATCTTATGGACATCTCTAATCGGTAATCAACCAGCGTTTAGTCAGGAAGTAATAATTAAAGGATTGGATGAATCCAATGAAGTATTACAGGAATTGACTGAGGAGCTCGAAGGAATGGAAGTGGAGCTCGGTGATCTGAAAATTGATTTTGAACATAAAGGGGATATAAGATTAGGACTGTATATTTCCGATTTAGATTTTAAAGATGCATATGAAAAACATTATCCCCATTGTTATGGAGTATTAGTAACGGGATTAACATCTGGTGGGAACGGCCAAAATGCAGGTCTCGTTAAAGGGGATATTATAATGGAATTTGACGGGGAAAAGGTTCTTTTTGAAGATCATTTACTGTCGTTACGTGACAGCAAACAAGTTGGTGATTCCGTTGAATTGACTATTTTTCGGAATGAGCAAATAATAAATAAGACACTAACCTTTAATCTCCCACAGCCAAGAGTCGATAAAAATGGCAAAGTATTAAAATCTAAAAAGAGAAAATCCGTAGGCTACGGCGGAGGTGGTCCATTGGCATTCATTATTAATTATGATCTTGGATTAGATGAAATATTGGATGTCAATGATTTTCAGAGTTTAGATATACCCCTAGTGTTAATTGGAGGATTTGGTATGGGTAATGTTGGAAATGGTCTTTTTATTGGTGGGATGGGCGCCGGAACTCAATTAACTCAGCAAATACCCTACAATGATCCCATTACCAATAAAAAGGGATATAAACGATACCAGTTGGATTTTGGCTTTGGCGGAGTGACGGTAACAAAGAAATACGCTCTCTTTTCAAAAAAGGTTATTCTGGATTTTGGTCTGCTTCTTGGTGGAGGTCAAACAAAATTAACCATGGCGACATCTGATGGTATTTTTGCCTGGGATAGCGTTGTTCAGGATATGAACAGTAATTCTTTTCAATTCGAAAAATCATTTATGGTCTATCGTCCATCTGCGGGTGTTTTGGTTAGAATAAACAGCTGGTTTGGTGTAACAGCAAACGTTGGATATCTTGGAACGTATTCACCTGAACCTGAATGGAAAGAATCAAATTTTGACTTTACTGTCACTGGGAATTCTCCGAAGAATATCGGTCATACCAGTTATACAATCGGAATTTGGTTCGGAAATTAACGTCAGTCCTTAACTGATTCCCCAATTACCACCCCAATTTCGAAGGCAACCATTTTGAAATTGGGGTGTCTTTTTTATAAAATTATGTTTACCGAGTCTCTTTATATTTAGATATGGAACCTGGGATATTTACAAGCCTGTTTCAAAAAACGATTAATACAGTCGTTGCGGTTGGTTCTTTATTCTATTCAACTATTGATGGTGTGAGAGCGGATTTTACTCATTTGGATGTGGATGTGTATCAAAATACTGTGATTGTTTCAACACAATTAATTAACTGCTATTCAGATGGTTTGGATCAAATTTTCAAATCAGGGGAACGAGTTATATTTCACTATAAATTGGAATTATTATCCGACGATAACCATCAACCCATATACCGGAAAAACTTCAATCATTCGATTCGATATTCTTTGTTGGAAAAAACCTATGATATCTATAAATCAGAAATTGAAACAATCCAGCTAGGGTTAGATTTAGACGAAGCTAAAAGCGAATTATCATTAATATACAACGTACCGACAATAGACGTTACAGAATTGAACAGCAATACAAATTATTATTTTCGAATTACAGCATGGATGGAATCCATTAGGATTCAAGGTATGGATAAAACACTTAATCTCATGTTTTATTGGAGTGGTATTCGACCAGAAAAAATATCTCCAAAATTTCAAGATATGATATCAATAAAATGAAAATACCCATTCCATCTTTTAGGTTTCAAATTATTTTTATAGTATTGTTCTTAGTGATTAATTCTGCTTTATTTTTTCGGAATTATTTCTTAGATAGTTTTCAATCATATTCGTCCATCACTGACTCTCTGATGGTCAGCGAAAAAATTAATAGCGTTTATCATCAATATTATGATTCTCTAAAGGAAGGTGATCGGTCTGAATTTAAGAAAGATATCGAAAATCTTCTGGTAACTCAACAACAAGCAAAATTAGCACGAGATTATTTTGAAGATGACTTGGCTTTATCCTCAAAGTTTATTTTTGTTTTTTTAACTTTAAGTGTATTAATCCTCTTTCTGCTTAGTTTTAATTTAATTTCAACCCCTTTAAAGAAACTCCAAAACGCCACTGAGAAGCTGGGAAAAGGAGATTTAGATATTCATATCAGTGAAAGTCCATTTTCCCCGCTCAATCATCTAATTCAATCCTTTAATTCTATGATATCAGAATTAAAAGCAAGTCGGAGACAATTAATCGAAGCTGAGAAAGAATCCGCTTGGCGTGGTATGGCAAGAATCATGGCTCATGAAATTAAAAACCCACTGACACCAATTAAACTATCGCTTGAGCGTATGGAAACCAATTACTATTCATCGAGCACAAAGTTTAATGAAGTATTTAAAAAAACCACAGCAGTTATTCATGAAGAAATAAACAATTTATTTACCTTGGCCAAAGAATTTTCTGAATTTGCCCGGTTACCAAAAGCAAACATTGAATTGATTAGTTTGAATTATCACCTGAAAGAAATTATTAGTCCTTATCTTGAAAAGCACAAAATTAATGCTGATTTCACAGATAAAAACCCGGACATTATGGCCGATAAAACTCAATTTAAACAAATAATTGTAAATATACTCCAAAATGCAATTCATGCATCAAATGATAAAAGCGAAATAATTATCCGAACAGAATGTTTGGATCAAAATGCGGTCAAAATAGTCATTCGTGATCACGGATCAGGAATTAGCAAAGAAAATCTAAACAATATTTTTGAACCCTATTTTACAAATAAAGAAAAAGGTACTGGATTGGGTTTAGCGATTGTAAAAAGAATCGTTGAACAGCATAATGGCAAAATTGAAGTACAAAGTCAGATAAACCATGGGACAACATTTTCATTATTTTTCAATCGGGTAATTTTATAAATAAAAGGAACAATAAATGAATATTCTTATTGTTGATGATGAGCGAAATATCCGATTAACCTTAAAAGATATATTGGAAGATGAGGGGCATCAAGTCCACTTAGCCAACAGCGGTGAACGCGCACTGGAAGTAGCCGATAAACACCAATGTGATTTAGTGATATTAGACGTGAAATTACCCGGGATTGACGGACTTACGGTCTTGACTGAACTTCTCAAAGTGCAACCAGGATTGGATGTACTGATGATATCAGGGCATGGTACGATTCAAACAGCGGTGGAAGCATTAAAACTGGGTGCCTACGATTTTTGTGAAAAGCCTCTCTCTATGGCTAAAATTCTTGCTGCCGCAAAAAATGTTCAGCACAAACAAAGCCTTGAAAAGCGACTTGAACAAGACTCTGGTCTACTGGAAAAAAAGTACCAATTGGTCGGGTCATCCCGTTCAATGAATCACCTAAAGAGTATCATTACAAAGGTGGCGCCAACAGATGCTAAAGTTCTTATTCGGGGAGAAAGTGGAACAGGAAAAGAATTAGTTGCCTTTGCAATCCACAATCAAAGCCTGGTTAATAATCTTCCTTTTATTGCTTTTAATTCTGCTGCCATTCCTACCGAGTTAGTTGAAAGTGAATTATTTGGTCATGAAAAAGGTGCTTTTACCGGAGCAGATTCCCGGAAAATAGGAAAGTTGGAACTTGCTGATAACGGAACATTATTTTTAGACGAAATTGGCGATATGAGTCTCAATACGCAGGCGAAAGTCCTTCGAGCGGTACAGGAAGGAACTTTTGAGCGTGTTGGTGGAAATAAAACGATTAAAATAAATACAAGAATTATTGCTGCAACTCATAAAAATCTTGAAGCAATGGTTAAGGAGGGATCCTTTAGAGAAGATTTGTTTTATCGGTTAAATGTCATACCGATATATATTCCTCCCCTACGCCAACGACCATCGGATATTGTTGATCTGGTAAAATATTTTTTAGACTATTTTTCATCTGAATTAAATCTACCGTTAAAAACGATGAATAAGCAGTGCTATACATTGCTGAAAAACTACTCTTTTCCGGGCAATGTACGAGAACTAAAAAATTTAATCGAGCGGTTGTATATTTTGGTATCTGGTGAAAAAATCTTCCCTGAAAATATTAAACTTCATCTTCCGGAAACAGACATAAAAACGAAGGCAGGCGTGATAATCGACGCAGAAACATTCAAGGAGGCTCGGTTAGAATTTGAACGTCAATTCTTGAAGGAACAATTGGATAAAATGGATTGGCACATCAGTACGGTAGCAAAAGAAATAGGATTGCACCAACCAAATCTATCCAGAAAAATCAAAGAGCTTGGACTGGAAAAGGAATAATTGGTTAGGTACTATTTTATGATAATAAGATTCTTAAAAGAAATGTGTGCCATATTCCATTGAACCAATTCAAATCAATCCATTGGACCTGCACAATCGTAACAAATCCGCTTATGTGCCTGAACACCTAATAGGCTAATATCAGGAGTCAGAAACCCATTCTTTATGGGTTCTTTCTGCATAAGATCGGTGCTGAGATATTTTTTGTTATCATCTGGAAAAACGGTTACTATGACCGATTCGGGACCTAATGCCTCTTGAATCATTAAGGCTCCCAGAAAATTTGCGCCAGATGAAATTCCCACACCAATACCAAGTTCTTCTGCAAGTTTTTGTGTCATAAGAATAGCGTCACCATCATCTACGCCCACAATTTCATCCAATGAATCCAAATCCAAAATAGGTGGGATAAATTCGTCAGATATTCCTTGGATTCGGTGTTTCCCCTCTTTATAACCAGTTGAAAGGGTTGGTGAGTTTGCCGGCTCTAAAGGGTGAATCTTTATTGACGGGTGCTTTTCCTTGAGAAATCGACCTGTGCCCATAATAGTTCCACCGGTTCCAACTCCGGCAACAAAAGCATCGGGATAGAGAGAACGAAATCTTAACTGCCACCAGATTTCCGGTCCGGTGGTTTGATAATGTGCATTGATATTATCCTCATTAGAAAATTGCCGGGGAAGAAAAGCCCCTTTTGTTGTTTTGGATAATTCTTCAGCTCGATCAATGGCGCCAAGAAAGCCACCTTCTTCACTGCTCACAAGGACAATCTTTGCTCCAAGGCAACGGATAAGATTGATTCGTTCTTCACTCATCCAACTGGGAATAAATATTGTCACCGGATGTCCTAGCGCACGACCGATTGATGCGATAGATATACCTGTGTTCCCACTGGTAGCTTCAATAATCAAATGCCCAGGTGTAATGATTCCTTTTTTGTATCCTTGCTCAAAGATATGGAACGCCATCCGATCTTTAATGCTTCCAGTCATATTCAGATTCTCAGACTTAGCATAGATTTTTCGCTTTGTTCCTTTGAACATAAATTCGATAGCCAGAAGAGGCGTGTTACCGATCAAATTAGATAAGTCTCGAATTTTTTTGTGATTTATTTTTTCCACGTTGGGTTTTCCTAGGATATTATTTTAAAATATGATCATACTTGATACAGCAGCACAGAGATTCGCAGCTTATCGGGCCGTTGCTAAAAAATAGACCGTAGTCCTTTCAATTTTTGAATTAACAGAACCCTAATTTATTACATATTTCTATTCACCACTATAATCGCATACAGATTCAAAAATATACTCCTAATAATATTGTACTAGGTTTGTATAAGAAAAATAAGAGCGAATACTTAATTATAATAAGATATATTGATATTAATATCAGAATGATCTCTTGGATTTTAATTTTGAATTATTTACTTTTCAGTGATGCTAATAATGAGAAAGTCGGAAAAATTACAAAAGATTGAACTTTTCTTTACCATTCACATCAACTCTATTTGCTCCCATTCACTTATAAATTCCGAGCGATTACTGAATCCATTTTTAAATCCGTGGCCCCAAGTTTCATACCGATGATTTGCAATTACCCATATATTATTTTTAAGAAGGACGCTGAATAATAAAAAACCAATTGGTTACAAATTGAACTAAAAGGAGAACGCATTATGAAAAAAGAAACAACTTACGCAGATTTATTTAAATCGAGGGGAGTTAACCGAAGAGATTTCTTAAAATTTTGTAGTTTAATGTCTGTATACCTTGGATATGCTTCTACATTCGTCCCTAAATTTGTTCAGGCAATGGAAACTAAGCCAAGAATTCCAGTTATTTGGCTGCATGGTTTGGAATGTACTTGCTGCAGTGAATCTTTTATTCGCTCATCTCATCCTATCACTGCTGATATCGTATTAAATATGATATCATTGGATTACGATGATACCCTAAGTGCCGCCGCCGGGCACCAATTAGAAGCAGTACGAAAACAAATCATGAAGGATTATAAAGGAAAATACATCCTGGCTGTTGAAGGAAATGTCCCGATAAAAGATGATGGTGTGTACTGCATGATTAATGGCGAACCATTTTTAAATATATTGAAAGAAACTGCCGCAGATTCAATGGCAGTTATTTCCTGGGGTTCCTGTGCATCTTTTGGATGTGTACAGAATGCAAAACCCAATCCGACTGGTGCAACACCTATCCATAAGATTATCAAAGATAAACCGTTGATTAATGTACCGGGATGTCCTCCAATAGCAGAAGTCATGACTGGTGTAATTACCCACCTTCTGACTTTTGGGAAATTACCTGAACTGGATCGACTTAAACGGCCCAAGGCTTTTTACGGTACACGCATCCATGATAAGTGTTACCGCAGACCCTATTTTGATGCCGGTATGTTTGTGGAAAGTTTTGATGATGAAGCTGCGAATAAAGGCTGGTGTCTATATAAAATGGGATGCAAAGGACCAACCACTTTTAACTCTTGTGCAACTATGAAATGGAATGAAGGGACTAGTTATCCTATTCAATCGGGTTATCCTTGTCTTGGATGTTCAGAACCCGGTTTCTGGGATAATGGACCGTTTTATACTCGCTTGGCAGATGTATCATTTCTCGGAACCAATTCTAATGCCGATAAAATTGGTATGGTTGCCGTCGGTGCCGCCGCCGCCGGTATGGCGGCTCACGCTGTTGGAACAGCCATAAAGAAAAATAACAGCAAACCAGAAACTGTAAATACAGAGGAGGCTTAAATCATGTCTAAACGAATTGTTGTTGATCCAATACCAAGGATAGAAGGTCATTTACGGATTGAAGCCGTACTAAATGGAAATAATACGATCGAGGAAGCATATAGCAGCGGAACCATGTGGCGGGGGCTTGAACTCATTTTGAAAGGACGCGACCCTCGGGATGCGTGGGCATTTACCCAAAGAATTTGCGGAGTCTGTACAACGGTACATGCATTGGCTTCTGTTCGGTGTGTGGAAGATGCACTGGGCATTGAAACACCTCCCAATGCACTGATTATCAGGAATTTGATGAATGCAACTCAACAAACTCAAGATCATCTGATTCATTTCTATCATCTCCATGCTCTCGATTGGGTGGATGTGGTATCTGCTTTAAGCGCTGACCCGAAAGCGACCTCCGAATTGGCGATGGCAGTGAGTCCATCCTGGCCGAAATCATCCGTTGGTTATTTCAAGGATTTAAAAACACGCTTATCTAACTTTGTGGATAGCGGTCAATTGGGAATATTCTCCAATGCATATTGGGGACATAAAGGCTATCTCCTTCCACCGGAAGCCAACTTGATGGCTGTGGCGCATTATCTGGAAGCGTTGGAATTCCAAAAAGAGATTGTAAAAATCCATGCCATTTTTGGAGGAAAAAATCCGCACCCAAATTATCTGGTGGGTGGTATGGCTTGTTCCATTGACCCCAATAGTGATGGTGCGATTAATATTGCACAGTTAAATCAAATTAAAAAAATCATCGATGATACCAATGCTTTCATTGATCAGGTTTATATTCCGGATCTGATTGCCATTGCCGGTTTCTACAAGGGTTGGCTTCATGGAGGCGGATTGGGTAATTTTCTATCATATGGTGATTTTCCGGAAACCAACGTAGATGATACCAGCTCACTCCTCTGGCCAAGAGGGGCGATCTTGAATAAGGATTTAAGTACCATCCATGATGTAGACCTCGATGATATGCATCAGATCAGGGAAGAAGTGAGCCATTCCTGGTATACATATGCCGGCGGAGACGATCAACCACTCCATCCTTGGGAAGGGGAAACAACACCGAACCCGAAAGCTGTACCCAAGATGCCGTATAAACATCTGGATACAAATGGAAAATATAGCTGGCTAAAAACGCCAAGATGGAATGACAACCCTATGGAAGTTGGCCCATTGGCTCGTGTCCTCGTTGCCTACGCCCAAAAAGTACCAATGATTGTGGATACCGTAAACTATGTTTTGAAAACGCTTGATGTGGGGCCGGAAGCCCTCTTTTCAACCTTAGGCCGGACAGCAGCCAGAGGAATTGAGTGTAAACAAACTGCAGGATTCATGACTCACTATTATGATCAGTTGGTTGCCAATATTCGTTCAGGTGACACCAAGGTATTCAATAATGAATTATGGGATCCTGAACGGTGGCCGGCTGAATGCAAAGGTTTTGGCTACACAGAAGCGCCTCGTGGTTCTCTTGGCCATTGGATACACATAAAAAATAAGAAAATTGAGGATTATCAAATTGTAGTTCCTTCCACCTGGAATGCTTCCCCCAGGGACAGTAAAGGTCGATCCGGTGCTTATGAAGCTGCGTTAAAAGGTACGCCTATGAATGACCCCGAGCAACCCCTGGAAGTCCTCAGAACGATTCATTCGTTTGATCCTTGTCTGGCCTGCGCCTCTCATATTATGGATATGAACGGTAATGAAATTACAACCGTAAAAATCTCATAAGGGGGAGCCATGACACAATTACTTGAAGAAAAATACGTATGGCGACTTCCCGTCAGGGTATATCACTGGATAAATGCTCTTGGTATGACCGTGTTATTTATTACAGGGCTATATATTGCCATACCGGTCTTGAGTCCTGCTGTTGGCGAGGCAGTTTGGTACCATCAAATGGCATGGTTTCGATATATCCATTTTGGAACAGCATTTATTTTTATCGCCAATTTATTGTTCCGATTATATTGGGCATTATTTGGTAATGATAAGTATGCACGTTTCACTGGATTTAGGCCTTGGACGCTTAATTGGTGGATTCAACCGTTTAAGGAACAACTGGAATACTATGTTTTGCTCAAAAAGGAAGGACCTAATTATTGGGGACATAACCCAGTAGCAGCTTTGACCCATTTACTTTTCATTCTAGGTGGATCATTTTTTATGATATTGACTGGTTTGGCAATGTATGGTGAAAATAACCCAGGCGGATTTACGGATACGTTCTTTGGCTGGGCAGTCCTCATTTTTGGAAGCAGCCAGAGTATGCATACAATGCACCATTTAGTAGCTTGGATATTCCCAGTATACCTAGTCCTCCACCTATATGCGGTCATACGCCATGATATGCTTGAACGATCAGGAGTTACATCATCAATTGTTTCTGGGTTTAAACATAAAACAGAGGAAAGTCCCGAATACGCTGACTGAAATAGTTATCGTTTTTATCCCGATCTTTTAAGGGATTGTTTCAGCTCAAGTAGACCCACCTGCTTATATATTTGTATGGAAGGATGAAATATTTTCTATAGCTATGAATAAAAAAATAAACATTCTTGGCTTGGGTAATACAATTTTGGGAGATGAAGGATTCGGCGTTGAAGCAGTTCGATATCTTGAGTCCCGTTTCCAATGTCCTCCTGATATTAATATTATTGATGGTGGGACCCAGGGACTCTATCTTTTGGATTATATCGAATCAGCTGATTGTTTAATGATCTTCGATGCAGTCATTCCACCGTCCTATGAGTTTAAGGTGTATGTATATCGAAATGATGATCTACCGGCATTTATCCATAGAAAATTATCCGCCCACCAAATGGGGTTGAGTGAATTGCTTTCAGTCGCAAAACTCCATGATAAAGTTCCACATGAAGTTGTTTTGATTGGCGTTCCACCAAAAAATTTAGAGATGAATATTGGTTTAACAGATGAAGTTCAAAATTTGATCCCGGATGCGGTAGATAGAGGGGTTGAAATCATTAAGGAATGGCTTGATGAATAAATTCTCTCAGAATTATTACAGTATTTAAGTTTAGAATCCAACAACAGTGAAGATTCAACTATAAAATCCAGTGAAGAAAACCCGTCTAATGTCAGCCGGATTATAACCCTAATAGTTTTATTGCTATTCCCGAAATGGCGATAACGATACCTGCGATTGCGTGAACATATTTTTCCAGAAATCCCAGATTAAAGTTTAAAAGTCCTTTATAAATGACAATCACAATGATGGTCATGGTTGTAATCGTAACAATTCCAAAAACAAATGTGACTTTTGCAAGTGCCAACCAGTCACTTTGCGCGGCTGGATACATGAGAACCGGAATCAATGGCTCGCAGGGACCCAGAACAAATATGATAAATAAAGTCCAGGGTGTGATTGAATTGGGATTTCCATGAAGATGGACATGCTTTCCAAGATGGTGGTGTGCATGGTGATGAGTTCCATCACTGTGTTTATGATCATGAGTGTGGACTTTTGCTCTTAAACCAATTCTTAATCCCCATACGGTGTAAGCGATTCCGAATCCAATAAGTAACCAACTGGCTAAGTCTCCCCGAAAGGACTCAATATTTTCCAACTGCCCAATGGAAATACCAAATGCTACACCTATTAAACCCAATAGGACGGAACCGAGGACATGGCCCACCCCACATAGAAATGTAATAAAAGATGTCTTTTTCAATGACCAGGATCGCGCCTTGGCGATCATAATGAATGGCAGGTAATGATCGGGTCCGATCAGAGTGTGAATAAACCCGATAGAAGCAGCGGTAATCAATAATATGTTCACTTCAATCATTCTTGTTTTTTCTTTAAGGGATTCCCATAAACATCTAGACCTTGTTGTTCCACAACAGAAATCATTTCCGACCAGCTATCGAGTGTTTTTTTGGCTTCCTCTTCATCGAGAATTGACAGAGCAAATCCGGCATGAACGATCGCATATTGTCCCACTTCAACTTCAGGCACATATTCCAGACACACTTCATGACTCGTCCCTCCATAATCGATACGACCCATCCATAATCCATTTTTTTGGAACTTTTTCACTAGCTTTCCCGGAATAGCTAAACACATAAACTAATCCCGCTTCTCTGTATTTTCATAATGATTACCGGGCAAAGAAGAACGATGTTTCGCCAGATAAAGGGGGGTCCAGCTGATGGGTCGCTTTCGGATAAAATTATATCGAGCAATATGATAGCTGGGATCAAATCCGTAAAAATTTAAATGCATTTTTTTCATTTCCATATCTCGAAAAGAATCAATGGTTTTCTTCTGATTATCGCTTATCAAGTTATTTGATTTACTCATTAATAACGAGGGAATTGTTTTTCCTGTATTCATTGATTTAGCATATTCATGAATTTTTATCCAAAATGAATCATGATCTCCAGAAAAGACATTGTCGATTAAACCAATATCTTTTGCTCGTTTTGCGCTCATAGGTAATCTTCTATGAATCAATGAATCTGAATTTGTTAATGATAATCTTCTGGGAAGGAGATATGTCCAATATTCTGATCCATACAAATTTCCCATATTTCGATAATGGGGATTTAAGACAACACTTTCTTTTGCGATTATCTTATCTGCCGATAGAGAAAGAAACACGCCACCGGCTGCGGCATTACTACACAGAGCAGCTATAATATACTTATCAGTAGAAAAAATAATTTCTCTCACTAAATCATTCATAGCAATGATATTATTGGTTGATTCGTCAGCCGGACTTTCCGCTTGCTCGATTTGGCCAAGGTGAATACCATTGGACCAGAAATCTGGACCACCAGCAAGCACCCAAACTCTCTCACTTCTCATTTTATTATTCTGAATTAATTTTGTTAATTCCTGGCATTGGAGAGTGCTCATAGCACCGTTATAAAAAGGGAAATGGAAATATCCAATTCCATCTCTTGATTCAAAATAAGCCAGTTTTTGTGGAGATTTTTCGACCACAGGCAGATTTAATCCAACATAATTTATCCATTGATCTGCTGGTAATTTTATTCCTCTCCCTTCTGTATTCCGCGGTGGGCGTAATTGTTTAATCCAGATAGCTCCATCTACAGTTGCCCTGCAAACAGCTCCAGAATTTATACCAAGTATTTCTCCGGGTTTTCCCTTCAAATCAAAGGCTTGTTGAGCATCATGGAGGTAAAAAGGAATTCCATTTATTTTATCGAGAATACCCGGACTACCGTCACCTGATCGAATTTTTCTAAGAGCCAATTCAGTGGTATCCTCATTCCAATTAATTTTTCGATTCTCCTGAAGCATTTTTGGTTGAAACTGACCGACCGGTGAAGTATGACTTTGGATACCGGATCTTCCTGATGTCATGTATTGATTCAAGGCTGAAATCAGGCATTCAACAGCTGCATCGGCAACTTCTCTCCGGTAAATAGAACTTTTTGAGGCTGGTCTCATTGGAAAAGTGGTGGATGCCCAGACGGGTCCGGCATCGTACTCATTGGTTGCTTCGAATAAAGTAACTCCCCATGTTGATTCACCGGTGAGGATGGCCCAATCCAGTGCAGAAGGACCCCGATCGCCGGGAGGCCCAGGGTGAAGAATCCAGCATAAGACTTTCGAAGTGACTTCTTCCGGAATTTTCCTGCGTAAATATGGAGCAATAATCAAATCAGGGTTAACAATATTCACTGCTTCAATTGTAACTGATTCGTGAATATCAAATTCAACTGTTATTTCATGACCCAAATCTTCCAGAACTGTATAAAACCGCTGGGCAAGAGAATTAAAACTATGGGTTAATATTAATATTTTCATGAGTTAACATATACGCGGAAGTTGATCTCCCAATATCCAGTCAACCAATCGTCTTCCTCCTAACTGGGTGACCATTTCCACAAAAGAGTTAGGGTCATTGACCACATATCCAATGATGGAGCTCTGAGAACCCAACGGATGACTATGCATTGCTTCTAGCAATATTTCTGCGGAGTCTGCTTGGCAGATTGCCATTAATTTCCCTTCGTTTGCGACATAAAGAGGGTCATAACCCAGCATTTCACATGCAGTTTGTACCTCCGGACGGACGGGAATATCAGATTCATTAATGATCATTCCAACTCCGGCTGTGGATGCTATTTCATTTAAAGCAGCGGCAAGGCCTCCTCGGGTCAGATCGCGCATCACGTGAATGTCTTTTACAGCTTTCACCATGGTGTCTACTAATCCATTTAAAGAAGCAGCATCGGATAAAAGAGAAGTCGAGTATGATAGACTTTCACGTTCAGCCATGACTGCAATCCCGTGGTCTCCAATTGGACCGGAAAGTAGAATAGCATCTCCAGGGATGGCTCGCTCAGCAGAAATATGAACCTCATGGGAAATGATCCCGATCCCTGATGTGTTAATATATACTCCATCAGCCTGTCCTCGATAGACTACTTTGGTGTCTCCGGTGACAATGTCTACTCCGGCGTTTTTTGCAGTAACAGCCATTGATTCAACAATGCGTTTCAAATCAGATAAAGGAAAACCTTCTTCCAGAATGAACCCTGCCGATAGATATAATGGCTGTGCTCCCGACATGGCCAGATCATTGACAGTCCCGTGGACTGCTAAACTTCCAATATCTCCACCTGGGAAAAATAATGGATTGATTACAAAACTATCGGTCGTAAAAGCAATTTTACTTTTTTCTATCGGAAGAGTAGCTTGATCATTTTTTTGGAGTAAGTATGGATTTGCAAATGCATCCTGAAATAATTCATCAATCAGCTGGGCCATCGCTCTGCCACCACTGCCGTGGTTCATTTCTATTTTTCCATTTCGGATATTTAATCGTTTTTGAGAAAACTTTTTTCGGGCCAATTTTTTCATGTTGCTATTCCTTGAGTTCGAAATCGTCCATAAGTATAATAAGCCGCACATGCGCCTTCAGCAGATACCATACAACTGCCCAATGGAGTCTCCGGTGTGCAGCTTAACCCGAATACTTTACATTCAGGCGGTTTTTTTACTCCGCGCAGTACAGCGGCACATTCACACGCTTTATGATCAGCAATGTTTTGCTCCGAAATACGAAACTGACATTCAGCGTCCCACAATGAAAACGCACTTTTTATTTTTAATCCGCTGTATGGCACGGATCCCAATCCTCGCCACTGAAACATCTTTCTTAGTTCAAAGACATCTGCAACGAGTTGTTTTGATCTTTGATTCCCTTCTCGCTTTACAGCACGACTATATTCATTTTCGACCTCAGCTCGTCCGTCATTCATTTGGGCTACCAGCATTCGAATCGCCTGTAAAATATCCAGTGGTTCAAAACCGGCTATGACAACTGGTTTTTGGTATTCTTCAGCAAAATATTCATAGGGTTGGCACCCAATGACTGCACTCACGTGAGCTGGCCCGATGAAACCGTCAATGGGTATGGATCCCAACGATCGTATTTCCGGATTATCCAGTATACCGGCAATGGCCCCGGGAGTCAATACGTGGTTGCAAAAAACATAAAAGTTAGTGAGATTTTCTTTTTTTGCAATTTTTAAAGCCAATGCTGTCGGAGGAGTCGTTGTTTCAAACCCTATGGCAAAAAAGACAACCTTTTTACTTGGGGTTAATCTAGCAATCTGTAATGCATCCATAACTGAATAGACTATGCGGACATCAGCTCCGGACGCGCGGACGGATTGGAGGGAAACACCATCTTTTCCGGGAACACGAATCATGTCGCCGTATGAGCATAATATAATATCCGTTTGACAGACTAATTCAATAGCCATGTTGAGACGATTAATGGGTAAAACACAAACCGGACATCCTGGACCGTGAATTAAATGAATAGATTCAGGAAGAAGGTCTTGGATGCCGTGACGAAAGATGGCATGAGTGTGGCTGCCGCAAAATTCCATGATATTGTATAGTTTATTTGGAAGTACTTCCTGATGAATGAGTCTGGATAATTCTCGAGCAACTGTTCCATTCCTGAATTCATTTATATATTTCATGAATTTTCCATTCGACCCATTAGCTTCAGACTGCCAACCCAGGCTTGCCCAAAGCTGATTCCTCCATCTCCCGGTGGGACCTGATTTGGAAAATAGACTTTGAATCCTTTTTGATAGAATTGATCGGTGAGTAATTTTACCAATATGCCATTAACAAAACATCCGCCTCCACAAGCGATGGTTTTTATCCCTCTATCATTTCCAATGCGGGTCACCCAGTCCACTATCCCGGCAGCTAATGTACCATGAAAAATATTTGCCCCTTTGACTGGAGTGCATTCCAATAAATAATCCATGAGTGGAAGCAAATTCAAAACACTTTGGTCAATAGACCATCCATGGGAGAGTATTTCCGGTTTTGTAACCAGTGATTCCAAGAGCATTGGAGCCTGTCCTTCATAGGCCTGAGTATCACAAATACCCAAGAGAGAAGCAGCTGCATCAAACCATCTTCCACAGCCGGTTGTATTGGAAGTCAATTCGGATTTACCCATCATTTCCACCGTTTTTTCAATATGGGGAATATGAGAAAAACGGGAGTGAATTAAATCAGTTTTATTGAGGCAATACAGGACGGAAGCCCCCATGCGCCACGCCTGTTTTGATGCGGCATCGCCACCGGGATGAGGCAAAGGAATCAACGATCCCAATTTCTTGACAGAATACCCTTTAACAATGAACAATTCCCCTCCCCAGGCTTCATTATTTTCCGAAAGACCAAAACCATCTAATGCAAGACCCAAGGTGGGTCCATGCAAGTGATGTTCTGCCATGGTTGCCGCTACATGAGCATGATGGTGCTGAACAGAAATCGTCTGTAAATTAAACTCGTTCGCTGCAATAGATGAATAAATATCAGGGTGCATATCGTGAATGATCGCTTCAGGTTCTATTTGGTGGAGAGCAAGAATATAATCGATTACCTCGTTGAAAAAACGACATGAAGACGCGTTATCCAGATCCCCAATATGTTGGGATAAAAATGCCTGATCCCCCCGGGTAACACAAATCGTGTTTTTTAAAAATGACCCAACAGCTAAAACGGATGGAATAGCAAAAGGTAATTGGATCGGCAAAGGAACGAATCCGCGAGATCTACGTAAGAATGTCCTTTTTCCATTCTGGATCGTCAGGACAGAATCATCTGTACGAGTGAGGATATCTCTATTATGGACCAGGAAGAAATCGGCAATCCCTTTAAGCCGATTGACGGCATCAGAATTATCGATACAAATAGGTTCATCAGAAATATTTCCACTGGTCATAACCAATGGGAGCGAATGATAATAAAATAACAAGTGATGTAACGGAGTGTAGGGTAACATGATGCCAATTCGTCCAAGTCCCGGGGCAATTGATTCTGCAAACGGTGATTTCGATTTTGGTTCAACCAAAACAATCGGATGGGGAAAGGATTGCAATTCACTTTTTTCATTTTCTGACAAGTTAAAATAAAGATTGGCATCATTCAAATTTTTTACCATGATAGCAAAGGGTTTTGCTTCCCTTTCTTTTCGATAGCGAAGGCGGGTAACCGCCTCATCACTCGTTGCATCTACTGCTAGGTGATAACCTCCCAATCCTTTGATGGCAACAATATTTCCATTTATTAAAGCATCCACTACCGAGGAGATCGGGTTTGGCTCCGGAATGGAACGCCCTTCAGAGTCTAGCATATCACATTGAGGTCCGCAGTCCGGGCAAGCGTTTGGCTGGGCATGGAAACGGCGGTCGGAGGGAGTATCGTACTCATCCTGACAGGATGGACACATTGTAAAATGTGTCATAGACGTAAATGGCCTGTCATAAGGGATGTTTTTAATAATAGTAAACCTGGGACCGCAATTGGTGCAATTGATAAATGGATAGAGAAAACGTCTGTTATGAGGGTCAAATAATTCTGAAGTACAATCAGGGCATATGGCAATATCGGGTGAAATCAGTGTTGTGGCAGATGCATTATTTTGTGAGTGGAGAATTGTAAAATCCTGTTCCTGCGCCAATGGAATGGTCATGGACCCCAGGGAACTAATCATAGAAATTGGTGGTGCTTCATTTCTAACTGATTGTAAAAATTCATTAATGTTTAATTCAAGCCCTTGCACTTCAATAATGACACCGTCGGCAGAATTGGAAACATTTCCTGACAGGTGATAGCGATTGGCTAAATTGAAAATGAATGGTCTAAAACCGACTCCCTGAACAACACCGTTAATCATGATTTGTTTTCGGAGAATATTCTGAGGGTTTTTGGTTAAGAGATGTGTTGTTTTCTCAACCATGTAATCCAGTTATCCAACCCATTTTCAGTTGTAGCAGATATTTCGAAAAATTTCAATTTGTAATTAACTTCCAAAGCAATTTGTTTGCACTGATCCACGCTGAAATCTACGTAGGGTAGCAGATCAGTTTTATTGATGATACAAATATCCGCTGCTTCAAACATATGAGGATATTTCTGTGGTTTATCTTCACCTTCTGTCACACTAATAATGACAATTTTCATTGCTTCTCCCAGATCAAATAGAGCAGGGCAGACCAGGTTACCGACATTTTCAATGAATAATATTGAATTATTTGTAATTTCTAATTTCTGAATAGCATGCTGTATCATGTGAGCATCCAAATGGCAGCCGGTTCCTGTATTGACTTGCACGACGGGAACTCCCGTTTGATCAATTCGGTCTGCATCCCGCATGGTTTGTTGATCTCCTTCAATAACGGCGACAGATAAATCAGATTTAATGATTTTAATCGTTTTTTCCAGGAGAGTTGTCTTGCCCGAACCGGGGGAGCTCACCAAGTTGAGAGCGGTGATTCCTTTTCCCTCGAAAAAACCGCGGTTCCGTTCTGCGAGTAAGTTGTTTTCCGTTAAAACATCCTTTTTGACTTCAAGAATTTTTCCATCATTGTGTTGATGGTCATGATGGTCGCGGGGATGATGCCGGGGTTCATTTGGCTTTTGGATTGTGGCATGGTCGTTGGGATTGCCACAGCCGCAAGTATCACACATGTGCTTTCCTTTCTACATTTTGGTCATCAGATTCTATGAATAATACATTATGATATCTATTTAGAGTCGTTAAGTATGGGGTAAATTAATCAACGTTAATGTATTTAATTTTTAATTCTTTTCCTTCAATGATATCAATAGCAAATCCTTTGCAGTGTGGGCATAGTGAAAAAAAGGAATCCGTTTCAATCGTTCGATTGCAGGTTTTACAATGTCCTTTTCCTGGGATGGTTGTGATATTCAGTTTAGCATTTTCTGCGATTGTATTCATTCCTGCTGCTTGAAAACAAAATTTGAGGGAATCCTCTAAAACACCCGCTAGTTTTCCCACTTCGATTTCAATAGAATTAATTTTGTTTGATTCATTTTGTTTGGCTGTTTGACAGGCAATTTCAATTATATTTACTGCGAGGGACATTTCGTGCATGAAAAAATTTAGGCTATAACTATCATCATCTAATAATACTTAATTGAGTGTTTTAAAAGCATACGGCATAAATTAAAAAGTGTAAAGTTCATGGCATGCTGTTAGAAAATTTGTTTACAGCTCCTCTATGGATAGCGCTTTCACCCTACCGGTCTGACGAATTGAAATGCAAGTCTGCCAAAGACGACATGGCCACAATTGTGATCTAATGAAAGGAGCGCCCTCATGTTGGTAAATATTTATAATGAATTGATTGGACAACAGTACTAAAATACCATATTTGTTAGTAAATAAGGTAATTCTTATAGAGTATAATGGCGATACAATTTCGTAAATTTTCACTAAACTTATTTAATGAGGATTATCCATGAACCCCACATATACCTATACGTCCATTTCACTCGTGCCCAGGCATTTATCCAATGTAATGAGCAGACACGATATAGACCTTTCGATTCAAATTGGATCGGGAGAATTTGCAAAAAAACTGCGTATGCCAATTTTACCAGCCCCAATGGATACAATTTGCGGGCTAAAAATGTGCAGAAAATTTTTTGAAAATGATATGCTGGGTATTATACATCGATTCCAAGGTAATGAAGAAAGACTGGCGGAATACCGTTCTTTGACTCAAGATAAAATGAATGTGATCGTTGCAGTGGGACTTGGAGAGGAAGAAATGGTCTCTCGATTTTATGATCTAGGGGCTAAATACTTTATACTGGATGTCGCCAACGGTTTTAACAGCTCCGTTGAACCCATGATTGACCATATTCGATCCAGGGAAAATACTTTTATCATTTGTGGAAATGTAGCATCCCAAGAGGGTTTCGCTTATTTATCAGAATTGGGTGTAGATGCCATCAGGGTGGGAATTGGAAACGGATCCATGTGCAGCACTTCTATTATGACGGGGGTAGGGCAAGGTATTGTTACTGCTCTGGAAGAATGTAAAAATCAAAAGGAGAAATCAGGGTCAAAATCATTGATTATCGCAGATGGAGGCGTAACAAATGTTGGAGACATTGCTAAGGCCTTAGGTTTAGGCGCGGACTTGGTTATGATGGGAAAAATGTTTGCCGGGACAAAAGAAGCAGAAGGCAATGTGTTGAAATATGACGGAACACTATATAAAGCCTATCGCGGATCTGCATCCTTTGCAGTGCAGGCGAAACATAAGGAAAATCCCAATTTTATTGAAGGGGATGAAACCATAGTGAAATATAAAGGGAGTGCACAGAATATAATTAACGAAATCGAAGCAGGACTCAGGAGTTCATTCAGCTATATGGGAGCGCACGATTTAATCTCGTTTCAGGAAAATTCGAATTGGGCCGTCTACAGGTTGGATGAAAAATTATTTAAG
>JBHHTW010000104.1:0-1531 GCA_046861385.1 Fidelibacterota bacterium | reverse complement strand
TGATTTTTCATCAATGTTGACAGCAATGTGGCCCCGGGATGGCTATGAGCATGCTTCCTTTCAATCTGTGATTTCCCAATGGCCTGTTTTAGGTTTTCCAATTCTTTTTAATAAATTTTTGTCTTTAAGTTTATTAATATTATCTAAAATCTTTCGTTTAGAAATGCCTACAATTTTTGACATTTCTGACATGGATATTTTCTTATTCTTGTCTATTAGAGCGATAATTTTCTTCTGATATTCAGTTAAATTATCGGGGACTCTATCGGGGACTCTATCGGGGACTCTATCGGGGACTCCATCGGTAATATTTGATTTGAATTCTACCCAAAATGCATCTGAAAAAGTGAAAGAAACTTTATTCTTATTTGCAAGACACGCATCCTTAATTCTTATAATTCCTGTACCGGCTCTTTCCATATATTCCGTTCTTAATAACAAATCTGCAAGTAATCTATTACGGGTTTCACTTCGCTTCCCGAAATCTTCTTCCGGGAAAAGCAATTCCCCTTTATTGATGATGATTATTTTGCTTTTACATTTTTCAATGGCGATCATATCACCCAGAAAATAATCAAAGTGAATAAGGGCATTTACAATAGCCTCCCTGTATGCACTCAGAGGATATTCGGGAAATTCGTCTCTGGGCAATTTCTTTATTTCATATCTGACCGGTATTCGTTCCTTTAAATATTCAATTGCAAATTCAATGTTACCAATTACACCTTTATCAACCACTTTTTTATCCAGGATATCTATTCTATTATCATCATTAAAATGCACACATCGTATTTTTGAACTAATGATGTATTTATCCGGTTCTTTGGCAAAATACAATACACCTGCGTTGGTAAATCCATCGGGAGTTAATACGCGAAGGTTTTTCAAGATTTCATCCCTGCCTAAGTTATTTGAGATTCGGGAAAGTTTTAAATAATAATCGAATTTATCATTATCAAAATCTTTCCAATCAAAATGAGTACAGATTTGTTCGTCAAATCGAATTTTACCAGACTTTACAGCAAGTGCCAAAATTTCATCTCGCCTCATCTTTTGGGAATTCGCTCCCATTCTCATAAAGAAGCCTTCTGAACAGAAGTAAGGTTTATTGACTCCTTCTTTAATTTCAATGAGCAAAACATTTTCGACCACACCTAAAGAAACAGATAAAGACGGATCACAATTTCTAGCTATATCTTGAATCTCTGACTTTAGCCTATTTGTAATTGAAATACCTTTTATTACACCTACATCCGTAATTCCCAAATAAATAATACCACCGGAAGCATTCGCGAAAGCAACAATCTCTTTAGAAATGGCTTTATCCAACGATTCTTTGAATTCTATAAATTGTCCTTCACCGAATTGTAAGACGCTTTCTAAATTATTATTTTCAAACATTTAAAAACTTTTTATCATACTACGATATTGTTCGGAACAAATTTTATCGGAAAAACAAAAAAAACTGTCCACCCCGCCTGCTTGTCTGCCGAAATGGAATGTAGGCATGGCCACGATTGAAATATATTAA
>JBHHTW010000103.1:0-1533 GCA_046861385.1 Fidelibacterota bacterium | reverse complement strand
GCCTGCTTGTCTGCCGAAATGGAATGTAGGCATGGCCACGATTGAAATATATTAATTGAAACCATTTTCCCATAACTAACCAATTAAGTAATGTCCAGCCAAGGCTATAAAGCGTTCCAATTATAAAATATTCGGAAAGCCGCATTTTTTGATTATTGTCTCCTTGAATATCACCAAATCGGTAAATGGCTTTCAATGTAAGAATAAATCCAACAAGACTCACTTGATTCATTGAAAGACAGACCCAGAATAGGGCTCTTTCCAAAAGACCAATATATTTTCCTGCGGATGGAAACCCTTGTGGTAATGTTTTATCGATAAATTGATTCATTCCAGTTTTAACGACAAAATATCCGCCGAATACAGCGCTTGTAAAAAATATAAATTGTATAATGATGGTTGAAGTCATCTAGAACGACCTTTTATCAACCTCATAGGGTTGATAGTTGTTTTATCAACCTCATAGGGTTGACTTACTAAATATATTCTTATCCAGAAAGTGAGCTGCCTCTAATATCAACCTTATTTTGGTTCTATTCATATGCTTGTTGATTGCTTCGGTGGAAACGCCTTCAGATTCAGCAACTTTATAAATTGTTTTACTATCAGAATATAAATGACATCGCCTGTATGCCATTTTATTCCAATCTTCCAAAAATCCTGAAAAAAGTCCAAAAATAATATTGATTTGGTCTATATTATTTTCAGAGGATAAATATGAGAATATTCTATTTTTCTTTTTTGAAATTTTTAAGGCTTCACGTGAATATTCGAAGGCTTCTCCCCGCATTTCAGCTGTAGATTGACGGAGAGAACTATCAAGGGTCCCTCTGCCAATCCCCCATCGAACTTTTAAGGGATAAACTATTCCTAAAAACCAAAGTAACGATAAAACAGGTTCACCCGTTAGGGACATCAGACCCTGGATTTCATCCCCAGCCTGAATTGTAAATGGTACTGTCGGATTAAATTGCCTATTTAATAAAGTTAGGTTCTTCTTCAAATCAATAAGAGCAATTTCCGTAACATTGCGTGATTGTACCACATCTCCGGTTATTGCGATAAATACTTTATTTTTATTCATTTTTACTGGCTAACTCGTTATTCCGACTTACTCTACGTATCAAGTGGCAGGGAATCCTTCCAAATTATTGGAAACTGCCTGGTTTATTTCTCTTGTCTTAACGTCATATATTGTGGCAACATCACTATCAAGAATCACTTTTTCATTTCGACTATCGTTCTTAACTCAATGGCTATGTCGATTAAATCCCCGCCTGCCCCATTAGAATAACAAGATAGGTGGCTGGCAGGAAGTCCGATTCATACGACCGTCTAAAGACTATTTGATGACGGAGTAATATATATATTATCATGCAGAAAAAACTGTGCCTGATGGTTTAAGCCTGCCACGTGTATCAACGATAAGTTTTGACTCCCTAGTAATAAAATCATAATCGAAATTGTCATGGTCCGTAGACAATACTATTACGTCGAAAGATTTGATGTTTTCTGCCGTGAGTTCAACGCTTT
>JBHHTW010000036.1:0-20604 GCA_046861385.1 Fidelibacterota bacterium | reverse complement strand
AATTAACATGCTCGCAATAATATTAGCTGTGATTGTAAACTTCTTGTTGGGATTTGATCCTGATGAAAAACTTGAAGGAAAAATTATGGCCAAAGGAATGGTTATAATGGTTATTGGTAATATATTTTAATTCGAATGTTCGCTCATAATATGGCTGCGTGGGAATACGTCCCCGGGATGAGGGAAATGCCGGCAATTTCCAATGGATTTCAAACTGCATTATTTACATGGCTTGGATTTTTCCTTCCGGTAGATTTGGGAACAGTCACTTGGGAAAAGAAATCCTGGAAACTGTTTGGAATAGATACAAGTTATCATTTCATCACCTTGTCAGTCGTTGCAATGATTTTAGTAATTATGTAATTAGTGTGGTTGATGCCGATGTCCATTGGTATTATTTTACCGGTTAGAGTCCCAATGGTACTAATGAGAATATGTTAAGACAAAAATAATTAATCTTAATAAAATATATATATCAGCATGGTATCGGAATAATCAAAAGTAGAGATGGACGACTGTCTCTGCAACACAGGCAAAGCGTTTTCTATTTTCTACTTCTATACTAACCTCATTGACTACTTCAATACTATTTTTAATGGGAGTAACTTTGATGAGGCGCGTGCGCGCCCTGACCCTTGAACCTGATTTTACCGGGAATGGAAAACGGACTTGATTTAATCCGTAATTAACAATCAATCTTGCATCAGGGATCATATGATTCAAAGAATCCAGGGCATTGGTTAACTTTGGTATCAATGATAAAGTTAGAAACCCATGAGCAATCGTAGTTTTAAACGGCGATTCTTTACTGGCACGTTCCAGATCTGTATGAATCCATTGTTTATCTCCAGTTACCTCTGCAAATTGATTGATACATTCCTGATCAATCATTTTCCAATCTCCAACAAATATTTCTTGATCGAGTCGCTTTTTCAGGTCAATATAGACTTTTTTTGCTGTCTTATTTTGAATGACCTCTTCTGATGAAAAAAGCTTTCCATCAAATGGAATAAGATTCGTCATCCACGGATTATTCAATGTATTTGTTATTTTATCATTGAGAGTATTTGACCAATGGCGAAATTTGGGTTCTAATTTTGCCCTGAACTGAGCAACATTTCCCTGAAGATTATCTGTTTTTCCCCGGATAAATTCAAATACGTTCATTTTGCTATAGACTTTAATTCAACGAATTTGCAGAATCGTGCTGAAATGACAGAAGTGATAAATACGTTGTAGCTTGGCTCATGTATCAAGTTTAAGTTTATTGAATTGTAGTACATTTATTGATTGTTAATTATAAGATGTTGATCTGAATATTCATAATTGATTTTATGGAAACATCCAATAAAACAAACAACAAAAAATCGGTTAGTCAATAAATGACACAATGGTAAAAGAATAAAATCAAATAATTGATAGGGGAGAAGACGAAAGATGCAATTTGATCCATCATAATATTTTTCAATATTGTAGTTTTGTCACCAATATGACATTTTCTTTTATTTATTCACCATAATATTTCAACGTATAATAAGGTAAAGATTATGAATAGACGACTATTTCTTCGAAAAATTTCCGGATTGGTTGCCATTCCGCTTGTGATTGAGTCCATAAGCTGTGAGGATGATTCCATTCCGTTGCGTTCCAGTAATGACAATACATCCGATAGCTTTGTTGTCACCTCATCCTACGATGGCGGTCACTCACATTCCATAACAATCCAAACCAGTGATATTGAAAATCCTCCCCAATCAAGCAAAACACTCACCAGTACATCTAATGGAGGTCACAGCCACAGCATCGTTTTAACAACCTCAGATTTCCAGTCTTTAGAAATGGGTGAAACCATTGTTAAAACATCTTCATTAAATGGAGGACATACGCATTCATTCACAATATCAGCCCCCTGATTGTTTATTTACAAATTCTGTTAAACTTATTTTCTAATGTTATTGAATAAATTTGTTTTCATCGGATAGCTGAGTAGTGCCTCATATCTGAAAGATGTAATACGATAAATCAAATTGACTTTCAGACTGAGTAGATCAGATAATTCCAAACCGATCTCAGTTGTACATTCACGAGAAACGTCTAAAAATTATGTCGAAAAGTAGGAATTGAATTGCACAAGGGCAAGAACCGAAGGCACTGGTCATTCTTATTTGTAAAGATTTTATTTGTTTAATGCCTCAGTCGATAAAAAAAATGTTAACCATAATGAGGCATCTATTTAAAAGGAACAGATGATAAAACAAATGGTGGAATTTTCTATCTTGTACTTATCCTTTCGAAAATAACAGAGTAAACTGATAACGGTTTAGTCCAAATCAACCAAATCGCAAATATTTATTTCCATCATTTTGATACTGGAAAGAATCCGTGACGTATTTTTCTGAATAGTTGGAATGGACTTGGAATCCTCCATTAAAGACCGGGCAGTCTTTTTTAAAGATTTTATTTCCTGATCTATATTTTTTAAATTTGTTTTTTTGTTCATTTTCTAAGATCCTTAAACCGTTTTGCTTTCACCGGATATCTGGGTAAATCTCCATAACTGTGAAAAGTAATATCATAATTTAAATTGGTTTTCAACCGGAGTTGATCAGATAGTTCGAAACGAATTTCATCTATATAATCCTGTGACCCCTCTAAAACTTCCACCTGGAGTTTGATAATATCCCGATGATTTACTTCTTCTATCTGTAATTCATATTCATTGCCCAATCTTTCAATTCCCCTAACTACATCTTCGATAGAAGTTGGAGAAAATAGAACTCCTTTTACTTTTGTAATATCATCCGTTCGACCTAAAACACCCCCTTTAATCATTCTGGAAGTTCTTCCGCAAGCGCATGGTTCTGGATCCCATTCAATGATATCTTTTGAATCAAACCGTATACAGGGTTGGGCCTGGCGATCCAGGGCGGTGATAACCATTTTCCCTTTTACACCAGGATCTTCAATTGTTTCTCCAGTATCCATATCCACAATTTCCACCAGAAATAATCCTTCATTCACGTGCATGCTTCCCGGCTGTTCCAGACACTCAAAAGACCATGCACCGATCTCAGTGGCTCCGGCATGGTCATACACTTTCGCACCCCAATCGTTTTCCAAACGTTTTTTAGTACTGGGGATACTAGCACCCGGTTCTCCAGCACAGGTAATTTTATTGATCGATAACTCCGATGGTTCTATCCCTAGTTCATTCCGGGCCACGTCCGCCATTCCCAGCATATAGGTGGGTGTTCCCATCATGGCTGTGGCATTTAATTCCTGTATTTTCAAAATTCTTGCCCGGGTATCCAGTACGCCTCCAGGAATGACTTCACAGCCGATTTTTTCTGCACCATAATGTCCAGCCCAAAAAGCAACGAATACGTTATATCCAAAAGGAATGAAAACACGATCTTCCGGTCGGTAGCCTTGTGCCCATAACAGTTGAGCCCAGCACTCCGACCACCATTCCCAGTCCTGCCATGTATCCGGCTGATAGACGGGTTGTCCTGTCGTCCCGCTGGTTTGCCTGTAGGCTGTTACATCTGACAAGGGGACACAAAGGGCATCCCCATACGGAAACGGTGCTTTACCCTGGATATCTCTCATCATTGATTTTTCTACTGTGGGAATCCGGGTGAGATCAGCCATCGATTGAATATCTCCCGGTTTAATTCCTGCTTCTTCGTAGAGTCCTCGATGAAACTTGGACTGATGATATGCCCAGGAAAATATTCTTTTGAATTTCTTTAATTGGAGCTTTCGGATTTTTTCCGATGGCAATGTCTCAAGGAAAGGATTCCAATAGGGCAATGAATAGCACATTTTAGTTTCGCTTACTCTCCCCACCGTTGAAATAGATGATGCTCAATATTAAAATAATCCAGTATCTTCCCAATGGTTTGGTCGATAATATCATCAATGGTTTTAGGATTATGATAAAAGGAAGGTACCGGCGGCATTATCTGTGCGCCGTGATCAGATGCTTTGAGCATCAAATTCAAATGTCCTTTATGAAGCGGCGTTTCTCTGACGACCAATAACAATTTTCTTTTCTCTTTCAATGTTACATCGGCGGCTCGAACAATCAGATTCTCAGAATAAGAATTTGCGATACCAGAAAGTGTCTTTATTGTGCAGGGAACGACCACCATTCCATCCACTAAAAAGGAACCGCTGGATACTTTTGCACCCATGTTTTTAGGATTATAAACATAGGAGGCCATTTGTTTTACATCATCTATTTGGTAATCTGTTTCAATTTGAAGATTTTTTTCTCCGGATTCTGAAATAATTAAATGTGTTTCTATATCTTTTTCCATTAAAACGGACAAAAGCTTTACACCATAGATCACACCACTGGCTCCCGAAATTCCGATTATTATTTTTTTGGACATTATGGCTCTACTTTCATGAGTTGTTTTCTATTTTCTAATAATATTTTCATAATTAAGTCTGCTAATACATGACCATTTTTTAACACTTTTTGAATACCTACGTTGTCTATGTTATTCCAATGTGTTCCTCCGGTAACAACGACATTTGATTCTGAAAATAAGGCCACTTTCTCTGCAATTGGTTTTATCAGTCGATCTTCCATGTGACCCGGAAAGCAAAAAATAGAAACGGTGGCATTATTCTTCTTTGGATTCACAATACTTTCCTGAGACTGGGAGGTGGCAACGGCACCAATATGGGGAGTATCGCCTCCCCAAACAGCAATCAGAATATCTTTTCCGATGAACCGGATACTGGCGGTCAAATCATAAGATCCTTCATGAGTAGTGACCGTAAATACAGAATGGTCCGTATCCATGATTTTAAGATTGTTTCCAGCTACTGTATAGTTGATGGAAACATTTGAATGCTTCTTTTCCGAATTCAGGGCTATTCAAATGAAGTTCGATATCTTTGATTTGAATGTGAGGTTTCAGATTTGATTTCAATGCATCCATAAAAGCCTGGTCTGCCTCGGGATCATAAAGGGTATGTCCTTTTTCATCCAATGAACTCCAACCCTTTAAAGGGTTTAGAACGGCACAAGGAGCCGTCGAGGCATTTAATCGACTGGCCATAATGGATGCCATTTCTTCCAATTCTTGAACCTGCGTCCTGACTTCAATCCTTAACTCATCAATCACGGCTTGTGGCCGATCCTTATATTTTTCTATTAAATCCTTTCGACCCCCAATGCTCAACATATCCAATCCGGAAGGAGCCACTACTTGGGGAATACCTGATTCTGAAGCAGCCAAAATTCGGTCATTCCCAGCCGCACAATTTCCATCCAAAAGCTGTTCTCCAATCCCCCGGGTCACGAAATCAATGACCCCCTGAAACCATCCTTCCCGAATGAGTTCATCCATGGCCCGGTCTCCTCGTCCCTGGGCGTGACATGGGACCGGGATATAACCCTTTTCCCGCAGAAAGTGGATAGAGGGTTCCACAGCACGCTCGGCAAAACCAAAGGATGTCATGGCAACGACTGGCTGTTCAAATTCCACTTTCCAGCCGGGAGAAATGTCCACCATTCCACAAATGGCACCGACTGCATTGATGAGCTGCGTTTTGAGGATTGGGTTAAGTTCCACCACATCAACGACTGTATTGAGCATCGTAATATCTTTAGTCCCCACATATTTACCCACATACTTTGGATGACCAGCCATACTGGAAGCCATCAATTTCGGCATTCCAAAGGGCATGGATTTCATAATGCTCGTTGATACCAGTGAAGAGGTTCCTCCTCCCACACCTAGGATGCCATGTATTTTACCTTCTTTGAGCAACGCTTTTGCAATTAGAGTTGCCCCGGAGATTTGGTTTTGGGTGGCTTTCTGCCGTTCAGATCTATATAACCGGCGAACCTCCTGAATATTGCTGATTCCTCCAGCTTCGGCCACTTCTTCGCAAGTGATGTCACCCTCGAAAAAAGGTTCTTGTTCCATACTGAAATCCAGAAGAATGGCACGGTGCCCTCTGGACTGAATTAATTCTTTTACGAACTTGAATTCATAACCTCTGGTATCCAGATTGGCGATAATGAGAATGGTTTTTTGACTTGCCATGGACTAAAATCCTAATTCGGACCATCGGGCTTTTACTTTTGCAACAACATTGGGATCTAATTCAATCGGGATCGGTTTATCTTTCCATTCGTAGGGAATTGTAGCGTCCAAAAGCAACCGGCCTGTTATTTCACGGGAATGGATGGGCAAAGACGGGTCTAAGGGGGTAGAACGTCCTCTTTTGATCACTTGGCTTCGATTGGGTTGAAACCGAAAACTTAATGCATACATCACCCGGGGAATATCCCACGGATCCACATCATCATCTACTACAATGACTGTTTTAAGTCCATAAGCTCCCATCTCAGTTGAGATTGCAGCAGTCAACACCTGGTCCACGTGTCCTGGATACATTTGCTTAATTGAAATGATGGCCAGAAACCTACCGGATCCTTCCGGTGGACAGTAACAGGATTTCAGTCCGGGAATTTTCATGGCATTTAATTGCTGCCAAAGGGTAGCTCCGTAGGAAAGAGCCATCGTCATGTGGGTGTCCGTTACCGCTCGTCCAACCGTCGTTCCATGATGAATGGGATTATTTCGATGGGTGATACAGGTGACCTGGATAAAATTTCTCGGATCAGCCCCGACGCCTGAGTAATACCCTGTATATTCGCCAAAGGGTCCTTCTTCATAGAATGTTTCCGGATCAACAAAACCTTCCACCACCATTTCAGCCATGGCAGGAACAGGTAAATCCACTGTTTCACCTTTTATCACCTCCACCGGTTCGCCCCGAAGTGCGCCTGCCACATCATATTCGGACACAAATGCAGATACTCTGGATGCCCCAAGAATGAATAATAAGGGATCACATCCGGAAATAGAAGCCACTGGCATTTTTTCGCCTCGTTCTTGATATTTTTTCAGCATGATGTCAGCATGCTTCCCTTTGATAAACTGAGTTCCGACTTTATCCTTCTCAAACAGCTGCCCCCGGTAAGTTCCAAGATTGACCCATCCGGAATCCGGGTCTTTCGTAATCACAAAATGTGCCGTTCCATAATAAGGCCCTCCATCCAGAGGATAATAATGGGGAATGGGAAATCGGTAAAGGTCAATATCGTCTCCCAGCAAAATATTTTCCTTGCAGGGTGCTGTTTCTACAAAGCGGGGTGGAATTAATGTTTCTCCCCGTTTGGCCCAGGAATCATATAAATCAAAAAGGGTTGATTCTCTCGGCATTCCCATGATAAATGCTAACCGTTCTTCTGTTGTACAAACACTAGTAATCACTGGTGAGCTATATCCCTTAATATTTTCAAAGAGTAAAGCGGGGCCTCGTTCTTCTTCATTGAGCTTGGCAATATGGGATAATTCCAGGTAGGGATCCACTTCTGCTGTAATCCGTTTAACTATCCCTATTTTCTCCCCTTCCTTAATAAAATCTCTCATGTCTTTCATGGATTGAAATCCTCCGTTTCTATTTGTTTTTGTGAATGTTGGTTTTGAAAGGTTATTTAATTTTGATTCGTTTTAATCCCCGATCTATCATGATTTGATAACTGCTTTTTCCACCGAGAATTGGTTTTTTCTTCTTTTGGCTCCAAACGGTTTCCGGCCGACTCTGGACAATAAATACATTCTCGGGAAACGATAAATCTTTATCTATTGACCATTCGATATCTTGGGGGTAACCATAATGTTTTTCAATAATTTTAGCGACTCTTACAAGCTCCCTGATTTCCTCATCTCGTAAACATCTTTCCAGCTGTAATTCATCTTTCACATCTGTTTGTACTACTTCATCCAAGTCGGGATCATAAACACATTCAATGTGTTTTTGTGATATTTTTCTCTCATTTATTTCCTGAGTCACTTTATCTACGACAAATTTGTCTGGATTGACATATCCTCCAACCACAGTTTCACCAAAACCCCAGCTTCCTTCTATCACTACTTTAGACGGGTCTCCATTGGATGGATTAAGTGTAAACATAACTCCGGATGTTTTTGAACTGACCATCTTTTGAATTCCAACACTGATCAATACATCTTCATGGGAAAAACCGTTTTTGATCCTATAGGAAATAGCCCTGGATGTAAAGAGGCTTGCCCAGCACCGTTTTACATTTGCAAGAACCTGAGCAATGCCGATGGTCCAGAGATACGTATCCTGTTGTCCCGCAAAACTGGCTGTCGGAAGATCTTCTGCTGTGGCACTCGACCGAACCGCAACAGGAATATTCCTGTCGTGGTATTCCCGGCCTAATTCTTCATATCCCTTCCATATGGATGTCTGCGTTTCACTGGACATGGGTGTTCTCACTATTGAAGCTCGAATTTTTTGACTTGCAATATCCAAAGCTTTTATGTCATCGACATCCACATTTGACAACATGGAATAAATTTTGTCGATGATTCCGTATTTTGTGATAAAGTGAAGATAACTTTCGGTAGTGACGGCAAACCCCTGGGGAACACGGATGCCTGCTTTGATCATTTCTCCAAGACTGGCATTTTTCCCACCTACCATATTTAGAAATCCTTTATCGATAGATTTGAAATTAATAATAGGTTTCATTTTCGACTCATTTGTTCATTCATTGTTAAAGCATCCTCATTAAAATTAATTCGTTAGAAATTGTACAGGGGATTATTTCGATAACTATTCATCAATCCCTTATGTGTAACAGAGGATTGGAATTAATCATCCATCCTCTGTTACACAAATATAACGCATTTAGGCTCGTTTCAAGATAGATACTTCTCCTGTATCACCATCTACCCGAATCATATCACCCGTTTTAATTGCTGTAGTAGCAACCCCAGTACCGGTAACTGAAGGAATCCCATACTCCCTGCAAACGATTGCAGCATGGCTGGTTAATCCACCGATATCGGTTACAGCACCTTTTATTTTTGTGAATATGGGAGCCCATGAAGGATTGGTGGAAGCACAGACCAGTATTTCACCAGGTTGTATTTTGACAATGTCCTTCAGAAGCTTCAAAACCCTCGCCGATCCTTCAGCTACTCCGGCTGACGATGCAAACCCTTTAATTTCAGATACATCTTTCCCGGATGAACCATCAACTCCTTTCAACCATTCCTGGACTCTGTCGGTGGTTATCCCCCAAAGCATAATAGTAAAGGGTTCAGCGATTTCTTCGGGAGGGATGCCCAATGCTGGATCTGGATTCCATTCTCTTGCAGCATCAAGGATTTCCTTACGTTTCGCAACTTTTGCTTTGTAGTAATCGCTTCTCATGGGAATATTCACTCCAAGTGCCCAACCAGTGGATAATTCAGTCAGTAGTTCCGGAATTTCATAGCGGTTGAACATAAATATGTCATCCACTTCATTTAACATCTCAGAGTTAACCAGAAGTTGTCCGAATTCTCTGACCTTGCTGTACCAGATGGTATGAAACCAATGTTCAACCCAGAATAAATGATCCTCAGCATATCGGTAAATAGACCGAATGGTTTCATACGTGTCATCGAATGTTTTTCTATCTTCATCTGTCGAAATCAATCCGCGGTATTCTGCCACAATTTGATCCCGCTCCTGTTCTATTTTATCCAATGATCTTTCGATGGTTTCTCCATTATCCAGTTGTTCGAGATAGCTTTTAATATATCCGAATGGAATTTCCAGATTGGTAATCCAGCTTCCTTCATGATGATACCAACCACTCCCACAGGAGACAAAGAACCATGGACTTTTAATATTATCAAAGTGATCCAACCAGTTTCTTCCATCTGTTAAGTTCTTTAATTGGTCTACTTTCTCATTCACAGAGGAGTCACTTTTCAATATATCTGAAACACCCCGTTGGGAATGAGCTAATCTGGCCAGTTGACATAGTTCTTCTTCCGGACGGAACATGGCCACATAAGCACCGGCAACCATTTTTCCGATGGAACTTTCGCTGATTCCCGGGAATAAATTCCGAGCTACATCAGCAAACATCAGGTATGCCAGATAGGATAAATTCAGCATCTCGAAGTGATACTGCCATCCCTTGAACATCATATTCACTAACCGGTCAAATTTCTCCATGATGTCATAGGATACATAGCATCCTTTTAAATCAGGAAACACATCTTCTTCCGGTATAAATTCCGGCAGCTCATGAGGAATATCCAATTCATCCATTTCTTTTCCGAGCGCTTTGAACTTGACCAGCCATTTTTCCCAGAGCTGATCATAATTTTTAAAAACCGGAAATACCCGTTTTTCAAATCGTTGGGCTTTTTCTCCGATCACTTCATCGGGAGGGGGCGCAATGGCACAGATATATAAATAACATCCCACCATTCTTTGAGCGATTCCCTGAGCCGGAGGTATACAAAATACACGGGTAGAATACTGAGATAATGAAATCTGCCACGCTTCCTGAAAAATATGATCCAGCGGTGGTATAGCTTCCGGTGCATGAATCTTATCTTGAAACCAGAACTGACTTTTTTCCCATTCTTTTCTTTCACTAGAAAATAATTGATGGGAAGGATACATTTCCTCCCACCCCTCAAGGTTAGCTGGAACTTCATATTCATGAGGATCCGGGAACCTTCCTGTTTTTTCATTTGCCATAACTTGGTTATCCTTGTTGGTTTAGTTAAAAAAATATAATTTTGAATTAATATTCATATTGAGATGATTTGATCATTTTATCCTGTTTTTTGATTTTAAAAAAAGTACGATATTTTTTTTAATCAGAAATTTGTTTGCAAAAAATCATT
Source organism: Fidelibacterota bacterium (assembly GCA_046861385.1). Classification (GTDB taxonomy): domain Bacteria; phylum Fidelibacterota; class Marinisomatia; order Marinisomatales; family TCS55; genus JADFRD01. Next base: position 9,847 of record JBHHTW010000036.1, on the reverse strand, counting down.
ATCAACTTATTTTCAATATATTTTGGTTGAATACCTAGACGGATAGTGGCCGCCAATTGCCTTTGTAATCATCTTTCCAGCGTACAGTACTGCTTCTGAAATCGAATCTTTTTGATCGATTATTCTGCTCATCAAACCAGATATACTAATGGCTGCTACCGGGTGTTCATTAATGTCAAAGACTGGTGTTCCGATACAATAAACATCAGCAGCAAACTCTTCTTCATCATAACTAATAAATGAACTTTGAATTCGGTTAAGTTCACTTCGCACTTCTGATTCTGTCGTTATCGTGTTGGTTGCTCGTTTCCTTAATTCAGTGATGTCAAAATATAAATCTAAAAATTCAGAATCCATGAAAGCTAGAATCGCTTTTCCCATTGACGTACAGTACATGGGATTTCTGGTTCCCACCGGGATGTCTATGCGAATATTCTGTACAGACTCCTCATTAACTAAACAGAGCGCATCCACTCTGTCACGTATGGATAAACATGAAGACTCTTGAACTCGATTTGATAGTTCCCGTAAATATGGCTGCGCTTTGTCTACAATAGACTGATTAACATCCACGCGAATTCCGAGCTCAAAAAGCCGAATACCCAATTTGTATAACCCTTCATCAGTCCTTTCAATTATTCCTAATGATTGTAAAGAATTCAAAAACCGAAAGACCGTTGAACGATTTATCCCGGTGGGTCTTGCGATATCGTTTATGGTCAGTTCAGGATTTTCTCTCGTAAACTGTTCAAGTATCTGAAATGTTTTTATTACAGACCCATTTTGGAGTGACAAATTCGGGGAGGATTTCTGTGTGTTTAATAATTGAACCATAAGTTTAATATATAAACTTATTACAACTTTTTTAAATTGCCTAACATAATATTACTACATTAACTATTTGCACGTAAACAATCTGGTTTGGAACATTATTTATCATTACTAATTCCTCTAATAAAATTTCATTTGTTTCAAAAAATTAAATTGGTGTAATTTATTAGCGAGTAATTAGCGAGTATAACCTGGAAAATATTATGATACTTTCAAAAAAGAAAAAATCAATATTAGAATTCATTCAAAACTTCATTATCCAAAATGAGGAATCGCCAACGTTTGAAGAAATTAAGACAGGGTTGGGATTCAAGTCTGTGGGTACGGTGAGTTGGTACATCCGGGAATTAATCAAGTCCGGTCATTTGCAGCGGGAAAAAGGGTTTAGTGGAAAACGTGCCCTTGCTGTTGTCGATGATCTGTCAAACCAATTGCCATTGCTGGGGAGAATCGCAGCGGGTTATCCGCTGGAAGCCATTGAAAACAGGGAAATGGTCGAAGTGCCGCCATCATGGGCTCATCCTTCAAATTTTGTACTTCAAGTTCGGGGAAATTCTATGATTGATGACAACATCGAAGATGGCGATTATGTGATCATCAAACAAGCCGAACAGGCAGAAGCAAGGCAGACGATTATTGCCTACGTGAACGGTGAAGCAACATTAAAACGATATTATCCCAAGGCGTCCGGGGTCGAGCTTCATCCCCGGAACCCTGATTTCGATATTATTCATGTTTCTCCGGAAGATGAGTTTCGAATCGGCGGTGTTGTTCTGCATGTATTCAGAAATTATTAGTACTCCGGTATTGAAATCGTATGAAACCATGAGTTTATCCATTTTTAAAGACCCCTCTTTCATTCTCCCCTATTACAGGGGAGAAGGTAATGGTTCTATCCTAAATTTTTCCCCTGCCTATCCGCCGGAACTGAAATGTAGGCGGATCATAGGGGAAACACAAAGGGGTTCTAATAATGGATATTGATTTTTCATATAACGATTTTTATCCTTCAGAAAGTTTAACATTATTTATCGCCAGAGTAATAATAAAACATGAACTATGTCTGTCTATAGTAAACAATTTAAAAAAACACAATATTTAACACCACCCCTTAATCCCCTTCCTCGTATGAGGAGGGGTCTCGTGGGGTGGTGAAAATCATATTGAAGACTAGGTTTTAAAAATGATTATTATTGATAGTAAAGTATGAACCAGTCTGTCTATCATATTCGATTGTCAGATTTCGAACTCAATGCTGAGCGTTTGCTTGATCCAGCCCTGCGGACAAGGGCTGTTGCCATTATTTCTTCCCACCATCCAAACGGCACGATCATTTCGCTTTCTGATGAAGCCGCACAGGATGGCCTTTTCGCCGGGATGAAAGTTTCCCTTGCCAGAAAGATGTCCCACTCGGCACTACTTTTGCCTTACAACAATACGCTTTATTCACGAATGAATTCCTATATTTACAAAGCAGTTGCCAAATATTCACCCATTGTTGAACCCACTGTGTTTGGACAATATTTTATGGATATGACGGGTATGGACTTGGTTTATAAAAACCCTGTTCAAGCCGGCGAGGTTATCCTCGATGATCTTAAAACCAAAATTGAGATGGAAAGTCATGTAGGTATTAGTCAAAATAAATTAATCAGCCAGATTTCTACAGAAGTCATTCCTGAAAAAATTCATAAAGTATCTTACGGCGAAGAATCGAAATTTCTATCTCCGTTGAATTCTCTAATTTTGCCAACCGCTCAAGAAAACACTGTCTTGAAAATGGTTCGGTTTTTATTGCTGGATCAAGTACATCAAATTCGGGAAATCACGCATAATGTCAGAGTGGGAACCGAGATTTTTGGGAAACATAATAATCAGTTAAACAAAGAAGCCAACGGCCAGGATCATTCCCGTGTTCAACCGCCCATAAAACGTTCGTGCATCACCGAACAAAAGATCATGGAATGCGATACCAACGATGTGGACATACTGGCAAATGTTGTTCGAACACTGGCGGAACAGGTTGCATTCAAATGCCGCAAGCGGCGTTCGATTGCGTTGAAAGTGAAGCTGGAAATTCACTACACGGACGGTTTTAAATCGTCAAAAACCGGAAAATTTTCCCAAAACGATGATCAATCCATTGTTCGGGATTGTTTGGATCTGTTTGAAAAAGCCAATCACCGTCGAAACCGTTTGCGATCTATTTTGATTGATGCATCAAATTTCCGGCAGGTATCTCATCAAGTTGAATTATTCGAAAAAACCCAATATCAAAATAATCGTTCGTTGAATCAAGCTATTGACAATATCCGTAAAAAGTATGGATTTTCATTAATCCAGGCTGCATCCGCCTGATGTTTACCCATCTGAACACCCATTCCATTTATTCAAAAATGTCCGGTACTGCGACGTTTTCGGAAATATTGCAGAGGGCAAAGGAATTCAATTTCTCCCATTTAGCCATGACAGAAACCAATGGCATGTACGGATTCATTCGCTTTATTCAGGCTGCAAGGGATTTTGGCATTCAGCCTATAGCCGGAACCAATATTATTACGCCGGAATGTGACGTTATTCTACTTGCGGAAAATCAGACTGGTTACGAAAATATTTGCCGTCTGGTCTCCATGGTGCACGATGAACCGGAGATTACGATACGGGCATTATTTCAAAAACACCGGGATGGATTGTTTGTATTATCTCACAGCCAGTCAGCGCTTTCCGAACTGGTGAAAATTTTTCCATCCTCCCATTTATTTGTGGAATTACGCCCGACGATTACCGAGCAACACGCTAAGGAATTGGCAAAACAATTTGGAATCGATATGGTTGCCACCGGGGATGTGTATTTTCTGGAGAAAAGCGATCAGAAGTCCCATAAAATATTACGAGCCATTGAAAAGAACGCCACACTTTCACAATTAACCAAAAACGACATTAAGGATAAGCATCATTATTTTTGTCCGGAAAAAGAAATGATCCGCAGATTTCCAAACAGTTTGGACGCCATCAATAATTCACAATACCTGGCAGAGCGGTGTAAAACAGATTGGCGATATCTCAATACCATTTTCCCGGAGATATCCCTAAAGGAGACCCATAAAGCCAATCAACTTTTACGAAAATTGGTTTATGAAGGGGCAAATGTCCGTTTTGATGCCATTACCGATGAAATTAATCATCGGATTAACTATGAACTTGAAATAATCACACAGAAGGGATTTTCTCCTTATTTCCTGGTGGTACATGATATTGTCCAGAAAACCAAATCAACCATTGGGCGTGGGTCCGGAGCGGCGTCCATCGTGAGTTACTGTCTGTTCATTACCCAGGTTGACCCAATCAAATATAATCTTCAATTTGAGCGGTTCATTCACCCTGAACGGGTGGATATGCCGGATATCGATGTGGATTTCCCCTGGGACGAACGGGATGATATTTTGGATTATGTCTTCAATAATTATGGTTTACAACGTACGGCAATGGTTTCCAGCCAGGTATTTTTACAGCCCCGGTCGGCCATCCGTGAAGTTGCCAAAGTTTATGGACTCTCTAATGAAGAAATCAAAGCGGTGACCAAACGTATCGGATATTTTGCGCGAAAAAAAGAACTGGCCAAATGGATATCCACCGATCCACGATTTAAGGACCTTGATCTTGATGAAACGCTTTTGGAGATCATTGAGCAAAGTGAAAAAATTATCGGAGCATTTCGGGTGTCTTCTGTCCATCCGGGAGGTATCATCATCGTGCCGGATGAAATTCGCAAATATGTGCCTGTATTAACCGCTCCGAAGGGTGTACAAATTGTGGAATGGGAAAAAGACCAGGTGGAGGATTCGGGATTGTTGAAAATTGATCTGCTTGGCAATCGTTCATTGGCTGTGGTGCGGGATACGTTGCGCCAGATCGGGTTATATCGCAACGAGCGGATGGATTATCACACCATCCAGCCAAACAATGATCCCAAAACGGAAGCATTAATGCAATCCGGTAAAACCATGGGCATATTTTATATTGAATCCCCGGCAACACGCTTATTGCTCAACAAAGCGGGCGTCGTAGATTTTGAACATGTGGTCATTTATTCTTCCATCATTCGCCCCGCCGCCAACCGCTACATCAACCTGATGCTGGAACGAATTCATGGCAAACCGTGGGAATTATTGCACCCGGATTTGCATTTTTTGAACGAAAGTTACGGGATTATGGTTTATGAGGAGCAAGTCACCACAACAGCACGGGAAATTGCCGGTTTTGGATACGCGGATTCGGAACATATGAGGAAAGGTATTTCCCATTCGGGACTTGCTCATAAAGTGCCATTGTGGAAACGTAAATTCATCGCCGGCGCCGAAAACAGGGGATATACCCGGGAATTGGCAGAAACTCTCTGGGAAATGATCGAATCCTTTTCCGGATATTCATTCTGCAAACCCCACTCGGCGTCGTATGCCATGTTGTCATTTACCTGTGCGTATTTAAAAGCACATTATCCGGCGGAATTTCTTTCATCCGTCATTACGAATCAGGGCGGGTATTATTCCACGTATGCATATTTGAGCGAAGCCCGGCGGTTTGGGATTAAAATTTTGTGGCCGGATATCAATCGCAGCGAACGGTTTTTTAAAGGCCGGAATAACAAAATACGTATCGGATTTATGGCCATTAACCGTCTGCAAAAAAAGGCAATAGATGAAATATTAGACGAACGTAAAACAGGGGATTTTTCTTCTCTTTCGGATTTTTTATTGCGGACCGACCTTGAACTTTCGGATTTGATGGCATTGACGAATGCTGGATGTTTCACAGAACTTGAGCCCGAACTCACCCATCGGGAAATTGCCTTTCAGGTTGCCTGTTATAAATTGGATTCTGACGAGAGTGAATCATTGCGACCATCCCTGTCCGCCGGTGATTTGACAGATATTCAAAAGCGTGAACTGGAGTTCAAATCGTTTGGGTTCTCTATCTCAGAGCACCCGCTGGGACCGTATTTATCCATTTTTAAGGATAAGGTCAAAAAAGCAAAGGACATTCCAAAATTCGTTGGCAAGACCATCAATTTGCTGGGCGTTTACATTACCCGGAAGGTTACAGCAACGAAGAAGCGCGAACCCATGGAATTTGTGACATTTGAAGATGAAACGAACATCTATGAATGTGTGATGTTCCCCAAACCGTTTAAGCAATACGGCGATTTACTCAATTGGGAAAAATTGTTCATTTTACGCGGTAAGGTAGAAGAAAGTTTTGGTGTGTTTACCGTGACCATTGAGAAACTCGGAAGTTTACAGCACGTGATGAAAAAGATAAGGAAAGTTGCCTGATTTTGCCACCATTTCTTTGAAGACTGGAATAGTTGGTATTACACTATTTGTGTTAAGAAAATATTTAAGTGGGAACTTCCCACCAGTGAAATTAATTTCTATCGTAGATATTTAAATAAAAAATAGGTCAATAATGAGTAATACACTTACAATACCAGACAAAGAAAAATTTGTTTATGTTACATCAAAAGCAGTGGATAACAAAAACCGCATCAATTTAGGTGCAAAAATATTTTCATTATATAAGCGAATTTCCACACCTGATGAATTTGAAATATTTATCAGTCCAACCGGAGATGTTTTGTTAAAACCTAAAATGAAAATCCCTGCAAAAGAGAAATGGCTGTTTAACAAAACGGAGGCATTCGAAAAATTCCAGCAAGGAATTCAGGATGTTATTGATGGAAAAGTTACTTCAGTAGACAATTTGGATGATTTTTTTGAGTCTCTTTAAATGTACAGGTTACGGTTTACCGATACTTCCAAAAATGAATTAACCAGTCTTAAACATGATAATTCGAAAACGGCAGTATTTAAGGCTGTTACAAAATCATTAAGATTTCTTGAAAATGACCCTAGACATCCAAGTTTAAATTCCAAACCTTTTAAAACACTTTCAGGCCCAAACGGTGAAAAATTATGGGAATCGTACGCTCAACAAAACACCCCAAGCGCATATAGAATATTTTGGTATTACGGCCCAGAAAGGAAACAAATTACTGTTACGTCCATAATACCCCACCCATAATTCTGCAACACCTTCATTAATTCAGGGTGAAGGTCTTTGTGGAATTTTAGCAGTTTTGCAATGAAAATACTTTAACCAATTGTGAGAGCCGAGAAATTCAGAGATTTGGCATGATCTCCTGGAATCTGTAACATTTGAAGATGAAACGAACATCTATGAATGCGTGATGTTCCCCAATGCGTTTAAGCAATACGGCGATTTACTCAACTGGGAAAAATTGTTCATTTTACGCGGTAAGGTAGAAGAAAGTTTTGGTGTGTTTACCGTAACGATTGACAAGCTCGGAAGCTTACAGCATGTGATGAAAAAGATAAAGAAAGTTGCCTGATGTGAGGATGAAAATTAAGGCGTCCAGTGTTTGGTCAAATGTCTTTCAAGAATTTCTTTTTTAACCGATAATCAATCACAGAGTCATCCGCCATCCCGATTATTTCGGGATGGCTGCAAAAGAAACAGTCGCTGAGAGAAAATTCATCGGTTTTTCGGCATTTTTCGGGAATGAGTTAAACTCGTCCACTGCCTACCTGTCAAACATAAGTAGTCGGGTAATGAAATATAAAATCTACCGTAGGTGTAGCGGACTCAAACAGTAATTCATTCTAATCCTCAAAATACCTCAAACCTTTCGTTAAATTTTTTCCCTGCCCGCCACATATCTGGTTCTTGAAATGGGGCAGGCGGGTTTGCAGAGTGACCAATAACAGCGTAACTCTGATATGTCCAAAATGATTGATAATCCATCGACATTTATTTTCTCCTTTCTTATACTTGAATCGTGACAAAACGAATCTATTTCTAAAACTCAACTAAAAACGGCGTTTTCTGCTTCATAGACTATTTAATAATTCAGCTCAAAATCAAAGTCTTAAGACCTACTCATTTGCGAGGTACCATTGGTTTTGACCGATTACCAAAGCATTGGAAAGCAATCAAATAAAACCTTAAATTGATCCATAATTAAGACTAATTGACTTTTAGTTTTTCGACTAACTCTAGAACTTACTTGAAAGTTAGACTAATCCATACAAGGGATATCATATGAAAAACATGAAAATTTTAATTACCATTATACTATCTATCACCTATGTTTTGGCGCAACCGGTCAATATTGCCATCCTAGAATTAGAAGGGAAAAATGTCCCACAGACCGAGGCATCCATATTGTCTGACAAACTGCGTGTTGAATTATATAAAACAAATAAGTTTAAAATTATTGAGCGGGCACAGATGGATGAAGTTCTTGCCGAACAGGGATTTCAACAAACCGGATGTTTCAGTAACGAATGCATCGTTGAAGTTGGCAGATTAATTGGTGTCGAACAAGTTATTGCCGGTAGCATAGGAAAGGTTGGTGATATTTATTTCATCTCCATCCGCTTAATTAGTGTAACCGAGGGAACGATTATAAATAATGTTGAAGAAATGATCGAAGGTTCCATAAATGAAGTGTTAAAAACCGGGATGACGAATATTGCCTATAAATTAATTGCTGATGAACCGGATGCTCCCGCTCCAGTAACAACAGGAGCAGTTTCTATCTCCACTATTCCATCCAAGGCACGAATCACATTTGATGGTAAGGATATATCACAGAAGACGCCCGCTTTAATAGATAATTTATCAGAGGGCAGCTATCCGGTTCATATTTCTCTGCGTGGTTATCTCAAAGTTCAAAGAGTCGTGGAAGTAAAGGCCGGTGAAACCACCGATTTAAAAATTCAACTGCAAAAAATTGAAAAGCCTCAACAACAAGTTGTCTCCGAGCAATCAAAATACAGTATAAAAACACAATTCTCTATTGTATCTGGAACCATGGCGGACTATGACGACTGGGTGGATGTTGTTAACGAATTTATATTAGAGCCTGATAGCTCAAGGAAAAAATTGAGTCATTTTGGAAATATGAATAATCTTTCAATACACTTTACTTATTACCTGAAACCCGAATACGAAATTGGATTAACTGTTGGCCAGATCACTGGGGAGGGTTATCTTGATGATATGAAACAATCCAGAGGGGGCGGTTGGGAACATAAGTTCGCATTATCAAATATATTTGAAAGTATAACTTTTAATTATCACTTAATTCCCTCACCATCCCAGTTATATGGAACAGTTGGGGTAGGAATTGACATCTACCAGAGTACAATCGACTTTTTAGATAATGTAGATTTTGGATTAAGCGAAACTAAATCCCAGTTAACCGCTTCCGGGGGTGGTTATCATACAGGTTTGAGTATTGGTTACAGATTTACACCAAGATTTAGTATCGAATCGAATCTTAATTGGCGATCAGCAACAATAGAAGGTTACACTGGGACAGTCAAATTTTATTCTTATGGAAATCTACAATCCGAAGAAGACGCAATCCTGTTTGAAAATTATGGTAATTACTATCCAGCTCCTGAATCATGGGGAGATGGGGGTGAAGAAGGTTCTGTTGATATGACCGGTATGGAGTTTGCTTTGGGTCTTGTGTTCAGTTTTTAAGCCGATTCCAATCCGTGTTGAGTCCTCAAGTTCCGGGAGAGACGAACCATTAATATAAGTCTCTTAACAATTTCTTCAATGTCCCAAGCACTTAAAACATTACCCAAATAATGAACTTTTTAACAAATCCCAATACAATAAATGCTACAATAGGTGATATATCAATCCCAATGCTCAGTGGGGGAATAATCTGCTGAAATGGTTTAATTAGTGGATTTGTTATCTTGTAAATCAAATGAATTATTTCGTTGTTTGGATTGTAGTCGATCCACGATAATATTACCCGCGTGATCAGGCAAATGTACAATATCTGGAATACCAGATTGATGAGTGGGTATAGCATATTATTTATGATCTCATTTTGACCATATAACTTCCATAGATATTAACGAAATATCAAACCAAAAACGTAGAGACTGAATTTATCATAACGTAAAGTGTGCAT
>JBHHTW010000009.1:0-65493 GCA_046861385.1 Fidelibacterota bacterium | reverse complement strand
GGTGAATTGTGAGCGGTAACTGGTGAGTAGTATTGATATTCAAACAATTATTGCAATAGCCATTTTAGCTGGAGCACTTCTTTATTCATTCGTTCGCTTCAGGAAAAACTGGAAGCAAGGTGATGCTGACCCTAAATGTGAAAATTGCCATATCCCGGAAATGAAGAAAAAACAGAAAGAACTCGAAAATTGATTGACTGATTTGTTGATTGGTTGGTTAATGATTCAATCATTTCCCATCTTTCCTGCCAACACAACGTATTAGCCCGTATCTTTTATCACAATTCTTTTATCATTTTTATGCTTCCCCTCGCAGTCGTTCCTCTATCAATAAACCCAAATTTTTTATAAATGTATATAGCCCGATCATTTTTCGGGTTTACATGAAGTGTAATATTTTTTACACTTAAATTTTTTGAAATTCTCTCCGCCTGATTCAGCAGGGATTTTGCGTAACCCTGACGGCGAAAGTTTTTATCTACGAATAGATGAAATAAATGGGCTTGATTCTTTTCCGGAATTATTTTTACACTTAAGTAAGCCACAATCCATTTTTTATCCATGGCAACAATGGATCTAACATTTTCTTCTTTATAGGATAATGAACACCATTTACGGAAATCAAATGGATAACTCATCCGTGGATCTGTCAACTGAAGATCTTTGGGGTTTTTAAACCAGTTTTGCAAACAAGCTTGTAAAATCTTTCTATCAGAAGAATTGGAATATGAAACTTTTTTTACCGTAACTTTCATATATGGAAGTTCAGTCGGTTTTATTTAATATTCATAACTTTTAATCCATGAAAGAAATAACAAAAATATCATCCTTCGAAGAAGGTGCATCGATCCAGGGATTTTTCCTCTGCGTAGAAAAGCACCTCCGCCATACTCGCACGGGAGATTTATACATTGATTTAGTTTTACGGGATAACACGGGAACGGTCTATGGTAAAATCTGGGATAAAGTATCTGAACTCAATGATAAATTTTCATCAGGTGATCCAGTGGCAGTTAAAGGGAATGTGGAGCTGTTTCAGGAACGGCATCAATTGGTCATTGTCAAGATTAGCAAAGCATCTGTTCAGTATTATGGTCGATATGGATACGATCCTGCATTGATAGTACCGACTTCCCCCCATGATCCGAAAAAAATGTGGAAGGAAGTTGTCGCTATAATTGGCAAAATAAAAAATCCATATTTAAAGAAAATAGTCTTTTCTATTTATCGGCATCATAAGGAAAAAATATGTATTCATCCTGCCTCAGTGATTATGCACCATAATTATCGCTCCGGATTTTTGGAGCACGTCCTATCCATGGCCAAGGTTGCCAACCAATTATCAGGATTATATAACGTGGATAGGGATTTGGTAATGACAGGCGTGCTCCTCCATGATATTGGAAAATTGGAAGAAATTTCTGAAGATATGGAAGCGGAATACACTGATGCCGGGAATTTCATCGGTCATATTGTGATCGGTCGTGATATGGTAAAGACTGCTGCAAAAAACATTAAAAATTTTCCAAAAGAACTTTTACAACAATTGGAGCATATTATTTTATCCCATCAAGGACGATATGAATGGCACAGCCCTAAGCAGCCGGTGTTCTTGGAAGCCCTGCTCGTGCATATGATTGACAATTTGGATGCCAAAATGAATTTAATGAAGCAGGCAATTGATGATGATCAAAATGAAGGAAAATGGACAAATAAAAAAAATATTTTCCGCACTGCTTTATTCAAGGGATCGGATGAATCTGAATAAATTAGTGCAGGCGTCCATCTTCACTGCTTTGGCTATTGGCGCCGGATTCGCCCTCCTCATGATTCCAAATATCGAACTGATTTCAGTGATCGTTTTTTTGGCTGGGATGCATTTGGGAATTTCTTGGGGAGTAGTTATTGGAGGAACTGCAGAGATGGTTTTTTCCGGTTTAAATCCGATGGGATCCGGATTAACATTTCCCCCCCTATTCATATCTCAAATTCTTGGAATGGTATTTATCGGTTTTAGTGGAGGATTTCTAGGTCATTTCTTTTTTAAAAAAACGATTTCAACTTTCCAATGTATTCTTCTCGGCCTTACCGGTTTTTTATTAACATTCATTTTCGACTCATTAACCACTTTAAGTTACCCCATCAGTGCCGGTTTTGATTTATCCAGAACGATTGGATTATATATTTCAGGCATAGGTTTTACTCTATTGCACCAAGTCTCAAACGCTGTTGTTTTTGCTGTGGGTGTTCCCAGCGTGACAAAATATTTAGTAAAAAGCGATTAGCCTTAAAGTGCACGAAGAAATATCGCAAAGAGCGTTAAAGTAAAATGAGAGAACAAAAATTATTAGTGATGAATGTTTGGGATAAAACAATGGGCAAAGTACTCCCCATAAGGATTGTTCTATTTGTATTTTTTATTGCATCCGGGTTATATAGTCAAAATATTATCGAACGACCTTATGATTGGAGCGGGCAATATGGGTCATCTATTGTGAATGGTAGATTATTTTGGAATTCAGATTGGACTTCAGGACCGCTTTTATTCGACGGATCTTATACATTTTATTCACAGAGATACGGCGATCAAATCATATCCCGTTTTGCATTATTAACCTCAAACCAAATCCCCAAATTCACTTACCAAACGCAAGACACATCATTGATTAAATCAGCATTAGACTACAAAATTGGAGATTATAATTACGATCAACTGGCTATCAATATTGGTTTTAATAAGCCAAATCGGTATGTCAAACTGCATGGATTTAAGAGAAGTTACGCCGGTAGAGAAGGTCAGTTTTTTCATCCGGATGGCATGACTGTACCCATGCAGCAAACCTATATATTGGAATATGGTTCAGAATATAATGGCTGGTCGTTAGATGCAGCGGCAGCACGTCTCGTGACAGAATCCGGACTTCCGGACACATCATTCTCGAAAGGACTATTTGAAGATGAAATATTAACAGCCGGAATTCTAACGAAATCACCAGGAGATAATATTCAATTAACATCCCATTTGGCACTTTTTCAGCAATGGCGCCGTGTAGAAGCATCTTGGTATCCAAATTGGAAAAGTCAATATATCAACCGAAGCCGCTGGCAGAACCAGCTGAATGGATTCGAAATTGAGGGATTTGAAATATCCTTCGGGTTAGACTTAAATACACAATCTGTAACAATGGTAGATACTGTTTACAGACAAACGAATTGGGCGACATCATTTACCAAATTAAAATGGAGCGAACTCAGTGTTACTTATGGCGGATCGTTTTTTGATAAAGGTGGAACGTCGAGATATATCGCTGCAGAATATTTGAAATCATGGAAATATTTATCGATCAATGCAAAGTATTCAGATCAATTTAAACCAACCCATTTTAGTATCTGGGAAGCGAACCATCGCAATAATCTCGAAAAGGTAATATTGGCAGATTTTTCAGCTATGGCTGATTTTAAATATGGTAAAACCGGATTACATTATTATCAAGGGGCGTCGTTCATAAATAACTTAAAAAAGGGTGATTATTCTACTATTGAATTCGTTGGACAGTTTAACTTATTAAAATACATGTCATTTAAAGGATCATACTCAATCCAAAATGGGAATTATTACTTATCGGATGGAATTGGGAATCGACTATTTTTTCAACTTAACTTTGAAAAAGAGCGATTTTTTAACCGGTTTGATTTATCTGCAAAGTTATTCGGTGAAGGATTATTGAACAGAAAAGGACCTGATTTACTGTCTCCATTGGATGGAGTACCAATGGAACCGAGTACGGCTTCCGTTAACCTCACCGATATTTGGCTTCTTCATTTCGATGTGTCTGCTACCATCTCATCCATGACCATTACATGGTCCGTGCGAAACATTTTACAAGCGATTGAACCCAATGCGTTAAAAATGTTCCCGGATAAAGAAGTGGGGGATTTTCTGGTCCAGTATAATTCGACTTATCCTCCCATGGGTCGATTGATTATGTTTAGCATTTTCTGGACGTTTAAAGATTAAAGTATTTTGTTGCATACCGCACGGATTCATGGGGGGATAAAGTCTCCTTCATGAAAACAATTACATATTACACATGGTTAAATAAACAAATAAAATAAAATATGTAATTAACCACCCCTCGCGTAAACCGGAATTTCGAAAATGTTGGTGGCCATCCCCTCCTTGAACAAGAAGGAGGGGTTTCGGGGGTGGTTGAGATCAGTTTTTAATAATATTCAAACGGTTCAATTTTCTATTTGTTATGAACAATTAAATCGGTCGAGAAGGAGTCGACTTCAATTAGATGTTGGACATTTCCTTCCAGATCAATACAAATAATTTTATGCACTCGGATCAATACCAACTCGACAAGCTAGTAGAATTTATCGTTGATTGTTATTTCCTAAAATTCCTATAAATTAATTGTTATCCCCATTTTCATACTGCGCCCCGGCTCGGGATAATCTGGAAAGAATGCAGTATTTTTATCCAGAATATTTTCGGCTATTAAATGAATCCGTAAAGATTGATTCAAAATCGGGAGAGTGAAATGAACTCCGGCATTAATATCTTGGAAAGACTTAAGTATTTTGTCCACTTTTTCATAATTATTATCATATACCTGGTATGATCTTTCACCAACATACTTGCTTTGGAGCTCAAGTTGGATATCACCTAAAATGTAACTCACCATAATGTTTGCGGAAGATTCTGGGATATACTGTAATGCTTTCCCCGTCGTGATATCTTTTGCCAAAGTGCGTGTTACACTTCCTGAAATGGTCAATCCAGAAATGCTGGCCGGTATAGAAGCTGAAATGATTAAATTTTTCCGATCTGATTTATCAAGGTTTTGCGGTTTCCATATATAGTTTTCATCTGCAGCCCAAACAATGAGATTTTGACTTTTTCTTTCACGATACTCAATTGCGTAATTAAGGTGTTTCCCAAACGTATTATTCCACCGGATAATTTGGAATTCACTATTCTCCGGCTCAAGATCAGGATTCCCTTTGCTATAAGGATCTGATGGCCAGTAAAGATCGTTAAAGGACGGTACATGAAAACCGGTTCCAATTATGGCAGTGAATTTACCAATCTTATTTAAATCAAGCGTTGTTTCAACCTCAAATGATGTTTCCTGGGTTTTATCAATAATATCTGCCCTGATACCGGGTTTAATAAAAATGGAATTAATTGGCTGAATCAATGCCTGTAGACCGTATGCTTTGGTGTCTCTTTCCCTGTCACCTACATCTGTACTTTCAATAGATTCAAATTTTGCAGCAACAAAACCATCCACTCCTATGACTTTGTTTAATTGATACTGTCCAAGGATTTTTGCTCCATCAGTACCAACCTTATGCTGGCTATCCGTCCCAATACTACTATCTTTGAATTTCTCATCGCTCGTTCGATGGTAGGCTTGAAAGCGTAGATGTCCATTTTCCAGTATTTGAATGAATTCTAACCCTGTTAAAATAAGGTTATTTTTCCGTCGCGCATTTGGGCTGGGCCAAGACAAAGATCCAGCGACACCACGATTATGATCTGTTGCGAGGATAGATCCTTTTATGATTCGGTTAGAATTGGTATACTGGTAATGTCCGCTAATAAATTGTTGTTCATAATCGTTGTTGGATCGAATACTGGTTGAATCAACCGTTGTGTATGGATAATCTCCTTCAGATGATGTGAGACCAAACTGTAGTTGAATATGGGTATTTGATGTGGAATGACTATAACCACCTGCCCCATTTTGGTAACCAAATGAACCGCTGCCAAAATTAATATATGATTGAGTGAAAAGAGTTCGTATATGAATTACACCATCAAATGATCCTGAACCATAATAGACATTTGGTGAACGACCTAAAAACAGGTTATGCATAAGTGCCAAAGGAATATCGGATAAGTCGGTTAGGCCATTCTGGGCATTCGTAAGATCAATGCCATCTAGAACGACCTTCGTATGTACTGCTTCTCCACCATCCATGCTTACAGTTGTGACGCCTGCCAATCCGCCATAGGTCCTAATCATCGATCCAGGCAGTCTATTCAAAGCATTTTTTCTAGAAAAGGGATCCATTTCTGCTTGGGTGATTTTGTTCAAACCGCCATTAGCAATCGGTTTATTCCCCATCACTTGAACAGGATCCAAAACCAGTACTTTTTTCGAAAGGACTATTTCCTGTGAAGTTTGATTTGTGATTGCATGGTAAGCAGTTGAAAATCCAATTCTCGAAATAACCAAAGTATCTCCAATAGATAATTTGGTTTGGAGTGAAAATATTCCCTCCTCATCCGCTATTGCCCAGCTATCACTTTCTATATGCCTCACTGTTGCATAGCGAACGAAAAGACCTTTTTCATCAACTATTATACCGGATACTGTCTGAAAAGCAACCAGGAATGAAACTGGAACGATAATCAAAATTATTTTAATAATTCGAACCATTAAAAAACCCCTTTCATTTTAAGGGGTTATGTACGATTAGTTAAACCAAAACGTATCATAACCTTTATCCCGAAGATTAGTGGATACACTATCTGCCCAGGTTCCTGACTCATGCACTTGCATTTACAGTAGCGGGAACTGTGCCCGGTTTCAACGGGCTTCCCTGAAACAAAGTAGTGTAAAAGAACTCAAGATTTTAAATTAAACTATGGATTGGTTCAAAGATCAATTATCCTGTAATGTTATATTGGGATTATGAAAAAACGTGGAATAAATTTGCCGTTGAAATTTGAGCAAAAAACGTATGTATTATTTTATCATTAATGTTTCTGTAATGAATGTTTATAAAAAGCCGTCATTCAATTCTGCGGTAACGACCCAAGCTCTATTGGGAGAATCTTGCCCTGTTATTGGACAATCTGAAAATTGGTACAACATAAAACAGTGGGATGGTTATGAAGGTTGGGTAAATGGATTCTATGGAATTATACAGAAAGAAAAATATGCTTCAAATTCTACTTTTTTTAATTCTCATGGCATTGTTTATAATGAAAATAATGTCCCTATTCGCACAATAAACTTTGGTGGCCAATTATCTGTTACTGAGAATGAGAACAAATATATTGTAACACTCCCAGATGGTCAACAAGGATCGATTAAGAATGGATTAAGGATGCATCCAATGACTCCGTCTCGAGAATCCATTACTAATCTTGCAAAATCATTTTTAGGAATACCATATCAATGGGGTGGAAAATCAACACAAGGCTTCGACTGCTCCGGGTTTGTGCAAACGATTTTTAAGGCTCATGGGATAGAATTTCCTCGGGATTCCCATCAGCAAGCCGACCATTTACAAAATGACATTGAATTAGAAAATATTAAAAATGGGGATTTGTTATTTTTTGCTGAAGGTGATCAAATTAGTCACGTGGCAATTAGTTTAGGTGGTTTAAATTTAATAAATGCAAGAGGATGGGTTCGAATTGAGAGTTTGGATAGAAAAAATGCACATTTTAGCAAAAAGCTTTCTAATCTATTTGTAAAAGCTTTTTCTATCGAAGAAGTATTAAACTCCTGACTATGTTCCATACTTCCAACAACGGCTTACCCCTAAATAAAGCAGTTCTCATGCTGAACATGAATTATGCTCCCTTGATGATTTGCACTGCAAAGAAAGCCATTATTCTCAAATATCTTGAAAAAGTAGAAGTCGTTGAAACATACCAGGAAGAAGTTCATTCACCTTCAATTACAGAAAAGTTACCCAGCATCGTGAAACTGAGAGATTACATCCATTATAACAGTATGGATGTTGTATTAAGCCGTAAAAACATTATGCTTCGCGATAAACAGACCTGTCAATATTGCGGAAGTAAATCAAATAAGCTGACGATTGATCATATTATTCCGAGAGAGCATGGCGGATTGGATCGCTGGGATAATTTAGTTGCAGCATGTCAAAGCTGTAATATTAAAAAAGGTAACAGAACGCCGGAAGAAGTCAACATGTCTTTGAGCCGAATGCCAAGGAAACCCAATCGCATTCACTATTTCCAACAATTCATTAATCACGATCAAGCCGCATGGCGGCCTTATTTATTTTTGGAGGCATTTTGAAACGAGTTTTAAGCGGAATTCAACCTTCAGGTCAACTGCATTTAGGTAACTATTTTGGCATGATGCAGCGCATGATCCACTATCAGGAAGAAAACGACCTATTTTGTTTTATAGTAGATTACCATGCCATGACATCTACCAAAGATGCAAAAAAGTTGCGTGAAAATACGGTAAGCGCCGCAATGGATTTTTTAGCATTGGGGATGGATGCGAAACAATCGACATTTTGGGTTCAAAGTGACGTTCCCCTTGTAACCGAACTCACGTGGATATTATCAACTATCATCGGTGTGGGGATGCTTGAAAGGGGTACCTCATATAAAGATAAATTGGGAAAAGGATTGAAACCAAACGTGGGTTTATTTTCATATCCAATACTGATGGCGTCTGATATTTTATTGTTTGGAGGAGAAATCGTTCCGGTGGGAAAAGATCAAAAACAACATGTGGAAATGACAAGAGATATTGCCATTCGGTTTAATCAAACATTTGGTGATGTATTTGTAATTCCTGAAGCCGATATCGACCAAGAAAAACAACTGGTGCCCGGCATTGATGGTCAAAAGATGAGTAAGTCATATCATAATTCAATACCGATTTTTGGAGATGAAAAAATAATCAGAAAAAAAATTATGTCGATTGTAACTGATTCAACAGGAGTTAATGAGAGAAAAAATCCGGATTGCCCATTGTTTCAGTTATATAGTTTATTTTTAAATGATGAAGAAAAGTCTGAATTAAGAGACAAATTCATAACTCCCGGCACCGGTTATGGTGATATTAAAAAATCCTTATTTTCCCAGGTAATGGATCATTTTCAGTCCTTTAGGGAAAAAAGAAATTATTTGGAAAACCATAAAGATTTAGTATACGAAACACTTCAGATCGGAGCTGAAAAAGCATCGACGGTTGCCGAACCATTTTTAATTCAAGCCAGGAACGTAACGGGGTTAAATTATCGAGTATGACTTATCGGGTTCATTTAAATAACTTTGAAGGTCCACTCGACCTACTGTTGTATTTTATTCGAAGAGATGAAATTGACATCTATGATATTCCTATTGCCAACATTACCCAGGAATTCATTGATACTATCGAAGAAATGAGACATTTAAATATTTCTGTTGCGGGTGAATTCATTGATATGGCATCCACACTGATGCGGATAAAATCAAAAATGCTTATACCCCGTCCTGATTTGGATGAAAATGATGAAATTATTGATCCAAGAAATGAATTAATCAATCAATTATTGGAATACTCACGATTTAAGGAAGCATCAGAATCTTTAAGTTCATTCGCTGAAAACCGAAGCCATGTATTTTCATCAGGAAACTCATTGTTCATTTCCGATGAACCGGAGGAAATTAACATCATATTGAAAAATGTGAATCTTTACGATATTGCAAAAGCGTTTAAAATTGCCATGGACAATAAGCCGGTTATGAGGTCTTACGAACTTCAAGGTGAAACGGTTCTTTTGGATAATCAAAAAGAAGTAGTGATAAGATCATTTGATGGCGACGGTCGCCTGCGATTTTCCACATTACTCAATCAGCTGCAATCAAAACTTGAAATCGTGGTAACTTTTTTAGCCATTTTAGACTTAATTCGTTTGCATCAAATTACTGTTGTACAGAATGAAATATTTGGCGAACTTGAAATTCAACTCTTAACAGCGAAAGCATAATTTGAATCATACAGAACAACAAAATATCGTTGAAGCACTTCTTTTTGCATCATCTGAACCTTTAACTCAAGCAAAGATCAATCTGGTCTTTGTGAATGATGCACCGGAGTTGGTTGAAATAATTGATCGTTTATCAAATCAATTTGAAAAAGAACAACGTCCCTTGGAAATTCAAAAGGTAGCTGGCGGTTATCAATTGACCACAAAACCCGAATATGAAACATGGATCAGGCGAGCGTTTAATAAATCGGGTAAGCTGACTTTATCGCAAGCTGCACTGGAAACTTTAGCGATTGTAGCATATAAACAACCCGTAAGTCGATATGAGATTGAAGCTATTCGAGGTGTAGATAGTACCGGCGTATTAAAAACTATTTTAGATCGCAGCTTGATCAAAATAAAAGGACGGGATATTGGTCCCGGGCGTCCCTTGCTATATGGTACTACTGAAGCGTTTTTAGAGCATTTTGGAATCAACAGAATTTCTGATATGCCAAAACTGAAAGAAATTAATGAACTCGCCGATGCCGATGTTGAATCCCAACTAGAAGCATTTGTTCATGCACCGACTCATCAAACACCTGAAATAGACCAACCGATCGATACACCCTCCGCATGATGCGGAGTAATAATTTAACCCGCGGATATTAATGTTATGCGGTTAAATAAATTCCTGGCAAAAGCCGGCGTTGCTTCACGAAGGGAATCAGATCGATTAATCCAAGAAGCTACCACCATTGTCAACGGTGTCTTACAAACGGATCCTGCCTTTGACGTTTCACCGAATGATTCCATCTATTTCAATGGAAAACGTGTAACGATTGATCAACACCTTTCAGTAATTGCACTAAATAAGCCTAAAGGATATATCACTACTGCCAGCGATCCAAAAAATAGAAAGACAGTTAATGAATTGGTCCCGCAAAACCCAAGATTATTCACCATAGGCCGTTTAGACCGGAATACTACCGGCCTCTTATTGTTCACAAACGATGGGGATTTGGCTCAGGAATTGATGCTGCCAAAAAATAAAGTTTCCCGGATTTACGATGTTGAAATAAATCAATCATTTAATCAAACAGAAATGACAAAAATCGATCGCGGCATTTATATCGGTTGGGGGCAAAAAGGTAAAGCAAACATCATTAGACAAATTCCTCGAAAAAAAAGTACAATTGTTCGCCTGGAACTTCACCAGGGTAAAAATAGAGAAATCAGACGAATCATGAATAAAATGAACAGGAAAGTCTTTTCTCTTCATAGGATAAGTTATGGTCCTATTGATGTGAAAGGCCTTTCTTTTGGACAATGGCGGACACTGTCAAATGAGGAAATTAATCTTTTGCGAAAATCACAGAATAAATAGTCAAGTTTGTAGTATGTAAAAAGTCGCAGGTATTTTTCTTAGGCACTAATAAGGTAAATATTATTAAGCATAGGCAAAGCTATGGTTAAGATATTCAACGAAGTTAATGACAAAAAGAACCAGACTTGATTGTGTCAGTATAGGTTTGAAACGACACTAGTCTTCAGAAATCACAGCTCGATTTTTAGCAGGGCTTTATATCCCAGCCAAAGGGGGATAACGGTTGAAAAAATATTAAAAACGATAATGGCTGTTATCAACGGTACCAAGCTGAATAAGGTTGATCCCTTTTCCAATAATGTTACAATCCAAACTAAACAACCCGCCATAATTGCAACATAAAACAGACTAATCATAATGGTAATAATGCCCCCTGCGCTCGAGCTGATTCTCATGGGATTTCTTTCGTTGAATTGGGGATAAACTGCTCCAAATCCCAATGCAATACTGATGAGTGACACGCTCATTAATAAAAGAAAAACAGTCGTTATGAGTGTGAATGATAAATGTCGACTCAAATAATAGTTACTCATGACAGCGACAATTTCTGCTATTGTGAAAAAGATAAGAAAAGAAACCCAGAATTTTTCTTTAAATAATTTTGATAAACTAATTGGAGAAACCATAAGGATCCAGAGACTTTTTCCTTCCAAACTGATGAGGGGAAATACAAACCGAGACGTCAGAGCCGCCAGGATAAACCCGCTAAACCCAAAGTTCAATAAATAAATCGCTTTCTGCCAGAATGGAGATAGTTGTGGAAGTTGTACGTTAGCCCGGGAAAGATTAATCAAGTAAATCCCAATAAATAAGGAAAGAAGTAAAAATTGAATCCATTGCTGAGGCGTTCGAATAAATTGAAGGATATCCTTCACAACTAAGCCTCTCATTTGGGGAGAAAGCCAACGAACCTTATTCGTCATCTCAACGCTTTTTGAATTTCGGTGCTTCTCTGTTGTCGCAACCCTTTGTCCTGTCCCTTCCATTAATTGATAACTGGCAAAATAGTGACGTCCCGCAACAAAACTTGATATTTCAATTCCCACCAGTCCAGTTGTGATAAATAATCCACTATAAAACATAATATCCTTCCATTGATAATGTAAAAGGGCATTAAATAGTTCGCTAAACCAATAACTTGGAATAAGTGGAAATGGAGTCCTCGAAAGGTTGGCAAGATACCGGTTGATAAACCTGAAACTGGCCGTGTCTCCCGTAAGGAGTGTATCCTGCTGACTAAAAGTAAAATACACCCATAGAAAAAACACAAAAATAAACCCAAGAATAATAATTACCGTGCGCATCTGAAGCCACTTAGTCAACCGGATAACAAACATCAAAATGATAAGACTAATAGATGTTGCTATCACAAGAAAAGAGGAAAGTCCAACAAAAATGAGAATAAATAATTTCATAATTGAAAGAGACTTTACGATACCAAAAGCGAATGTGATTGGTAACCCAAGTATAAGAATCGCCCAGGAACTGTAAAGAAGATTCTCAACGAATTTCAATCGAAATATTGAAGTGAACGAAAGGGGTACGGTTATTAAAAATGAGACTTCACGAGATCGGTATAGGGTGGATAAAGCGGCGATAATATTTGAAAGGATTAAAAGATAAAAAATAATGGACCAACTAATATAAAATACTCGATTTAACAACAGTAGACCCAATTCCCCCTGCTCGAGTAGGAAATAGGCTCCTTTTACAAACAGAGTATATCCACCAACAGCTAACCCAGCAATAATAAGCAGTGAAACAGAAGTTTCCAGCCACTTTTTCCGAAACGTTGTTTTGATGTGAGTGAAAAATGCATGCAACTTGATTTCGAGGATGAAGAATGAATAGGACATTTGAAATTCAGGTTAAATCAGATTATGGAATTGGTTTGTTTTCAGTAACATTGGTTTCTTCTTCTTCCACAATATCTAAGAAAAGATCTTCAAGGCTCCCCTCATGTTGCTTAGATGTTTGAAATGATTCGACCGTTCCAATACCAAGGATAGTTCCTCGATTGATGATGGCGATTCTGTCAGACAATTCTTCTGCCACATTAAGATTATGAGTTGAGAGAAAAATAGTTATACCCTCTTGTGCTTTTTCTTTAAGCATATCCTTTATTTTTCTTGCGGTTTTCGGATCAAGACCCACCGTTGGTTCGTCGAGAATAATCACTTTTGGATCGTGCAAAAATGCCGCTGCGAAAGCCAATCGTTGTCTCATCCCTTGAGAGTACCCCTCCACCCTATCGGAAATCCATTCATTCATATCTAACTGGTTTATTATCAATCGAAGCCCTTTTCTCATTTTTTTATGATCCATTTGATATAGACTTCCAATAATACTTAAGAATTCACCTCCTGTCAGTTTATCATACAGAAAGGGAGCATCGGGAACATAACCAATCATCATTTTTGTTTTGATAGGTTCCTCGACGATATTGGCGCCATTAATGCGGATGGATCCGGAATCCGGGGTCATGAGTCCTACCATCATTTTAATTGTAGTGGTTTTTCCGGCTCCATTGGGTCCTAAAAAACTGAATATTTCTCCAGGCTCCACTTTGAGGGAAACAGAATCAACTGCAACCAATGAATCAAATGATTTCGAAATACGCTTTAGTTCTATCATAATAATGGTTTCTCGTATGTTTGTTCAATAATGCGGATTTTAACACGTCCCAACAAGTTAATGAGTTCTGTTATATTATTAAAATCCCCTTCTAATAAGGTGATGTGAGTTGCATCAGCCACCGGTTGCCCAAGCGTAGGATCCATCGCGATCCATTGCCCGTCTAGATTAACCACAGGCCAGGCATGATAAAGAAATCTTCCTTGGAGATACACCAATCCGATGTGAATTTTGGTTGGAATACCGGCGCTGCGTGTTAATGTGGTAAATAGAGTTGTATGTTCGCTGCAATCACCTTGTTTTCCGTCGAGTATCTCCAAAGCAGAGGAAAGAGATACAACAGGGCGTTTTTTCAGGTAATGATAAACCCAATCATTTAACCGATTCACCTTATCGAGTTTTGTTTCTTCATTTTGGGTGATTTCTCGTGCTAATTCTACAATTATAGGATTTGTACATTGAATAATACTATTTGAAACAAGAAATGTATCCAGTGATGCCGCTTGGCGAGAAACAGGTGCCGGGCGCAGGCGGAGATGAATAGGATTCTCCTGAATTATTTTCTGTCGATCTGTATTGAATTTCTGTAAAAGCTTTGGATCGATACCATCGATTTCAAGAGTCAATCCCAACAATGACGCCGGATCTTTTATGGGTGGTTTAACCGGAATGGCATATACGTCCATCAGATCAATTTCACCGACGTTGTATTGCATCTGAAGAGCCTGGTCCGGTGTTGTTTTCTCCATGACTAATCCCATGATCGTTTCTTCTCTGAAGGTTAATCCATTATCATCCAGCCAAAGGATGGATGGCACACCTTTAAACAAAACCCGGATTTTGTTTAATCGATAATTCGTTTCACCAATAATAAGGTCTTCCTTTCCTTCATGGGTGATTTCCACTTGACTGGTTTCCATCGTAACCGGGTCAAAGGCCGGGAGTATTATTTTATCTCCCATTGTGATTCCCTGCCACGCGACCATTGGTTGGATGCTGAGATAAGTATAAATTTCATCAGGGACTTGAATTTCTTTCGACGCACTTTCTGTTCCATGTTGTAAAGTCAGATGCAGCGTCTGACCCGTCTTCTTTCCGGTCACGGCTGTAATATATTGATCCGATTTCAGATGAAAATCAAATGAACTCAATCTGAAAAGTGTATCCACTTTTACATTATTTTTCATTAATATTTTTGTCTCCACACCGGCAACCGACAAATTAAGATGAGCTGTACTCGTTACTGAGTATCCTTGATCTCCCAGGTTTGAGACAGAATAAACTGAGTAACCCATTTTTTTTCCATGATGGGTGATCGTCATCCACTCTGAGTCAGTGGGTATATCTTTAATTCCTGATGCTAGGCTGACAATGTTCACATTTGATGAATCATCGAAGTAACTGCTTTTAATCAGTGAGCCTAATAGTATACTCCATACTCCAAATAGTAAAATAATATAAGACGAGTGGATGGAATGGGTATCTTTGAGTTTTATCATATTGATGATGGATATAGGTTCAAATAGACTATTTTTCGCATAAAACCTGACAACAAAATGATGAAGTTAATATCCTATCCCCGTAGTGTGATAAATTAGAAAAGGGTTTTGCAAAGTTCTCTAGAAATATTTCTTCCAGGATTCTGTGGATTCAGGCCATCGAGAAGTTACTTTTTTCAAATTGGTCCAGAAATCCACACCACTTCTACCGGTAATATCCCCGTGGCCGTATTTTGATTCATTCCAACCGCCAAAACTGTAAGGTTCTCTCGGAACCGGTACACCAATATTGATACCGATCATCCCGGCAGATGCAGATTCAGAGATGGTTTTAGCCACCTGTCCTGATGTAGTAAACACCGCCGCTGCATTTCCGTACTGGTTTCCATTTTCTATTTTCATGGCGCTCTCTAATGTATCCGTTCGAATAATGGAGAGAACGGGACCGAAAATTTCTTCCATAGCGCAAGGCCAATTTGGATGAACATTGTCCAGAATAGTAGGGCCCAGCCAGAATCCGTCGGGATAAGCTTCCGGCGGACTTGGATTTCGACCATCAACCAGTACTTTGGCACCCATGGCTTCTGCCTCATCAATGTATCCAGTGATTTTTTCCAAAGCTGCTTTACTAACGATGGTCCCCATGTCCACACCCAACTGAAATGATTTTGCCTCTTCCACCAGTTGATCAATGATGGGACCAACCTCTGCAACACACACAGCCACGCTTGCGGCCATGCACCTCTGCCCTGCGCTACCCATTGAGCTGGCTAATAGTCCTTTTGCCGTGGAATCCTGGTCTGCATCGGGAACAACGATCATATGATTCTTTGCTCCACCCAAACATAGAGCGCGTTTCCCCTGGGCAGTGGAACGGGAATAAACGATTTTTGCGACCTTTGATGAGCCAACAAATGCCACTGCTTTAATATCAGGATGATCGCAGATGCTTTCCACTGCTTCCCGAGTGCCATTTAAGACGCTTAACACACCATCGGGTAAACCGGCTTCTTTCAAATACTCAGCCAATTTTAATGCAGCAAGCGGCGTCTGTTCAGATGGCTTAAGAATAAAACAATTTCCTGTGGTGATTGCCGGAGGTATCATCCATAGTGGAACCATGATGGGAAAATTAAACGGTGTAATTCCCCCCACCACACCCAAGGGTTCGTGGGTCATGGTGCAATTGATCCCTTTGCTCACGTTCGATGATTCTCCTTGTAACATATTGGGTAATGATATGGCGAATTCTATCACTTCTATCCCCCGTAGGATACTCCCCTTCGCATCGGCGACTGTTTTTCCATTATCCAATGCAACCAAGTGTGCCAGATTCTCTATATCCTTTTCCATGATAGTTTTCAGATTGAACATTACCTGTGCTCGATTACGGATATTTGTCGATGCCCATGCAGGGAATGCAGACTTTGCCTTGTCTACGGCCAAGTCTAAGTCATCTCCATTGGAATCAGGAATAGTCGCTATCTCCTTATGGAAATAAGGTGAAATAACAGAAATTGATTTTCCGGAGGATGAATCTTGAAAGCCGCCTCCAATCCAATTTTGTTTCGCACCATAGTTTTGAAATTGAATTATGTTACTCATTTTAATCCTTTATGATTTTTTGCCTAAAGCTTACTAGTAGTGTAACTTAACACGGATTATTCATAAAATTCGAAATTCACAATAAATATGTCCCCAGCAAGTTCCGACATTTCGTATTCATTTCCAACGGAGTGAACATTTAGAAGGTAGATAAAAATGAGAACAGTCAACATCCAACACAGCTATCCTATTTTCTAATGGTCGAGATATCATTTCGTTGATGATCCGAAATATTCTCGCTTGAAGTAAAGATATAATACGAATCCCCACCAGCACAGAATAGTCAGGATGGTAGTGAGATTCATTGCTTGTGATACCAAACTTTGTCCATCCTGTCCCAATAGACTCTGGTATCTTCCTAATGTCGTTGCGGCTTCCATCTCCCGGGCTGATCCATCCAATATATAGAGAATTCTCTCTAAAGTATAAAAAATAGTACCGTAAAACATATAACGAAAACCCCAGGACTTTGCAGCCCACAGACCAATTCCCATTCCAAGAAACAGACCGACGAACAGCAGATGGTAAATGACGGCAATAACTCCACCTCGAAGATCCCCAAACAACGGAACCGCGGAAGATAAGGACAGTCCCTCAACGACTGCAGAGATGAGAAAAAAGACCCCCGCCGTGCGAATGGTGAATCGTGTTCCGCCTAATGTAAATATTTTTTTCTTATTCACAGTACGTTCTATCCACTTAACTGTTTATTTTTCAACAGGTAAATTAACGTATTTAACGTAAGCAGAAGACCCAATGTTACCACCACAGTGGTTCCGGTCGGTGTATCAAACAAAATGGAAAAAAACATCCCCAATACACTTCCGGCTAAACTAAAAACCCAGCCGTAAATCATTCGTCGAAGTGGAGAATCCATAAAAAAGAGTGCAGCGACTGAAGGAATAATTAGAAATGAAAAGACCAGCAGCACTCCGGCGATTTTAACGGAGAGAGTGACGACAATTCCGAAAGTAACGTAAAATAGAAAATCCCATAGATGGATATTTTTAGGTGGAGGAAGTTTTTCAGATCGAAAACGGGATGTGGCCATGAATTGGTGTCTGAATCGATAATGGAAAAGACCGATGATCGAATATATGATGAATATTTCCCCTACCTGAAGCGGTGTGACAAATAATATTGAACCGACCAGAAGATGATTTACTTCTTCAGCTCCCTCCGCAGAATGGCTAAATAGGAGGATCATGAGAGCAGCCGCCACCACATACGTAATTCCAATAATGGCTTCAGAAGGAATTCGATTGGAAATAGACCGGATACTGGCGAATAGGGCAGCCCCCACCAATGTAAAAAGTACTGCCAGAACCAAGGTCGTGGTGGAAGCGGGATCCAATCCAATGAGTATCCCTACAGCCGTTCCCAAGGCAGCCATCTGCGCCAGGGCTAAATCCACAAATATTACACCTCGCGAAACGACATGCATTCCAAGATAAACGTGAATTCCGGATATGACGACCGCTGCCAGGAATGGCCAAATGATTAAATCTAAATATAAATTCATCTTAATCTCCCAACACTGCTTGAAGTTTTTTCAAATTGGATTCAAAGAGTTTTACATAGGAGTCAGCTTCAGGCAGAGCATCCACCGACTGGGCCAAAACAATCACATGGGATCCTGTTTTTGATTTCAAGAATTCAGGCGCTTTTGGACTAAAATAGGGTTCCATGGCAATAACGGAAATGTGCTCCTGCTCAATTAGGCGAATCAGCCTATCCAAGTGAGACGGAGAGGGTGTAATCCCAGGCTTTGGCTCTAAGAACTGACGTACATCCAATCCAAAACTTTCACTGAAATATGGCCAGGAATTATGATAAAATATGATTTTTTTCCCTTTGAGATCGGCAAACTCCGTATTCCAAATTCGTATTTTTTCTTCTATCGTACTCTTGAACTTGTTCAAGTTTTTTTCATATTCTTCACGATGCTTCGGATCAATTGAAATCAAGGCATTTGCAATGGTTTCAGCAATAATGATCCCATTGGCCGGATCCAGCCAATAATGGGGATTCCCCATGCGATGCACATCCCCCTGACTGGCATCCACTTTGGATGATGGCACTTCCAATCGATGAACATTCTGAGAGCAGTCTACCACCTGTATATTGCGGTTCCTTGACCCATCAATAATTTGGTCTGACCATAAATCCAAATCCATTCCTATTTTGAGGTAGAAATCAGCTTTGCGTACTTTTAACATATATGAAGGCATAACTTCCACGTAATGAGGATTTTGATTTCCTCTGGCAATGCTGGTGACCGAGACATTGTTTCCACCGATTGTCTCGGCAATATCAGCCATGTCCGTTATTGAGGTGACGATTCTAACCTTTCCCCAGGCAAGGGTCATCCATAAAATAGAAAAGACTATAATAATTTTTTTCATCAGCATTATTCCTAAAATTTGTGTGGTTTATGGGGGCCCAATGACCATATCAATTGAGAAACCAACTGCCATGAATCATCTCCGCCTTCATGAAAAATTCGCTTAACCATGAACCGTAGTACAGAAGATTCAGCTGCCGGACTGAATCCCAGGAATCCACCGACAGAAGCATAGGAGGATTGATCCTCCTGATGGAAGTAGTCAATAGTGGCACCCAGATTCCAAATACGACTAAATTGAGCATTAATTACTGATAATCCCACTATGGCTGTGGTATCTCCCTCCCCTTTCCGGAAGAATATATCCCCCTTAAGGGAGAGGGATCGATAAGTGTCAGGACGCCATTTTAACTTGTAATCTAATCCCATTAAGTTTT
This sequence comes from Fidelibacterota bacterium, assembly GCA_046861385.1. GTDB lineage: Bacteria > Fidelibacterota > Marinisomatia > Marinisomatales > TCS55 > JADFRD01. The sequence goes on along the minus strand of JBHHTW010000009.1, from coordinate 45,843 downwards.
CTCCATCTGATTGATAGAGGCTGATACCTAATTCCCCGTGGGTAATATCTGAGAAATCCAAAAAATTGGACCACCGCATATTAATGGCTGAAGGATGATCGGTATTGTCTAATGTACTTGTTTCTTCTTCCTCAGAGAGTTCAATACCATTTTGAAAAATTCCCAGTGTGATATTGCTGAACCATGGAAACGGTAAAAGATAGCGGAGTTCCAGGCCAACTCCTGACCATAATTCAGGCCCCAGAATTTTTTGCATTGGTGTAGAGGGAAGTATGTAAGGCCAGAGATGAGAATGTTCCCGGTTCAACCTTCCAAATTCAGGCCTCATTCTCCCTGCCCGAATCTGTAACCCAAGAGGAAGTCCCCTGTCTACCGACAAAAACGCTTCTTCCAGAGCCGTGGGCTCTTCACTATCATGCTTATGAATAAACACGTTGGCGCGGGCAAAGGGATTGACATAACCTTGAAAGGCCAACTCTAATCCAGAATTAGAAAAAGTAGTACTGGATTCATCATGTGACAAAATTAAATCCCCGATGGCACTGATATTGGGGTTCACCGTCGTTTGACCTGTCAGCATACTAAATATTACTATTAGATAGAGATTTTTTTTAAACATAGGTTTCCTGATTTAAAATGGTAAAAATAGTCCCCTAAAGGGGATATGAGAATAATATCAGGATAAAACGGGGGGAGCTCGTGACTCAATAAGGATTTTTTCTGAAAGGGGAGTAAATTCCTGAGGCAACTGAAGGATTGTTTCTGAATTAATGATTTGATGGGAACCGAGCAGGGGACACGCGGTTTGAAAAAGGTAACCAGCTTTGCTCCAGGGACATTTTCCAAATTCAGAGAATTGAATATTTTCATAGACTGAACCATTATCCAAATCGCTGGATATTGTTCCCCTATAGAAATGAGGATGTCCCAGATGGCTCATTGATTCATGGGAATAAATGCCCATGATCACCAGTAATATTCCTGTTGTAACTTTTTTCAGGTTAGATGTTCTACCCATTTAATAAAATCATTATTAGTTTTCTTCTGCTTGCCTTTTCTTCAAAAATTCCAGTAAAAAGAGGATAAATAATAATATTGTTTCATTAATATTAAGTTAACAAAATATATTATTATAGAGATTGTTTTAAAAAACCGGATAGTTCAATACTGATCTCATTGTGTTATCCGTCCATGATTCAGACGGGTTTTCCCTGATAAAAAGTCCAGGCATCCTGTAAGAGGACTCAATCATTATTGAATTAGCAATCTTCTGAAAGTATTATTAATCTAACCCAGTTGGTATCACGCTCACATCGTGATTAGATCAAAGCCCTCATGATATACAATAAAGAAAAATCGTGAACCTTATTCATAAAGGTTATCCGGATCCGGAGCTAAATTCATGCATAATAATCGAATCTATCGTTGATGTTGAAACGTAATAGACCCATTTTAATTATTTTTATCGCTGCATCTCTTTGCTGTCAGAATGATGAAAGCGGTGAAACCAAAAACCTGAATGGCATTCAAACCAACCATGTTATTTCCTTACCAGAGCGTCTATCGGATGCACTGACCGGAAGTGATCTGGTTGCTGTATTATCTTCTTTGAATCTTCGCGAGAGGGAGGGCCGAATTAAAAGGGAAATATTGGAAGGGAATATTCCTGATTTTATCAGGAATTTGGTTCCGGTAATCGTCACCAAAACAAAAGACGGCCTGGTGGATACAGCAATATTTTATGCAACCTGCGATTATCTGGCTCTTGGATCTGATGCGGATTATTTTCTCATACCCATGACGCCCATTCTGGCACAGGAATTAGGCGACTCTTTACACATGTCCCTTCCCACAAGGAAAATGGTCAATGCCATTTGGCAGCAAGGGGATTTAAAGCTGGAACCCCGTCCTATTCCCCCCAGCTCGGCCATGGTAACCATTCCGGTTTTCGCTGATCATAACACCATTGTCCATGACCAACGATACCAATCTATCAGTACCAATCCACTCGGAGCCTTAGTTTCCGGACATAAAAAGGACGTAATAATTTCCAATCGAATCCTGGCAAATCAGGACAAAGTAGTTATTTATGGCTGGCACCGGTTAAATGGACAACCTATCCAACCGTTGTATGCCGGTCATGTCAACTGGTATGCCGATTACAGCCATGGTATTCGGTTAGTGGAACGGGCGGTTGACTTGAGGAATAGTCAGGAAGATATCCGGAATATTTTGACCGATTCTTTATTATACTCTCTTCTGAGTGATGAGGACGGACCCATGGAAATGCCATATTATCCCGTCGATAAATCAGATTATCCGGAATAGAATGTAGAATAGTTTAGTGAAGAGCTTTTATACCATACAAAATGAGACAGCGAAAATGAGTAAAATAAACCTGGAGTTTCCACAGGGAAGCAGAGCTTTATTAACCATCTTCATTCTGGTACTGTCCACCAGTTGCTATATCCCAAAAAATATCAGAGGAATCGAGATTGAAAATCAATTAGTCAACTGGGAGAAAATATATACTGCTGCTGATATTAAACTTCATGTATTTAATACGGGAATGAACCGGGTTTCTCCATTATTGGTAGGCAGCCCGGCTCCATGGCGACCGGCGCCAGCCTTTCTCATTGAACATCCGACTTTTGGACTGATTGTATTTGATACCGGATTATCCACAGAAGCTGCCATCAAAGGTGAGAAGGTACTCCATCCGATTACAAGATGCTTTTTTAAGACCAGTTCCCTTCCTGGGCATGAATTATCATCTCAGTTAAAGCAGTTTGATTTTAATCCGGAAGATGTAACAATGGTCATTTTTTCCCATCTTCATTTTGATCACGTGGGTAATGGAGATGATTTTTTGAATGCAGATTATTACATCAGTGATGATAACGACTTGGAAGATTTACCAAAGATGGATGGGTTCAATCCTGAATTAATCGCATCTATTGAAGACAGCCATTCTTTTCATCGGATAGATTTTTCATCCGGGGTTCCTTTTGGTACTTTTGAAAAAACGATTGATCTTCTGGGAGACGGCACCATGATTCTCATAGAAGGAAACGGCCATTTGACCGGGAGTATGGGGATAATTCTCCGGCTGCCACTAGGGCCTGTATTATTACCGGGAGACGAGGCGGTTCATTTCGATTGGTTGAAAGGAAATGATATTCAACGAATATCAAAAAATCCGGAACAGGCGGCAAATATGAGGAATCGAATTCAGAAATTGATTGAATTGGTTCCCGATCTTGTGGTGATACCCGGTCACGATTTATCGAATGTACCTGATAACAGAGTAGATATTATTTTACACCATCCTGAATTATATACGAAAGAATTATGGCCAACTGATTAATCAGATTAATCGTCGTGGCTGGTCTTTCATTAATTAACCCATTCCCTTTACAACCCGTTCATTCCAGGATTCCTTCCCTTTAGAATGTGGAATTTCTTCCATGGTAATGCAACCGGATACAGGACAAATTAAGCCGCATAGGTTGCAGCCGACACATTCATCTTTATCCACATAAGGGACGTGTTCGGGTATCGTTCCATTGGTTTCATGAGTCACGGCGGGTCCCGGTTCAATCCTGGGGTTAACGCCATGATCTGATTCGCCCAAAAATTTTGAAATAATTAAAACAACCTTTTACAATAAATTGTAATTATGCTTGCGTAATATCGCTAAATATGCGAAGTTACGCAGGCAATAACACATTTTAATGGGCTACTTAGACTACATACAAACACTAATTAATAAGGGTGTTTGGTCATTTTCTTCAACGGAAATGACTGAATATTTGGGGTATCCTTCAAAGGATAAGTTAAGATTGCTTCGAAAGAATGGACGTGTACTAACTCCTGTTCGAGGATTTCATATTATTGTACCGGAAGAATATATATATACAAACCGCTTGCCCGTGGAACGATATATTGATGCATTGATGAAGCATTATTCAAGACCATATTATGTTGGGCTATTAACAGCAGCATCTTACTATGGTGCTTCCCATCAAAGTCCACAATCGTTTCAAGTGATAACAAATTATGATAAGCGTAATATTCAAAATGGTCGAAATCAAATATTATTCTATCGCAAAAAGAATACAGCTGTTATTCCAATTAAAAAGCGTAATACCGCAACGGGATATTTAAATATTTCAACACCTGAAGCAACATTGTTGGATTTGGTTGAATTCAACCGACAGATTGGAGGTTTGGATCATGTGGGAGTAGTGATTTCAGAACTAGTTGAAAAAACATCTGCTCTATCATTCATTGAAACAGTACAACATTATCCTGATGCTTATGTTCAAAGAGCATCTTATATTTTGGAAATATTAGGATTCGACAAGATTTGTAACAGCTTGGATAAGTACTTCGCTCAAAAGAATATTATCTATGCATATTTGAATCCTTCCGGAAACAGAGAAAGAATTAACAAGCATCCTCGGTGGAAGTTGTTTATCAATCAAGAATTGGAGTTTGATTCATGATACCGAGAGCATTCGTGATTGAATGGCAGCATACAGCTCCATGGGTGGCAGATGAACAGATTGAACAGGATTTGATTTTATCCAGAATACTTGTTGAATTGTATCAAAATGAATTTTTGAAAGACCAACTTATCTTTCGTGGGGGTACGGCTCTTAATAAATTGTTTTTCCCATCACCGGTTCGTTATTCTGAAGATTTGGATTTTGTTCAGATAACCGTAGGTCCTATAAAGAAAATTGTAAAAACAATTCAAAATACAATCGACCCGTGGCTTGGAAAAAGTAGCACAGAATCTCGTAAAGATGGATTTCGAATCTATTATTCATTTACACCTGAATCTGATCCGGAAGGAAAGAAACGAATTAAAATTGAGATTAATACTAGAGAGCATTTTAGCGTGTTTCCAATTAAGAAAATGAATTTTGAAGTTAAATCGCAGTGGTTTACTGGTGTTTGCGTATTCAATACTTTTGAACTCCAGGAATTGCTTGGAACCAAGCTGCGGGCTCTTTATCAACGAAAGAAAGGTCGGGATTTATTTGATATTGATTGGGCGTTAAGGCATCATGACGTAAAGTATGAGGATATTATTAAGTCCTTTAATGAGTATATGCAATTTGGAGGTCATTCAGTTATAGCAAGTCAATATCTTGTCAATCTTGAAAATAAATTGAAAGACCCAATATTTTGTCATGATATTGATAATTTTATTCGAAGTGACATTGACTATGACGTCAACAAAGCTTTTGAAAATATCAGAACATTAATTGAAATGATTTAAATGCTAGTATTACTTATTGATCCAACCCCTTTGCTACCCGTTCATTCCAGGATTCCTTCCCTTTAGAGTGGGGAATTTCTTCCATGGTAATGCATCCCGGAACAGGACAAACCAGGCTGCATAAATTGCATCCAATACATTCATCTTCGTCTACGAAAGGAACATGATCTGGTAATTGTTCATCCGTTTTATGGGTCACAGCGGGACCCACTTCTATCCGTGGATTGACCCCATGATCTGATGTTCCGTGAAAAGACCAACATAAGTTTTGGCGTGTATGGATGCACTGGTGGGCGCCATCCAGGCAGGCTATATAACATAGTTGACAACCAATACATTTTTCAGAATCAATTTTCGGAACGACACCAAAATTCAAATCGAGATCTCCCCAATCGGTAACATGATTGGAAGCTTTCCCGATCAGTCCTTTCACAGATTTCATATCTTTATCATCCAGATAGTTAGATAGACCGTCGATGAGATCTTCCACGATCCGATAGCCATAATGCATGACGGCTGTACAAACCTGTACACTGGTAGCCCCGAGAGCGAGAAATTCAGCTGCATCCTGCCATGTGGATATACCGCCGATCCCTGAGACAGGAATATTTATTTTAGGTTCCCGGGCCAAAGCAGACAGCATATGAAGGGCAATGGGTTTTACCGCCGGACCACAGTATCCACCGTTGGTACTTTGTCCACCCACATTGGGCATGGGCACGAGTGTATCCAGATTGACACCAATGATGGATTTGATCGTATTAATCAAAGAAATCCCATTAGCTCCACCGGAGACAGCCGCCAATCCAGGAATGAGAATGTCACCGGTGTTGGGTGTTAATTTCACCAAAACAGGCGTTTGGGCATATTCCATTACCCAAGACGTAATGAGTTCCAGGACTTTTGGCTCCTGACCGACAGAACTACCCATTCCCCGTTCGCACATCCCATGGGGACAGCCAAAATTAAGTTCAAGGCCATCGGCGCCGGCATCTTCCGACCGCTGTATTATTTCCTTCCACTCCTCCTTACTTTCCACCATGAGAGAAACAATAACTGCGTGATCAGGATAGCGTTTTTTTACTTCGGTGATTTCCTTAAAATTTGATTCTAAAGGCCGATCGGTAATGAGCTCAATATTATTAAGTCCGGACATTTTATTTCCTGAATAATCGACTGCCGCCAATCGTGATGAAACATTCACCACCGGGATGCCGAGCGTTTTCCAGACTGCACCACCCCAGCCGGCATCAAATGCCCGCATAATTTGTTCACCGCAATTGGTGGGAGGTCCGGAGGCCAGCCAGAAAGGATTAGGACTTTTTATACCGGAAAAATTTGTTGATAAATCAGCCATTTCCATTGCTCCTGAATTTAGGGTTTGTAAAAACGGGGGTCATTCCCCAACTTTTTAACATGGCATGAGCGGCATCTCTGCCGTCAGCGGAGGCATTCACCACTTCTTTTCCGCCATTGATACAATCTCCACCGGCATAAAGTCCCGGAATCGATGTTTCCCCCGTGTCGTCATCAACCGACACCCGGCCTTTTTCATCTACGGCCAAACGGGGAACCAAATCCCGGGCGATTTTTGATTGACCAATGGCCATGACTATCCAATCGGTCTGATGAATCATTGGTGATTTTGTATCGGTATGTTTTGTGAAAAACTCCAGTGTCCCATCTTCCTTTTTTAATATTTTTACCGGCGTTTGTTTTTCCACCAGACGTACGCCATTTGCTTTGGCAAGAACCAGCTCGTGGTGATACCCGGGCATGACATCTTCTGTCCTTCGATAGACAATATCGACTTCAGGTACGCCAAGTATGGCCAGTTCTCTGGCGATATCAATAGCCGTGTTTCCACCACCGACTACAATAACTTTTTTCAGGTTTTTAGGCAGATCAAAATCAGGATCATTTTTAATTCTCCTGATTAAATTGGTAGCACCCCATACATTTTCCAGTTCTTCCCCTGGAATTTTAGGAAAAGAATCATGCCCCAATCCGATTCCAAGAAAAACAGCATGATATTCTGTCAAAAGATCCTTTACTTTTACATCCTTCCCAATATTAACACCCGTATGAATCGTTATTCCAAATTGTTGCAACCAATGAATTTCGTTCATTCCGTCCTGTGCCATGAATTTGTAAGGAGCAATACCAGAAACATTTAAACCACCCGGTATTTGGGATTTTTCAAAAATGACCGCTTCAACGCCTTCCAAAGCGAGATAGGCACCACAGGCCAATGAGGCAGGTCCGGCTCCAATGAGAGCCACTTTTTTATTTATTTTCGGGAGTGGTATGAAGAGAGGTCTTTGGCTATTTTTTTCTAATTCAAGAGCCCGTTGGGTTGCGAATCGTTGCAGACGACCGATTTGAATTGGGTGATGATCCAGGTCATTGTATACACAGGCTCCGGCACATAATTCTTCCACCGGACATACTCTGGCCGTGGAAGAGCCCAATATATTTGATTGAAAAATGGTTTGGGCAGATCCCCGAATATTGCCTGAAGCAATTTTTCGAATAAATCCCGGAATATCAATTCCTGTAGGGCAGGCTTTAATACAAGGCGCGTCATAACAATAGAGGCAACGGTTGGCTTCAATCCTTGCTTCAGATTCGGAATACAATGGTTTTGAATCTTTAAACTGTGTTTCTAACCGATGGTTACTTAATGGAGATTCCATATTCATTTACCTATGATTAATAGTTATCAAAACGGTGGTTGTTAATCATTATTTTATGGGAATGTGTAATAGAAATTCCACTCAACTACTTAATACTGCAAATGAATCAGATAAAATTTCCAAGGCCGTTTCCACATCGTTTTTGGTTGTATTTAGATGGGGAGAAATGCGGACTACGTTCCCGGAAAGTCCCCCTCTGCCAATCAGTAACCCCCGTTTTTTTGTTTCTTCCATAAATTGATCGACCCCTTTTGGATTGGGAGTTCGATCTCCTCCTGTTTCATCTACGACAAATTCAATGGCCTGCATCAGTCCCATCCCACGGATATCGCCGACTATTTTCGGATATTTCATTTGAATATTTTCCAAGCCTTTTCGAAGAATAGCACCCATATTTTCAGCATTTTCAGCCAGATGATCTCGGAGGATAATTTCTATTGTTTTATTGGAAGCAGCACAGCTGACCGGATTGCCGCCAAAGGTAGATATGGTATGTTTAACAATTGAATCGGCAATATCGCCGGTGGTCACAATGGCTGCCAACGGAAGTCCATTGGCGATACCTTTGGCCATGGTCATCATATCAGGCTCAACGCCATAATGCTCTATTCCCCACATTTTTCCCGTCCGGCCGAACCCGGTTTGGACTTCATCAGAAATAAATACACCTCCATATTTTCGAACGATCTCGGCTACAACAGTAAAATATTCTTTGGGAGGGGTAATAAATCCACCCACACCCTGAATTGGTTCCACCATCATGCCGGCAATTTCTCCGGTGGTGGTGGTTCGAATCAATTCATCGACATCTTCCGCACAGGCCACTCCGCATTCCGGATAGGTTGTTTTAAGGGGGCACCGATAACAATATGGTGAAAGAGCATGTTTGACTGCAGCTACCTGGGTAGGAAGGGCTCTCCAGGTTGAATGGGCTGTTAAAGATTGGGCTAACATGGATCTGCCGGAATAAGCATGGCGAAGGGTAATGAATTCCATATTCCCTGTGGAAAGTTGTGCCATCATGACGGCCGTTTCGTCTGCTTCTGTACCGGAAGCAGTAAAAAAACATTTTTCTAAATTTCCCGGGGTTAGTTTTACCAGGCGCTCGGCCAATTCCACCACAGATTCTACCGGATATAATGTTGAAATATGACTTAATCGGTTGACTTGGGCGATGATGGCATCATTGACTTCTTCATTGGCATGACCGACAGATACGGTTAAAATGCCACCAAAAAAGTCCAAGTAAGAATGTCCATCCATATCGGTGATACGGGCACCTTTTCCGCTGGAGACCACAATGGATTCCTGGTAAAAATTGGATACAGCTGGAAAAAGATACTTTTTATGTTTATTACGTATATCCTGGCTTTTCATCTAATGACTCCGGTTATGTTAATCGTAAGATTTATGAACATATATAATTGTAAAATATCAACTCTAAACGTATTCGGCCGCCAAAGTTTTTTAGTTTTGGATTGTAATGGATTTTCATTCAAATATGGGTTTTGTCTATCTTTGATATAACCCCCTTGATCCCCCTTTGACAAGGGGGAATTATTGGGTCAAAATGCATAATAATTCCCATAATTTTTGCGGACCTTTTTATAGATTTACATGAGTTGAATTTAAAGCATGACCAATTCATCATAAGATTCCGGTCTCCGATCTCGGTAAAACTGCCAGGTAGACCGTACTTCATCAATCATATCTAAATCGAATTCAGCCACTAACAATTCATCCTTATCTTCTGAAGCAGATGCAAAAATATTTCCCCTGGGATCTACAAAGTAGGAGCTGCCATAAAATTGCCCCAAATTCCAGGGTTTTTCTTTCCCGACCCGGTTGATACAACCCATGAAATAACCATTGGCCACGGCATGAGCCGGCTGTTCCAGTTTCCATAAATATTGAGATAATCCCGCCACGGTGGCTGATGGATTGTAAACAATTTCAGCTCCATTTAACCCCAACGCACGGGCCCCCTCCGGGAAGTGTCTGTCATAGCAAATGTAAACACCAATATTTGCATAGGCAGTTTCAAAAACAGGGTATCCTAAATTCCCGGGACGGAAAAAGAATTTTTCCCAAAAACCAGAAGTATGGGGAATGTGGTTTTTCCTGTATTTCCCCAAATAAGACCCATCAGCATCAATGACGGCTGCTGTATTATATAAAACACCGGCCTGTTCTTTTTCGTACACAGGAACCACCATCACCATATTGTATTTTCTGGCATAAGATTGCATTTCTTCAATGGCAGGTCCGGGAACAGATTCTGCAGACGCATACCAAGCACTATCCTGCCCGGGACAGAAATAGGGTGTATTAAAAATTTCCTGAAGACATAATATCTGCACACCTTGCTGCCCGGCATTTTCAATTAACGGAATGTGTTTGTCCGTCATGGCTCGTTTGATTTCTTCAATGGTTCCTTCTCCTTCCGTCATTGGGAGGCTCATCTGGATTAAACCGGATTTAATTTTTCTTGGCATAAGGGTTCTCCTTAAAATTGTTTATGATTTTAATCCACTAAAAAGACTGCGTTTTTGAAATTGCCCATCGCCTTTTTTTCCAACATACTCACAATCTTTAATGATCACTTTTCCTCGGGATAACACCGTTTCGGTAAATCCTTTTACTTCAAAACCCTCGTAGGAACTGTAATCTACGTTCATGTGATGCGTGCAGGCATTGTTTACGCTGATCGTTTCCTTTCTATTCGGATCAAATATGACAATGTCTGCATCACTTCCAACAGCGATAGTTCCTTTTTTTGGAAATAATCCGAATAATTTTGCGGCAGATGTAGACGTAATTTCCACAAATCTATTTAACGAAATTCGTCCTTCGACTACACCGCCTTGATATAAAAGACTCATGCGGTTTTCAACGCCCGGCGCACCATTGGGTATCTTCGTAAAAAGGTCTTTTCCCATTGTTTTTTGATCTTTAAAACGAAAAGAACAATGGTCCGTAGATACTGCCTGCACATTGTTTGTTTGTAAACCGTACCAGAGTTCATCCTGATTCCATTTTTCACGTAAGGGTGGAGACATGACATATTTTGCCCCTTCGAAATTTTCTTTTTCATAATAACTAAAATCAAGGAAAAGATATTGAGGACAGGTTTCAGAATACACCGGTAATCCCTCATCCCGGGCTGCGATGATTTCATCCAGAGCATCGGAAGAAGTGAGATGGACAATATATATCGGAACACCTGCTTCTTTAGAGATTGAAACTGTTCTATGGACTGCTTCTGCTTCCATCTGGGTTGGTCGAGTCAAAGAATGCCATTTTGGTTCTGTTTTTCCCTCCTGAACTGTTTTCCGAATAATTTCATCAATAACAATCCCGTTTTCTGCATGCATACAAATCATGGCTCCTAAGTCGCCCGCCTGGCGCATGGTACGGTAAATCATTCCATCATCCATGTAAAGTACACCGGGATAGGCCATGAACAGCTTATAGGAAGTAACACCTTCACCCACCAGAGTCTTCATCTCCGAAAGATGTTCGCCTTCCATATCCGTGAGAATCATGTGAAAGCCATAATCAATGGCTGTGTTCCCCTCCGCTTTTTTATGCCATGTATCCAGCCCTTCCAGGGCAGAATGCCCCATGGTTTGGATGGCAAAATCAATGATAGTAGTTGTTCCTCCATGAGCAGCAGCTCTGGTTCCGGTTTCAAAATTATCAGCTGTAACCGTACCCCCAAAAGGCATGTCAAAATGGGTATGTGGATCCAGTCCTCCGGGAAAAAGATATTTTCCTGTAGCATCAATGACATCATCTGCTTCCATTTCCAAGTTTTCACCAATTAGAGACACCGTCTCATTTTCGATATAAACATCGCCCATGTAGTCATCCACTGCTGTGATAACCCGGCCGTTTTTAATCAGTATAGACATAATTTTCTCCCAAGTTAATGTTTTTTTTGCCGCCAAGAGCACGAAGATTACACAAAGAACAAAAATAACAGATAATAGCAGTATCATAGCTATGCTCTAAAGATAAACTGATTTGCATACTGTTTAAACCACCTTGTTGAACTCCGACGGAGTTCGTATTTGCTGGGTTCAGTGTCTTTATAGACATGCAATCCCTATGGGATTTCTTTTCATTTTAAAGACTCCGATAGGAGTCAAATGTCTATAACATCCAATCATAATAAATTGCCAACGCTGCCCGCCTGCCCCATCTGAAAAAAATTGAAGGTGGCAGTCAGGTAGGTGTTGAATATTTTTATGTCTAATTCAGTTAGTTTATAGAATATAACCATTAACTATTGCTGATTGTTGTAATCAATTTCTTTCATTATCTTCGCGAATCTATGTGGTTTTTCTTATTAAAAAGTTCATTTATTTCCCCCAGGCATTTAAACCGCGTTCTTTATCTGTTCCCGAGACAGTATTATCCAAAACCAAAGCTGTGAAAGCACCCACAGCCATACCAGTGCTTCCCAGAGTATTTAATATATTTGCAAGCCATTCAGGCTCAAAATCCATTGGGTGCTGAAGAAAATATTCAGGAACGGACAGACCCATAAAAAAAGCAAAACCAAGGATAAATAGGTTTCTGGCGGAATTAAGATCTACAAATTGCAGGTTGGATAAACCAACAGCTGCAATCATACCAAACATGGCGCAGTACATTCCGCCTACAATCGGTTGAGGTATTGTGGTAAAAAGGGCACCAAATTTGGAAATGGATCCCAAAAGAATCATGATAATAGCACCGGCTTGGACCACCCGGCGGGAACCTACACGTGTTAAACCAATTGCACCAATATTTTCGCTATAAGATGTGGTTCCATTTCCCGTTCCAAAAATACCAGCGATAAAGCATCCGATCCCTTCGAATGTAATACCACGGTTAATAGTTTTTTTGTCGGGTATGGGAGCGCCTGATAACCTGGCACATGCATAATAATCCCCTATGGATTCTACCATAGAGGCGATATATCCTGCCAGCATTCCCACAATCGCCGCTGCACCAAATTTCGGGAATCCCCATTGAAAGGGGTATGGAATCCGAAACCAGGGTGTATTTTTTAGGTTTTCAAAACTGGTGTGAGAAGGATGCCCTTTCGGGAAAATGCCTAATCCTGTAAATATTGCTGAAACAATCCACGTAGTAATGATGGCCAGTAAAATTGGGTATAACTCAAATATACGATTTTTTTGCCGGAGATATTGACTAAACAGAATAATCAGAAAAATAGTCAGTCCACCGATAGGCCAATGACGACCTGCCTCTGGTGCTCCGAATTTAAACAGAGCGAGACCGATTAGTGCAATGGTGGGTGCAATGGTAATGGGTCCAACAAATTTCAACAACCGACCAATCATTCCGCTGGCACCGACAAATATTTCCACCAAAGAACCAGCGATGATAGCTCCCTGAACATGCTGCATTCTTACTTCCCAACCGGCATTGGCTAGGGCAGCCATTCCACAGATGGCAAATGTGGGTGCTAAAAACGAAAATGTTCCCCCCTGGACGATAGGAAGGCGATTTCCCCAAGTGGTTTGCAATAAAGTGGTTATTCCGCTAACGAAAAACATGGTGGCAATGAGCCACCCTTTTTCAACAGGATTGTTGATTCCAAACGCCGGGGCCAACAATAGGGGAATGGCGACCGTTGAGCCAAACATGGTCAAATAATGTTGAAACCCTAATATCACTGTTTCGATGAAGGGCGGATGGTCATCTATGCCATACAATAATGATGTTTTATGTTCTGTCATGAATATATTTTGATCTATGATGATTTAGTTGGAAATTAATAACACATTCATAATGAAAACAGATTTAACTCCTACAAACATCCAGATGCTGGATGTGGCTATCAATGAAGCTCGAAAAGGCTTATCCGAAGGTGGTATTCCTATTGGTGCTGCTCTTTTTCGAGATGATGGAACATTGGTGGGAAAAGGTCACAATAGAAGAATCCAGGACGACGATCCTTCCATCCATGGTGAAACAGACGCTTTCAGAAATGCAGGTAGGCAACGATCCTATTCAAATATCATTATGGTAACAACACTGGCGCCATGCTGGTACTGCAGCGGATTGATACGACAGTTTAAAATTAAAACAGTAATTGTAGGAGAATCGGTTAATTTTTCCGGTGGGACTGAGTGGTTAAAAGAAAACGGTGTTACGATAATTGACCTTCAGTCTGAAGAATGTATCAAAATGCTTTCAGATTATATCCAAAAGAATCCGGACATTTGGAATGAGGATATAGGGGAAGAGTAGTTTATTTAAGAAATATCAGTCTAACAAATAAATTTTAACTCCATTCGTGATCAAGGCACTGTGCTTCCAGCACCCTTGCTGGAGGGTTTGATTAAATTAATATGCCCGTGATCAAAGATGATCACGGCACAAAGAAAAAGGGCAGCCGGTTGACTGCCCTTTTTCTTTTACTTGCTACTCTGCTTAGAGATTACTTCAGGAAGATCATCTTCTTAACGGAACGATACGATCCTGTATCCAGTACATAGAGATATGCACCGGCACTCAAATCGTTGGCTTCAAATCGTACCTGATACCTGCCTGCATCTTGTGTCCTGTTAACCAATGAAGCGACTTCCCTGCCCAATAGGTCGAACACTTTAATACTCACAAATCCTTCATCAGATAATGCATAACTGATGGTTGTACTCGGATTGAATGGATTTGGATAGTTCTGACTCAGAGAAAACTCTGTCGGAATTGTTTCAAATTCTGGTTCTGATGACCATGCCATCTGCTTGGCTGAGTTTCCGGCTCCGGAAAGATCAAAGAAACTGTCCAGGGTTAAATTGGCTTTTTTATCTACTTTCACTTCAAAACCGTAAAGGGCACCAATAACATCAACCTCTTCTTTTACATCAATCTTGCTGTTGGGTGCATAGATAGTTCCATAGATTGTCCCTTTCTTTTCAAACTTCACTTTTTGATGATCATGTTCACCGGCTCCTGCGACGTAAAATATGATATCTGAAGGTTCAACCATAGAACCATTGGCCGGACCCACATAGGCTTCCTTTCCAGTCTCAAGTGATTTCTCTACTCGGACTTCCACTTCACCTTCTATCCGAAGTTTGCCTTTCTTTTTAAGTTTAATGGATTTGACATTATATACTCCACCAGAGAAAGTCAGTGAACCATTATCTTTCACTTCTATCTTACCATAATCACCGGGAGCCAATACAACAGTCTGGTTTTTATCCACCTTTATATTCTGACTTCCTGCAGGGGCAGACTTGAAAGGAGGAAAAGAAACAAATAATGGTGTACTTAACGGGTAAAATTCCACACCGTTAATATCTCCATCATTGTCCAGTTCGTTGTAATAAACATCACTGTCTACATCAGAATCTTTTTTAATCTCAATCCGATTTGCTTTGACTACAAAGCCTGATGCAATATTTACCTTCTTATCGATCTTTAGTTCAAATGAATCATCATCATGGTCATCCCCATCATCATGGTCATCCCCATCATCGTCATCGTCATCGTCATTGATCAATACATTATTGACCAAAATGTTACCTGAGGATACATCAACTTCTTTTTTCAACTGGGTACTGTTTGATGCAAAAATCACTGAAAGAGCCAGGTCTTCAACCACATCCACATTTACTGTAAACATATCGGTTACACTGGCACCACAAACATCTGTTGCCGTAACGGTAATGTCCGATGAACCCAAATCAACTGCATCCAGGGTCAATAGAGACCCGGTGATGGATGAAGAAGCAAAGGAAGCATCTGAATTAGTTGCACTAAAAGTGAGTGCATGTTCGTCTGCATCGCTGAATATTGTGGTTAAATCAATGGTTGTTGTTAATACACCGCCAAACTCAAGAGTCACTCCACCTACTGCATTATCTACAACCGGTGCATTATTGGTCACTTCTACTGTCCGTTCAACTGAAACTGTGTTACCACTGGCATCGGTTGCAGTGTAGGTTACGATATATGAACCAACAGCCAATGTATCTACTAATGATGTATCCATAACGACGGTCGGATTTGTATCGCAATTATCCTCGACTGTTACACCTGGATCGGTGTATCCAAAGTGGCAAACAGTTTGAATAGGATTATCACCAATCAGGGTAAGGACTGGGGCAACTTCGTCTGCATTAACTGTAATAACCACTTCGTCACTGGTCGTTCCACCGTTACCATCATCAACAGTTAGTGTAAATGTGTGTGCTCCCGCACCTAATGCAGTTGTAAAAGAAGCAGCTGTCGAAACTTCTGAAGTACCATCTGACCAGGAATAAGTAAGTGGATCACCATCGGGATCGGAAGAACCAGAACCATCAAAAGTAACTGACTGGTTTCCGATTACGCAATCAAAAGATTGGTCTACGCCGGCAACTGCAACTGGAGCCTGATTACTTACATTCTCAGCAGGTTGTAGTTGAAAATCTTGATCAGATTCCATCGTTAGTTCTACACTATAATTTAATCCAACGATTCCACCCCAATCGATTAATTGAATTGTAATTTCATTCAATCCCGTATGAAGAGCTTGGTTAACCGTCAGGTCTGGTACAGAACCGCCGCCTTGTCCTACAACGTCAGCAACTTGAGTGCCATTTATTGAAACGATCCCTTCATTATCAGCCTTTAATTGAAACGTCATTGTGGGATTAGAAAAAGTTGATGGTATGTAAAACTGTATGCGATAATCTGTCGTGCTATTTATTCCTACTGTATTATCAGGGTCGAAATTTACCCAAGAGTTTGTACCGGCTACAAAACCCCAAGGATGCCATCCGGTCAGGTAGGCAGGTCCCCAGGTCTGACCACCATCCAAAGATGCATCAATATATGGATCAATATCACCTACAACACCAGAACCACCGATCATTGTAAGGGTCTGTACAGTAGCAACTGGGGGGGTAACCGTCTGACCATTAAGGACAACATTTGCAACTTGTAAATTATTCCCAGTTGGGCAGTCATCTACCTGAGTAACAACGATTCGGTTTTCACCTTGAACGATGTAGCTTGCCAAGTCTGAAGTTCCGGTGCCGCCCAAGTATACGTAACTGCCTGGTACGACTATGCCGCTCGGATTAGCCGAATTGTAAATTGTAACCCGACCACCGTCATCAATCCCCGAGAATGCAATGGTGAATTGTGTAACGGTTGTATTGGTAGGTACATTTACGAACGTTTGGAAATACGTATAGTCCACAGACGAAAGGCAGTTGCCAGGAAGGATGGATGCCTCGGAAAATCCGATTGTTTCCGGATTTGGAGCTGGTTCCCAGTTTGGATCGGTCGTAGCCGGAATAATAGCGTTGTTGTATGCGCTAATCTCCCCATGGCTCGTTAGTGTAAAACCAAGATAGGACCAGCCTGCGCCCCGGTTCATTTCCCAAGCCGTCCTGCTAACACTATTTTGTGCCTGCAAAAAACTCATAGTACTTAATACCATGAGACAGGTCAGTATTATATATCTGGATATTTTCATATCTGTTATTCTCCTATTATTTTAGTTGATTGTTTTGTTCATTTAATTCGTTTATCATTATTGCCATATTCTGTTTGGCTATTGTTGATAAATTTTTTCAATATTTTTACTTCTGCTTTTGCCTTGTCGATTTTTTGTTTATTCGACCGGGTCAATGCACTATTACCAATATTAGAATTGAAGTTTTCCGTCTCTTTTCGAGATTGGTTGAGTTGTTTCATTGGTTCCGTTAGGCTCATTTTATCTGCAGAAACTTTACACCCCATTATTTTAACACCTGCCTTATGAAAACCACTATACACCTTAAAAAAACCACTATATCGCATAAAAATGATACTTTTACTAATTACGTGAAGGAGATCACCAGATAATTAGTTATCGACAGCGTTACTATAGATTGAAAAGAAAAAAATGAAAAGATCGTTCAGAAAGAAAGGGAATTGGAAACCCAAATACTTATGAACTGGCGAAATGAAAAATTTGAAGGAAAAATTATAAATCAGAAATAAACTTTACCAGATTATCTCCCTGCTGTATATTTAATTTTTTTCTAAGTTGTGATCGGTATACCTCGATGGTCTTCACAGTAAGGTTCGTGAGACTGGCGATTTCTTTTGTATTTAAGTTCAATTTCAAAAAGGCACAAATTTTCTGTTCTCTTAGTGTGAGATCAGAACATATTTCCCCAAGATTTTGGTAAAAGTCACTGTGAACCTCCTGAAACCATAATTCGAATTCATCCCATTCAGTCCCTGAATCAATTTGCTCATTCAATTTGGAAATAATACTTTTTATTTGAAATTTGTTTTCGGCTTGGCTCTTTTCATAAAGTGTCTGCACTTCATTCATAATGTCAATCAATATCTCTCTATCTTTCGTCATGCGCATTGCTTTGGATGTTAGTTTTTTATTTCTGTTTTCCAGATTTTCTTTTAATGTATTCTCCAGTTCTTTTCGAGCAGTAATATCTGACCAATATTCAATCATTTGAACTACATTTCCATTGTTGTCAAAAATCGGAAAGGCGGTTATTTCTGCATAGTTTGTCTTTCCATTTCTGTCTACATGCTCTCGTTCGAATTTGACAAGCTTTTTAGTTTTCTTAACCTCAGGAAGAGGACAAAAATTTCCTGATAAATTACAGGTTTTGTCTGTACCAAATAGTAAGGAGTGGCAATAAATTCCACCAGAATCAGCTCTTTGTTTTGCTGCACTGTTTTTTAAAATTGTTTTATTAGTCTTTGCGTCTATGACATAAAATGGTTGAGAAAGAGATTCAATTACGCTGTGTAAAAATTGATTCTGTTGCTCAATTTCTTTTTTATGGTTTTGGATTTCAATCGTTCTTTCATCTACTTGTTGTTCCAATAATACAGTTTGTTTTTTAACTCGACGAAATCTCCATTCGATGATTCCAAAGAAAAGAACAAGAATTGCAAGATAGAAAGCAAAATATGCCCACCATGTTTTCCAAGGTGGCGGTGTAATGATTATAGGAAGGGATACGCCTTCTTCATTCCATATGCCGTCATGATTGGTTCCCTTTACTTTAAAAATATATTCTCCTGCTGGTAAGTGGGTATAGGCAGCAAACCGTTTAGATGCAACTGTGTTAATCCAATCTGGGTCGAAGCCTTCCATTTTGTACGCATATTGATTTTTATCCGGAACTGAGAAATCCAAAGCAACAAACATGAAGGAAAAAGCTCTATCTTTATAAGAAAGGGTAAGTACATCTGTTTCCGCAATGCAATTTTGAAGAATGGAGCGGTTTCCTTCCCAAACTCCTATAGGTACCGGTTCATTGAGTATTCGAAAGTCAGTAATAACAATAGGAGGTGAATAAATATCATCTTGAATTCTATCAGGGAAAAATGCATTCAATCCACTGATACCTCCGAAGAACATTTCACCTGTCCAGCTTTTGTAATAAGCGCCAGTGTTGAATTCATTGCTTTGAAGTCCGTCCCGGATATCGAAGTTTCTAAAAGTATTTTCCGCAGGATTAAATTTTGAGATGCCTTTATTAGTACTTAACCAGAGATTTTTATGGTCATCCTCCAATATACCATATACAACATCGTTGGGGAGTCCATCTTTTTCTGTATAATGTTTAAATGTTTGGCTGGTGAAATCGAACTGGTTCAAGCCACCACCATTGGTCCCAATCCATAAATGATCGGACTGATCCAGGTAAATGCATTTGATCCGGTCACTGCTTATTGTTCTAGGATTACTTTCGCTATGCGTATAATTGATAAAAGACTCTGTATCCATATCCAATCGGAACAACCCGGACATGGCCGTACCAACCCAAATCGACCCCTGTTGAGCTTGGATGATAGAATTGACGGTGGCCCCACCCAAACTTGAAGTATAATTAATGAATCGCCCCTTCTTCTTGTTTATAGGAGTTAATTGAGAAAGACCGGCATCTGTTCCAATCCAAAGGTTACCGTTCGTATCCATAAGCAATTTGAAAATAAAGTCACCTGCTATACTGAATGGGTCATTGTCACTGTGTAAATATGGGGTAAAAATTTCTGATTGCTGATTAAAATGATACAATCCACCGCCTTCGATCCCTATCCAAAGAGACCCATCTATATCTTCTGTGATGGCGTAAACGTTGTCATTTTGCATACCGTTGGGATTATTTATATCAAAGCTAAAATGTTTTGTGGAGCCGGTTTTTCTATCAAACTTATCCAAACCTCCATACACACCAACCCAAAGTACGCTATCCTGATCTTCATATATTGCACGGATACTGGGTGCACTTAAGCTGTTGGGATCATTCGGAATGTGAGTATAATACCTAAATTTCGGTGTCGGATCAAATTGATTAAGCCCGCCTCCGCGGGTTCCTGTCCAGATTAACCCTGACCTATCTCTGTATAAAATGAGAATTCCACTCTCGCTTAAACTATAAGGGTTATTGGGGTTGTGCGTGTAATATTGAAATGACCCTGTCTTGGAATCAAACTTGCAAAGGCCGTATCCGACTGCTCCAATCCAAAGGTATCCATCCACATCTTCTAAAATGGAAGTGACTTCTGTCCAAGGCCAATCAAGGGTGAGAGAATGGCGTGTAAATGTTTCTTTTTCGCGATTAAAGCGATTAATTCCGTATTTGGTCCCGACCCAGAGATTTCCCTGATTGTCTTCCCGGATATCCTGAATCAGATTGTGGCTAATGCTAGAGGAATTATCCGGATTATGTTGATAATGCTTAAAGGTGTTATTCCCCAGATTAAAACGATTCAGTCCCCCCTCCTCTGTTCCTACCCAAAGGAATCCTTCTTGGTCATAATAGAGACACCGGACTCGATTATCACTTAGGCTATTGGGATCTTTCGGATCATGCCGGAAGTGCGTGAATTTATTTTTTTGAATATCAAATTTCTCTAAACCGTCTCCCCAAGTTCCAATCCAAAGGAACCCATCGTTATCTTCAACGATATCCCAAACATGATTATTGGCCAAACTGTTAGATTTTGCAGGATCGTGACGAAAATTTTCAAATATTTCTTTCCCTCTGTTAAATCGGTTTAATCCACCATTCTCAGTACCGATCCACAGCGTTCCGGAATGATCTTCATAGATACATCTAATATAATTATCAGAAATTGTGGTTGAATCATAGGGATCATGTTTATAAATCGTAAAAGAATATCCGTCATATTTATTTAATCCATCCTGGGTACCAAACCACATAAACCCCCTACTGTCCTGTAAGATGGAATGAACCGTACTTTGGGATAACCCATCGTTAATGGTAATATGATCAACTTTTATTGAAGCAGACTGAGAGTATAGGCAGGCCAGAAAGATGCTGCTTGTTGCAAAAATTATTTTAGCAAAATATAGTAATTTATAAAATGATTTCATTTTTCTTTTAGAGATTGAATACGATCCTGAGAAGATACTCCGTTTAAAATTACTTGATGATAGACTGTTGAAACAATTCATTTCATATTCAAAATTATTTTCCACCTAATATAACTATTTCGATTCCAGCTGCTTTACCATTTCCCTGACCATTGCTGGAACGATAAGGCGATGGAATGGCTTTACAAATAAAAAATACAATTTACCAGCCCATTGGTTAAACTGAACAACAGTCGTTACGATTAGGTCTTGATTGATTCCATTATTATTAAGATAAAACGAAACACGAAAGTCCAAATGTTTATCATCTTCACCTAAAATGAGTTCATGATCATTTTTTGCAAAAACCTGAAAAAACCCCATTGATTCTCCAACATTGCACTTGAAGTTATCCAGTAATTTCTGTCGATCGGTTATAGCCTTTGGTATTTTTAAACCAAACATTTTGACCAGTTTATTCCTGATGGCAAATAAGCGTTTTATCCAAGTTGGTTCTGATGTAAAAAATGCTTTTCCTACATCTTCCATTCGCAGAGATTTCCCACCTAATCCGATGTTACAGGAGTAGCAATCAATGTAATCCATTTTATGAAGTAAATCATTTAATATGGAATCCCCGGGTATTGTTGAGTTTACGATCAAAACTTTTGGGAAGATATCTTCCGGATGTTCATTCAACTCCAATTATGATTCCACTCTCATGAGCCAATTTGTTATTCTTGTAATGAATTTTCGTGAAAATAGCCTTTGTACTACAATTGAAAAAGCATTATTAATACCAGCTATTTTACTTGGCTTTCCTTTGAGCATAGCTTCAATACCCATCAAGGCAACCGGGTAACTTTTCATTACTGACATTTTTTGATAAAAGTTCATTTCTTTTTGTCCGGCAGTTTCGATGAATTCTGTTTCGGTGACCCCGGGAGACAATGCCGTTACATTGACGTTTGTTTTACGGAGTTCATAATTCAATGCTTCCGAAAAACTAAGAACAAAACTCTTAGCTGCCGCATAGGTTGAATAATATGGTGTTGGCTGGTACGCTCCGATGGAGGCTAAATTTAAAATATAGCCAAAATTTCTCTCAACCATGTCTTTGACAAATAACTTTGTCAAATGGACAAGATTGATCATATCCAGATTTAACATCTTTTTTTCACCTTCCCATTCGGTTTCTATAAAATATCCATAAACTCCCACGCCGGCATTATTTATCAATACATCAATGGTCATTCCCATATCGCTGATACGATTATATAATATTTGGGGCACATTGGGTACGGCCAGATCCATAGTGATGATTTCTACTTTTACACCGTATTTATCCCTGATTCGATTTTGAATTTTCAGTAAGCGATTTTCCCTTCTGGCAACCAGAACCAAATGACAACCTGCAGATGCCAAAATATTTGCAAAATCCACACCCAGTCCACTGGAAGCTCCTGTTATTAATGCATATCTATCTTTTAATATTTCCATTCTTATATCAACTCCTTAAAAACGTCAAATATTACCATTCAGGTATTTATGCCGTTCTTCGAAATTAAATTTTTCAATTGCATAACGAAGCATCGTTCGGGGCATTTGTTTATAATGAGACTTCAAAAATTCTGTTTCTATTTTCAAATCTCGCTTTCCAATTTCCCTTAACATCCAACCAACTGCCTTATGAATCAGATCCTCCGGATCATTCAAGAGTGTCTCTGAAATATGCAATGCATCTGTGAAATGGTTTCTTTTAATATAATAGAAGGTAGCCATTATCGCAATGCGCCGCGACCAAAGCGAATCTGACTTTGAACAATCATCCAATAAAGTTTTATCTTTATTTTCAAGATAGGCACCGACGATATGATGGGCAGAACTATCTACTAAATCCCAGTTATTGATATAGGGCATGTTTTTTATATACAAGTGATAAATATTTTCTTGGTCATCGGGAGTTGCTTTATTGAATCGATCTACCAGCCATAACAAAGAAAAGAGTCGAATTTCATGGTATTCCGAGTGCAATAATTCTTCAATTGCTTTTATGGGTGCAAGTTTGAATTTTTTAACAGCTTTTCGAACAACAGGAACCCGGATGCCTAAAAACAGGTCTCCTTCACCATATTCATTCTTTCCGGTTTTGAAAAAACGTTGGGAGTGAAGAGCGATGTCCGGATTGGACAACTGAATAAAATGTCGAGTTATTTCCTGATGATACATGGAAGATTAAGTTTAGCGACGGCCTTTCTCCAATAAGCTTTAATCCTAAATCCAACTAATAATAGGTCAGAGAATAAGTCATATTTATTCGCTATGTTACGATAGGTCGAATGGACATCCTCATTATTAACTGTCATAATTATTGAAGGGAATCTATGGTAAATCTATCATCATTTTGATCGATTTGTTTTACCCATCGCACCCACAATCAAGTCGATTGGAAAACTTTTCCCATTCAAATGAATGGAGATTGATATTATGGATCTTCAACCATATTAATCTATCCGCTTCATTTCTCCCCCTTTACCGACTTACATTGAATCCATAACTGCTTTCCATCAGAAGGTGGCGTTATAATAATAAATTTTCAGGTGCGTTCATCCCTCTGCCATAAACCATGGCAGTGGATATGCCTCTGACAGTCTTTTCCACTATCTGAAATATCATAGTCACAAAAATCCCGGCAACAGATAATGAATAGTGAACATATTGTCTGAACTGTATCCGTTAATTAGTCCAACGGATATAGTTCTACTGCGTTATTTATGGGTTCCAACGACATCAGGTAAGAATATATCGCGCCTAAATCTTCCTCTGTCATTTCTGCGTACGAAGTCCAACCCATCGTTGTATTTTTATTGTCAACCACCGGTATATTTTTCGCATCAGGCGTTGCAAATTCTTTAAACCTATCGATAAAATCATCTCGTTCCCATTCACCAATTCCGGTTTCTTTGTCAGGGGTTAAATTCGATGACCTCACCAAAGCTCCGCCAGGCATAGGGTGGTCTGATCCACCGGCAAACTCCATTCCTTTAATTGGATTATGTCCTTCCATAGGCGTGTGGCAGCCAACACATCCGGCGATTCCAACCAAATATTTCCCGTATTCAACTTCGTTTGATGGATCCGGTTTTGTTTGTGAAACATATTCTTTCGGCATGGTTCGAATGATATATGGAAGAGGAAACTTGAGTTTGCTTTTTCCTGTTGTACTGGGAATCGATTTAAGCGTTCGCAAATAAGCTATTATTGAATAGATATCTTCCACATCCATCGTTGCATAACTCATATAAGGCATCATAGGAAAAATGGCATCTCCATTTTTATTGACACCGCTAACTATTGCCCGGAAAATCTCTCCATCTGTCCATTCTCCCAGACCATATGGAGTAATATTTGAAAGGCATATTGTACCAGGAACCCCTAATTCTTCACCGAAATATTCACCACCTTTTCCCTTTGTTCCTTCTACAATAGGAATGGCAAAATTATCCCATTTATGTTCCGAATGACAATCAAAACAACCCGTGACTGCATTTGCCAAATACTCTCCCCGGGCAACACGCTCTACTGTAGGTTCTATTTTGAGATCAGGTGCCGGTCCAACTTTTATTGGGACCAAACTGACACAACCGCAAAGTAAAATTAACACGAAATAAATCGTATTCTTTTGTGGTTTATTCATAATTGACTCCTTGCGTTTAGTTTAATTGTTTATTCAAATACTAAATAATGAGTCTTGTGAACATTAAGTGAGGATTAGCTCTTTATGCCATTATTGTGTTTTCCTATCATGATTAACAACTTGGCAATAGGTGTTTATTAAATGATTCTTGACAATATCAATTGGATAAGTACCATCAGACAAAATATATCGATTAATCATACCATCAAAGGTTGCTTCAAATATGAGTATTTTTTCATGAGGATTCGAACAACTAATCTCGTTCAATATTTTTTCAACAAACTTTCGTACGAGAGAAAGGAATTTAATTAATTCAGTTTTTATAATCGGATTTGTTGATGGATTACTTAATAACTGATGATGCATTTTCCAAAACCCGGGATTGTTTTTAATGCTCTCTACTGCCTTTTCTATATGATGAGCCAATCTTTTTCTCGGATCTCCAATCGAATTCAATATTTTTAATTTTGACTCAATATCAGAAAAACTGTTTTCTAATACCGCCTTTAAAATAGCCTCTTTGCTGTCAAAATAATTATATACTAATCCTTTTGATATTCCAGCGCTGACAGCAATCATTTGTATGGATGTATCTCTATATCCATTTTGTATAAATTGATCCAAAGCAGCCCTTATTATTTGGGTGCGGCTTTGATTGCGCATTTTTTTGAACTGTTCTTTGGATCGAGGTGACATAATATTCTTTTATTGACTAAATAGTCAGTCATAAAGTAAAAAACGAATATTTTTATTACAAGAGCATTATATTATTTGATAATTAATCATTGGGTCAGCTCGTCCCCACGAGTGAAAAAAAGTGCTATTTATTCATTAAAAGTAAACTATGAGCTATGGGGATGGATTGATTAATGAATTGCAGGTTTATTCCATTAATGAACTGATATCCATGATAAACGGAGATAAGCCTCTTTCTCCCGGTTTGGCATTTCGACTGGAAGAAAATAATAATGAGTTTCCATCCGGCGATAAAACAGGGAAACCGTCAAATGCATCATTGTACGTAAGACGCGTTTGTTCACTGGTTTCAAGATTCATCATATAAATTTCAAAATTATGGGGTGGAAGCACTTTGACAAATACAAAATGTTTTCCATCAGGACCGGGGTGCGGCGCCCAGTTGGTCTGATCATCTTCAAAAGTAATTTGTTTTAACCCGGTCCCGTCGTGGTTTATTGTGAAAATGGTCATAGGCTTTCCCCGGGCATCATCAAATTCTTTCTTCCAGGCTCGAAAAAGAATCGTTTTACTGTCTGGCATATAAAAAGAGCCGCCTTCCTGCCAATCATCCGTAAATGTGATCTGTCTTTCGTCTGTGCCGTCTGATTTCATTCTCCATAAGTCAAGGTTTCCATTGATCTGCCGTGTAAACAGAATCCATTTTCCGTCAGGAGAAACAGACACTTCTGCATCATAATATTCATTATGAGTCAAGCGAACAACATGTTCTCCATTGAGATCACTTGAGTATAACTCAGCTCCCTGCGGATATATGGTGGGAACAGACCAATCACCAACTGGCATATCGGGATAATCCCGGGTGGATGTCCAAATCAGTTTATCTCCCGACGGATAATAATATGAACAGGCATCTTCACCTTTATCGTTGATTCGTTTAATGGCTGTTCCATCTATATTAGCAGTATAAACATGATGGACATCGTCGTCATCAGCAACTTTTGCGTTACAAATAATACTTTTTCCATCGGGCGAAAAATAAGCTTCTGCTGCTCTGTCCAAGTTAGGGATTTCACGAACGGGCAGCTCTTTCGAAACCTTGTCTTCCGATGGTTTTAATGAGTCGACCTGGTGTGTTTGGGCGATAACGCACCATCCAAAAAATAAACCAATTGCAAAAATCTTTATCATATTTGGCATGTCTGATTTTTCCTTTTTTTATAAACTGTTATAATTCCAAATCCAGTGAAATTTGAGTCGTATTTCCGAACGGTCCGAAGGATCTGACGCTATAATTCATGAAAGTTTTACCAAGAATTCCCATATCTAATTTGATACCGGCACCCAGCGTTAATAATTCTTCATCATAATTAAATCGATACCCGCCTCTAAAGAAAAAACGTTCGTTAAAAGCGTATTCACTACCCAAATTCAAATGTTCACGGCTGTCGTTTGGATGTTCAGCGTCAAGGCTCACGGTTAACCGGTGTTGGGGAGTTGATATAAACGCATCATCCTTTCCGAACAAATCCACAGCAAATCCAATACGAAATAATAATGGCAATGGCCAATGCTCTGTTGTCAAAGTCACATCGGACAGGTTATTTCCGGCAATATCTTCGTCGATATCGGCTTTGTCGATAAGGTCTCGTCCTTCGTATTTAGGTTCACCGCCAAAATTGGAAAGACACATTCCTATTTTCAAACCGTGATAATCAGTTTGAAGAAGCATCCCGATATCAATAGCTACTGCATTTGCGATTTCATTATAGGCCATTAGACGAATGAATTTTACTGTCTGACCATAACTAAAACGATCACTGATTTGATGGGCATAACTTATGCCGAAAGCGATATCCATCACTGAATAGGTTTGTCCATTCCCATTCGGCTCGGCAATGGTAGTGACATCCTGTTCATCCATGGAAAGAGCGGTGAGTGAAAGTCCCAAAACACCGGATCTCCCTGTAGGGAATGAAACGCCGACGAAATCATGAGAAATATCTAATGCCCAATTATTATGGTTGAAGGAAGTAGTTAAATCTTTCTGGTTCACCAGTCCTGCAGGATTCCAATACATCGCTGAACCATCATCGGATACGGCAACAAAACTACCCCCCATACCCATTGCTCGTGCACCCACGCCTAATTTGAGGAATTGGGCTGTTGTTGTTCCAACTTTATCGAATTCACCACCGCTAAAACCGAATGAAGTGAATAAGATGATTATGAAAAAATATTTTTTCATTTTATTACCAAAAATCTGCCTGTTTTTTCATCACCATTAGGTGCTTCAGCATAAAATAAGTAAACACCGGGAGCGATAAATTGATCGTTTTTCGTGCGCATGTTCCAAAACTCATGGTTGTTAGGCGCATCGTGTTTTACTGTCGAAATGAGATCACCAACTAATGAATAAATTTTTATAGTACATTGATCCGGGAGATTATTAAACATCAATTTTTTCCCAAATTCACTGGATTCCCAGATATTAGTAACAATATAGGGGTCAGGAACCACTCGAATATTTTTTAGGGAATTGGAATCAGCAGGAGATCCCTCAGTCATTGCTGTTGTTCCAAATGTATAATAAATCTCTTCTCTAAATGGTTTATAAGTTCTAATGGTGAACTCGTCTCCGTCAGAGGGAGCTTTAGCATGGATAATCTCCAACTCATTGTCCTTATTATAGGACGAGTCCGGTTTATTATTGGTGAATAAGAGTAAATAATTGGTAAGTGTATCCCCGGTAGATGGATCTAAATCAATTGCTTCTAATATTAATATATCTACGTGTTTTTCATACCAGCCAATGCTTGCCGGAGTGTAACCTTTACCACCGGGTTCAAGATCCCATCCCAATGGACTATAGTAATCTTTTCGGTAATCCTCAGGAGCCAAAATTGCGAATTCACCTAACCAAGATGAATGGGTGACATCCCTTGGGTTTTCCGAATCGCTGATTATTTCAATTCGAAGGGGTAAATATTGTTTATTAACCTGCTCGGACCCGGTGAAAACATCGGTCCACCGGACAGAATCTCCCCCATCGTAATTTACCGTAATCCTCCAGTCATCGTAAGAAGAAATATCTTCCTGGATAAGCTGGCCACCTAAATCAGGGTTAATACTTTTATATCTCCAGTCAAATGTACTCGTATCATGTTGTACTTTTGTCCATCCGAATTCTTTGATGCCTAAGGGTGTATTTTGCACAGTAATTCGAAAGCCATCCACGATGGGAAGATTATCGCCGGATTGATCAGAGAAAATATAATTATTATAAAGTGTATCCATATCAGTCGTATCTACAAGAGTGAAACCCATACCGAATGTTGTATCCTCTCCTTCAATGTATTGAGCGCTGTCGGAAAAGGTAACTTTATAGCCATGACCTGTTATTTGCGTTTGGTCAGCCATTTCAATTTTGACAATACCGTTACAGACCCCTCCATGAGGTTCTAACCGGCCTGTCGGGACAACGGCATCAGCAAAATTTTTTGCTTTACTGCTGGGAATAACTGAAACAGTGTGTGGTTCAAAAATAGAGGAACCAATGGGATATAAATAGGATTGCTCTAAACTATCAGGTATTTGACTTCCTCGATCATAAGCAGTTACACAATACCAGTACTCCAGTCCATTAATGAGGTTATCGTCCGTAAATGTATGAACGAGACCAGAATTTGTACCTAAAAACTGTGGAAACAAAGGATCGAGTCCAGATACATCAACCCCATATCTGGATGTATCTTCATGAAACGAATAATCAAATGTTGCAATAGGAACCCAGCCAACTTGAATTCCATACGCATCGGTAACTGGCTCTCCCCATGTTTGACCCCGGTCGGTGCTTCGAAATATTTTGTAACCTTCAAAATCTTTTACTTCTTTTAAAACATCTACTGAAGATTCTGAAGGTTCTGAGTTCCAAAACAAAGTTGCTTTTTCATCTCCGGGGATTGCAGTGACTGTCGGAGGGTCCGGGGGTCCTGATCCCTGGAAATAGAGATTGTACATTTTGTTAGCTGTGCGAAGATTATTCATCAAATCTGTTGTATCAGGGGAATCGGGTACTTCTCCTGCATCGCCCATAATAAGTCCAAGAGATACAGACACTGAAGAATCTGTTTTTATGCTGTGAGGTCCGCTTGAAATAATAAAATTGATCCCGTCTCCGGCCAATTCAACACCGCTTTCGTCGTCCAGCCATGAGGGATAAAACGATTCAAGAGAATCCAGGCCTGTGTAGTCTATCCGTCGATTATTACCATGGAAATACCAGGATAATGAGTCTAAAACATCATCGTTCTTTGTACTGGTTGTCAATGCCCACATTTCTTCATCTGTGACGGGAGAAACACCCCGGGCAAAATGATGAAAATCTGTTACTCCGAGATTATACGGTGTATCAAATATTCGCAACCCCACGATACCAAGAGGATCATCTTCGTTCGCCCAGGTTTTGTTGAGCGTATTGTTTAGATCGTACACATAGACAAAGTCTAACTTTCCATCAGAATCACTATCAATAATATTCACGTAATCGTGGTTATCATAATCGGGACGAAATTTTGAATAGAAGCCAATATATATACTATCCAAATCACCGCCACTATTATTATGAATTTTTAAATCCCAAAAAATAAAATCTTCCGCATAGGGACGTCCGTAACTATAAGAGGATTGTTCAACCTCAATACCGATAGTTCCCTGTGCATTTTCATCATCATTATAAATACAAAAAAGGTCTCTGTCGGACGTAAATTCATTTTCTCTGTCAGGAAGGAGTCGGGAATCGGGGTGTAAGTTCAATGTATCTTCATTCACATTTCCTACATCCACACGAAAATATCCAGGCCAGTATCGATCATCTGTTGATGTCCAAGAGCCGTTTATGTCGTAATAACCAAACGGCCATGTTTCCCTAAAATCACTAGATGCTTGAAAAGGTGTATCATCAGATTCTGCCCGAATCTCACCAGAATAATGGCGACCGGCAGCATCGTTAGGCGGCAGCCAATCCGTTACTTTTGACAATCCCTGAGTGACCGTTTCAATGACATTATGTTCATTTACAGCGACAACTAAACCCAATCCGAATACATATTGGCGGTCATAATCCGCTGTCCGGGGCCAATGCCCAGCATTGGTAAACCATAAATGAAAACTCGATAGATCACCAATATTACTCGTATTATTTTGCAGTTGTCCTTTATCCATCACACCAACCGCTTTTTCAGTAAATCCGGATGATTTAAAGTAACTCCTTTTTGGCGGCTCATCATGACATTTGGCACAATCCACACCCAAGAGATTCATTGGTATATTGCAAAGTGCGAGCGTGACCAAAGCGATATTAAGAGCTGATTTTTTCCTCCTAATCATAATGAAATATTAATCCCTGCTTTAACTGTTCTTCCCTGCCCAACATGGAGAGGATTATAATTGGCATCTAGTGATGTACCTACTCCGGAAAAACCGGGGTCAAATGGCTTTCCGGTACGAGAATAAACATAATAGATATTCTTATAATCCGTCAAATTGATCACTTCAAGAAAAAATGTTAATGCTGTGGAATTGATGTTAAAGTGCTTTTTTATTCTCAAATCAGCTGAAAAAGTCCACGGCTTCCTTGCGGAATTAATATCGACTCTTATGGTGGGATCCACGTAGGGTGTATAAGGCAGCCCGCTGCCACCATTAATTAATAAATTTGCATTTATTTTTGACAAAGGACGAAAACCAATAAAACCGGGGCCATACTTTGATGGTGTTTTGATAAATAGGGAAACGGATAGATCATGGCGTTGGTCAAAATCGAGAAAAAATTCCTGATGGGGAACCTCTTCCTGAGTATATGCTGAAAAATATCCACCGGTTGGATTTGAATTGTTTCCCTTTGCGATTGACAGGCTGTATGCAATTGAACTTCCAAAAATCCCCGAAAACTGTTTATCCAATGATAAATCGATACCTTTAACGCTTGCGTAATCAGAGTTCGTATATGCTACATACATATTTGATAGGTAACGAATCTGTAAGGTAGAGAGAAGATCGCGAATGTCTTTTGACCAAAGATTAATTTCCAGACTCGTTTTATTTGAAAATGCCTGTTTCAATCCAGCTTCAAATGAGACCGTTTTCTGTGCTTTTAATTTTGGATTTCCAACGAGAGGCAAGGAGGTTGACACGTCTTTTTCAGCGTTATAGGTAAAAGAATCAAATGTGGGTGTCTGGAAAAAATGTCCATATGAAAAATGGAAAACTGTATTATCAGTGATGGGAAATGCAATTCCAACCCTCGGACTCCAATCGGATTGCGGAGGCGCGGTGATAAGTTCCGCCGGCAGCCAAACATTCTCCGTGGAATCCCAGACGACAAACCGGTTTATGTCCTTCCACATGGTTGCGTTTGGATCGACATAATCCCAACGTAGACCAAGGTTGAGGATAATGTAATCAAGTTCTATCTTATCCTGTATAAAAAACGAACCTTCTAGAGGAGTGAAGGTCGTGTCATCCTTGAAATTTGTTCCTCCGACCCAAGGTTCCTCTACTGTGTAAATATCCAATGTGTGAGGCGAATAAGTAAAGCCCGCTTTCAACTGATGAATATTATCTATTTGATGGGTCATATCCATTTTAATTGTTTGTGTCAAACTATGATTATCAACTAGTATCCCCTGGTCGCCTGTGTCGTAGAAATAGACTGTTTCATCTGTGAGCGGTCGCTCATAGTCTCCAGGCAACTTATCCATAACTCCTCTTCGTGTTGCCACATTTTGCCGCGATAAGTACAAATTATAATAAAGACGTTCGCTGATAAAATGTGTCAGCGTCAACGCAATTCTATCGTTGGATTTAAAGGTGTGGGCTTGATTTAAGGGTCTGTATTTCCAACGGTGAGAATAACGCTGATATAATTTATTTGAACTATGAATGTGAGTCGTGAGCTTTATTTTTTGAGAAAGTCGAGTTGTAAGTTTTAATTGTATATCCTGGTTAATGTCAATACCATGCGGTAAATAATCATCTACTGAGCTATAAAATGCTGATGCAAAAAAATGTGAATTTCCAAAAGGAATTTTTCCACCCAAACTCAGACTGGCAGATCCATTTACGGGTAAATCCATCAAAGGAAGAAGGGGGTTTGCCGATGAATTATCCAGATTTGATTCAAGATAATTGAAAAGCGGTTCACTTAAATCCATCCAGACATAATCACCATCCGATACAGCATTAAATGCGCCGTTAGAATGGTAGGGTGAATCGTTTAATTGAGGGGAAATAAATTCAAATTTGCCACGGAATTTATCGTCTCCTTCCTTGGTGACAATATTCACAACACTGGACATTGCTTGACCGTATTCAGCATTGAATGTGCCGCTAATGATTGTCATTTCTTGAATGGCATTCTGGTTGATCGAGCCTGAATAATCACCTTGCAACGGATCTTTGACCACCATACCATCGATCATGTAAAGAATTTCTTTGGTTCGACCGCCTCTTACATGGATTTCGCCTTCACTATCTTCGGTAAATCCAGCTTGGGTGGCTAGAATATCTTTGAAGTCAACCACCGGCATATCTACGATATTATCCGCATCAATTACTTTAATAGATGAGGTTGCGTCTTTTTGTATCAAAGGCTTGGAGGCCGTTACTGTCACTTCCTCTCCGCTGATGACTGTTTGTTCCATACCAACGGCTAAATTTGTTGTGAAATCCGACATAATAATAATATCTTTATGAATAACGGTTTTGTATCCAATCATCATAAATTTTATATCATAATGTCCAGGAGGAATATTTAGGAAATAATAATTACCGTAACCATCAGAAATTGTCCCCATTCCTGTATTTTCAATAATGATATTGACTCCAATGAGCGGATCACCCTTTTCATCAACGATTATGCCGGCGAATTTCCCGCCCACTCCGGCAAAACCAGAGGTCATCATAAACAAAAATAGGGTAAGGGAAAAATAGCGCTTGGCAATCATAGGGTCTAAAGAGAGGGTGCAATTAGAATCATTGCACCCTCTCTTTTATGTCAGAGTTATTTGAGGAAAATCATTTTTTTAGAAACTCTTTGCATCCCATTCGTAATGGTGTAGAGGTATACACCTGTTGGTACAACCCGGCCTTGATTATTTTTTCCATCCCAGGTAACGGAGTAATGATTCGGGGAGTAGTTTCCGCTGATAAGATTCCTGATAAATTGTCCATTCATATTAAAAATATCCAACGATACATTTGATCTTTGAGTCAGATCAAAGGAAATGGTCGTTGTAGGATTAAACGGATTTGGAAAATTCTGATTTAATGAAAAAGATTGTGGTAAATCAAAATTATCATGAGAGTCGATGGCAAGGGCAGGATCAGATGATACAACTATATTATCGTAATAGCCGGCAATTCCATCCACGCCATCCATTTGAAAGGCATACACTCCATACTGTCCGCCAGCGACTCTATCCGCACCATCATCAATATAAGAACCCAGATTTTGACCATCGTAATAACACGTGTACTCGGTCGTACCATCATCTAATGTTTGAACTTTTACTGCCATATGGTGCCAGCCTTCAGAGGTATCTACAACAGACGCATCAATACTGTGAGAAAACGTGTATTGGAAGGTCGACATATTGAGCTGGTTGTTGTACAAACGAAATCGATTATCTCCATCAAAATCTGCCACTAGTTTAACATAATATCCATGACTGGCAGAACCAGAGACTGAAGTGTCCGCATACACCACCAAACCGGTATAAGCAGATCCTTGAGGGTGACTGTGATATACGTAAACATCACCGTCTATCGTATAGTTTTGATCAGTGGTCGATCCCACAAGAGCAATGGCTGCTCCGGAATAAGATGCATCAATATCCTGTAAATACCCCACATTACTTCCACCGTTTGGAAGTGTGGCCGGAGCCGAGGACATATCCACAACTTGAAGCGCTTCTTCCCCTGATCGATACAATTCCCATTCACTCACATCTCCATCTTCAAAATCTTCACTAAAAACCACATTACGATTTGGCGTAACTGCGATATTATCATAATACCCGGCAATTCCATCCACGCCATCCATTTGAAAGGCATACACTCCATACTGTCCGCCAGCGACTCTATCCGCACCATCATCAATATAAGAACCCAGATTTTGACCATCGTAATAACACGTGTACTCGGTCGTACCATCATCTAATGTTTGAACTTTTACTGCCATATGGTGCCAGCCTTCAGAGGTATCTACAACAGACGCATCAATACTGTGAGAAAACGTGTATTGGAAGGTCGACATATTGAGCTGGTTGTTGTACAAACGAAATCGATTATCTCCATCAAAATCTGCCACTAGTTTAACATAATATCCATGACTGGCAGAACCAGAGACTGAAGTGTCCGCATACACCACCAAACCGGTATAAGCAGATCCTTGAGGGTGACTGTGATATACGTAAACATCACCGTCTATCGTATAGTTTTGATCAGTGGTCGATCCCACAAGAGCAATGGCTGCTCCGGAATAAGATGCATCAATATCCTGTAAATACCCCACATTACTTCCACCGTTTGGAAGTGTGGCCGGAGCCGAGGACATATCCACAACTTGAAGCGCTTCTTCCCCTGATCGATACAATTCCCATTCACTCACATCTCCATCTTCAAAATCTTCAGCGTATGGTATTGACTGTGTAAACATCAAACTTGTTCCACAACCGATAATAAATATAATTCTTAACGTATTTTTCAAGGCTAACTCCTTTTTTTTATTATTTTTCCTTACTATTTAATTATCCTAATTAAGATATTTTTATGTATTATTATAAAGTATAAAGTAGTAAACAATCACTGATAGGTCAAGGTATTACCAAAGACATTGATAATTATGGATCGTAAATGAGCAGGCTCAAACAAAAAGAATAACTTGGGTAGATATTCCATTCCTATCAAGCCCTAATAATTTAAATAGAAGCAAAATCAATCAATGAAAAAAACTAATAAATGACGATATGGTCTAAATCGCTCTTCGTTATAGGGATCATTCTCTTAACAAATGTATGTCCACAAGGACACTCAACACATGGACATGGTAATCCTGATCCCAGGCATTCCATATATGGACCCGCAAGACCCACTGTCTGGGAATTTCAATTTGGGATATGGTCCAGAGGGAACGAAGTGACAACAGCATTTGATTTTTACCGCAAGAACCAGAGAAATAAGACATTTTTCATGCGCTATATGAATAATGGGTTAGATATGCGAAATGTGCTTCCAGTAAAACAATTAACCGGTGGAATTGTGCTATTTCCATACAAAGACGATGATCGATTCCGGATGGAATTTGGCGGCACAATTGATAAGATAATTGACACATCTTTGGCTAATAAAGCTTTGTTTTCCCGGATGACTTTCAAACCGACAAAATTATTTTGGTTCCGTGCAGGGTATGAATCAGTTTCGGAATATGAAAAGAAACACTCCGCGCCCTATATAATGACAGATAAGAATACAGCATACCTTGCAGGAAAAATTGAAAATACTCGTTTTACACTTACCGTTTTAACCGGGACTGGAAAGAAAGATGACAACTCAAGTATTGGATATGGAGGTGCCGGTCTTATTAAAGGCCCTTTTAACACTTTTGTTCTTGGTGGATATATTAAAAGCGATAACACTTTAGAAAACGTCAGAACTTTGGCAATCGGAAAATGGGCGCCCTTTCGTCCGGATGGACGTCCGAGTGGTTTTGCGATATGGAAGCATAAAGATAATTATGATTTTCAACTGGGAGCTGTTTTATGGGGAAAAACAAATTTGTTGGTTCGACCTGCAGTTCTTGGAATGACACAGGGAATTTTTATCAGTAGTATAGCCCTAAGGGAAAATAGTCTCTTGCGCCAGGGGCAATTAATGACGATTACTGATGATTATCGCAATGCAGATAATTCACTTTTTTATATTTATTTAAATAACGGAATGGAAATAATCCCTGGCAGCATAAATAATGTCGGTATTAAAGCTCTTCGGTTTTATAAAATATTAGATAAAAAATTGTTTTCGATAATCTCAAACCCAGTGGTCGGTATTTTTTATGATGAGGAAACGATACCGGATTATAATCCTATGACCTCCTCTTTTATAGATGAAACATCGTCCTATTTGGCATTCCAATTAGGTGTAACTATTTCTGATAAATATATCGTAAATGTTATCAGCTACCCTTCCAAATCAGAATGGAATATTGCTTATTCATATATCCATAAATAGACCGAAATCAGATTAGCGTAATCGTTTCTTCAGGGGTGAATCTGTAACAGTCCACTGACCTTTACCAATATTTTTGGGTCCCTTAAACACTAAATAGGAATACTTTCCATAATGGGGAACCAGTTGACCAATCCTGGGTAGTGATTCCATATTTTGCGACAATATTATCATATAATCTTTAACTCCATTCCAGTCTTGTCCCGTAAGAATAAACGTATGGCCATCCAACGGAAACTTGTTTCCACTGATTGTTATTTCACGATCGTTAATAGAAATTCGGGAAGAAATGTATGATGGCAAATCAGTGGGATTAAGAACAATAGGAAGACTTAATCGATCAGCGTATTTAAACGCATCCATCCTTTCAATGGCGATATCTGCACCAGAAATATTATCAGCGAATTGTTTAAAAAAGCTTTGTTTACCATCCCCATAGAAATGTTTATCTTCATTTCCCAGTGTCGCAGAAATAATGGGTTCAATTTCTTCAGGATAAAGTTCTCGGAACAAATGGAAATCAGGATCAACTGAAATACTTGATACACTGGTAGATATATTCATTGAAAAAGAGGAAGATGGTGAATTTAAGACGACAACGGTGTCAACACCGTTATCAAAATGGATAGGAACGGATAGTTTATAGTTCTTTCCACTGCTTTCATTAAGCGTAAAATGAATTGAATTCTCATTGACGGAATCAATGATCAGCCCTATTACCGGCGCACCATCCTGATCAATCCATTGGGGAAGAATATAACTTAAATCCTTTCCGGAAGTTTCTTGAAACATGGTGATCCATTCTTCCCATGAAATTTTTTGTTCTCTGTAGGTTGAATTAATTTTTTTCCAAGCTTCAAAGAAAGGTTCTGTCCCGATTTCTTCTTCAATCATGTGAAATACCATCATTGCTTTATTATAGCCAATCGTCCGTGTTTCTTTGCTGGTACGGGATTTGAATTCACGTATGGGGAAATCATTTTCTTTGGTTACATAGTTTGCATATTGCTTTAAAATATCTTTCCGATAGGTTTTTGCCGCATCCAGTGAACGCTGAAGTTTGTAACGGTAGTCCGCACCGTACACCGTTGCGGATTCGCACCAGTTTCCCCGATCATAGTCTACATACACGCTGTTCCCCCACCAATTATGAAGCACTTCATGCCCCAATGAAGTATAAACAATGAAGGGAAGGCGAATGACTTGTTGTCCCAATAATGTCCAGGCCGGCATGCCATACCCCGTTGGGAAGAAATTTTCCACAACCGTGAATCGTTTGTAGGGATAGGGGCCGATCAATTCAGAGTATTGGCGGATATATCCTGCGGTAGCCGGGAGATATTGATCAAATAATCCGGTATCGGCTTCAAAGAAATAGCACGCCACTTCGATATTATCTACCCACGTGGATTTGGTTACAAATGGCGCTGCCATAAACATGTTACCATTGTTTTTAAATGGATTACTCCAGGACTGGATTTTTCGGTTGTCTTTTACTTCATTGGACAGCCTGTTTCCGTCGCTGATAGATTCCCATGATACAGGAATATTAGCTGTGAGATTGAAACTGGCCATTGTTTCGCTCCCCGTAGGATAGTAGTTCGCTGATGGACTAAAATAGGCACCTAGATCAGAAATCGTCGCAGCGACTTCACGACCAACATTCTCATTGGAAAAACGAATATCCTCTATTTTTTCGTAAAATTCTCCGGAATAGGAAATTGAAAATGCAACCGATTCTGATAATTTAGATTTAAATGAAATAACCTGAATGGTTTTATCTTGATATAATAACTTGACTTTTTCTCTGGCATGATTCGGAATATTTTCCATTTCGTCGGGTTTCCATAAAAAATATTTAACCGGTATGTCATTCAGATTGAATGAATATATTTCAACTCCTTCATTTAATGTAAAAAGATTCCAGCCCGCATTTACTTCCATCATTCCTTGATCGAACAAATCAGCAGAGTGATTCGACACATGGATGGTTAATTGAATGTCGTGAGATTCAAACTCCACGATGGATACGGTCGATTCTTTACATGAGATTAAAAAAAGGAATGTTAGTATAAATATATGTTTCATGAGTTTTCCTTAAAAAACCTTTCGGAAGGTTTTGAACCTTCGCAAGGTTTAAATTTGTTACCGAACAATAATTGAGACCGGATTTCCTCTATCCATATATTTTTTTGCAAGACGATTAATATCATCTAATGTGACAGATTTCAAATCTTCCAGGAAAATTGTATCTGCATTCATATCGCCCTCAAAATACAGTGACCGACCGAGATAATAAGCCTGATTGATGCTCGAAAGACGACGAAACATCATTCTTCCCAAATACATATTTATTGACTTTTCCAGCATTGCTTCGTCTACATCTTCCAACATCTCAATGGAGAATAATTTTGGAAATTGCGGTATGAGTATATCCACATTTTCAGGTCGAGTACCAAATTTAATTGAAAACAATGCTTGATTATTTTTAATATTAATTCCGGCGTACATTCGATAAGCCATCCCCTGCTTCTCTCGAATATCAAAAACAATCTTATCCGCCAGGATCAAAGAAAGTGCGGTTAAACCCGGTTTGTCAGCTGGATCAATTTCTTTCATGAATCCCCAAAAAAGATACGATTGTGAGCCGCCGCCCTCCTTTTCAAAGGAAACGGATTCAGCATTAAGTTGATATACTTTATCGTAAACCGGTTCGGAATCCTTATCTTGAGCAGTACCGAAATCGGAAAACAGAGATTGAACTAATTCAGGTGATTTTGGAGAGACGATTGATACAATCAGATTCTCCGGGAGCCAATACTTATTTTTAAAGGCTAGTAAAGACTC
Source organism: Fidelibacterota bacterium (assembly GCA_046861385.1). Classification (GTDB taxonomy): domain Bacteria; phylum Fidelibacterota; class Marinisomatia; order Marinisomatales; family TCS55; genus JADFRD01. The sequence goes on along the minus strand of JBHHTW010000009.1, from coordinate 5,971 downwards.
ATAGGTAAGTTCCGGTGGCGTATTTAATTGTTCTTCAGGGGCATATAATTGTTCATTTACCAAATGATCAAACATTTCTTTTGCTTCATTTTTCCCCATCATACCACTGTGACCTTCTTGGGAATTTGACATTGCTTTTGTGAACTCCGTATATGTCGGAATAAAATCGAGAAACGATTCATTTAAAAAGCCAATCGCTTCTTCAAATTCTCGGGCAAGACCTTCCACGCGAATATATCCAAAATCATCGTGTAAATAGATATTATCCATTGGAATGAATGGATTATCATTTACCGTAAAGGATAGTCCAAACGGGGCAATCATTTTTTTAACCGCATCGGACTTCATTCGCTGACCGAAACAATCATGGAGTATTTTTGCAGCATTGAGTCCAAATTCCTTTTCTAATCGAGCTTTGTGTTTGAATAAATAATGGACTGCCATCAAAGAACTGTTTGAATTTTGTTTTACGATTAGGGTTGTACCGATTCCATCATGCTCAAACAATTTTACATTAGAGATATTTTTGGTTTTATGACGGGTAAAATCCATTGGGTGATGAAAGATAACTGTTGGTTTTTCCCTGATTTTGTAATGTTTTAGTGCTGCAGCAGCATCGGCATAAATATCCGGTTGAAAAGAATTTAAAAAACCATCAATCCCTTTCTGTGCAAAAACATGGGCATTGTAAATCCCAAACATATGCGGCTTTTCTAAATTTTTATAAAAGGACGTTATATGGGAAAAGGTAAAAGCAGTTATGGCGTCTCTTTTCATTGAAAATTGAATATGATTCACTGCTTCGGTTAAAAATAAGATTATCTCATCCAGGTTTTCCTCATTTTGGGTAGTCGCCTTCAGAATGAGAAAAGTCCTAACGGGAAATTCTCGAATTTCAGCCGACAGAGAAGCAAAACTATTAAATTCTTGCTCTGCTTTTGCCTTGAGTTTTTCCACTTCTGATGAGAGGATTTCTTCCATCAGTTCAAAAAATCCCGGTTTAGGATCATTGGGTAATACAAAAGCCAAATGGATTACAGTCATCGAATCGGCATGAGATCGGTGATATATTTTTCCAGGATTAAAAGCAGGAGTTTCAAAACCATTAATAAGATGAGCATCCTTCGGTCGATATACTGTCCCGGGAGCGGCTTGTCCATAATTATTTTTTACCCATTCCAACATGATTGATGTATCAAAATTCCCGATGACACTTAAAACCATATTATTGGGTAAATAATTTCCTTGATAATATTGTCTCACAGCATCCAACGATATAGATTCAATTGTCGAGTAAGTTCCCAAAGTAGGTAATGACAAAGAATGTCCCTGATATAAAATCGATTGAATGTCTGTCTCTATTTGGGTTTCTCTGCTGGAAAGACTCCGGGCAATTTCTTCCAGAACGATCCCTTTTTCTTTCTCATATTTATCTTCTGGAAGAATTGACCGAAATAGCATATCTGCTTGAATTTCCATTCCCGCTTGAATATGTTCAGTCGGCACTACCATCATATAATTGGTATAATATTCTCCCGTATTGGCGTTATTGTACCCACCAATTTGGTCTGTATCGTCATAGAGCTCTTTTTGAGTCCTTGATATCGTACCGTTGAATAAGAGATGCTCCAGCATGTGACTCATTCCACTGGTGGCGAATGTTTCATAAGCTGAGCCTGTTTTGACTACAACATTTACTCCTACCATCGGCAGAGACTGGTTTTCGATGAGAATAACATCGAGGCCGTTGTTTAATCGATGGACAGATACACCATTTGGGAGAGATTGACCGAAAACAATGGAAACGACTAATAGATAGGTTATAGAACTGATGTATTTAATCATAAAGCGTTTCTTTCGAAATTATGTTCGACTCATGCCGATGATTACTCCGGTTAAATACGCGATAACCCATATAGCATACGCAAACAGATAATAAAAATATTTGTTAGGGGATAATGTACTGCTCTTTTTGTCTGTTGAAATTGATTTCCAACTTATCCAAACGATACTTATCATGATTAATATTCCAGCAAGACCGATTAATCCATGGGGTGTTGTAATGGGTCTCGTTGAACCTATAGACATACAAATGACTGCAATAATCTCTGAAACGAGACCGATAGTTAATAACGATACTAACTTCTTTGTAATCAATCGTTTCTTTAATATTTGAAGCATTCCTTTGGTGTACAAAATGAGTGAAAGTGTAATAGTGATTGTTCCGACTATAATAATTGGTTTCATGAAAGATATTCCTTGATTGTGATTGGGTAGAATTTAACATGATAGAATCTGTCAACACTATTAATGAATCATTTTGTCACCCTAAATTCTATTATATTAATCGAGATTGTGATGGTATAGAGCTTTTTTCTAACATAAATAGGGCATTCAGCTTATTGACAAATAATATAAATATGTCGTGATACATTTTATAAATGATTTTCAATGATAGAGTCTGCTCCGAAAACCGTGTTTTTGTTTAACCAACGTTGCGGTGTGCAGACATTCCTGTCTGCACACCGACAGACAAGAATGTCTATCGTACGGTTGAAAAGATGAAATTGAATCGGATTCGACCTTTTCGGAGTAGACTCATGATATATTTAGTATTTATAATAAAAAGGTAAATACAGTATGACAAAAAGCTGGAGATATAATCAATTGTTTCGGAAAAAAATCAACCATTTGTCCTCACGACTACTTGAATTCAGAAATTCTGTTAGCATGGTTCGTTAGAATTTTGATGAACATACTTACAAATCATTCAAAAGAAAAACACTGATAATTCGCGTTCAAGATTACTTTTTCATTTCTGGCATTTCGTACTGCTGGTATAACCCAAAATTGGGAAATAATTGACCCTGTCTTTAATCCACCAGGAAAATATAATTTAGATCATGTCACCTGTGTTGATGAGAATAATGGTTGGATGGCGGAGAATTCTCCAAGCAGGATTTGGCATACCAAGGATGGTGATTATACATGGAATCAACAAACTGATAGCGCTTATTCTTGGATTGGTGATTTAGTTTTTACAGATATATTGAATGGATGGGCTCAATTTAAGCCTGTTAGCACAGACTCCAATTATATTTGACGCACAAATGATGGAGGATATAATTGGGAAAAAATAGAATTGTGCCCAGATGAATCTTTGGAACGCATAATATTTATGAATGAGAGACGGGTTGGAGGTTGTGAAAAAACTGGGCTTTAGGCAAAATTAACTTTTTCGAAGTGGACACAATTTATTATTTGGATAAATCTAATTGATGTTTCATCAGTTCAAGCAGATCTGATCTTTTGATGGGTTTACTGATATAATCGTCGCATCCTGCTTCTATACAATTATCCCGGTCTGCGGTAAATGCATGTGCTGTGGTGGCAATAACAGAAGTATCCTTCCATTTGTCTTCCTTTCGAATGTATCTCGCTAAATCCAAGCCATCTTCCCCGCCATCAAGGGATAAATCCAATAAAATAATATCTGGATGGATAATCTTTAACTTTTCTATTGCTTCCGTTACGGTGGTTGAAAATTCTAATTCATATGTATCTTTTAAGTAAAATTTCATGAGCATTTGTGAATTAAAATCATCTTCAACCACTAGCACAAACGGTTTCTTTTTATTGCTCATTACGAATCTTTATTCTCATTTGAATTCTTTACATTCTTTGTTTTATTGCTGATTTTATTTGGTTCCGGAAATGTCAGTGTAAATGTGGTTCCTTTTCCTTTGGTGCTCTCTACGGAAATATCCACCTCATTTAAATCCAGGTGACCTTTCACAATTGCCGAACCCAAACCAATACCCTGATAATCCTTTGTATATCCTTCACTTTCTTGAGTAAATGCTTCAAATAAATTATTGAGATACTCTTTGGACATTCCGATACCTGTATCCTTGATAGTCAAAATGGCTTTCCTGGATTTTTGCCTTAAAGACAGAGTAATACTCCCTTCATCGGTATATTTAATTGCATTGTCAATTATATTACTGATCGAATGGGTAATCCCCTCTTTGTCCGCGTAGACCAATATTTCCTTCCGCGTGGAATGAAACGTTAAATCAAGTTGCTTCTCTTCAGCTTGGATACGCATACCATGGACCATTTCTTGTATCATCGGTACTAAATTAAAAACTTCTTTAACAATAACAACTGTCCCTGCGTCAAGTTGAGATATATCCAGTATCTCATGGACTGTACGCATGAGCCGTTTACCGCTTGTACTGATTACATTAAAAAATGTCTTTTCTTCCTCACTTAAAAGGTCTCGTGTTGTTTCTTCCACCAAATCAGTAAAACCCAAAATTGTATTCAGTGGCGTCCGTATCTCATGAGACATATTGGCCATAAAAAGGGATTTGACCTTTTCACCTTGTTTCGCATCCTCAAACGCTTTCTCAAGAGCAATTTGATTTTGTATTCTTTCTGTTACATCACTCACAATTCCCAGAGTGGCTGGTTGGCCTTGCCAATCTATAAGGGTTACACTCACTTCTAAATCTCTTCTTTGTCCATCCTTTCGCAAACCTTCAAATATGTATCGAGTTGGTGGTTCTACACCCTGAATACGCAACGCTTCCCGCTCTTCTAATACCTCTAGACCTTTATCCGTAAACAGTATTTTAAAATCAAAATTGCTGCTACTGATTTCTTTCAATTCGTAACCGGTGATTTCTGTGAACCGGGGATTGATGAACTTAAATCGGTCATCCTGTAACACATATATTCCATCATTGGATTCTTCGATTACCCCGCGGAATTTTGCTTCACTTTCCTTGAGAGCATCTTCGGCTTGTTTACGCTCGGTGATGTCCAGAATAATTGCTGCAAATAACGTTTCGTTTTCAAATGTTAGAAGCTGCAAGTGAACTTCCACATTATATAGCGATTTATCCTTACGCTTATGCACCGTCTCAAAAATAATTTTTTGTTTTTCTCCTTTCTTTAACGGGTCAATCAATTTTGAAAACGATTCTACAGTAAATTCTGGTTTTAGAGTAAGAGGAGTGAAATTTTTTAATTCTTCCATCGTGTAACCGAGATTCTGCTGTGCAGCGCTATTCACATGTGTAAATATTAAATTATCTGCATCGAATAAATATATTTCATTTAGAGATTCTTCAAATATTCGGCTAAGACGTGTGATTCTTTTCTCCGCTATCTTTCGCTCTGTGATATCGGAAACCAACCTCGTTAAACCTTGATATTTTCCAATTTCACTACGGATAGTATGGTATGAAATCTCAACTGTGCGCTTTCCTCTTTTAGCCTCTCTTGAAAAATGGGTTTTCCTGCCGGATTTGAAATCTGCAAGAAGCTTTTCTATGGTTGGCAAAGTATGTTTGGGGTGGATACTTCTCACATTTTTACCCATCAGACTGTCCGTATTGGTTTTGAATCCATCAATTTCTATTGAAATTGGATTGATATAAACAACTTTGTCTTTCGTATCCAATACTGTCACACCTATGGGTAATTCCTCTAAAATAGAATTGAACTCATTCCGTTCAGACTGGAGCCTTTCTTCCAAACTTTTGCGATCCGTGATGTCATGAACGGAGCCAACCAAATGAGTACATATTCCATCTTTGAAAATAGGAGCGATGCAGACGTCTCCAACCTTTACCCCTGAAGGATATTCGGTGGTTTCTTCCCAACGGACAATTCTTTTTTCCTCTATAGCTTTTTTGTAATTGTCCAGGATCATCGGGAGAGAAGGTTCTGGTATCACCTCATTGACAGGTTTTCCGACAATCTGGTCTCTATCCAACCCTGTAGCGTCAAGAAATGCTTGATTGACTGACCGGAAGCGGAAGCAGTCATCCGATTCAACGATCAAATAAAAAAGCACATCGCCAACTGTGTCATATATAAGAGATAATTGTTTCTCACTTTCAAAGAGCTTTTTTTCCGCTCGTTTACGGGTGGTTACATCCATTATTTGAATTTGAACTGC
>JBHHTW010000070.1:0-5284 GCA_046861385.1 Fidelibacterota bacterium | reverse complement strand
CATGAAATCTTCACAACATATTTATCCCGCCTTAAGCATGTTTTTGCTGGCGGTATTATTATTCAACACCTGTAATGATACCCATGGTGGTGATGTGCCTGACGAATTACCAAAAGGGGAAGGGCTGATACCTGCTGTTATAGGTAACCAATGGATATACTCAGATTCTCTTTGGATGTCCGATTCACTCTATTATGCGTATTTCGATACAGTCGAAATAGTTGACACCTTGATACGGGGTGATCAGATCTGGTGGCAAACAAAAGGTATGATACCTGGTTTGTGGGGAGAATTTTACATCCGCAACGACAGTATTTATGGATCTGATTATGTTTTTGATACTCGCCTTACACACTTATGGTTCGTCCCGCCTTCTGAAACACCCATCAGTTATTATGTCGATTTTGAAGATACTGGAGGGTGGATAAGAACAGTGGTGATGCAGCCGGAGCCAATTACCGTTCCAGCCGGTATGTTTGATAGTTGCGGTGTATATACCGATACTCATAACCATATGGAACACATCATTGCCCCAGGTGTTGGAATTATTCGGCGTTCGGTAATTAGGCCAAATTCAAGATGGATAATTACTTTAATTGATTATGAATTGGTTCTTGATTGAAATATTTTAAAACGGATTAAATCCTTTCAAAGGTTTGTGAACCTTTGAAAGGTTATCCTGAACAAATTATTATATTAATTGGATTAATGTTTACCTCATGAGGTCAGGAGACTTCATTCAACCAATAGATTGTTTTATTTATCCAGTAGCCGTTCAATTTTATTTGCAGATGTTACAATGGCTTTAATCATGGCAGAACTGAAGCCCTGATGCTCCATTTCATTTAATCCTGCGATGGTGATTCCCCTTGGTGTAGTCACTTTGTCAATTTCCGATTCTGGATGTTTCTCTGATTCCATCATAAGGGAGGACGCCCCTTTTGCCGTCTGGGCAGCCAAGAAAATTGCTTCTTCTGCATGAAACCCGATTTCAATTCCACCCTGGGATGCAGCCCGGATAGAGCGGAGGAAAAATGCCAGTCCAGCAGCACACAGAGCCGTTGCCGGCGCCATGAGTTCCTCGCTAATGGCCATAGTTTCACCCAAATGATCAAATACCTCTCTCACTGTTTTTAATGACCCTAAATGCTTCTGTTCTGCAGAAAGGCACGTCATGGATTCGCAAATAGCCACTGCTGTATTCGGCATAATTCTAACGATGGGAATTTTCCCTTCGATCATTTTGGATATTCTTTCTATGGAAACACCCGTCACCGTCGATGCCAAAATCTGTTTTTCCATATCCAATGAATCACGAATTTCTTTCAGAACAAACTCTATGTCTTTTGGTCCTACTGTCAGCAGAATAAGATCTGCATTTTTCACTGCAGCAGTATTGTCTGAAGTGATGAGGTATTTCCGTTCAGAAAATGCCTTCAGGCTTGAATTATTTCTACAGGTGAGGGTAATATTCATTGGATCGAATATTTCTGAATGCACTAATCCATTGGCAATGGCTTGCCCCAGTTTCCCCGCTCCGAGAATGGTTATGTTTTTAATTTGATACGTGTTCATTAATCAATACTCCGTGAATAAGTCCAAATCTACCAAATTTTCTCCCATTAGAATTACATTGATTTAATCTCTTTTTGTTTAAATAGTTACCCTGCAATTGATCTAAATTTCCACCCGTTTTTAAGAGGATATTGTGGAAATAAAGATCGCAGAAAAAAATTCGTACTCCCGGGAAATGTCGGTAACAATCCCTTGGGAAGAACTCGAAAATGATTTTAATAAACATTTAAAACATTTCAGTAAAAAAGTAAATCTTCAGGGGTTTCGCCCTGGAAAAGTGCCGGCAAAGGTATTGATAAAACAATTTTTACCATCGATCGAAGCTGATTATGTTGAGCATGGATTAAACACATTTTATTTAAAAGCCTTGAAAGAAAAGGATATTCTTCCAGTGAATAAAGCAGAAGTGGAAAAAGTAGATTTCCATTATCATGGAGAGATGTCCTTCACTGCAAAATTTGAAATTGAACCGGAGATAACACTTCCAAAACTCAAGAAAAAATCCTTGAAAGTTCAAAAAACGTCTTATCTTCATGATGAGGGGGATGTTGAATTGGTTATCCATGATCTTCAGCATCGCTATGCTTCGACAGAAACAGTTGAAGATGGAGCAAAGGAAGGGCATTTTATTTTAGCGGACATGCAAAAATTAGATCAGAGCGATCTTCCGATCATCGGTAAAAAATTAGAAAAACAATATATTAAACTGGGGGGTAGTGTTGTTCAGGATGAAAACTTGGAATTGCTGAGAGGAGTCAAAGCAGGAGACAAGGTTAAATTGTTTCTGACGGAAAATGAACAGGGTGAAAAATCTAAATATGAAGTATCGGTAATCAACGTGGAAAAAGAGGTACTGCCGGAAGTAAATGAAGAATTCATCAAAATGGTTGAACCGGACGCCAAAAATGAAGAAGAGTTCAGAACCAATGTGGAAAATCGAATCAAGGATGATTATGAGCATAAGAGCCAGGAAGCTTTCGAACGGCAATTATCCGATGCCCTGATCGATCTTGTTAATCCGGAATTTCCCCCGTCTATGGTGGAATCCTATCTGGATCACATGGTGGAGGACATAAAACAGTCCAAACAGGCAGGATCAGAAAATATTGATGAAGCCAAAGTCCGGGAAACATACCGGTCTGTTGCCGAAAGAAATATGAAATGGTTTTTAATCCGGAAAAAAATTATTCAGGAAAATAATATTAATGTCACACCGGAAGAGGTTCAGGAAAAAATCCATGAATTGATGGATAAATCCCCGGGTTATAAAGATGAGATTGAAAAATATTACAAAAAGCCCAGCCACCGCACCAGAATTGAAGATGATTTAATGGAGAAGAAAATATTAGATTATCTACAGCAATTCGCTAAAATAAAAGAAGTAAAAGTTAAGACAAAAGATATCCGTAAACAGGACCACCATCATCATGACTAAAGAATATCAAGAAATGAACCAGCTTATTCCCATGGTAGTAGAACAAGTCGGGCGCACTGAACGTGCATACGATATTTATTCCCGGTTGCTGCGGGAACGAATTGTATTTTTGGGGACTCCGATTGATGATTCTGTATCTTCCCTGATTATTGCCCAATTGCTATTTCTTGAAGCAGAAGATCCTGAAAAGGATATTTTTCTTTATATTAATTCTCCCGGAGGATATATCACTGCCGGTTTGGCCATTTTTGATACAATGAATTACATTAAGCCTGATATTGCAACCATTTGTATGGGGCAGGCATCCAGCATGGGAGCATTCTTATTAGCCGGGGGTACAAAGAAAAAACGATCGGCTCTTCCCAATTCAAGAATCATGATTCATCAGCCATTAGGCGGAGCCGAAGGCCAGGCGACGGATATAAAAATTCAAGCAGATGAAATTATTCGATTAAAAAGAAAATTGAATCGTATTTTAGCCAAAAACACCGGACAGCGCATCACCAAAATTGAGAAAGATTCAGATCGGAACTATTTTATGAGTTCTGAAGAAGCAATGAATTACGGCATTATTGATTCAATTTTAACCGGTAAGAAATAGGATGAAAATAGATCCAGCCGTAAAGGGGTCAATTCATCATCAAGAAATTCAGGCGGATAACATAAAATTACCCACACATAAAACACTCCCGAGACCATCAGAAATAAAACAGCATTTAGATAAATACGTCATTGGGCACGAGCAAACCAAAAAAGTGGTAGCCGTCGCTGTCCATAACCATTATAAACGTATCTTTTTGAATGATGTAAACGATGGCGTTGAGCTGGAAAAAAGCAATATTCTTATGATGGGTCCTACGGGAACCGGTAAAACTTTGATAGCCCAAACACTTGCCCGCTATTTGTCAGTTCCTTTCGCCATTGCAGATGCCACATCCTTGACCGAAGCCGGTTATGTTGGCGAAGATGTGGAAAATATTCTTGTTAGACTGCTTCAGGTTGCTAATTACAGTATCCGTTCTGCGGAGCAGGGGATTGTTTATATCGATGAAATTGATAAAATCGGCCGCAAGGCTTCCAGCACGTCCATTACCCGGGATGTTTCCGGAGAAGGCGTCCAGCAGGCGATACTGAAAATATTGGAAGGAACCATTGCAAACATTCCCCCCAAAGGCGGACGCAAACATCCTGAACAAAGTTTGATTCCCATCAATACAAAAAATATTCTCTTTATTTGCGGCGGTTCTTTTGAAGGACTGATTGATATAATCTCCCGCAGAACCGGGAAAGGAGAAATTGGATTTGGCGGGGGTCATAAACGTCAGAAGACCAAATCACATGGATTATTTTCACACGTTACACCGGCGGATTTGATTGATTATGGATTTATCCCCGAACTTATTGGTCGTTTACCTGTAATTACTACATTAGAATCTTTATCAGAAAATGAATTGCACCAAGTATTGATTAAACCGAAAAATTCAATTATTAAACAATATCAAAAGCTGTTCCGAATGGAAGGAATAGAGCTGGAATTTAGAAAAGACGCCTTAGAATCTGTCATTGCAAAAACCCATGAACATAAGGCAGGTGCCAGAGGCTTACGTTCTGTTTTGGAAAAATCCATGATGGAGATTATGTATCATATTCCTGAATTGGATGGTGTTTGTAAAATTATAATTACTAAGGATGTAGTGGAAAAAAATAAAAGCCCTCTTTACCGGCGACGACGGAAGTCAGCTTAAACTAATTCTCATTTTGGATCAAAATATTGAATAATAGTTGAGATTTTCACCTCGACATTATTGTTAAGATCCAAGATTACTTTATATCTCAACAGAACCATTTTCTACGATTGAATTAACTCATCAGCTTCCACTTTGCGGAGGTAAAAACTATCAACCCCTTATGGCTCCCTGAAAACCGAATTCAGTTAATAAAAACCATTATTTTCATCACCAATTTTTGCCCAAACATTATTAAGTGCTTGATTAATTATTTCAAAATGGGTACAAAATATTCTAATGGACTCGTTATTCAGTATCAGGCAGTGCATTAAACTCTTTTCTTTTATTTTCAAACCATTCGTTCATGGCATCGGGTGATTTCATGAGCTCTTGCATTTCATTCATTGCATTAAGATGGGGTTCATCACCTTTTTCAAACATCTCCATACCATGTTTTTTGCTCATTTCTGCTATTTCTTCAAAAGTGTTTGCTTGAAATTCTAAATCACATGCACCACCTAATTGTTCACAAGTCATTGTTTTCATA
>JBHHTW010000035.1:0-22367 GCA_046861385.1 Fidelibacterota bacterium | reverse complement strand
CCACTCATTTAATATTTTGCCAATGCCCCCATGGGGTCCCACGGTGGCAAACGAACTGGATCTTTTTGATAGATCGCTAATTCATCCTTGGTGACGTAATCTTTGTGAACCACCACTTCGTAAGTATATTCATTAAACCAGGAATCTGTCATAATATCGTAACCTTTATCCCCGCGCTTGTCTCCCCAACTATTTTCTACCCGCCACTTTCTCGGGTAACCTTTACCGTCAATATCCACCCCTGTAAATAGCATTGCATGAGTCATTTGGCTATCGCCGTATTCCAGACGGTCTCCTTTTGTCATGGGAAATTCGGTGCTGTAAAACAATTCATAATCGAATATGTCCATGTCCATCACTCCCAGATTGCGGTGAAAATGTTTCCCCACATCGCACCCAAACCATACCGGATTATCATCTTTAATTGATGAAGAAGCTGCATCTTTCAAACGCTTGGAAGGCAGGTTAAGATAGCGAATAATATTGCCTTCTATTACGTTTCCTAAATAATCTACCGTGTAAACTTCCTTATACGTTTTATCAGACATGGGACAATTGATCAAACACACATAATCCTTGAGATTTAATCCTACATGATCTTCGAAAAATTTCTTCGGCGTTAAGTTCTCAAAGCGGCGGAACTTTTTGTCTTTATCACGTACTTGCCAGTCAAATTTTTCCGGTGGCGTTCCTAGGCAGATGGTTAACATTTGGTACACAATGCGCAGCATATTATCTTTCATCGCCCTAAGTTTCTTGATATCCGAACCTTTTTCATATCCTGTACGTAGATCTTTTGCGAAACCCCGGAGTTTTCGTGTAATCATTCGATTCATGCGCATCGATTGACTTGATTGGTAGCTTTCCGGCATTTCTGATTGGGGAAGCACTCCGTATTTCTCGATTAAATTGGTAAACATATGCCACTGCCCACCGTCTTGGATTGGGTCCATAAGCAGATGCATAACCAATCGACCATCTCTTGGCTCATCTACGGTTTTGATAATATTTTCCAGAAAGTAATTGGACTTCTCCAGTTTATCACAAAACATGAAATAATTTTGGCTGAATTCAAATTTTTTCAGGTTGTATTTTCTTCCCAAATAAATTCGAAAAAGATTCAACCCGGCAAATCCCCAGCAACGACCGCTGGATTTTTGATTCGTCACTTTCATTTCTCCAGAGATTAGTTCAGAGAAGGTATGATCAATTTTTCGAAACGCTTCCCAGTCCAGTGCCACATCCATTATATCTCCCCGGATAGCAGCATTTCGAGCGAGACGAACCTGGGGGTTTTTGTTAGTAGATTTACGATAGGATTTGATATTTTTAAGTAGAATTGTTGACTTCAATTTTCTGATTCCTTATTTTCATTCAATAGATTAGACAATATACTCTGATTTATTTCACCTACTTTCTTTGATCCAAATAAAGCAGCAACAAGTTCAAAGGCAAACTCCATGGCAGATCCGCAAGCCTGACCAGTGATGATATTCCCGTCTTTCATTACCCGGGTTTCCCGATAATCACCAGAGAGGATGTCTTTTGATGACGTGGGGTGTGATGTAACTTTTTTTCCTGAAAGGACACCGGCTCTCTCCAGTGCAACCGGCGATGCGCAGATAGCAGCAACTATCTTCCCTTTTTTGGATAAGCCCCGAATTAATTCTAAAATATTTTCATTATCTGCCAGATTCGTTGCTCCAGGGAGTCCGCCGGGAAGCACAATCATATCCCAGCTTTTTATTTTTTCTTCTTCAATGACGCTATCTGTTATCATTGGAATTGCATGGGAACCCATGACATTTCGTTTACCCAGTCCGGCGGTGGTTACATCTGCGCCAGCCCTTCTCAAAATATCAATGATGGTGACTGCTTCGATTTCTTCAAACCCTTCTGCCAAGGGAACTAATACACGTTTTCGAATCATTTTATTGGTTTATTGTTCATTAATCAGTGTTTTAATTCGATTCCTGACCGTCTCCCTTAATAAATTTAAATCCATTCCTTCATATTCCTTTTGGGTAATTGGATCGCCAAATTTTATGGTCAAAATACCCGGACTCAATCTCCAGTCCATTTTCTTTTTCGCATTGTAAGCTCCAAATAATGCCACTGGCACCAAGGTAACTCCCGTATTCAAGGCAACATGAAAGGGACCCTTTTTAAATTCACCGAGTTCCCCAGTGAGGGTTCTGGTTCCTTCGGGAGATATAATAAATGAAATACCTTTCCGGATCGCATCCTCAGCGCTGTCAAGACTGTGGATAGCCTGGTCAATTTGTTTTCTTTTGATCGGAATTGCACCATGCCTCTTTGCCAGCCAACCCCAAACAGGATATGAAAATTGAAAATTCGCACCAACAGCTGTAATATAATGTTTAATTGCTCCTCCCAACATAAAGGGGTCCATCAGGGATTCATGATTAAATAAGTATAAATAAGGCTGGCCCCTTTTGTCCGGCGGTTTTCCTTCTACTTTTAACCATTGTCCGCAGCCTAATAAAATGAGCCTCGAAGCAATTTTGACAACCATATACAATTTTGTCGGTTTAATAATATATGTGAGTGATATATAAATAATTGCACATAGAAAAAATGTAATCAATGCAACCGGCCACAAAATGATTGATAATATTGATTTAAACATCCCAGTTTTGCTCTTTCATTAATGAAAATATTTTATGATTGGCTTTTGGAAAAGCATATTTTTTTATTTGTGACGGATTAATCCACTCATATTTCTGCTCCGTATTAATTTGTGAACCATTGAGTACTGAACAGTGAAAGGAGGTCATTTGAATCGAAAAGTGAGTATACGCGTGTTTAAAATTTCCAATAGTGGATTCAATATTTACATCCAGTCCGCATTCTTCCATGATTTCTCTTTTTAGAGCATTTTTGGGAAATTCACCCTTTTTGATTTTACCGCCCGGGAATTCCCATAATCCACCCAAATGTTTTTTATTTTCCCTGAGCATAATTAAAAATCGGTCATTTTTCCATATTATACCTGTGACTACATTGTATTGAGGTGGATTCTTTTTGATAGCACTCCTTGGATATACTTCTGGATTACCCGTTAATGTCGCTCTGCAATAATCAATTAGTGGACATTTGTGGCAATGGGCTTGGTTAGGTCTGCAAATTGAACTCCCCAAGTCCATGAGCGCTTCATTGATATCCCCGGAGTGATCGTATTTCATCCATTTTAATATGTGATTATGTATAATTTTTCTGTTGTACTTGGAAATTTTCTTTTTCCTCAAAATTCTGGATAGTACTCTAATAATATTTCCATCCAATGCGGGGTAAATTTTTCCGTGGGAAATGGATAAAACAGCGGCCGCAACATAGTCACCCACCCCCGGAAGATTTTTAAAGTCACTTATTTCATGGGGAATTTTCCCATTATTATCATTTGCAACTATTTTAATTGCTTTATGAAAATTTCTACAGCGATTATAATATCCTAAACCTTCCCACATTTTTAATAATTCGCTTTCTTCTGCCTCCGCTGCTTCCATCAACGAAGGATATTTACGAATCCACTTTTGAAAATATGGAACCACGGTTTCCACCTGCGTTTGCTGTAGCATTACCTCCGATAGCCATATCTTATATGTATCTTTTGTTCTACGCCATGGTAAGTCGCGCTTATTTTCTCCATACCAATTCATAAGTGCTTCAACAACATTACTTGTATTATACAATTTATTCACTTTTTAACAACATTTTCGATAGTGCCCAATGGAAGGAGGAGAGTATTTCTTTTACTTCGTCTCCGTCGTCGGGCGGGATTGCCCGATAAACTTGTAGACCTAAATCGTCAATTTTCTCTTCCACCTCTTCTTGAATTTCTTCGCCTTTGGTTGTTAAGAAAAGTAAAGAAATTCGCCTATCTTTCACATTTTTTGTCTTATAAACCCAATCCCGTTTAAGAAGGACATCGACTAACCTTGTCAAAGTGCTGTTGTCGACACCAAGGCGCTGCGACAGGGACGTCATATCAATTCCATTATCCGGGATAGATGAAATGAGTAATATTTGTGGAAGAGTAACCGTTCTATCCGTCACCCTGGATCTGAACAATCTCTGGAGATCAATCAGGAATTGTTTAAGTAAATCACCAAAGTCCATGGTTGTATAATACAAATATTGTGCAATACAAAGTTAGGTTATTTTTGCTCCATTTTGAATAGGCTTGTCCAGCTCTAGCAGCGCAATACCGCCATTCTTTCCGTTGACTCCGAGTACCAAAACTTCAGAAGTAAATGAGGCAATTTTCTTTGGTGGAAAGTTTAGAACAGCCACAACTTGCTTATTCAATAATTCTTCAACCGAATATCGATCCGTAATTTGTGCAATGGATTGACGCAACCCGAAACCGCCAAAATCTATTTTCAGTTGATAGGCGCGTATGTCTGCGTCTGGAAATATTCTAGCTTGAATGATTGTGCCTATCCTGATATTTACTTTTTTAAATTGTTTTAAGGTAATCATTGGTTATTTCTTTCACACTCACAAAACCATTTCATAAACAATATTAAAAGAATAAGATTGTTTCTACAAGGACCATAACAAAGCACAATGGTCAGATAATAATTTTAATATTGAATTTAGATCTTTTTCTTCTAACCCATGGCCCATGAGTGTTTTATGATCCATATGGAAAGTTTTCATACGGTACCATTGGCCGGGGATGAGTAATGCTTCGTGGTGATATTTAGCGATGGGGTCTGGCCCATTTAACCCGGTTGTAGGTCCGTATTGGGAGATCGTATTTACAATACCATCATTTTCATACCAAGTTGAATCTGTAGAACTGCCGTCTGACCAATAGGCTTTATTTCTGCCCATAATGCGGGCATTTGCTCTGAGAATCATACTCATTGATTCATTGGGAACATGGTATCCGCTGGCGCTGTCCAACCGCGTATTAGAGGTTGAGAATGAAAAATAATAAATATTTGGATTTGCGGGAGCCAAAGTATTCAATACGCGGGCGCCCTCGATGCTAACGTCATGGGCGCATATATTTTTTGTCTCCCAGGCAGGGTGTTCCCGCATACGCCGAAAATAAGTGGGCCAGGTTTCATTCTCTTCTTTTTCGAATCCCCATTGCTGAAGATCAAAATTATAAAAATTGTTACCGACAACTGCCGCCAATCCAATAAAATCCTGTAAAAATGGAATAGTTTTGGTAACAATATCTGACAGGGTCGAGCCATTATGGGGCGTTGAGATAGTCGTGATTGATTTTATCCAATTTTCGTGAATACTACCTAAAAGTATGCTCTTATCGGGGGAGCTTTCAGTGGAATCAATATAAATGATATTTTCCAATAAGTATTGCAGCATCCGAGCGGTTTGCCCCCCCATACTATGGCCGATTAAATGTATTGGATGGGATTCATCCCATTGAGGATATAATCCACTGTAGTTTTTTTCAACTGGTTTTTGAATCAATCCATAAATTTCAGAGTGGTTTTGTCCATAATCAACTTGTCCCCCTTTTATTTGATAAAATAATTCTATGGCACGATCCCAATTGGATGACACTGGCCCTAAAGATGCCGTGTAAACCTCATATCCCTGTTCTCGCAAATATTCTTCATAATCATATTTTCCTCCCCAGTACTTATAGCCGGACATTTCATCTCTACCCCATCCCATAAAACCGTGGACAAGTATAATAGGATATTGATTGTTACCTAAAAGAGCTGAAAATAATGCTGCGTATATCCACCAGAATCGGATAGATAACCTAAGTAATTTCATTATGTTTTTATTTTAAGGGATTATTTGATGGTTATTAATTCAACCAGAAACGAAATGAATATTTTTCCAGCTTAATTAAGATAATAAGAATAAATATTTTGATTCAGTATTCCAAGATGATTGAAAATATTAATAAAACAATTAAATACTTTGTGAGGGTCGATATCAGATCTATTGAATTAAGCGCAGCAGGTTTCAATCAGCGCCGCGCACACCTGATATGGGTCCATATTTGCAGCCGGACGGCGGTCTTCTAAATAACCATGCCCGTCGTTTGCAGTTGCCATGGGTATGCGAATTGATGCGCCGCGATCACTGATACCAAATCGAAATTCATGAATAGAACATGTTTCATGAAGTCCGGTTAAACGTTCTTCATTATGGGCACCATAAACCGCAATATGATCATCATGTTTTTTACCCAACGCTTCACAGGCAGCTTTAATGACCCTGATTCCGCCATTTTCGCGCATGGCTTTTGTGCTGAAATTTGTATGGGCTCCGGCGCCATTCCAGTCTCCCGAAACGGGTTTTGGATGAAGCGTGGCATTAACTCCATAATCTTCGGCAATACGGTACAATAGCCAGCGAGCTAACCACAACTGATCAGCGGTATCCAGCGCGCCAGCAGGACCAATTTGAAACTCCCATTGCCCCGGCATCACTTCTGCATTAATTCCCGAAAGGTCAATTCCTGCGCCCAAGCAGGCTTCCATGTGCTCCTCCACAATATCTCTGCCGAAGACTTCGTCCGCTCCGACCCCGCAATAAAATGGCCCCTGAGGCGCAGGGTATCCGCCTTCTGGCCAGCCCAAGGGTGAACGGCCCACAAAAAATGTATATTCCTGCTCGATTCCAAACCACGGTTCATGGTTTTCAAACGTTTCTGCCATTTTTACCAACTGCGCTCTAGTATTGGATTCATGCACCGTTCCATCAGGTAAGCGAACTTCATTCAATACCAAAACATCATCTCCTCCGCGGATGGGATCCGGTGTAATATAAACAGGTTTTAATAGGCAGTCGCTATTGCCGCCTTCTGCCTGCATAGTACTGGAACCATCAAATCCCCAAATAGGAATATCTTCGGTGCCTTTGACGGGGCCATTAATCACCTTTGTTTTTGAGCGAAGTTTAGCTGTCGGTTTATGACCATCTAACCAAATATATTCTGCTTTTATTTTTGACATATTATTTCTTCCCAATTATTTCTTGTGTATTTATGTTTCTTGTGTAAGATCTAATTCAAACCCTTCTTTATATGTGCTCATAATAACCGATGTATGCGTCCTTATGACCCCGGGCCATGACTGAATCTCCCGTAATAGTTTTTCTAATCCTGTTGAATTTTTTACCCTCACTTTTAACATATGGCTCCCATCCCCAGTAACCGAATGGCATTCCAAAACGGCTGGATGACCGGTAGCGTTTTTAATAATGTCTTCATAATGATCTGAAGACGCGCTAACCACAGCAATAAAAGCGGCCAAATCGAATCCCAACCGTTTCGCATTTAACTTAGCCGTAAATGATTTTATCGTTCCACTTTCTGTCAGTTTTTTAATCCGCTCTGCTACTGCCGGGATGGACATACTCACATTTTCAGCAATTTCACTGGCTGTAATACGAGAATTTCCCTGAAGCGCCGAAAGAATTTGGAAATCTTTTGCATCAATCATAATCATTAATATATTATGTTTAGAACAACTAATACAATAAAAATTATTGTTATTTTTTAAATATACCTAAATATTTAATGTATTAATGGTATTAATAAAAATGGTTATTAAAAATAAAATCCCCACTGCACAAGCGCTCTTATAGCTAGATTGTTTTCACCCTCCTTTGGATGAGATACCCAAAGTGGAAAAAATAATCCTATTTCCATCATGGTTTGTGATTCAAAACCCACACCGGCCGTTAAATAAATATCCTTACTTTTACTTAATGTATCAATGCGCACTGGAAAAGAACCGGATACATCGTTTGCTACTGCACCGTCCAAATAGATCATAGGTTGAACGATGGTCGTTGTTTCGTACCCCAAGCTGAATCCCATACTGATGATATTTTTATTCCAAATCTTTTCATCGAAAGCTACACCGCGGAAAATTGGGATTTTCCCTTCACTTTCTTGCCAGACTTTCGGAACAAATATTAATCTATATGCCATTTCATTATTTTCTCTATCGTCCCAAACAAAACCAGCTTCACCATGAATACGAAAAACTAAATTCACCGGTAATCTTGTTTTATAATCTGTAGAAAAACCAATATTATAAAACTCATTTTTATCCTGAAACCCTCCGAGAGCATGAAGTTCAACAAGATATCTTTGAATTGGTGAATACGAAAAAAGCGTCCATACTTCTTTCAGGTTAAGATTTTTTCCCGTTGACCACCAATCTCCGGGATCAGATGCTGTATATTCGGTTGAAGAAATGGTTGTTGTTAACCGGGAATAGGAAGACTTGCCGTGTATGGCCAAATATGATGTCTCTCCCAAATATGTCACCAATGAAATTTTTGACCATTTCTTCGGATATTCTCGTCCAATCTGAAATGACCAATATAAGTTTTTTGTCGATTTCAACGGTGTTCGATAATTTAGACGACCGCCCCAGTTATGATTTGGCGTTCCGGTAGAAAAGGTTATTTCAAGATCAAACAGGTTTTGATAAAAAGCGGGGATAATCGGCATAAAATTTATACCTAATCCGCCTGAAAAAAATATCCCGGTTCGCCAATTACCCCGCCAATCTTTTTTTAGTTTCGGTCGGTAGTACACTTCGTATGTCTCCCAAGAGGGCAAACCATAGTCCGGTCGCAGTGATATTTGCCTGGGCCAGTGATTATTAAAACGGTTACTATCAAAAATATGTTTATTGGGATCTAAATCAACAATAGTGATCGGTGAATTTGTGGTCAGTTCTATTGTACTATTCTCCTCAATAATTACCTTTTCAAGTATGGTGGAGTCACCTTTGCCGGTGACAATTAAAACATCCACCGGCAATTTCCACTCTCCTTGATATGTCGCCTTTATCCGGTTTTGCCAAGTGCTGTTTTTAATATATTTATTCTCCACAGATTCGATGATTAGATCGGGTCGGAGGTTCGTAGTAAGCGCCAATCGAAAATTAGTAGCAATATGTTTATTGGCGTGCTTTTTGATAATAGTAATAAACTGTTCAGTATCAGAAACCTTTCCACGTAACATTATAAAATAGTCCCGCATAATGATTCTCATGAGCGAGTCGCCAACGGCAGTGTGCAAAGTTTGCAAAGCGTGGTTTCCAACAATGTATTTGTTGTAGATATTTGCTGCATCTTCCCAGCGAAGATGTTTCCCGGGGACGTAGATTGGCGGTAAAGAATTATCTCCCATAATGTCCCGTAGCAAATTTGTCCATTCTTCCACTGTCATGTTGTTTAATTCATCCCAAATATTGATTTTTGGTATTGGTTCTGATATTTTAAAGGTCGTTTTTTTATTAATTTTTTGAGACTCTTCAAACAACCAACTGGCAAATTCTGCGAATGATTCATTCAACCATTTTTCTCTGATCTCGTTTATCTGAATGGTATTTCCAAACCACTGGTGAGCCAGTTCATGATTTAATATCCGGCCAGGATCAATTTTATTTTGAAACACTATATAATTATTGAATGATACAGCCGGGGCATCAAGAGAATAGCCAGTTGTTATAATTAATCTATCTCCGATACGTCGCCCAAAATATTTTTCATAGAAAGGGATAAGTTTTTCCAATTGACCTTTAGTTTTTTTCACCAGTCTTTTTTGATTTTTAGGTGTTATAATTTCCACATCTGTTCTATACACTCTAAAAGTCGATTTATTTAATTGATTAAAAATAACCATACTTACATCCGAAGCGCGTTTGTTTTCCATGGAAAATTGAATATGTCCAGTTGAGAGCTCTCTTTGTTTCAATATTCTTGCAGAAGACCCGACATCATATTCTTCTGGTACGGTCAGCAATATTTCATACGATGCAAAATTTGACAAGACTTTTTGATTTTTCTCGTTACCTTGTTTCACCCAACCGTGCTCACCATAATATTCTAAATCGGGATAATAATGTACAGCATTGTAAATGACAGTATCATTTTTAGCACCATAAGTTGGGAATGATGAATGTCGCCAAGCGCTAAAATATGTTTTAAAAGGAACATCAATCAGCATCGATTGCTCCGGTAGGATAGGGGGTGATAATTCAATAATAATAACACTGCTGTCTTGATGTGTCATTTTTTTCAAATGTGAAGAACGAATTTTACCGATTTCAGTGCGTGGGGATCGTGGATCATTTTTTCGATAATAACTATTACTCGGAACCTTTAAGAGTAAGTAATTGAGATTATCATTCGAATTATTGGTGACTTTAATATGGTTAACACCTTCCAAAAATCCGCGGCCTTCGTCATTATTTGGCTGAAAATAAATGTCTAAATCATAAAAGATGTTTAACCCACCAGCGGCCAAACAAAAAGATGATACAAATATTGCAAAGAAAAACGAATTTCGAAAATAGCTAGCCACGATTCAAAACTGAATTCCAATAGCGAATCCAGTTATCCAACCACCTGGCCCATAGGAGTATATACTTGATTCAAAAGAATAGTTGTCGTATATCCACACAAGACCTATTCCCACGTCAGTCAATAGATTCTTGGACACATTTTTGTAAATTGCTTGATCAATTCTGTTTGAGGTTGTTCCAAGTTTTAATTGCCAATCATATGGCAACGTAAAAACACCGCCTAAACGAACGCTCATATCATTCATATCAAATTCTTTTACCAAGTCTAATCCTAACTCTAGTGGTAAATGTGCAAGCTTTTTTGAAAATGATGTGACAAAAGCAACTGGCAGTAATTCTTCATTCCCTGAATAGGTTTTAATTACCGAACCCATATTCAATAAGCTCAAACCTATTTTTGAATCCAACTTGGAAAAATGAAACAGAATACCAGAAGAAAACATTACAACTACGGATTGCTTTTTTTCAATTGAACTAAAAAACAGACCGGCACTTACACCCCAGGAGATGGGCCATCGACTTGAGTGCCCCGAAGCAGAATAATCGAACCATGTATCGGAGGCGCTATATAGATCTGTTTCCAGATTGTTTTGATCTCGACCCTCGAATAAGCCATAATTCATATGGCGTAATCCATAAGCAGTCACCGATGCTTCACCGGGCAGCACCAAATGAAATGATTGAGCGCTGATATTTGCCGGGTAGGATAAAAAACTGACATCAAATTGTTTCTTCAATGTCCAGAGAGCAGCAGGATTAATCACATCCGATGTCACGCTCGAAAATGCTCCGCCAGAGCCAGCCAATGCCATACGGTGAGGATGATACCAATTTTGCATTCCGGTGTAAGCTGTACCTCCGCACACAATACTGGTTGTAAAAATTAATATCAAACTTCTCATAGGACGGAGACTGGATTTACATCAATGTTCACACGTATTCCCGATGGCGCTTTATCCCAACGCCCCGATTGGATGATATGTTTAAGATAATGATGCAATTTTATTCCGTTAGCATCATGGTCTTTATCTGATTTCATAATAATTTGCATACGATATTTACCCCGCAATCGTTCCCGGTAGCAATTTGCAGGACCTAAAATTTCCAATCCTTTGAAAGGTTTGGATAATGAACGTTTGATTTTCGTCGCCGTCGCTGCAGTTAATTCCTTGTTTTTTCCTTCAATTCCAATACGAATCATCCAGGAAAATGGCGGGTAATTTAATTCTTGTCGCTCACTTAAAGCGATATTGTAGTAGGTTTTTTGATCAAGCCTTGACGCAAATTTTATTACAGGATTTTCTGGATTATACGTTTGAATTACAACTTCACCTGCCTTGCGTCTTCCGGATCTCCCAGCCGCTTGATATATCAACTGGAAAGCTCGTTCACCCGATCGAAAATCCGGTAAAAATAATCCAGTATCGCCATTGATAATTCCTACGAGCGTTGCTTTATCAAAATCTAATCCTTTTGCAATCATTTGGGTTCCAATTAGCACTTGAATTTCACCGGTAGAAAATTTTTCCAACGTTTTAGTTAAAGATTTTCCACTTTTTGTTGTATCAACATCCAATCTGGCCATAGATATATCAGGAAATATTTTTTGAATTAGTTCTTCTACCTTTTGTGTACCAATCCCCATCAGTTTTAAATTAATACTCTTACACTTTTTACATACTGTTGTTATATGGTGTGTTTCATAACCGCAAAAATGACATTTCAAACAACTCCCATGACTATGAAATGTCATTGCCACTTCACACTGGTTACATGTTTCAATATAACCGCAATCTCTACAACGTAGTATTGGAGCAAACCCTCGTCTGTTTTGAAGTAAAATAACTTGCTCGTCATTCGAAAACCGCTCTTCCATTTTTCGTTGCAGCATCCCCGAGATTACATCTTGATATTTTCCTGTTTCTTCCACCTCTTTCAGCATATCAACTATATAAACTCGCGGGTAGGGGGCTCCTCCAAATCGTTTATTCAACCGTAAGTAGTCATGCTTCCCCTGTATATGATTATAATAACTTTCCAGGCTTGGTGTTGCACTGGATAAAACGACAACTGCTCCATGAAGTTTTCCGCGCATCAAAGCAATATCTCGCGTGTGATATCGCGGGGCGGGGGATTCTTGTTTATATGAAGGTTCCTGTTCTTCATCCATGATAATTGTGCCCAAATTTTTTAAAGGAGCAAAAACAGCGCTTCGGGCGCCGATGACCACGTTGAATTCACCAGAACATATTTGCTTCCATGTCCAAGCCCGCGCCGGCGCAGATAATTTCGAATGCCATAAAGCGACATTGTCTCCAAAAACAGCTCTGAATCGACCGGCGATTTGAGGCGTAAGAGCAATTTCAGGAAGAAGTAGGATTGCGGATTTATTCATTGCTAATGTTTTTCTTACCAGCTCAATATACAATTCTGTTTTTCCGCTTCCAGTAACTCCGTGGAGTACTGTTGGAGTGAATTCGTTAGCAGATAATTTTGCTAATAAGACATTGTTTACTTTTTTTTGTTCTTTAGTAAAATCAATTTCTTTATGAATGGGTGAAAACGTAAAACCAGTTACGTCTGGAAACGTATTAACTGTTTGAAGATTGATTAACCCTTTTTCAAACAATGAGTTACAAATTGCGTTTGGATTACTGACCAAATCCTTTAAGATTGCCACTGGGACAGCTTCAGGTTCTTTTGAAAGAAATTCAAGCACTCTTCCCTGGGCGGGGGTTCGTTTTTTTATTCGAGTATAATCTTTACCAAAAGAAATGAACGATGCGCAGCTTATTGTTGGCGGCTTATATTTAGTCGAAAGATTTTTTGGTAGGATTACTTCCGCCACTTTCCCTATTGGGGAAAAATAATATTTACTCATCCATTGGGCTAATGCCCACAAGTGTTTGTCCATGACCGGAACATCATCAACCAGGTCTTTAATATATTTTATTTTACCTGAATATTTAGATTCGGAATTTATAGAAACAACGATTCCGATGATTATCCTTTTTCCAAAAGGCGCTTTTACTCGAACGCCAATTAGGATTTTGTCCTTTATATTTTCAGGGACATGATAGGTAAACTGCTTGTAACTGGATATGGGAAAGGCGACTTCAACAAACATGATCTATGAAAATAGAAGCAGTATTCTTTTGGATCAAGAATTCTTTATAAAAAAATAGCCCCGGATTTATTCAATCGAGGGCTATAAACTGTTAGAGGGTTGTATCGCAATTATGATTTAATTACGTAAACCTTTAGTTCTGGGTTCAGATTGGTTGAAACATTCACGGGCACGTGATAAATACCTAATGCCTTTATGGAATCAGCGAGTTCAATTCGATGACGTTCAATATTAATGTTTTTTTCTACTAGCTGTTTGTGAATATCGTTTGTTGTTATAGCTCCAAACATTTTTTCTTCTTCACCAACCTGAACTTCAAAAGTAATTTCCAGATCATTTAACTGATTCGCAAGTTCTTGATTAATTTTTTCATCGTGGTCTTTTCTTTTGGCTGCATTCTGTTTTCGCTCTTCGGCAATGGCTAAGTTCCTCTTTGAAGCCCTTAACGCCAGGCGTCGGGGAAACAGAAAATTTCTTGCGTAACCAGGTTTGACCGCAATGATATCACCTGCGGTTCCTAACGATTCCACATCGTGCAATAAAATTATATCCATAGTATGATTCCTTTTAAAGTTTACGAAATTAATTTTCACCTAAATTGGTGTAAGGCATCAAAGCAATATTTCGCGCACGCTTGATGGCTTTTATCAGCTTTCGATGCATTTTTGCACTGCTTCCTGTAACGCGACGCGGCATAATTTTCCCTTGTTCGGTCACAAAGCGGCGTAAAAGTTTCACATCTTTATAATCAATTTCTGTTATTCCATTTTCTTTGAAATAACAATATTTATTTCGACTTACAAATGCCATAATTTCCTCGTTTTTTTAATCATTATTAAGCTTTTTCGATAACCGGTTCTTCTTCGGTTTTTTCAGTTGAATTACCGTTTTCAATTTCTTTTTCTGGAGATGGTTCTTCTACAGGTGGCTTGCTTGGGGTTGCTGCAGAATCCCCTTCTATTGTTTCTTCTGCTTTTGTTTCTTCTTTATCATTACTTTCAAGATTATCGGTTGCCTCTTCGACATACTCGATCGGTTTTTTGTCCAACCGTACTGTTTGGAATCGAAGAATTAATTTATTCAATTTCATAAAATTGTCGAACTCTTTTATTCCTTTCACTTCGTCCGTTTCAAATTGAAGCAGCATGTATGTACCGTATTTATGCTGCTCGATTGGATAAGCCAGTCGTTTTTTACCCCAAAGCCGATGATTAATTACTTGGCTGAACTTATTGATCTGTTCTTCAACTTCTTTGAAAATATCATCATTTTTCTCTTGTTCAAAGTTGGGGTTCAATATATACAATGTTTCATAGTAACGCATAAAAACTCCTTATTATTTATAGCTTTAACAATGGAGCAATAACTAAAGACACCACTGACATTAATTTGATTAAAATATTTAACGATGGACCAGACGTATCTTTAAACGGATCTCCAACCGTATCGCCCACCACAGCCGCTTTATGAGCATCAGATCCTTTCATAGATTGCTCACCGTCAATTTCAACTCCTTCTTCAATCATTTTCTTAGCATTGTCCCAAGCACCACCGGCATTTGATTGAAAAATCGCCATCAACACACCGGAAACAGTCACACCTGCAAGCAAGCCGCCTAATGTTTCTGGTCCAAAAACAAAACCCACAAACACAGGTGAAATAATGGCAAGAAGGCCCGGCAAAACCATCTCTTTAATGGCGGATTGTGTTGAAATTTCAACACAACGTCCATATTCTACATTTGTGAGTCCGGATTCGTAAATCTTTTTGTCTTTTTCAGACCAAGTGGATTCGTTGCCTTTTTTCAACACACCAAGAGCGGCTTTTAATTCAGGTATTTCTCTGAATTGACGGCGGACTTCCTCTATCATTGACATGGCTGCCCTACCGACTGCTCCCATTGCCAGAGAAGAGAATAAAAAGGGTAACATTCCACCGACCAACAAACCGGCCATAATGGTTGGATTTGATATATCAATATTATCAATTCCGCTTTGAACCATAAAGGCGGCAAACAGAGCGAGGGCTGTTAATGCAGCTGAGCCGATGGCAAATCCTTTTCCAATTGCTGCAGTTGTGTTGCCCACTGCATCCAATTTATCAGTTCGTTCGCGCACCTCTGCCGGTAATTCAGCCATTTCTGCAATACCACCGGCGTTATCAGAAATTGGACCATACGCATCCACTGCCAATTGTATTCCTGTATTCGCCAGCATTCCCAAGGCCGCCATGGCAATTCCATACAGTCCGGCAAAATGGAAAGCGCCAATAATTCCAGCGGATAAGATAATAATCGGAATGGCCGTAGATTGCATTCCAATACCTAATCCCGCAATGATGTTCGTTGCAGCGCCTGTTTTTGATTGCTTTGCAATTAATAACACGGGAGATGTGCCGGTTCCTGTATAATGTTCTGTGACTATTCCAATTCCCAGGCCTGCAACCAATCCGATTACGGTTGCCCAAAATACTCCTAAACTTGTATAACCTTCACCTCCCAACATGAATTGACTCGGGAGGAAGTGTTGTATGAGGAAATAAATCACTACGACCATAATAGCCGAACTTCCAAATTCCCCGCGGTTTAATGCTTTTTGAGGATCTCCGCCCTCTTTAACAGAAATCATAAATGTTCCCAAAATTGAGACCAAGATTCCTGATGCGGCAATGTATAACGGGAGTGCAACAAAATTTAAGTCATAATTACCCATCACAAGAACACTGGCCCCCAATACCATCGAACCCACAATTGAACCAATATAAGATTCAAAAAGGTCGGCGCCCATTCCAGCTACATCACCAACATTGTCTCCAACGTTATCGGCAATCGTCGCCGGGTTAAGAGGGTGGTCTTCCGGAATTCCTGCTTCAACTTTTCCTACCAGATCCGCTCCAACATCCGCTGCTTTTGTATAAATACCACCGCCGACACGAGCAAATAGCGCGATTGAAGAGGCCCCTAATGAAAAGCCTGATATAACATTTAAGACCGTTTTAATATTGACAGCATCGGTGCCAAAAGTATTGGAATAAACAATAAATAAGCTGCTTAATCCTAATACCCCTAATCCTACAACGCTTAACCCCATGACAGAACCGCCGGTAAACGCCACTTTTAACGCTGAAGATAAGCTTGCTCGCGCTGCGTGTGTTGTTCTATTATTGGCCTTGGTGGCAACTTTCATTCCGACAAATCCCGCAAGCCCTGAAGCCAAAGCACCTACAAAAAATGATAATGCTATTAG
This sequence comes from Fidelibacterota bacterium, assembly GCA_046861385.1. GTDB lineage: Bacteria > Fidelibacterota > Marinisomatia > Marinisomatales > TCS55 > JADFRD01. Next base: position 5,649 of record JBHHTW010000035.1, on the reverse strand, counting down.
TGAACTCGAGTCTTCTCGTCCTGCATTTGCGAATCCAAGTAAGGCCGCTATAGCAATAACAAACACAGATAATACACGATACTCAGCCTTTAAAAAGGCCATGGCGCCAATCGCAATATTGGCGCCGATAATTTTCATCTTATCGGTCCCTTCATCCTGGCGGTTGATCCATTGCGTTTTCCAAAATGCGTAGATCATTGCTATTAATCCTGCACCTATAGTAAGAAATAAATTGTTTTCCATTAATTAATACCTCATGAGTTGAACCGATTCATTGTCCGGTCTATTCCATTATTAAGTAAATGCTCTATTGCATCTGCAGCCGTTTGAATCATTGTATCTGCCTCAAATTGATCATTTTTTTTGAAAGGTTTTAATACATACACTTCTGCCGGTCTTTTATGATCGGAGGCAGCAACTCCAAAACGAATTCTAGGGAAATGGGTATTTCCCAAATGATATATAATAGATTCCATACCGCGATGACATCCATCACCGCCCTTGGGGCGTAACCGAAGCGAACCGAGGGGCAGATCAACATCGTCAATAATAATATGAAGATTCGTCAATTCTATCCCATATTGCTGAATAATCTCTTTGACCGCTATACCGCTGGCATTCATTCCCGTGGTGGGTTTGGCCAATAGGGTTTTGTTTGAATCAGCGTACACGAAGGCACCTCTTCCAGGTTGAAACCGAAGGGACCATCGCTTTGCCAATTCGTCTACGACCCAAAATCCGGCATTGTGCTTGGTATTGGCATATTTCGATCCGGGGTTGCCTAGCCCCACAAACACTTTCATAATTATTCAGCGTTTTCCTCCCCATCGGCCTCGTCCTCAGCTCTTTCACCTTCTTCATCTGTGACAGCTTCGCCTTCTTCAATTTCTTCACCTTCTTCGACTTCGATTTCTTCTTTCGGAGGCTGACACGTTGCAATCACTTGGTCATCATCTGCTAAAATAATCATTGTGCTATCGACGACAATATCAGCAACGGTTAGACTGCTGTTTACATCTAATTCAGAGATGTCCAGTGATATAAATTCAGGGACATCTGTCGGTAAACATTCAACCTCTACCGTATTCAATATTTGTGATAGCACCCCTCCCATTTTCACTCCTACAGCTTCGCCTTCCAAGTGAATCGATACGGAGATCGTCATTTTTTCATCTCGACGTACACGCATCAGGTCCACATGAATGATATCATCCGATACCGGATGGTATTGAATGGCTTTGAACATAACATATTGCGTCTCTCCAGCCAGGTGAACTTCAAAAATTCGATGGCTTGAATGTAGTGCCTGATTTAATTCTTTTTCATCGATATATAAATTGATGTTGCCTGTACCTTTATAATAATAGTTTACAGGAACTTTCCCGTTTCTGCGGAGAGATTTCGCATCACGAGATCCGACATTTTCCCTGTTTTCTACTGATAATTGATAATATTCTGCCATTGTATTTCTCCCAATTAAAATTCGAATAGTGAGCTGACGGATTCGCCTTTATGAATTCGATAAATCGCCTCTGCGAAAATATCAGCAACAGTCACAATTTCCATATTTTTCAATTTTTTCTCTTCCGGTATTGTAACCGTGTCTGTGAACATAAAATGATTGATGGGTGATTTTTCCAATTTTTCAACGGCTTCTCCCGATAAAAGGGGATGAGTCGCCACGGCAGTCACTGATCTGGCATCATTTTTCATAGCAGCTTCTGCAGCATTGACCAATGTCCCGGCTGTATCAATCATATCGTCTATAATAAGAACATCTTTTCCTTCTAAATCCCCAATAAGGTGCATAATTTCCGTTTTATTCGGAGCATAACGCCGCTTGTCTATTAGAGCAAAATACATTCCCAGGTATTTTGCATAGGCTTGGCTAATACGGGCAGAACCCATATCCGGCGAAAGACAAACTGAATTTTTTGGATCCAAATCTAATGCTTTGATTTTATCCAAAAATACAGATCGACTATATAGATGATCAAAAGGAATATTTGCAAAACCCTGAATCTGGGTTGAATGGAGGTCCATAGTCACAATGCGGTCTGTGCCGGCAGTCGTAAACATGTCAACCATTACCCTGGCAGAAATGGGAACTCGCGGTGTATCTTTTCGATCCTGCCGGGCATAGCCAAAATACGGAATAACAGCGGTGACACTTTTTGCAGATGCTCTAACAGCCGCATCCAGCATTAGGACCAATTCTAAAATATTTCTCGCCGGGCCATTGGTAGACTGAACAATAAAAACATCTCTATTTCGAATATTATCTTCGAATTTGATCCATATCTCACCATCGGCAAAATCTTTTATGGTCATTTGTCCAAGGGGTACATCCAACTGTTCCGCAATTTTTTCCCCTAGATGAGGATTGCTTCGGCCTGTAAATATTTTTAATGAATCTTTATTCATGATCATTGGGTTTTAAATTAATTTTTTATTTTGCTGGGACGCCCTCCTTCGCTGTCACGCTCCGGCGGGCAGGCAGAAATTCCATCAATCCTGCCATTTACCTAGCATATTTTCTGCTGGGGCGCAGGGATTCGAACCCCAACTGCCTGGACCAAAACCAGGTGTCCTACCCTTAGACGACGCCCCAAAGGATATTAATTAATTGAATAACATTCCATCGGTAGGTAAGTGCGGTCGGGTCAGAGTTGTGCGGTAATTGGGAGGGAATACAGACTCAGCTGCCTCAGCGGCAGTTTCTTCGTCAAATATTCCAAACACAGTCGAACCGCTGCCCGACAAACCGGCAAAAGAAGCCCCATGCATTAATAAGGTTCCTTTTATCTCACCAATCTCTGGATGCGATGGAATTACTATCCGTTCAAAATCATTCTGAAAAAGCTCAAAAGGGATTATATTCCTTCTGAAGAAGTCGGCAAAGTTAGCTTTTTCCCTTGTGGTGTCCAAAACCTTTTTCAGACTTTTGTATGCCCAGTTTGTCGAAATAGTAATCGGTGGAATAACCAGTAGAAAAGTTCCATTCAAACGTACTTTAATTGGCGTCAGTCTTTCACCGATTCCTTCTCCCAACTGGCACCCGCCGCGGATAAAAAATGGAACATCGGCTCCTATTTCTACTGCAAACTGTTCGAGGTCGTCTTCCGATAAACCAAGCATATACATTTGATTCAACCCTTTTAAAACAGCCGCACCATTTGAGGAACCGCCTCCCAACCCACCACAGGCTGGAATATTTTTGTCCATATAAATTTTTACGCCGCTTAATTCAGGGAATTCCCGTTTTAAAATAGTATATGCTTTATGGCACGTATTTGATTTATCGAGAGGAAAACTCTTATCGTTGGACTTTAACACACAACCATTTTCTGTTTTTGAAATTAAGACAGTGTCGTGGAAATCCAATTCCTGGAAAATGGTATGAAGATTGTGATAACCGTCGGGCCGTTGGTTTAATACTTGCAAACCAATGTTGACCTTGGCGCGGGACTTCATTGTGAGTGAATCCATAAAAACTATTTAGAGATAGTTGCCACGGCTACAGCGCCAATACCTTCACCTCGACCGATAAAACCCATTTTATCTGTAGACGTCGCTTTGACTGAAACGGACGATTCTTCCACATGAAGAATATCTGCAATATTTTGACTCATTTTCGGAATAATATCCGCTAGTTTTGGCTCTTCTAGAATAATGGTACTGTCAACATAATCTATCTGAAATCTTTCTTTACGCACCAGCTTGACAGCATGTTTTAGAAAATGAATGCTGTCCTTTCCTGCCCAGCGTTCATCAGAGCTGGGGAAGTGTTGACCAATATCGCCAAGATTAGCTGCCCCTAATAATGCATCCACAATGGCGTGGAGAAGCACATCACCATCTGAATGACCCACCGAGCCTAATGGACTATCAATTTTCACCCCGCCAATGATCAGCGTTTCTCCCTCTGCCAAAGGATGGACATCGTAACCTATTCCTGTTTTAACCATATGTTAATATTCAATTTAACTGCAAAGAACTAAACCAACTTTGAGGTTTGTGAAATAGCATAAAGAGGAATATTGATTATTTGTTGTTCTTGTTTCAGGTTGAGTAACGTTGACCGCAGAGTTATTTTTGGTGAATATTTTTGTTGATAAACTTTTAGACTCTTGCTCTTTGGATTAATTCCCGCTTTGACCTCCAACGGTGTAATATTTTCCATGGGAAGGATAAAGTCAACTTCAGCCTGTCCCTTACTTGTCCAATAAAACAGATCAAAATTATAATGAGCGACCAATTGTTGAGCGATATAATTTTCAATAAAAGCTCCTTTAAATTCGGTGAAAAGCCGATCTCCTTCAACAATCTTATTCAATGGAAGATTAGATAACGCACCTAATAAACCAACATCCAACGCAAAGACTTTATAAATATGTTGATTTGCATATCCAATAAGCGGATACTTTGGAGTAGAAATTTGATAGGATTTATAAATTAATCCGGCATCTGATAACCATTGTATTGCACTTTCGTATTCCCGAGACTTTGCCCCTTTTCTGATTGCTGAGAAAACAAATTTCTTGTTTTCTTTTGCAAGGTGAGTCGGAATAGATTCCCAAACATGATTGATTTTAGGAACGTTAATTGCCTTAGCATGTTTGGTGAAATCCAAAAGATAGGCGTTAAGAATTTCTTTTTGAATCGCCCTAATCTGATTAAAATTACCTGACTGGGCATATTCGCAAACAACTTCCGGCATTCCACCGGTAAAGGTGTAAATCCGTAACAATCTAATTAATTCATCATGAAAGAGTACAGGAAGGGGTTTCGCAGTTTGTGTTGATTCTAAAAGTTCTTTTAAATTCTCTTTTCCGACAGCAACTAAAAATTCTATAAATGTCATAGGATACATATTAAGGAAATTGACTTTTCCTACAGGAAAAGACCTCGGTTTTGACAAAAGTATCCCGAGAAGTGAACCGGCTGCTGCAATATGATATTTATTTAATTTTTCGTTAAAATATTTTAAGGAATTCAAAGCGGAATTTGAATGTTGTATTTCATCAAAAATGATGAGGTCTTTCTTCGGTTTTATATCAAAACCTGCTTGTAGCGATAGTTTTGATAGAAGGATAGTCGGGTTGAGCGTCTGTTCAAATAGTTCATTTAAAGAGGGCGTCTCTTCAAAGTTAAAATAAACAATGCGATCATATTCTTTTTTGCCGAACTGATGGAGTATGTGGGTTTTACCCACTTGACGAGCCCCTTTTAAAATCAAAGGCTTGCGTCGATTAGAATGTTTCCATTCAACCAGTTTTGAATATATGTCTCTTTTCATAGAGTAAAAATAATGAAATACTTAAAATTATCCAAAACAATATCTTCGCATTTTGTGCGCACGCGCACCTTTTACCAATGAATAAAGTGCGTTTTCTCTCCAATATTCAATGAATTACTAAAAAAGCAGTCACGTTATTCTATATAATTATACTTCTATAATACTAACATCAGCGTTTATACTTTGTGGAAGCTAATTGTATGTTCTGGTAAATAAAGAAAATTATATTGTAAAATTAATTTATCGTTTGTAATACTCTTAAATTATATATTATGTTAATATAGAAGTTGAAAATGGTTATTTAAATTTTCAAAAGGAGTTTATCTTAAATATGCGTTTTATCATAATAA
>JBHHTW010000034.1:0-23094 GCA_046861385.1 Fidelibacterota bacterium | reverse complement strand
CGCAGCAGGCTCGGGGAGAATATATTATGTATCATGTTTATATAATCCAATCTTTAAATTTTCCCGATCGGTTTTATACCGGTTATACAGAGGATGTTATTAAAAGACTTCGATCGCATAACCATGGTCAGGATAACTATACAAATAAATACAAGCCATGGGAAATAAAGACAATAATTACGTTTAATAACAAACAACGGGCACTTAATTTTGAACGCTATCTCAAGTCTCCTTCCGGTCGGGCATTTGCGAAAAAACGACTCTAAATAATCGCTCGAGAGAGTGAAGTCGACCGCGCTGAAGTTTCGTAGTAACGGAACGAAAGCGGGAATATAAATAAAATAAGAGATGAGCTACGTCGCAGCAGGCTCGGGGAGAATATATTATGTATCATGTTTATATAATCCAATCTTTGAATTATGTCACTCGTTTTCGTGCATGATATGGCAGGTTTAAATCTAAATTGCCCCAAATTATTCCTAATTTCTGACCTATGGAAACAAGCCAGATTCCAGAGTTACTATCCCCGGCAGGAAATTTAGAAAAGCTAAAATATGCATTTGCTTACGGCGCAGATGCTGTGTATGCCGGCATACCTCGATTCTCATTACGAACCAGAGAAAATGATTTTAAGGAAGAACGCCTTATTGAAGGAATCCGCTATGCACATAGCATAGGAAAAAAAGTTTACTTAACGCTCAATATATATGCCCATAATACTAAAATAGACGGCTTCATTCGCGAACTGGAAAAAGTGGCTCAATGGGAACCGGATGGGTTGATTATGGCTGATCCGGGATTAATACTTCAAGCGATAAAACGTATACCAAAAATCCCAGTCCATCTTTCGACTCAAGCCAACACCACCAACTGGACTACGGTTGAATTTTGGAAAGATTTAGGAGTAAAACGGATTATTTTATCCCGAGAACTTCGATTAAATGAAATTTCTGAAATTCATAAAAAAGTTCCCGATATTGAACTGGAATCATTTGTTCATGGAGCCATTTGTATCGCCTATTCCGGTCGTTGTTTAATTAGTAACTATATGAACCACAGGGATGCCAACCAGGGGACTTGTACCAATTCCTGCCGATGGGAATATAAATTAGGGGAAAATTTAGAGTCTTTACTAAAGGATGAAATAAACCAACAATCCTTATTTTCTAGTAAACAATATAATAGCAGGAGAGAAGGATATTTTGTAGAGGAGAGAGAAAGAACGGGTGAGCAGTATCCTCTGGAAGAAGATGATAACGGAACATACCTATTTAATGCAAAAGACTTATGTGCAGTCGAGTTGTTAAATGAAATACGTGATGCCGGTGTAATGAGTTTCAAAATTGAAGGACGAACAAAATCAACCTATTATGCAGCCATGTCTACACGATCTTATCGGAAAGCCATTGATGACATGGCGGGTGAGAAACCTTTTGATCCAATCAATTTAAACGATTTAATGGCGTTGTCCAACCGGGGGTATACGACCGGATTTTACACAAGAAACCCTCGTGAATTTGGTGAAAATTACCATGATAACCGTTCCATGGAACGATCACATAAACCAGTTGGTATGAATTGCGTTTGGGATTCTTCAACCGGTTTACTGTGGTTTGACATTAAAAATAAACTCAGAGCTGAGAGTGAGGTAGAAATAATATCTCCCGATGGAAAACAAAAACTTCAAGCGTCAGATTTACGAAATGATAAAGGGAAAAGCGTTGATTGGATTCACGGTGGCGCTGGCAGAGGCGCATTCTTAATCGAAAACAATCCAGGAGAGTTTGCAATTATTCGTCGGACGCTTTATGATGAAGAACGGGAAAAATTAACTGAAAATATTCTCTGATAAAAGGCCCGACCTGTAGTTTTTTACATTTTACTGAAAACAGTAGTAACACCGTTAATTACAAATTGTACAGCAATTACCATGAGAATTAATCCCATGATCCGCTGAATAATCCGCATCCCAGTGATACCAATTTTCCGACTAAGTTTTTCACCACCAACAAAAATGATGAGAACTGAAATCATGACTATCAGTATTGAAATAATTAATGTTCCAAAGCTAAGAGTAGAATTGGTTTGGGCAGATAGTAACATAACGCCTGTGATCGCTCCGGGACCGGTTATGAGGGGAACGCCAACAGGAGTATAAGCAATTTCATTTGCTGTAATGAACTCTGCCTGTTCTTTAGCGGTCGTTCTAGTACGGCCTATTTTCGCATCCAGCATGTGCATACCGCTACGGAAGAAAATAATACCACCCATGATCTGGAATGCTTCGATGGTAATTCCAAAAAAAGAAAATATGATTGATCCTAAAAGTGCAAACACGATGAGCGTTACAGTACCGGTTAGGATGCCTTTTTTTGCAATTAAAACTCGGTTTTCCTTTGTGTATCCCTCCGTCATGGCCAGAAATACGGGCGTAATGCCCAACGGATTGACTAATGAGAAAAGAGTAGATAAACACAATATTAAAAAATCTAATTCGGTGTCGAAAATCGTAAGCATATTACATTCGTTCTGGTGCAGAAATCCCCAGAACTCTTAGTCCATTTGATAAAACAACTTTCACAGAGTTGATTAGTGCAATTCTTGCCGCAGTTAATGCTTGATCTTTATTGATCACTCTGCACTCGCTATAGAATTTGTGAAATTTAGTCGCCAAGCCTTGTAAATAATTTGCAACTACTTGCGGTTCCAACGTTTTATACGCAATCTCCATAGTGTCAATAAATTGATCGGTTGTTTTCAAGAGCTCTAATTCAGCTTTATGAATAAGTAAGGACACATCATAATTATTGTGAGGATCAACCCCAAGACTCTCACCATGCTTTATGATATTGCATATTCTTGCGTGGGCATATTGTAAATAAAAGACGGGGTTTTTCTCCGATTGGTCAGCGGCCAGATCTAAGTCAAAGTTTAGATGAGAGTTCATATTTCGCATAATAAAAAAATATCGAACAACATCAACGCCGACATCATCAATTAATTTTTTTAATGTTACAAAATCAGCTTTACGGGTGGACATCTTTACTTTTTGACCACTTTTTAGTAATGTTACAAACTGATGAATGAGTACTTTAAAATGATCTGTTTTATAATCCAATGCACCTAATGCTGCTAAAACATCCGGATACGTATCCATATGATCGGAACCGAAAATATCAATAATGAAATTATAACCCCGCTCAACTTTGTTTATATGATATGCAATATCTGGCAGGCGGTAGGTTGGTTCACCGGTACTTTTGATTATTACACGATCTTGCCCCATCCCCAATTTGGTTGTTCTGAACCAGGTGGCGCCTTCTGATTCGTAAATAAGATTTTTCTTCTTTAAATCAGATATGATTCGATCAATTGCGCCGGTCTCGTAAAATGTTTTCTCATTTGAGAATCGGTCGTGGATGACGCCTAATTCATTTAGAGAAGATTTAATATTATCAAAAATGGCTTCTTCTGCTGTTTTTCTAAAAAGTACATCATCACTTTCAAGACCGTCCCCGTGATTTTTTAATACTACAGTAGCGATCTCTCGAATATAATCGCCCTGATAACCATCTTTAGGAAATTCAGAACGGCCACCGGTCAATTCTTTATACCTTGCTTCAACGGAAGCCCCCAAGAGGCGCATCTGACGTCCTGCATTATTAAAATAGTATTCACGCGTAACATCAAACCCGTGCCATTCTAAAATATTAGATATTGTATCACCCAATACCGCTTGTCGCCCATGTCCTACCGTTAAAGGGCCTGTGGGATTTGCGCTGACAAATTCAACATTCGCAGTTTTGCCAAAACCAATATCCGTTTTTCCAAAAGAATCCCCATCCTTTAGAATCTTGGTCACCAAGGACTGATAATATGAAATATGAATTTTGAAGTTTATAAATCCTGGCGGTGAGATAAAAATATCAGCGATGAATTCATCATCTTTATCAAAATACTCAATAATTTTCTCAGCAATTTCCATGGGAGGCTTTTTCACGGTCTTTGCCAAAGATAAAGCAACGCTGGAAGATAAGTCTCCATGCTGCTCATCTTTTGAAGATGTTATTGGGATGAAATCAGGAGTGAAGTCGGCTAATTGTGCTGCTTCAGACAGTTTCGCTTCAAGATATGCTTTCAGGTTCATCTTTATATTCGGTTAATGGAGCGTCCGCCCAAAGACTTTCCAAATTATAATATTCACGTTCTCTCGTTTTGAAAACATGAACAACCACATCTACGTAATCTAATAAAACCCAATTTAATTGTCCATATCCTTCAACTCTCCACGGTTTATGTTTTGTATTTTTACGGATATTGTCCGCAATTGCTTTTATCTGAATATCGGTATCCGCAGAACAAATAATAAAAAAATCTGTGAAGTTTGTAATCCCTCGCACATCCAAAGAAATAATATTTTCAGCAGTTTTTTCTAATGCCAACTTAGCGATAGAATCAGAAAGAAGACTCGCCTCGTCAGTCAAAGATGGGTTGGGAGTCAATTTTATTGGATAACTTCTGAGAATGGTTTGATTTGAGAGATATCTTTCCCCAAAATAACAGTAATATCAACATCTAATTGATCATTCGGGATGTGTTTTACACGAGCATCTGATTTTTCATCCATGGAAAAAAGATTCGCAATTTTCTGAAGTCCGTCAACATTTTCATTTCTTAAAATGACCAATGTTTGATCATAATTATAATGATCAGCGTTCTCTGCTCGGACTACATCCAAATGCTTTGTTCTTAGGAAATCAGATACTTTACCTGCTAGTCCGGGTATTCCGCACCCATTTAAAACTTCGACTTCGATATCCAAAATTGGATTTTGTTCATAGATCTCCATGGCAAGTTTTGGCGTATCCTGAATTGCAGGAAATGTCACTTCGATTGGAACCCCTGTTTGAATTTGTCGATTTGAAAAGGAAAAGATAAATGCTACAACCAGCAATGACAACACAACAATAGCTGAATTAACAATTGTCCCCTGGATGTCCTTTCGTTTTTTGGGAGTGTTTGCTCGAGATTTATATAGGAGTTTGTTCTTTTTCCGACGTTTTATTTTTGCCAAGAATTAATAACCTCTTAATTGAATGTATTGGTTTGATCTTTGATAATATGTGGGATAATTATTGATTTTAAAACTGAATAAACTATTTTCGGATGCCCTATAATCCAGTCCAACATTATAAAATAGTTTCTCCTGATTATTTATTCCTCCCATGGAAGGCTTTACCAAACTGATTTGAGTATTCAGAATCATATTTGGGGATAAGGCAAAGGAAAGGGAATTTGTGTAAGCGCCTATGCTCATGGGTGTACCACCCATGGATGAAAAAGACATAGAAAAACTATGATTCATTTGAAATCGATTGGGATCAAATAAAGAAGAAAACTCAGTTCTCCCGCCAATAGATTCCTGGAAATTTGTCTTTGGGACATCCCGTCTAAACTGTCCCAATACAAAACTTGTCAATACTGCGAACAGTAAAAAAAAGAACCAACTTGATTTATATGTACGTTCCTGCATAGTAATAATTTCGCTTTAATTCACTCTTTTTGCAATCCCCCAATTAAAAAAGAATGCTTCGCAAAAACTACTGCAAAAATTAAAAAGAGTAAAATCTGCCTGCTCTTCGTTGGGAAATTTATCCATCGCTCCGCTATTGAGAGCATTGCCCGCCTTAATCAGACAAATTTTTCTTCTTTTTTCTTCACACATCAGGTTATGTAAAGCATTCCAAAAAAATTAGTTCCGTGATATTATCGTACCGCCGCCCAGGCAATTATCCCCATCGTATAATACGGCTGCCTGCCCCGGTGTGACTGCAAATTGGGGTTCGTCGAACTCAATAATTGCTTCATTTTCACTTAAACCTATTAGTATACATTTTTTATCATGTTGTCGGTAGCGTATTTTTGCAGATAAGTTAGTTTTTTCCGGGGGGGTACCGCTAATCCAGTGCAAATCATTTATAGTTAATTCTTTATGAAACAGAGCCGGATGATTGTGCCCTTGAGCGACAATTAGTGTATTATTATCAATATCTTTATTAACAACATACCATGGTTCTTCTTTCAATCCATATCCACCACCTATCCCCAGTCCCTGGCGCTGACCCAATGTGTAAAACATAAGACCATCATGATGGCCAACTATTTTACCATTAATTGATATCATATCACCTGGGTCGGGTTTAAAATATTGAAAAAGAAATTCCTTAAAATCCCGCTCACCGATAAAACATACACCTGTACTGTCTTTGCGGTCAAAATTGGGTAATCCCTTTTCTTTTGCAATATTCCGGACGTCCCCTTTAGTTATATCACCTAAAGGAAAAATAGATTTTTCCAGCTGTTGCTGATTTAACAAATATAGAAAATAACTTTGATCTTTATTTCTGTCTGTACCTTTTAGCAGTCTGACCAGTCCATTGGAGTGAACAATTCTAGCATAATGTCCGGTAGCAATACGGTTTGCCCCTAAAGTCAGCGCGTATTCCAGAAAAGCCTTAAATTTGATTTCCTTATTACATAACGTATCAGGATTGGGTGTTCTACCTGCAGTATATTCCTCAAGAAATATTTTGAATACAAACTCCTTGTATTCTTTTGTGAAATTGACTGTGCGCAAAGGCAAACCCAGAAATTCACTTGCCATTAGAGCATCTTTATAATCCCGTTCGGTAGTACAGTAATCGCTTTTGTCTTCCCAGTTTTTCATAAAAACGCATTCTACATCAAAACCTTTTTCCTTCAATAAAAGTGCGGAAACGGCACTGTCTACGCCACCGCTCATACCAACAATAATTCTTTCAGGCATATCAGGAAAGCGAGCGAATATCTTCTAATGACTTATTAATGGCTTTTATGAGAATGGAAACATCATCGATCGTATTTCCCAATCCAAAACTGATTCTCAATGTAGAAATGTTTAAATCATCATCCACTTTCATGGCGGATAAGATTTTAGATGGTTTAACATCGCCGGAGGAACAAGCTGATCCGCTGGAGACTGCGATTCCCTTTCGATCTAAATGAGCCAGAAGTAAATCATTTCTGTATCCCGGAAATGAAACACTGATTAATCCGGGAAGAAACCCATTTGGGTCACCATGATAAACAGCATCAGGGAACACTTGATATAACAGTTTTTTAAATGTTTCAGTTAATAATTGAGAATGGTCTGTTGTTGATTTAATATTATTTACAGCTAATTCTGCCGCTAATCCTAAACCGGAAATCCCAACAGTATTTTCTGTTCCTGCCCGCATATTATGCTCTTGACTGCCACCGTAGATAATTGGTTTTAGATGAATTCCATTTTCAACAAATAGAGCCCCGACGCCCTTAGGCCCATAAAATTTATGAGCCGAAAAGCTAAGGCAACCTGCACCAAGTTCATTCACAATAACAGGAATTTTCCCTAAGGCCTGTACAGCATCAGAATGCATTATGATACCATGAGATCTTGCGATAGCTGCAATAGTTGCAATGGGTTGAATTGTCCCCACTTCATTGTTCGCCAGCATGATGGAAATAAGCCCCGTCTCATCTTTAATAGCCTTTTCCACATCTTGCGGATCAACTAATCCATTTTTATCAACAGCAACAGCTGTATACGTCACTCCAAAATTCGACAAATAATTTAGAGTTTTTAAAATTGCAGGATGTTCAATAGCAGAGGTCACCACATGTTTTTTATCTTTGTGTATCATATTCCATAATACCAAATTATTGGCTTCTGTTCCTCCACTGGTGAAAATAATTTCCTGTGGAGCACAGCCAATAGCAGTTGACATTTGCTTTCTGGCGGTCTCAATGATTACTTTTGCTTTTCTGCCTAAGAAGTGAATACTTGATGGATTACCAAAATGAAGCTCACCTACTTTATCCATAAAATGCTTTACATGAGGATTTAGGGGCGTAGTGGCGCTATGGTCAAAATAGTGCATAAATACTGATTATTAGATGTGAAAATTACGAAAAAAAGAATACTTACGTTTCGTTACGAATGGATGCGTAACGAATTGTATCCTTAAGATTCTCATAAAAAGGAGGTTTTCGGTCTTCCAATTGACTCATGGTTTTTTGTTTGTTATAATCATAACGTACTAATTCCCATTTAAATGAACCGTTGCCGATAGTTAAAAAAGCAACAGAGCCACGAGGATCCTCATCAAATGGAAGTCCCGTTGCCCCCTGACACAGAATGGTCAAATTTTCACTGGTTTCATTTCGTGGAATATGAACATGTCCATGAACAAAAAGAAATTGAGTAATATCCGGATGAGCATTGTGAACATGTCTTTTCCAATTCAATGCACCTCCCATATTGGGTGGTACATCATCCCGTTGGTACCAGGCATGTGTGAAATCAACAAGGGTTGTATCCACGATATCCCTATGAGCAATATGCATGGATTTTACGAATGAAACACCGTCCTCCCCGACCTGTTCTGCTGTCCATTCCTCGTTGGCGACAATCGCTTGGCAAATTGGGTCGTCAGGATCCATTCCTTCAAGGGTCGGCCGTTCTTGTTCCCAAAGTCTCTCAATAAGATAACGATCATGATTTCCACGAATAAAAATACAATTTTTCAATGATCCCAGAAGATCAAGTGTTTCGTTTGGGGAAGGGCCAAGGGCAAAACAGTCCCCCAAACAAATCAGTTGATCGATATCCTTGCGATCATCAATCAACTTTAATGCTTTTTCCAATGATACTATATTGGCGTGAATATCAGTTATTATTGCAAAAGTTTTGCTCGCCATAATAGAAAAATATACTCTATACTATTTGATAAAACAAGATCGAAGGTTCTTCTTGTTGGTTTGGTTTATTCACAACTAAACTATCCACTGAAAATGATTGAATCTTCATTATTAATCGCAGGCTCTATTGCCATAGACACCATCGAAACTCCGAAGGATCGAAGGGAAAATATCCTTGGTGGTTCAGTTACATATGCATTGATTGCCGCCCATCGATTTGTTCCTTGCCATGTTGTAGGCATCATTGGATCAGATTTTTCTAAAAAGGATAAGGATCTTTATCAGTCTCTTGCCAATAATCTATCAGACCTCCAGGAAGTTCCGGGTTCTACATTCAGTTGGGGAGGGCGTTATTCAGAAAACTGGGATGAAAGAGAAACCTTGTATACAAACTTGGGTGTTTTTAGTGACTTTAAGCCATCTCTTTGCGATGAAAATAAAGATGTGAAGACAGTATTGCTTGCCAATATACACCCTGAACTTCAAATGTCAATCATCAATCAATCCGAAGCAGATATTTTTATCCTGGATACAATGAACCTTTGGATTAACACAACCAAGCCGCAACTGGAAGATGTTCTAAAAAAGACAAACATTTTATTACTGAATGAAAGTGAAGCTGAATTATTAACAAACCACTCAGATCCCCAAAAAGCTGGAGTGGAGTTGTTGAATTATGGTCCGGAAAAAGTTATTGTTAAACTCGGTAGTGAAGGGGCATTGTTTATCAGCGAGAGAGATCAAGTCCGGATCGGAGCATATCCGGTGAAAAAAGTTATTGACCCCACAGGAGCCGGGGATGTATTCGCCGGAGCATTCGCCGGAATATTAGCCGCCGGCGGCAATGAAGTAGAAGCAGTGGTTCAAGCGTCAGCACTTGCTTCTATTTGTGTAGAGGGATTTGGATCAGAAAAGATTCTAAACTGTTCCGTTGAGGATGTTTCTGAAAGAATTAGTTATTTACAAGAAACTCTTGAACTTTGAATAGACTCCCAACCTGACTAATTTTCCTGGCTGTTTTAAACCATTAAACTTCAATTAGAGGAATCATAATACGCATGAATCGAATTACCCATTTATTTATCTTATTTATCACAATAGTTTTTATCAGTTGCACGAGTGAAGAATACACCTCTGCTAAACTCTATCTGCAGCAAAAGGATTATGAAAAAGCGGAAGAGTTTCTAGTTAAAGCGATGTCTATTGAACCGGAGAATCCTGAAATCCCTTTTCAATTAGGCCATCACATTTATGGCAGGTCAGGACGCTGGAAAGAAATGAATGAAGCGTTTAATAAAGCGCTTTCTATAAATCCGCAGGCGAAAATATTAGATGGCAGGCCGGTATCCGAATTTGTCGCTATGTCTCGATACCAATTTTGGACTGATGCGTATAATCAAGGAGTCCAAAACTACAATAATGCCAAAAATTTGGAATCTGAAGAGAAAAATGTCAGCATAAGAAAAGCGATTGATGAGTTTAATTCTGCAGCTGATATTAAGCCGGATGAAGGATTGACATATACCATGTTAGCAACGTGTTTTTACGATTTGGGCGAAATAGAAAAGTCGATTGAGATAATTGTCAAAGCGGTCGAGATGTCACCTGAAGACTTCAATGCAAATGCGGCAGCTGGACAAATTATGACAAAAAATGGAAAGCCAAATGAAGCGCTCCCTTATTTGGAAAAAGCAGTTAATTTGAATCCCCAGAATCTTTCAGCAATTCGCACATTAGCCCAAACATATTATGATATTGGAAATACGAAAGCATCTATTGCTACGTATGAAAAAGCGATCAAAGCCACAACAGATAATCAAACAAAAGCGGATTTACATTTTAATCTTGGAGTATTATACAATCAAGTGGAAGATTTTGATGCAGCAGAAGATCATTTTACAATTGCCCTGGACCTGAATCCAAGTGATGTAGAGGCCATTTTGGGTATGGCGCAGACATTTGAGAGTAATGAAAGATGGCGTAAGGCAGAAAAGTTTTATAAAGAACTTATTTATCTCGAACCGGAAAACGCATCACATTACCGGGGAATAGCAAGAGTTCTTTTACAGCAGGGAAAACAAGATCAAGCTCAAAGATATTTTAATAAATCGAAAAAGTACGAGTAACGGTGTCAATAGATGGATTATTCATCCTAATTTTTGGCGTTTATTCAAAAAACCATTCAGAGCAATATCCAAGTTTTGATCTGTAAAAAGTGGCACATAATCAATCAACTGTTCCCGGCAGCGTTTTCGATATGATTGTTGAATACTCATGATAAGTTCTTTATAATCTGACTTTATTTGCCACGGTTCCGTGGTCAGGGTTTCTCCGCTTTCCATATCTTTAAACCGTGTGCGGACATTAAAATCAAAATCCAGTTCCATGCGATCGAGAATATGAAATAAAATGACTTCCTGTTTATTATGGCGAAAATGTTTCAAACCTTTTAAAATATCATCCTGATTATCTATCAGATCAGAAATTAAGATAACCATTCCGCGTTTCTTTATTCTTTCAGCCATTGTATGTAAAACAGATCCAATTTTTGTATCAGATCCACCTTCCGGTTTTTCGAGATTTTTCAAAATGGTATTCAAGTGACTGGGCGTTGAGCGTGGGGGAATGAATTTTTTAATTTTTTCGTCGAAAAGAATTAGTCCTACTCCATCGCGCTGATTTAACATTAAATAAGATAAAGCAGCTGACAAATATGATGCATAATCCAGTTTGGTAATAACACCGCTTTTATAGCTCATTGACTGGCTGCAATCCAATAAAAGATAAGACCGAAGGTTTGTTTCTTCTTCGTACTGTTTAACATAATATCGATCAGTTTTGCCATAGAGCTTCCAATCTATATGGCGGATTTCATCTCCCGGTCCATATGCACGATGTTCGGCAAATTCAACACTAAAGCCGTGATAGGGACTTTTATGCTGGCCAATGATGTACCCTTCCACGACCAATCGCGCTCGTAATGCCATGTTATCTAATTTGGCTACTGTTTCCGGCTGGAGATATTTTTTCTTATCTATCACGTTAGAGGCAAGATGTTAGGCGTTAGACGGCCTGTTTTGCATCGTATTTTTGTAAATGAATTGCATGATTATAAAACGTAATTATTTAAAACGTAAGTGTGTAATGCCATTACGTTTTAAATAATTATTGAAAACGTCTAACTCTTTAAATAAAGCCATTTCATTTCTCTTTCCTGTTGTTCAACGTCTAACTTATGAGTTTTAAAACAATATCATCCACTTTAACACCTTCCGCTTCAGCATTGAAATTGGTAATAATTCGATGGCGTAAAACAGGTAAAGCCAATGCATTTACATCTGAAATATCGGGAGTTGGGCGACCATCCAAAACAGCACGACCTTTGGCACCAAGAATAAGATATTGTGAAGCCCTTGGACCCGCTCCCCAATCTATCCATTCATTAACAAAATCAGGAGAGCCATCGGTGTTCGCCCGAGTATGACTGACGAGGTCCACTGCATATTCCACAACATTTTCTGCTACGGGGACCCGTCGAACTAATTGCTGAAATGATAATAATTTCGATTTCGTTATTATGGAATTGAGAGTAGAAAAATCACTACTAGTTGTGGATTGAACAATGGAAACCTCTTCGTCTCTACTTGGGTATTCAATATTTATATTAAACATAAATCTATCTAATTGTGCTTCCGGTAAGGGATATGTCCCTTCCTGTTCAATTGGGTTTTGTGTGGCCAATACAAAAAAGGGTTCATCCAATGGATAGGTCTGGCCTCCGGTTGTTACCATGTATTCCTGCATAGCTTGTAGAAGAGCCGATTGTGTTTTTGGCGGTGTCCGATTTATTTCATCAGCTAATATGATATTGCCAAATATGGGACCTTTGTAAAATCGGAATTCCCGCCGGCCTGTCGTATGATCTTCATCGATAACTTCTGTACCTGTAATATCGCTGGGCATCAAATCAGGAGTGAATTGAATTCGACTAAATTTGAGGTCTAATAACTCAGACATGGATTTAATTAATAATGTTTTTGCCAGTCCGGGGACACCCACCAGTAATGTGTGCCCTTTACAAATGAGAGAAATGAGAAAATGATCGATAATATTCTGTTGACCTACGATCACTTTTCCGATTTCATTGATAAAATTTTGTCGGAATTGTCCTAATTCCTGAACCAATTGCGTATCTTGATGTTCAGACATATTTAATCCTAATTCGTTATTAAAGTATAAATGGGTATGAACTTAAAGGTCATCATTCCTTGAATCAATCTTAATGTCTTGCCAAGCCTTAAAAGATGGTCGAAATTCTCAACCCTTGAATTCTCCGAGAACATTAAAAAAACCATTAATTGGCCAAAGCGAAGCCGACCTTGAAACTATCTGCGATTCTTTCAAAGAACCGCTATTTAGAACAAAACAACTCTTTTCATGGCTCTATAAAAGCAAAGTGAATTCGTTCCGGGAAATGAGAAATTTCCCAATTGAATTGCGAAACAAGTTTGAAAAAGAATTCTGTATTCATCCCCTTGAATTTGTTCATGTGACGGGTTCAACGGCGGAATCAACGCGCAAGTTCCTTTTTCGATTACAAACGAGTGAATTGGTTGAATCTGTATTGATAAAGGAAGGGAATCGAACTACAATATGTGTTTCTTCTCAAGTCGGCTGTGCAGCTGATTGTCAATTTTGTGCGACGGCGAGTATGGGATTCCAAAAGAACTTGAATGCAGGGGAAATTGTTGATCAATTTTTGCAGGTGGGATCCAGTGCTCAAACGCCCATTTCCAATGTTGTTTTTATGGGTATGGGTGAGCCGTTCTTGAATTATAAAAACGTTATCGCAGCAGCCAACCTCTTAAACAATAAAAATGGAATAAAACTCGGAGCAAGAAGAATCACAATTTCTACTGTTGGAATCATTCCTAAAATCATCCGTTTTTCTGATGAAAAACATCGATATAAACTGGCGGTCAGCTTAAATGGTTCCTCACAGAAAATTCGCTTTAAAACAATGCCGATTGCTGAAAAATATCCATTAACTGAATTGCTGACCGCTACAGACTACTATACAACCAAATCAGGCCAGCCGGTTACATTTGAGTATGTTTTAATGGATAAAATTACAGACGGAATCGATAATGCAAGAAAATTAATTAATATGTTAAATGGTCGACGTTGTAAACTCAATGTAATTCCTTATAATGAAATCGGTGGAAAATACAAAAGGCCATCAGAAAATGGGATAAAATCATTTCTTGAAGCGTTACAAAACACACGTTTCCCAGTTATGACGAGGTGGAGTAAAGGGACAGATATCCATGCTGGATGCGGGCAGCTGGCTGTACTGGAAAAACCAGCTAAATAATTACTAAATTTGCTGATTATTATTAACCGAACCAATTAAAACACATGAGCATAAACATTCACAAGGACGTCAAAATAATTTCGGATGAAATTATTTCAACGCGCAGGGATATACATAAACATCCTGAAATGGGTTTTAATGTCCACCGTACAGCAGAGTTGGTCGCCAATCGACTGAACGATCTTGGATTAGATGTCCAGACAGGAGTTGGCAAAACAGGTGTCGTCGCTGATTTAAATAGCGGGCATGGTCCCACTATCGCCCTTCGGGCAGATATGGATGCTCTGCCAATTCAGGAAACAAGCCATTGTGATTATAAATCGGTACACGACGGAATAATGCACGCTTGCGGTCATGATGGACATACTGCTATGCTTTTAGGAGCAGCAAAAATATTAGCCAATAAAAAAAATAAAATACAAGGTACAGTGCGATTTTTATTTCAACCGGCGGAAGAGGGTGACGGTGGTGCAACATATATGATTAAAGACGGCTGCCTGGACGGGGTTGATGAGATATATGGAATACATCTTTGGAATTATCAAAAATATGGGGAAGTTGGAGTGAAAGAGGGCTCCATCTTGGCAGCTGCGGATGAATTTCAAATTATAATAAAAGGAGTAGGCGGACATGGCGCAGCTCCTCAGGGAACTGTGGATTCTGTCGTGGTATCAGCCCATTTAATAACTGCATTGCAAACTATCGTCAGCCGAAATACTAATCCCTTGGAAAGTACAGTTGTTTCAATTGGTATGATAAATGGTGGATACAATTTTAATATTATTGCTGATGAGGTGAAGCTAAAAGGAACGGCGAGATCATACACTGAAGAAAATCGCCAGCTTATTAAATCACGAATGAATGAAATTATTACCGGTATGGGTCAATCCTTTAACGCAGAAATAATTTTAGAATACCGAAACGGCTATCCACCAACCGTTAATGATTCGGGGATTGTTAATAAATTGATGAAGTCAGCAAGAAAAATTGTTAGCGAAGGAGTGGGTTCTCCATATCTTTCCATGGGAGGTGAAGATTTCAGTTATTATGCTCAAGAAATTCCCGGTTGTTTTTTCTTTGTAGGATCAGCGCCAGAAGATCAACCATTCAGAAGCGTCCCCCACCATTGCTCACATTTTGATATTGATGAGCGAGCTCTATCGGTAGGGGCATCTATTTTTGTTCAACTCATAGAAGATCAACTTATGTTATGAAAAAATTCACAATTATTATTCTGATTAATACATTTCTATTTTCTCAAGTCAACATAAAAGATCTCGTAGATAGAGTCGATCTTGATGGTACAAGCCGAAAATATATTACCAATCAGGAATTACCATACACCGGTCAGGTTTTTTATAATTATGCGAACGGTGTACACGAATTTGAAGGATATTTGAATGAAGGAATTCAAGATGGTCATTGGATTTGGTATTATGCAAATGGTGAAAAACAACGGGAAGGAATATTTAAGAATCTTCAACAGGAGGGATTGTGGACAATATGGTACGAGAATGGTCAAATTAAAGAAGAGGGAGAATATATAAACGGGAAAAAACAGGGTACATGGTCGCACTGGTATGAAAATGGGGTCGTTTCATCAGCAGAACCTTATCGTCAGGATAAACTCCACGGAAAATTGATTTTATGGCACAATAACGGGCGTAAAGAAGGAGAAGCCTTATTGGTTTATGGGCAAAAAGATGGTTATGATAGAGGATGGTATAAAGATGGTACGAAACAATGGGAATTTTATTGGAAAGGAGGAAAAAAAGACAGTGTCCATACAAGATGGTACCCCTCCGGCGATTTGATGTATGTTCATCGTTATGCTCATTCGGTTCCTCATGGTGTACAAAAGGAATGGTTTTCTGATGGTTCAAAAAGTCTTGAGGGTGAATATCATCAGGGATTATATATTGGCCATTGGACGTGGTGGTATCCCGATGGGAATGTCGCATTGGAAGGAGACTTCGCTTTAGGGAATCCGAGAGATTCATGGATATGGATTACCCTGGATGGAGACATTCAGGAAATAGATTTTCCTTCAATTAAATGGGTAGAAAATCGGATTAAAGAATGGGAAAATACAATCAATTCAAATTTTTAATCATATACTGCACGCGCTTTTGACCTCCTTCTGTATTTTGTTCACCGACAGAGAAAAAACCAAAATTTTTATGAAATTTTAAGGAACCGATATTAGGAGGCTTAATATTTACTTCGCATGCCATGACAGGTTTTTTCTTTTCAAGAGCAAATGATTGCCCATCTTCATACAATGAAATACCTAACCCCTGTCTCTGATATTCCTTTGCAACGGCAATTCTATCAATATAGTAGAACGATTCGTATCGTTCAGAAATCCAAGCATAGTTCATACTATTGTATGGTTGGTTTTCTTCCATACCCATGAGAAATGCTGAAATCTCATCCTCGTGTTTTATGACCCGAAAATGGAATGTCATATTAGCCAGTTCTTTCAATCGCTCTAATGTTAATGCGCTGAGATGGGGTTGGGATTGTTGATTCAATTCCAGGACCTTTGGGAAATCTGCCGAAGAAATATCCTCAATTTGTACAGCGTCTAATCTCATGTGTTTCACCGTACGACAGACATTCTTGTCTGTCGTAATGTAGACAGCCTGCCCGCCCCTTCTATATTTTCCATATGTGGCAGGCGGGGAATGTCCTCACTATATCGAAGGTATTAAATATATACATACTCCAATAAATCAATAACCAACAGCAGTATTTTCGCCCCGGGTATCGGCTCCACCAGTAATCCAATCATCTGTAACCACAATTGCATTTGCTTTCCCAAGATATTTCCAAGGGTGCATTTTAACCAAATGTCCTTTTCTCTCTAGATTTTGAATAACATCCTGAGGTAATCCTCTTTTTTCAAAAAAAAGTACATCCGGGAGCCATTGAGAGTGAGTTCGCGGAACAGAAACTGCTTCTTGAATATTCATACCATGAACAGTCACATTTAATATAGTTTGAAGCGTGGTGGTTATTATAGTCGAGCCACCGGGAGAACCGGTGACCATAAATGGATTTCCGTTTTTTAATACAATGGTAGGCGTCATGGAGCTCAACGGGCGTTTTCCCGGAGCAATAGCGTTTGCTTCTTTCCCTACTAATCCATAAAAGTTTGGCGTTCCGGGTTTGGATGAAAAATCGTCCATTTCATTATTCAAAAAGAATCCGGCACCCTCAACCAAAATACCACTGCCAAAACTCAAATTAATAGTGGTAGTCACACTGACCGCGTTGCCGTCCTTATCGATAACAGAGTACTGGGTAGTTTCTTTACTTTCGTAGCCGGATGGATTACCGGGAAATACATCACTGCTTTTTGCTGCTTTTTCCATTGAAATATCAGAAAATCTCCTTGTTGCATAATTCTCGGAAAGTAGCATGTCAAGGGGAACATCCCAGAAATCAGAATCCCCCATATGTTCAGCCCGGTCTGCATAAGCTATCCGTTCAACTTCAGTTAATAAATGTATATATTCTGAAGAATTCCAACCCAAAGAATCTAATTGCGCCAATTCTAACATGTTTAGCATTTCGATTAGTACAGCACCACCTGAACTGGGAGGACCCATGGATAAAATGTCATATTCAAGAAAATCTCCTCTAACCGGTTCCCTGTATTTTGATGTATAATTCAGTAAATCTTCGTAGGTGATGAAGCCATTTCCTCTTTCCATTTCGGCTACAATCAAATCTGCTGTTTTCCCCATATAAAAGCCCTTTTTTCCATTACGGGAAATGCGTTTTAATGTTTGAGCGAGATCCTTTTGTTTGAAAATGTCATCGGCTTTCCAAGGTTGACCATCATTACGAATAAATACTTTTGCGGCTGCATCATTCTTTAAAAAGAAATTTTTAAAATGATTAAAGCGGGTTGCTTCAAAGTGACTCAATTTGAAGCCCTTTTCTGCTAATGCTATTGCTGGCGCTAAAAGTTCCCTCATTGAAATATTTCCAGATCCATGATCTTCCCAAACTCTCAGCAATCCTTCTACACTCCCGGGAACACCAGAGGCTGCTCTTGTATGTAAAGACATATCTTTAATAATATTTCCACTGTCGTCCAAGTACATATTCCTATGTGCGTTTGAAGGAGCTTTTTCTCTGTAGTCTAATGTAAAATCATCACCATTCGCTTTATGTGCAACCATAAATCCACCACCGCCAACATTGCCATTAGAAGGCGATGTTACGGACAGGGCAAACCCCACAGCAACAGCAGCATCAATAGCATTTCCACCTTTTTTCAAGATTTCAACACCCGCTTCAGATGCTTGTCGACTGGTGGAAACAACCATTCCATTTTTAGCAAAAACGGGATTAGGTGTAGCTGAGAAAACTTGGTTGCTGAAAAGTAACCAAATTGTAATAATGAAATATTTATTTGACATAAATGTTAGCTCCTTTGAATAATTTGAGAATGCTCCAATTCAATAATTCGTTTATCTGAGTAGTGTAAAATTTCTTTAAGTATTTCAGCAGTGTGTTGTCCCAAGCTTGGAGCAGGATTTGTTTCGATCTCAGGCGACTCAGAAAGCATAACCGGTCCCCGCGCAAAAGTGTAAGTGCCGACATCCGGATCGTTTATTTCAACTAATGCTTTCCTTTTAGAAACCTGTTCAGAAGAGAAAATATCCTTAGCCGTATAAACCGATCCTACCGGTACACCGTTTTCATTCAATAGCTCTTCAGCTTCTTCTCGTGTTTTTTTGGAAAGCCATTCATCGATAATAGGTCTTAAAAATTTTGCATTCGATGCCCTGGCTGTTCCGTTAATACTTCGCTCATCTTCGATCAAATCATCTCGCTCCATCGTTTTGCAGAGTCGAGACCAGATTTGATCATCAGGAACATTTAACGCTAAATACCCGTCGCTGCATTGGAAAGCCCCCCTGGGGTAGAGATGAGTTAATCTCCCTCGATGGGGTTCAATGCCTGAAATAGAATACAACATTACCATTCTTTCATTGAGAGAAAGCATGGTATCCAACATCGCACCATCCACAAATTGTCCCTTCCCGGTTCTTTCTCTCATAAAAAGGGCTTGTGTGATTCCAAAAGATGTGCAAACACCAGAATAAACATCTGCCATTCCATAAATTGTCCAAGATGGAGGTTGATCTTCAAATCCAACTAAATGCATTATTCCACTCATGGCTTCAGCAACAATGTCAAAAGCAGGTCGATTGGAGTCGGGGCCGCGATAACCCTCTAATCGACCAAAACCGGAAATGGCTGCATAGATCAATTTTGGATTCTCTTTTTTTAAATCATTATACCCAATTCCCATTTTGTCAGTGGCACCCGGTCGAAGATTCTCTACAACCACGTCTGCGGTTCTGACTAATTCTTTATAAATATTTTTCCCTTCTTCAGATCGAATATTCAATGCGACGCTTTTTTTATTTCGATTATATGCCATAAAACCACCGGCTTTTTTTTCGCCGTTAGGACCTTGAGCGAACGGAGGGATTGACCGACGGGGATCACCGCTGCCAGGTCGTTCAATTTTAATCACTTCAGCGCCGGCATCAGCCAAAAGCATCGTACAATATGGCGCAGCCATGTATTGCTCTAATGCAACAACTCGTATACCGGAAAGAGGACGGTCTATCGCGTTACTCATCTAGTGATTCCACTAATGTTGATACACCTTGCCCAACTCCAACACAAAGGGTGGCTAATCCATAATATGGTTTTTTTTCATTAGAATTTCTTCGCTTCATTTCATGGACAAGCGTTGTGAGGATGCGTGCGCCTGAGCATCCTAATGGATGCCCCAAAGCGATAGCTCCGCCATTTACATTTGTAATGTCAGGATTCATTTTCATTGTTTTCATTACGCCTATGGCTTGGGCTGCAAATGCTTCATTGAGTTCGATTAATCCAATATCGCTTAAAGAGAGACTAAATCGTTTTAACAATTTATCAGTAGAGGGAACAGGCCCATAACCCATAACGCCTGGGTTCACTCCCGCCACAGCAGAACCAATCCAACGAGCTATTGGTTTTAGTCCAAGTTCATTTGCTTTTTCCCGACTCATAAGTAAAACGGCAGCGGCTCCATCATTAATTCCACTGGAACTTCCGGCCGTAACGGTACCATTTTTTCTAAATGCAGGTTTAAGTTTTGATAATTTTTCCAATGAAAGGTCTAACAAATATTGGTCATTTTCAATTCGATATCTTGGATGCTCATCGGTGTTTACAATAATAGGATCACCTCTTCGTTGAGGAACAGAAATTGGAATAATCTCATTTTTAAATTTCCCCCGGTTAATAGCATCGATTGCGCGACGTTGACTTTCAAGGGAAAAAGCGTCTTGTTCTTCACGGGGAATTTTAAGCTCTTCGGCAATATTTTCTGCAGTCTCACCGAGGCTGACAATCGGATATATAGCATCGAGTTTAGGATTTGGGAATCGCCAGCCCACTGTAGTATCAAAAATATTTTGATGACCAACTGCCGGTAGTTTTTGAGGTTTTGGCATTGCCCAAGGAGCACGACTCATACTTTCAACGCCACTCCCAATAAAAATATCCCCTTCACCGGCAATAATGGCTTTTGCAGCCTGATTAACAGCCTCCAAACCGGAAGAACAATTTCTATTCACCGTTACACCACTAACTTCTTTGGGAAATCCTGCCAGGAGAACAGCCATCCGGGCCACATCTCGATTATCTTCTCCCGCTTGGTTTCCACACCCGGCATAGACATCTTCGACCAAACTTGGGTCAAGCCCGGTTCTATTCACTAGTGCTTTTAAAACTTCCGCCAGAAGGTCATCGGGCCGGATAGAAGATAAAGCTCCACCAACGCGCCCAATGGGGGATCTGACGGCATCTATTATGACAATTTCTCTCATATATTTTCCATTTAATTAATTTTAGAAAAAAACTCACTCATTTTCTTTAAGAATAATGCCACTCGAGGATGATGATTTTGAATAAATGAATTGGGGTTATTATCCATTTCATATGCTTTAACAATTTGAGCAGCTTGTTCATCGGTTTCCATATCCAAAAAGCTGGTAGATAAACGCAAAGCTAAATTCTCTGGATTGTCTCCAAATGCGCTTCCAGGGAGTGATGCAATTCCATAATTACTTAACAAATAGGTTGAAAGATCCGTGCAGGAAAAAATACCCATTTTTTTTAATGTATCTTTCCAATTCTTAAAAGAAGGATAAAGATAAAACCCACCCGAGGGCTTGGGGATTTCGAACCCCAGGTCTATTAACGAATGATAAATGTAATGAGTTCGAATTTCGTGTATAGCAGTACATGTATTAATATAGGCTTCAATTTCTTTGTTCCCACTATAAGCAAATACTGCTGCGTATTGGATGGGCGCCGGAACACAGGACCAAACACATCCGGCAATGGCCTGAAACGAATCTGATAGAGATGTACCGACATTACCTTTCGGAAGAATAGCCATTCCCACGCGCCAGCCGCCTAATGATAAATGTTTGCTTAATCCGCCAAAAATGATTGTTTTTTCAGGATAATAATCTGCAATGGAATGATGGGTATATCCACCATGTGTGACAAGACTGTATATTTCATCACTTAATATGTAAAGACCTTTGTCCTTTGCCCATTTAGCAACTGATTTTAATTCATCAACAGATGCTACATTTCCCACGGGATTACTGGGAGAATTCAATATAAGCATTTTGGGGGATAAACCATTTTGAATTGATTCGGTATAAGCAAATTCCAAGAGATCCACATTTAAGTAATATTCTCTTTCAGCATCCAAAAGAAACCTTTGAACCGATCGTCCGGTTAATTTTGCAATTGAACTATATGAAACCCATGAAGGTTTGGGGAGTAGCAAGTCTCCATCAATAGACTGGATCATGGCATAAAGGAGAGATTTACTTCCAACGCCAGTAATAATTTGATCTCCATTAAATGCATTACCGTGTTTTTTTGAATAATATCTTGCAATTGTATCCCGTAACTCCGGAAGACCTAATGAAGGTAGATAACTTTGTCTGGAAGCATTTTCCTGGAGCGCACTTGAAAGTGTGGGATGAACAGGAAAACGGGATTCGCCAAACCCTAAATGTAAAACATCCTTGCCGGCTGCCCACATGGCGTTGACCTGTTCATTCATTACGAGTGTTGGAGATGCTTCCGGTGATTTCATTTTATATCTATATTCTCAAAAAAGAGTGATGAATTTATATGAAAATAAACGCTATTCCACAGGATGAAATAAAAAAGGGCGGCATATAGCCGCCCTTTTAATACCTAAACGGTTATGTTTAGAAATTGAATGATAATTTTGTGTAAACAAATTTACCGTTCATGCCATTTGGCGAAGTGGCTGGATAGACGAATGCACCATCATTATTTCTACTGGGAAGTAGATTCTTTTCCGGTAATACATCACCCAGGTTTTTTGTACCAAGAGCAAGGCTCATGGCGCCCAGATCAGCCGTGAATTCCAGATCCATAATCATAACAGCTGGATAGACTTGTGCCCAACCATCGTCGTACTCTTTTGATTCAAAATCCGGTTCACTGCTAGTCGTATAGCGACTATGGTATTCACCAAATTGATGCAGTTTAAGGTTTACACCTATAGGTACATCAAGAACAGGAAGCTTATAACCACCCCAGTTTACACCCAAAACCATATTGGTTTTAGGCTGTGCGCTGGTCATGGTACGTTGTTCGCGAGAATCGAACATGGTGTTCTTTGCTTTCTCAACAAAATCAGCATCACTGATTACACTTGGTTCAGGTGAAGTAGATAGACCGCCGGGTAGATGGATGGCATCAATTTCAGTAGAAGTGCTGTTATATCCCAATGAAAGATCTAACGCACCTAATCCACCGAGGTCCATTCCATAGGCGGCTGTAATATCAATTCCGGATGTTTTTGT
>JBHHTW010000102.1:0-1701 GCA_046861385.1 Fidelibacterota bacterium | reverse complement strand
GCTTCCGCTGCTTGTTCTAATACCGGTTCCGGGAGAACAGCCGGTCCTGCGCTAAAGTTGTAAATTTTCTTCATAATATTGCTTTAAAATTAATTCTCATATCATCCAAAAACATATAAATAAAAAATGCCCCGCATTTGCGAGGCATTTTTTGAGTGTTGATTGAATTGTTAGACTAAGGGCGCACAATCCTGTAAGGAATGGACCAAACAGCCACATTGTATCCACCATCTCTAATGAAGAGGGTTGCATTATCTATAACGTCAAAATGGGTATTAAACACTCTTCGATTACCATGGTTTGGATGTATTCCATGAACGCGCCAGAGCATAGTGAATATATTATCCCCGGCAGTTTCATCACCAAACAATCCGGAATCATTGAATCGTCTTCGAGCACGTTCCCCTCTTTCCCGACCGAAATTCAGAATCGCTTTCTCACCGCTGTCTAGACTATCAACTGAAAATACCGGTTCCTCATTCGTAACAGATATTTCTATCCTCACCTGGTCTCTTGGAGCAAAAGTTGGCACATCACTTCTTAAAATAAATACATCGCCTGCATCATTCGCTGAATAGGAGTAAAGTGTATCTCCAGTATTAGTGTCATAGCATGCTAGAGATGTAATATTCACTTTAGAACCGCTGACGCCAGTTCCGATCGTAAACGCATTGATACGCCAGGGTCTATTAGATGAACTATCATTCCGAGTAAATCGAACTCTACGATAAAAGTCAGAGTCGAACGCTTTCACAAAAGAATCTACCATCGTATGATTTGAATCAAAAGCAACCACAAAGAAATTTCCGCTGATTGATCGACTTATATCCGCATAGGCTGTATCATCCTGGATATCGAAGCTTACATCACGTTCATGATTCAAAATCTGACGACCAAATCGTAAGCGATAATTGGAATTCGGCCAAAGGGTATCAGCCATAATTTTATACCCACCACCGTCTTCGATCCCATCAGTATATTCTTCATCAAGCGCACCTCCTTCATCCAGAAGATCCAATTTTAGCATTTCATCGTTCTCAATTAATTTTAGTAATTCACTAATATCATCATTTTGGTTTCGACTATCTCCGCATCCAACCCAAATCATGCTAATCATGATTAATACTGGTAATATTTTTTTCATTATTTTATCCTTATTCTATTAATAGAGTTAGCGCCAGCGATTCCTTTGGTCCCGGCGGCTTTTGAATTTCTTGTGTTCTTTAATATTTCGTCTTGCTTCTTGTCGCATTTTATGGGGAGCCAACATCAGCTTTGCCCGTTGTTCTGATGTCAAAGTTCCTTCTAAACTTTTAACGAATTCTAAACGAGCGTCTGTCTTTTTCATTTCCAACTTTTTGAATGTTTCCAATGCTTTATCTACATCTTTGTCAGAAATTTTCTTCCCTTCATTCAGTAAATCCCGAATTTCATCCATGGATTCCTTGCTTCCCTCTCGCAATTTTTCCATTTCATTTTGATGCGCACGGTATTTAGGGAAAAAGGTTTCCGCTTGCTTTTCTGTGAGCTCAAGGTCTTCCGTCAATCGCCACATCATCATCATTTCCATCTTTTCTTTTCCAGGACCTTCAATATCTCTATCGTGAGGGGGCGCCGGTGGTTGGGCCAGTAAAGTGAGAGTCGGGATAAAGACCATGATAATTTTACTTATATTTTTCATAGGTTAATCTCCTGTTTAGT
>JBHHTW010000069.1:0-5734 GCA_046861385.1 Fidelibacterota bacterium | reverse complement strand
AAAACCCCAGTCTCTCATCGAGAAACCAGGGTTTATCTTCTGTAGCGGGGGCTGGATTTGAACCAGCGACCTCTGGGTTATGAGCCCAACGAGCTACCAGACTGCTCCACCCCGCGATCTTTAATTCTTTAAATATTAACACTGGAGTTATGAGCCCGTGTTTGATTACAAACACATCAGCGTAAGCTGATTAACGAGCTACCATGCTCCCCGCCTGCATTTCATTTCGGCGGACAGGCACCCCGCGATCTTTAATTCTTTAAATATTAACACTGGAGTTATGAGCCCGTGTTTGATTACAAACACATCAGCGTAAGCTGATTAACGAGCTACCATGCTCCCCGCCTGCATTTCATTTCGGCGGACAGGCACCCCGCGATTGTTAATTATTCTTTAAAAATGTGCCGGCAAAATTAGTCAATACAAAAGTCGGTTGCAAGAGTCACTTGATAGAAATTTCAACAAAAACAGGTAAATGATCAGAGTATCCACCCAAAAGATTATTGCCTGCCCAGAAGCGGAAAGGATAATGGGCATAATCTCCCTCTTGCTGCCGGTATTCGGGTTTATCAAGAATAACGGCCGTATCTGCATGAAGACCGAGTCCATCGGCTAATCCCGGGCTTATGATAACTTGATCAAGGAAATAATCAGTGCCTCGCCATACGTAAGTCCCAATACCAGGTGTTCCCATCATTGGCTCCATTAAATTGATCATGTTTACTGATTTAAGAAATTGAACATTATCGTCTGTTGGATCTTCATTAAAATCACCTAGCATAACTATTTCAGCATCGGATCGGTCAGACAATATAGTAGCTATTTCATTTCCCAGTAATCGTGCCGTTGTTCTGCGTTTTGGGATCGCCTGCTCTTTGCCTCCATAATTTGAAGGCCAATGATTCACGAAAATATGCAAATCTTTTTCCTTGTATTTCCCCAAAACATATAAAATATCTCGAGTTCGACTTCCATCCTGAAGAATATTTGGGATTGCCCGACTATCCACAACTGTAAAAACTTCCGGGTCGTAATATAGTGCATTATCAATACCACGACTATCCGGTGAATCATAATGGATAATCTTATAATCCCGATCGATATAGGCGCGATTCAATTCATCCAGAATAAAATAGTTTTCCACTTCACATAAACCCAATACATCCGCATTTATATCTGAGAGCATTTTAGCACAATTCTTGAGCTTTAGATCATAAATCTCTTCTGTGACATTCTTCTTTCCACCCAATGCAAATTCGTCATCGTTGGTGGTTGGATCGTTTTCCAGATCAAATAGATTTTCAACATTCCAGAAACCCACGCGCATAGATTGTCCGGAAAGTATCCCTGCGCCTAATAATAATATGAGTAAAATATATTTTTGATTCATTTCAGTTACCTTAATTTATTCAAAAGTCTATACGATATGAAACTTTTTGAGTCAACAGTCATTAACATTGGTAAAGCGGGCACAAATTTCTATCCTTCCCTTCTTATTACCTCCTTGGTTTGGTGCCCGCTTCTTTTTTTATCTCCACATTCAAATGCGCCAAACCTTCATAATTAGTATGTCTGGGTACGTCAATAACCCACCTCAATCGATCACTTGAGCTATCTTTAATTTGTTTTCCATGATGCTGAGTCATCCAATATTTGATTTTTCCGGCCGATTTATAATCACCAGTAATAACAATTGTTTCGGTTTCTATCCATTCTTTCCATTGGACTTTAAAACAAAGTTTTTCAGCCGCGGCTGTATAGGCTTCCATTAATCCCTTTTTACCCAATTCAATTCCACCAAAATAGCGAACAACCACTATGGCCGTCTGCACTGCTTGATATTTTCGTAGCGTATTAAGAATTGGTTGTCCCGCAGTACCGGATGGCTCACCGGCATCTGACGAGTTTTCCATAAATTCACCATCAATAAAACGATATGCCCAGCAAATATGTCTGGCATTATGGAATTCTTTTCTTGCTCCTTTTAGGAATGTTTGAAATTCGATCTGGGAGAATATGGGATTTATTATTGCAATAAATTCCGACCGCTTTACCTTATGAGTGATGCGGGTTTCGTCAGAAGATGTTTTATTCAAGATTTCCTGTAGGAAAAGCGAATGGGAACGCCGTTAAAATTAAACGCCTTTCGCAGTTTATTTTCTAAAAATCGTTTATAGTGAGTGGGAATTAACTTCGGATAATTTGAATAGGCTGCGAATAATGGCGGCGCTGAACTCACTTGCTTCAAGAATTTAATTTTTACCAATTTTCCCTTTTCCGCCGGGACACTACGGGTTTTGATCGCCTGTTCCAGAAATGTGTTTAGATCATTTGTAGATATAACTTGTGAATAATTATCATATACAGTAAATGCTTCATTTAATATATTCGAAACCCGCTGCTTGGTCAAAGCAGATATAAACAAAATCGGGTAATCATTCAGTTTCGGGAATTGCTGCTTGATGGATTCGGATGTTTCCACCATTGTGTTAGTCTCTTTTTCAATCAAATCCCATTTATTGACAATGAACACCAGTCCTTTCCCTGCTTTCATCACTTGATCAACGATGAATCTATCCTGCTTACCAAATCCCTTTTCAGCATCCATCAGGACCAATGCAACATCGCATTGGCTGATAGATCTTTTCGCACGAACAGAACTATAATATTCCACATCATCCGTCACTTTGCTTTTTTTCCGCAACCCTGCCGTATCAATCAAAATAACCTTCTTACCATACCATTTCAAGGGAGTATCAACGGAGTCCCTTGTGGTTCCGGCTATGGGTGTAACGATTGTTTGTTCTCTTTGGAGCAGAGCATTTACCAAAGATGATTTCCCCACATTTGGCATGCCAATAATTGCCAAATTTAAATCCGTATGTTCATCGGGTTCGATTTTTCTGTCTTTTAAATTCAATTTAATTCCAATCGCTTCCATAATATCGCCGGTTAATCGACCGGACAGGGCTGACATGGGCATGATAGGTTCTAATCCCAATTCGTGGAAATTGTAAATTTGCTTGTCCTGGTTCATATTATCACATTTATTTACGATAAGGATATGGGGCTTCCCACTTTCTCGTAATACCTGAGCCAATACCTGATCACTGGATGTGATGTTTGCTCTGCCATCGACCATTAATACAACCATATCCGCTTCGGACATTGCCAGTTTGGCCTGCTGGCGAACAGCCGAATTAAATAGATCCACGTCCTCCGGAATAAAACCTCCAGTATCGATAAAACCAATGCGTTTCCCTTCCCATTCTGTTTCACCATATACCCGATCTCTGGTGATTCCTTCCTGGGGATCAACGATGGCTTTGCGCTGGCGCAAGACACGGTTAAAAAATGTGGACTTGCCCACATTGGGTCTACCAACTATAGCTACAACTGGAATAGACATGTTTGCCGCTGATCCTCGCAGATTTTACTGATTACTCGAAAAAATAAAACGCTTAAATTCTGGTTTATTACCAAAATTTAGAAGTAATCCAAGTCCCATATTTGTTGCTTTGAGATAATTCAATAATTGTGCTTCGTGTTCCGGTGCAATATTTTTTGCGGCTTTTAACTCTAAAATGATTTTATCGTTAACAATTAAGTCTGTCTTATATTTACCAACAATTAAATTTTTAAATTTAACCACAAGCTCTTTTTGTTGTTCAACCTCTAACCCTTCCTCTCGTAGAAGAATCGCTAACGAATTTTCGTAAATAGCTTCCAAAAAACCATGTCCTAATTCATTGTAAACCTTGTAAAAGCATTTGATAATTTTATCTGTCGTTTCTTTATACAATAACATAATCAATTAACCCTTGTTTTTTGAATGCTAAAATGATACTTAATATTAACCACAGAATTATATTGATTATTGGAAAAAACGACTTGTATTCTGGTCTAATTCTAATTGTTTTTCTGTTTTTATCAATTATAAAATTCGTTTTATCCGTGTTCATCAGCGGCTAATACTTTGAAAAATGCTTCAGGTTCATCCGGTGAAACGTGAAAAGGTACTCCGATTGCGTTGGAAATATCTTCAAGTGTTAAATCATCCAACGTTTTCTCTCCCGATGTCTCATTTACAATCCGTTCACTGAATATCACTTTATCACCTAAATCTTTGTCCTTTAATTGGTTAATAATGGCTCCTCCTGTCAATAACCCGGTTACAGTTACCTCATTTTCCCCAAACAATTCGTTTTTTATTGGAATATAGTTGATTGAAAGATTCTGAATGGCATTCAATTTGGGGATGAACCAATTTCTAAATATTTCTGAAATAAGGACACCAGATCCGATAGTGACCTGTGTTTTGTTCTCAATTTTTGGTGGTTCAAAATCATGCCACAAGTTCTTAAAACTTCGGACTTGCCCAACACCATTCTCTTCCAATTCAAGATTATGATAATGGGGAGAGCCAGGAACGTCTTTCCCTACTCGAAGGTACCATTCAT
Source organism: Fidelibacterota bacterium (assembly GCA_046861385.1). GTDB lineage: Bacteria > Fidelibacterota > Marinisomatia > Marinisomatales > TCS55 > JADFRD01. The sequence goes on along the minus strand of JBHHTW010000069.1, from coordinate 1,274 downwards.
CACTTAATACTAAAAATCGACTACCATCCGGATGGCGAAATCGTTTATCGAAATCATGATATATTGATATTGTTTGTTCAGCATATTCTTTGGTGATAGATGGAATATATGGTAGTCCGTCCCTGTGCTTTGTTAGACCTGCCGGTACAATGGACATACTTTTCGCTGTGGGTGAAAATGAGTGTATATCCTCAATCGTTTTTTCCAGAAATGCCCCGTCGTTCCATGTGGGGCAAAGTACAACCTGCGAATGGAGTTCAATACCATTTTCCGTCAAATACTCGAATTTTTTTAGTAAATAATCATCTTTTCCATACAAAAACATCTCCAATCGTTTGTCCGGATCTGTGACATGTACAGAAATATAAAGGGGTGATAATTGTTGATCGACAACACGTTTTAATTCCTTCCAGCCCATATTTGTCAAAGTGATATAATGTCCATGGAGAAAGGATAATCTGAAGTCACCATCTCTAAAATACAGTGCATCTCTCATATGGGGAGGGTTTTGATCAACAAAACAAAATATACAATCGTTGGCACATTTTCGTATGCGCATATCTTCAAATTCCAGACCAAGATCATCATCCACATCTTTTTCAATGTCAAACTCAACCCATTCACCGTTTTGTCTGACCTTCAGCAGTATATTCTCATCTGCCACCTTGAAACGGTAATCGATTATATCTTTTACCCGGGAGTTATCTATCGATTCAATGATATCTCCTGGTTTGAATCCCAGTTCAAACCCCAGGCTGTCTTCTTGTACAGATTTGATTTTCATGAGGGTGGAAAATTACGGAGTTTTCGAATAACTACCGTCGGTTTTAGTATGTAAAATATTTAACCGATTTCAGCGATAAACTCTACGAAATGACTCATGGTATAAGGTCAATCCTGATACGAAAGTGAACAGTGCAACGAATGTCATAATTATTGCCAAGCGATAATAATCGTCATGGAATGCAAACCGGAGTTTGACGAGATCGATTCCGATCTTAATCCATAATAATACACCAGCAAAAGTAAACCATTGGACGATATGCAAAATAATCCGTTTTGGTATAATTAGCAACAATGGCACCATAATACATAACAAAGCAGACAATATGTTACCATAACGAAGAAAATGGGCTGCTAATATGAGCCAGGAAATAATCAGGGGAATGAGACGTAGGATCATGTCAGTGTGAAATAGTTGAGCGGGCGATGAGAATCGAACTCACGTCACGAGCTTGGGAAGCTCGGGTAATAACCATTATACGACGCCCGCA
>JBHHTW010000101.1:0-1720 GCA_046861385.1 Fidelibacterota bacterium | reverse complement strand
ATCTATTATTCGCAAATACCTGTATAATATTTTCATGATCAGTAAAATCTAATAATGATGCCGTTTAATCTGTCCCTCAACCAAATATTCAACATCCTCTGCAATATTAGTACAATGGTCTGCGGCTCGTTCCAGGTATCTGGAAATTGATAAAAGTTGTAGCCATGTATCTATTCTTTTCGGCTTTTGTTCAATCATTGATTGAACAAACGGAAACATTCCACTAAATAGATCATCAACTTGATCATCAGATTCATAAACGTTGGCAGCTTGTATCGTGTTCATATTCACCAGTGCATCCAGACTGTTTTTCAACATATTCTGTACAATACTTGCCATTAGCGGGATGGTATCCGGTATTTCTATTGGTGGCTGGGATGACAAGAATTCTGCCCTTTCAGCAACATTTACAGACAGGTCGCCGATCCGTTCCAGATCATTGTTAATTTTCAAAACTGATATGATATAACGCAAATCGATAGCAACTGGTTGGTAGAGGGCAAGAATTTTTAAGCACTCCTCTTCCAATTCCACTTCCATCTCATCAACGATAGAATCTTCCTCAATTATGGTTTGTGCCCGTTTTGTATCCCGCTCTATGACCGCTTTGATACTGTCTCGAAGACTTTCTTCGACCAAAGTTCCGACTAGCAAGATTTTCTTTTTCAATTTCTCAATTTCTCTCTGTAGGTGTTGCGGCATATCTTTCTCCTTCATTTCTAACCAAAGCGACCTGTAATATAATCTTCCGTTTGTTGTTTTCTTGGTTTGGTAAATATTTTTTTGGTTTTGTCAAACTCTACCAATTGTCCTTCATAGAAAAACGCGGTGTAATTAGATACACGGGCTGCCTGTTGCATGTTATGAGTGACAATAACAATCGTGTAGTTTTTCTGTAGTTCTCCAATTAAATTTTCAATTCTTGCTGTGGATTTGGGATCCAACGCTGAAGCCGGTTCATCCATTAGCAAAATTTCCGGTTCGACCGCCAGGGCGCGAGCGATACACAACCGCTGCTGCTGTCCACCGGAAAGTCCCATGGCATTCCGGTCCAACCGGTCCTTTACTTCTTCCCAAAGTGCTGCCCCTTTCAGACTGTTCTCAACAATTTCATTCAGTCGGGAGCGGTCTTTAACACCATGGATTTTAGGTCCGTAGGCAACGTTCTCAAATATGGATTTCGGAAACGGATTAGATTTTTGAAAGACCATTCCAACCTTTTTTCTCAGATCAACAAGGTTAGTTCCGTTTTCATAAATATCCTTACCGTCGATCATCACCGTACCGGTATGATGAGTTCCGTCAATAATATCATTCATCCGGTTGAGCATCCGCAGAAAAGTGGATTTCCCGCAACCGGAAGGACCAATCAGCGCTGTAACCTCTTTCTCCGGGATTTGAACCGATACATCAAACAAGGCCTGTGTCCCATCGTAATAGAAATTCACCGTCTTCGTTTCAATCTTTGGGCTTGGAATTACCATTGAACTTTTTTCCTGAAATGATTCCGTAAAATAATTGCCGATAAATTGAACAGGATCACCAGCAATAAAAGCACCAGCGCTGTTCCATATTGCATTGGCAGCACCTTTTCCGCTTCAGGATGCTGGGTTGCCAGGACATAAAGATGATACGGTAAAGCCATGACCTGGTCGAATATAGAATGCGGTAGTCTCGGTAAATAAAATGCAGCAACGGTCAACAGGATTGGAGCTGTTTC
>JBHHTW010000033.1:0-23847 GCA_046861385.1 Fidelibacterota bacterium | reverse complement strand
TATTTTGCGCAGGGTGTTAATTTTTTCCTGTGAGTCCATGAAAAAAAGTACACAAGCCGTAGGATGGGGAAAAACAATTTTTAATGGAATCTACGTTTCGGCTTTAGCCAAAAACCGAAAAGTCGTAGAGCACACAGAAAATGAAGATAAATAAAACCAAATAAAGATATTATTGAAACCAGTTGGCAGGTTGACTAATTCAAGCAATTTATCGAGAATAAACTAACCCAATTTTGAAAGCACTCCTTGTTGGCTCAAACCCAAAGTCACAATCACTAATTTGTCGAATTCCTTGAATTCCTGTTAGGATTTTGAATGGACCATAGATGTTATAAGTCAAATCCAAACCCACTTCAATTGTATTTAAATTTCTAGAGTATTTTTCTCCCGGTAAGCCACCATAATCTAATCCACCGATAGGTGTCCCCTTTACAAAATTATGTGCAAGTCCAAAAAATAGATTCGCTTTTACATTCAAATATTTTGGAAGCAGAGGGTTTATCATACCGAAACGACCACCAATAATAACTGAACTATTGGAGTAAGTTATTGCATCCATTATTTCGAGAGGTTTTGTTAAACAATCATCCCAATATGCAAGATAAAGAGACGAGTAGTTTTCACCGCTGTTAAATTCACGACCAACTTCCAATTCATAATAATCTGTAAACTGAGGTTCTTCACGAACGAAGTGATCGTTTAATAAAGTTCTAATTGATCCATAATTCAACGAAACAAATAGATCATTGGCTATTCCTTCAGCCAAGGTTATGGACAACAACAATAGACTAATCAATAATATTCTCATTATTTATCCAGCATATTATATAACCGTATTTACTGGGAAAATGCAGAAAAGTGCATATTATATACTCAATCAGTTCAATTGGCGGTAAAGGTATATTCGTTAAATTCCGCCCCTAAAATTTTATGAGTACACCCACTAAACGTGTTGCATTCCAAACATTGGGATGCAAACTGAACTTCTCAGAGACCGCAACCATCTCTCGCGACTTTATTCGTCATGGATTTGAAAAGGTGGATTACCGGGATGAAGCGGATATTTATGTTTTTAATACGTGCTCAGTCACTGAAAATGCGGATAAAGAAGCCCGTAAACTTATTCGCTCTGTCAAAAGGAGAAATCCATCTTCATCCATTGCGGTGATTGGATGTTACGCCCAGTTGAAACCAAACGATATTGCCGCAATTGATGGTGTGGACCTGGTGCTTGGGACTGAAGAAAAATTCAATTTACTTGACCATTTGTCTACTCTGGAAACCAATGGTTCTGCCAAAGTAGTTCAGTCCGACATAGACCATGTTCATAAATTCAAACCTTCCTTTTCATCCGGTGAGCGGACAAGATCATTTTTAAAAATCCAAGATGGTTGTGATTATACATGTTCATTTTGCACTATACCGTTGGCTAGGGGGGCCAGCAGGAGTGATACCATTGCCAATACCATGAAAACTGCTCAAAAAGTATCCCAATCTGGTACGCGAGAGATTGTACTTACAGGCACTAATATTGGGGATTTTGGCAATGGTACCGATGAAACCTTTTTCGATCTTATTCAACAATTGGACACACTGGATGGAATTGAACGCATTCGGATTTCTTCAATTGAACCCAATTTATTGACCGATGAAATCATTGAGTTCTGTGCTGCTTCACAAAAATTTATGCCTCATTTTCACATCCCCCTTCAATCGGGTTCGGATAAAATATTGAGTACCATGCGCCGGAGGTATAAACGGAGATTGTTCGAAGACCGGGTCGCAAGAATCAAGAAATTCATTCCGGATGCCTGTATTGGTGTGGACGTTATTGTTGGTTTCCCTGTTGAAACGGATGAAGATTTTCTGGACACATATCATTTTCTAAATGAATTGGATATTTCCTATCTCCATGTGTTTACTTACTCGGAGCGACCCGATACAGACGCAATTGATCTAAATGCTGCCGTACCCAAAGAAGTGAGAGCAAAGCGCAGTAAAATGCTTCATATTCTTTCAGATAAAAAACAGCGGTATTTTCATGAGCAATTTATTGGGAAGAATCGCCCGGTATTATTTGAAACCATGAAAAATGGGAGAATCCTTGGGCATACAGATAATTATATTCAGGCCCAAGTCGAAGGAGAAATCGATCTTATCAATACAATTGAAAATGTCGAACTTATTGAAAATCACGGTTCGGTTGTTTATGGTCAATTATTATAGATAATTTAGCGGTTAATACTCGATAAATGGATTGAGAATCGCCATCATCCTTAACTCAAAGCTTCGCTATTAAGTCAAGTCTTATTAAGTTTGATTAGCAAGACGTGGGTTTAGAATTGAGGTAAAGAATTTTAGTTAATAGAAAATAATGCGATGTAATAAAGAAGAATTTGTAGAAGGAGTTCTCTTCCACATTTATAATCATTCAGTAGATGAAATTGACCTGTTTTACGATCAGGACGATTATCATTATTTCTTAAAGAAACTGAAGAAAAATTATTTCCCGGATGAATTATCCATTTTTGCATATTGTCTGATGCCAAATCATTTTCACTTTTGTATTAAACAAAATAGTTCTCGACCAATTTACGACGTGTTTAATCGGTTCATTCTATCATATGCATTGCATTTTAATTCAAAATATAAGCGTAGAGGAAAATTGTTTGCCAATAAGCTTCAGCATAAAAAGATAAACAGCGAAGAATATCTCGTCGATATTTGTCCGTACATTCATCGGAACCCCATTAGAGCCGGATTAGTAGGGAAGGCGGAAGATTGGGAGTTTTCAAATTATCATGAATGGATTGGAATCCGTAATGGAATATTATTTGATGATGAATTACTGCTGCACTATTTCAGAAAGGCTGAAACGTATAAAAAATATATCGAGAATTTTGATGATAAAGAAATCGCAAATTATTTATTCTCAAATGAAAGCAAGACTTGAGTTAAAGATGCGGAGCATATTTGACTTAAGAATTGTAAAAATCTAACTATGAATACTCTGTAGTCTCTACGACAAACCAGTAAATGATTCGACTTGAAAACATATCCAAAAGCTTTCCGGATGGAGAATTATTTAGAGGAGTAAATTATTACATCAAGCGTGGTATGCGTGTGGGGCTGGTTGGACCCAATGGGTCCGGAAAAACCACTTTGCTTAAAATGATGCTTGAAAAAGAATCACCTGATTCCGGAACGGTACAAATCGAGAAGTCTACCACGATTGGTTATCTTCCTCAGGATATAGTCATTAAAACCCATCGCACCATTTTGGAAGAAACAATGGCGAATTATCCTGAAGTAGGTGATTTGGAAATTCAGATTCACTCTTTAGCAAGCGAAATTGCCAAAAATCCTGAGAATACAAAATTAATTGACAAGCTGGGTTCTTTACAAAATCGATTCGAATCTTTGGGTGGATGGACTTTGGAGGAAAAGGCAAAGCAAATTCTTTCCGGGCTTGGATTCACGGAAAAGCAATTTACAGAGACTTTAGATGTGTTTAGCGGCGGTTGGAGAATGCGGGTTGCATTGGCTGCGATTTTATTACAAGAACCGGAGATATTATTGCTTGACGAGCCGACAAATCATTTGGACTTGGAGGCGACCATCTGGCTTGAATTATTTTTATCTAAGTGGAAAGGAGGATTGGTCATCATTAGTCATGACAGAATATTTTTAGATAAGTCGGTGAATCAAATTCTCGAAATTGATATGAAAAAAGTGACGTTGTTCCGAGGGAATTACTCTAGTTACAGACAAGAGAAAGCACTTCGAAATGAACAGCATCAGGCGGCCTATCGCAATCAGCAAAAACAGATCAAAGATACTGAACGGTTTATAGAACGATTTCGATACAAAAATACAAAAGCAACTCAAGTACAAAGCCGGATAAAGATGCTTGAAAAAATGAAAAAGATCGAAGCCCCCACTGAACAGAACCACGGAATGAATCTGAATTTACCCCAGCCAAGCCGTTCGCCTTTGACTGTTGTATCCTGCCGGAATGTGAGTAAACATTACAACGATATTGAAGTGTTTAATCAAATGAATCTATCTGTTGATCGAGGACAAAAAATTGGACTTGTGGGGCATAATGGGGCAGGGAAATCAACATTATTAAAACTATTAGCCGGGGTAGAAAATGTGACAAGTGGAGCTGTCCGCGTTGGTGCGAATGTGACAAAAGCCTATTATGCACAGCATCAATTGGAAATATTAAATCCCAATGAAACAGTGTATGAGTCTATCAGAACAGTCAGTTCCGGTTGGAGCGAACAAGAAATACGATCCTATTTGGGTAGTTTTATATTTTCCGGTGATACAATTGAGAAATTTGTCAAAGTTCTTTCCGGGGGAGAGAAGGCTCGATTGGCCTTAGCGCGTATGCTGGTAAAACCCGCACACTTACTTTTGCTGGATGAACCCACGAACCACTTGGATATCGTTACCCGAAATATTGTGGAAAAAGCACTGGTTCAGTTTACAGGGTCTATTGTATGCATTTCACATGACCGACATTTTTTGAATAATATTACAAATTTAACCTGTGAAGTCGGTCACGGAGGAGTCCGTTTGTTTGAAGGTAACTATGATTATTACACCTGGAAGAAAAATGGAGAAAAATCAAACCAGCCTTTAAAGAAAAAACAAAAATTGCCTTCAAAAAATAAATTGGAATACCAGGAGCGAAAAAAGCGGCAAAGTCGATTGGCAACGATTGATAAAAAACTCAAAATAATAGAAAATAAACTAGAAACCGAACGTTCAATCACCACAAACCCTCAACATATTGATGATTATGAAATACTTCAAAAAGCATTGAAAAATATGACTCAATTGGAGAATGAATATTTAGATTTGATGGAAGAACAGGAAAAATTGATTGTGAATAAATAGTCTCCAATGTATTTCATTCAATATGGCGAGCAAAATGACTCAATGCATAGAATAAAGGACGAAGATAAACGAGAATAAAATTAATTCTTCAATCAAAAAATCCCTCCGAAAGGAGATAAGTTATCGCACCCATAAATCAATAAAAAGAAAGATGAACCAATTGAATAATCATCCATTTGTAGGATTAGCCGGAAATATCGGTGTCGGAAAAACAACTTTTACAGAAATTGTATCAGCAAAACTCGGTTGGACGCCATATTATGAATCAGTGGATGACAATCCATATTTAGAAGATTTTTATACGGATATGTCCCGATGGAGTTTTAATCTGCAAATTTATTTTTTACATAAACGGTTCCAGTCACATTTTGAAATGAGTCATTCAAATGGGGGCGTAATCCAAGATAGAACAATCTACGAAGATGTAGAAATTTTCGCCCGAAACTTATTCAAAATGGGTTTTATGGACGATCGGGACTGGGCAAACTACAGAGATCTTTTCAAGGTTATGACTTCCTATCTCCGGAAACCGGATTTGATCGTGTATTTGAAAGCATCCACTGATACATTATTGACTCGAATAGCTGGGCGTTCCCGGGATTATGAAAAGACCATCGATCCGGAATATTTACACAGTCTGAATGTTACTTACAATCGCTGGGTGGAATCAATCGATGATATTCCCGTTTTCATTATAGAAACCGATCGGTTCAATATTTTTGAGGATAAGGAAAAGCTGGATTCTATTTTGAATGAAATGAAGAAAAAATTGTCATGAAAAAATATCTCATAATGACCTTTATTCTATTTTTGTTTTCCTGCAACGATCGTACGGATCGAACCATTTTTGGATTGGTTATTCATGGCGGCGCCGGTACGATCACAAAAGAGAATATGAGTTCTGAAAAAGAAACTGTCTATTTGAACAAACTAACAGAAGCATTAAAAATTGGTTATGATATTTTAGACAAAGGCGGATCAAGCATAGATGCTGTAGAAGCCACGATCAAAATTATGGAAAATTCACCTTTATTTAATGCTGGTAAAGGTGCTGTCTTTACCAGCGCTGGAACCAATGAATTAGATGCTTCAATTATGGATGGGAATACAATGAAGGCTGGTGCTGTTGCAGGAGTAAAAACGGTGAAAAATCCAATTTCAGCAGCCAGGAAAGTCATGGAAGAAACATGGCATGTACTATTATCCGGCGAAGGGGCAGATGCTTTTGCCAGGGAACAAGGTTTGGATATTGTTCCTAATACGTATTTCCAGACAGAGGAGCGATTTAAATCATTGATGAAGGTTAAAGAAAAAGAGGCTGAAAAACATGGGACCGTGGGCTGCGTGGCTCTTGATAAAAATGGCAATGTAGCAGCAGGTACATCCACCGGAGGACTTACAAATAAAATGTGGGGACGTGTGGGAGATTCGCCAATTATCGGCGCCGGAACGTATGCCAACAATGAAACATGCGGTGTTTCAGGAACAGGACAGGGTGAATATTTCATCCGGGGCAGCGTGGCTTATGATATCGCCGCCCAAATGGAGTATGAACAGAAAACGGTTCAGAAAGCTGCCCAATCTGTAATTGCAAAACTTACGAAAAGGGGAGGCACCGGAGGAGTGATCGCAATGGACAGAAAAGGAAATATTGCCATGCCATTTAATACAAAGGGAATGTATCGGGGATATTACTTAAATGGTGGAGATTTAATCGTTAGGATTTATAAAGAGTAATTAGATTATAGAATTAATAGGTAATGTTTTTGATACACATTTTAGTCAACCCCCTAAATACTTATCCTTGTTTTTAGTTTTGCTTTCCTTGCAGCGTTTCCTTGTCTTTGATCAGAAGTGACAAATAGTTCAGCGCCCCAGTCAATTGCACAGGCAATATGAATAGCATCCATGGCTCGCAATACATTTTTTTCCAATAAAGTTGTTGTAATGCCAATCACAGCGGATGTGATATTTATTATTTCTAAATCCATCATCTCTTTGGCAAGACGATTTTTGACTATTTTAAAATCATGTTTATTCAGAGCTTTTTCACGAAGTCGCCTATTTAAAGCAGAAATAATTTCAGGATAACAAATAATGCTTAAGCACAATTCGGAAGCACCTATACATATATTCTCAATTTCCTGACTGCCGGATTCTTCCACGAATCGTTTTGTATAAGCGGAAGAGTCCAGAAAAACGCGCATTTAAGCCACTTCTCTTTCTTCTAGTATTGCAGTAGATAATCCTTCACCACGAATAGCTAATCTCAATGCTTCTTTTTTCCATGAGGGAATCTTTTTTTCTTCTATTTCAGCCGGTGAAATTTCTGCGATTAATTTCCCATGGCGTGTTAAATAAATGATTTCTCCATGTTCTACATCTGTGATCAATTTGGAAGCATTTTTTCTGAATTCAGAGAAAGGAATATGCTTCATAATAAACTCCTGTTGTTAATTAAACAGGAGAATGTACAATATTGTACAATATAATGTACAGATTATTCATATTCTTCAATAGGCGGACAGATACAGACTAGATTTCTGTCACCAAATGCATTATCAATGCGGCCAACAGAAGGCCAGAATTTTGAATCTGTAGTCCACTCCGCCGGATAAGCAGCTAATTCCCTAGAATACGGATGCGACCAGTCATCAGAAGAAATATGCAGGGCAGTGTGCGGTGCATTTTTTAGAACATTATCTTCTTTATCAAATTTTCCGGTTTCAACTGCAAATATTTCTTCCTTAATTTGTATTAATGCTTGGCAGAATCTATCCAGTTCTGATTTATTTTCACTTTCAGTGGGTTCTATCATCAATGTCCCCGGAACAGGAAAAGACATGGTTGGAGCATGGAACCCATAATCTATCAATCGTTTTGCGATATCCTCATCGGTTATTCCGCTTGATTTACGAAGGGGACGTACATCTACAATAAATTCATGGGCAACCATATCATTTTGACCTGTATATAAAATATCAAAATGTTCACTGAGTTGGTTTGCCATGTAATTTGCATTGAGGATGGCGACTTGTGTTGCTTTTTTTAATCCGGAGTTCCCAAGCATTTTTAAGTAAGCCCAGGAGATAGGCAGAATGCTGGCGCTTCCGTATGGAGCAGCAGATACAGCGGAAATATTATGTTCACCCTTTGCCGATACAATAGGATGATTCGGAAGAAAAGGAGAAAGATGCTCTTTTGAAAAGATAGGCCCCATCCCGGGACCGCCACCGCCATGAGGAATACAAAATGTTTTGTGGAGATTAATATGACAAATATCAGCTCCAAAATTCGCTGGTTTACATAAACCCACCAGCGCATTGAAATTTGCGCCGTCTAAGTACACCTGTCCACCGTTTTGATGGATAGTTTTGCAGATAGCCTTAATATCCGCTTCAAAAACTCCATGGGTGGATGGGTACGTCACCATAAATGCGGCGAGGTTTTCAGAATACATTTCAGCTTTTAACTGCAAATCATCTAAATCGATGTTCCCTCTGTCATCACAGTTCACGACAATTACTTTCAACCCGTTCATCACAGCGCTTGCAGGATTTGTTCCGTGGGCAGATGCCGGAATGAGACAAATATTCCGATGACTGTCCCCGTTATTTTTATGAAAGGCTAAAATAACTTTTAAACCGGTGAATTCTCCCTGAGCGCCGGAATTCGGTTGAAATGAGTATCCTGTAAAACCAGTCATTTTACACAGCCATCTACCCAATTCATCAAATAATTGTGAATATCCTTTTGTGTGTTCAGCAGGCGCAAACGGATGGATGTTTGTAAATTCCGGCCAGGTAATACTCATCATTTCCGTAGTGGCATTCAGTTTCATTGTACATGAACCCAAAGGAATCATACTGTTTGCCAGGGAAATATCTTTTTGCTGCAACTTATATATATATCTGAGCATCTCTGTTTCAGAATGATAAGAATGAAAAACCGGGTGATCTAAATACGATGATGTTCTCTTCAGATTATTAGGAATTATATCAATGACCTCTGTATTAAGTTTTGCATCGAAAATGTCAAGAATGTCATTTAAATCTGCTAAAGTAGTTGTTTCATCTAATGTAATCCCCATGCTTCCATCATGATAATCCCATAATAACATTCCGGCGGATTCTGCTTTTTGTATAAGACCTAAATTTGCTATAATTCGAATCGTATCAAAAAAAGTACCATGCATTATTTCATAACCGGCTATTTCAAGAGAATTAGCGAGTATTTTTGTCAAGGAATGTATTCTTTCTGCGATCCGTTTAATTCCTTTTGGCCCATGATACACCGCATACATCCCGGAAATAATTGCCAATAAAACTTGGGCAGTGCAAATATTAGAGGTGGCCCGGTCACGGCGGATATGTTGTTCACGGGTCTGCAGCGCCATTCGTAAAGCAGGATTACGATGAACGTCCTTTGAAACACCGATCATTCTGCCCGGAACTTTCCGTTCGTATTTTTTGTGGGTTGCAAAAAAAGCAGCATGGGGACCGCCATAACCCATAGGAACACCAAATCGCTGCGCGCTGCCGATAACGATATCAGCTCCCCATTCTCCAGGAGGTTTTAATATGGATAAACTGAGCAAGTCTGCTGCAACTGCCACTAAACTTCTATGTTCGTGAGCTTGGCTGCATAGAGTGGAATAATCTGCGATTTTGCCATCAGACGTGGGATATTGGACTAAATATCCAAGTGTACTATCATCGAACCTAAATTGATCTTCATCGGTAATGATTAAATCAATACTCATGGATTCAGCCCGTGTTTTTAAAACGTCAATTGTTTGGGGATAACATGCGGATGAGATATAAAAAAGAGTTCTCTTTGGATTGATCCTGGCAATCATTGCCATCGCTTCAGCAGCGGCTGTTGCTTCATCCAGTAAAGATGCATTGGCTATGTTCATGCCTGTAATATCACAAACCATCGTTTGAAAATTTAATAGGGCTTCTAATCTGCCTTGACTTATTTCTGCCTGATAGGGAGTATATTGGGTATACCAGCCGGGATTTTCGAGAATATTGCGAGATATCACTGGAGGAATAATTGTGTCTGTATACCCCATCCCCAAATATGAACGAGATATAATATTCTTTTTTGCAATCTTCTTTAATATGTTGATTGTCTCGAACTCGTCACTTGGCTCGAATGAATCAATTAAACTCGTATCCAATACTTCAGCTGGAATCGTTTTTTGGACAAGCTCTTCCAGGGAAGAAAGTCCAATTGTTTTAAGCATATCATTGATTTCAGCGTCATTTGAGCCAATATGTCTGGAAATGAAATCGTCTGTTGGAGGTAAATATCTTGTCATCAATAGTTATTTTATCAATGTAAAATCAATTAAACAATTTATGGTTATTTATTCTAAATATTCGAAAAGATATTGTACAGCAATTCAGGGAAAATCGTCATGGTATTAAAATTAAAAAAAATTCTGTAGAGGGTAAAAAAATATCTGTCTATCAAGAAATGAGCAATGGTTTTGTACACTCAAATCTGCCGATACCAACTTGAGAGAGAAAAAATCAGGATGACCGGCAACTTTCAGCACAAAGCATTTTAGGGTTTGGTCATGGAAAAACTGTAGTTGTAAGGTAAAAAATTTATTTCTTGTATTTCTATTTTTTTCAGCGGAAGTTCAGACAGATTACGCAAGGAGGTGTTGCCGGGGAAGCTCAGATATTTTCCCGCATCACTCAGAGAGAAAGATTCAAAATAATCAACATATAGGAGGCTATATGCGCATCCTTAAAACGATACTTATTGTATTTTTAACCGTTGGAATAGCATTTGGAGCTGTTTCGGGTACGGTTACTGATGCAAAAACAGGGGAGCCACTCATCGGAACATCTGTGTTTGTCAAAGGAACATTTGTTGGTACGACCACAGATGACAGAGGTGAATTTTCAATTGAAGCTGCGACGGGCGATGTCCTGATGGTAGCTTATATTGGTTACAAAACACAGGAAGTTACAGTAGGTGATGGCGACTTAAATATTGCACTTGAAACAGATGTTTTAAGGCAGGATGAAGTTATAGTGACTGGTCTTGCCACTACCGTCAAACGCAGAAACGCTGCCAATGCAGTTGCGGTTGTTACCGGCGATGAACTGGTGAACGCACCAACCCAAACTTTGGATGGCGCACTCAGTGGAAAATTTGCCGGTGTCAATATTCGTAGGAACACGGGCGCACCTGGCGGCGGTATTAACGTGAGCTTGCGTGGCTCATCCACGCTGACTGGTGGCACACAACCGCTATACGTAATTGACGGTGTTATTGTAAATAACGATGCAAATCAATCCGGTATTGACGTTGTGACAGCAGCCACGGGTGCAGGTAGTTCCCGACCTCAAGGGCAGCCCACAAACCGAATTGGCGATATTAATCCTAATGACATTGCTACTATTGAAGTGTTAAAAGGAGCCAGCGCGGCAGCCATGTATGGCGCTAAAGCTTCCAATGGTGTGATTATTATCAATACCAAAAAAGGACGAGGCGGTAAAACAAAATTCAACTACTCAGTGCGCAAAGGTACTTCCGAACTATTACATAAAATGGGACATCGAGTATTTGAAACATATGCAGAAGCTGAAGAACAATATGGTGCCGATAATGCTGCGTTAGGTAATGATGCCAATGGAAATTGGGCAAAAAATGATTTTGATTATGAAGAAATCCTTTATGGTGAAACAGGAAAATTGACCGAACATACATTCAGCGCCGCAGGCGGGAATGAGAAAACCCAATTCTATATCGGTGGTCAATTTATGGATGAAGGCGGTATTATAAAAAATACCGGATACGAAAAAATCTCCGGAAGGGTGAATGTGGATCATCATTTCAGTGATAAAGCTAATGTTTCTGTTACAGCCAATATTGTCAGAACCAGTGCCGATAGGGGTGTGACCGGAAACGACAATACCAACTTGACTTATGGTTTTTCCATTGGTTTTACACCAAGCTTTATTGACATTCGGGATACAGATGGCGATGGTGTTTTTCCAACCCATCCAATGAACCCATCCAACCCGCTGGAAACAGCTGAATATTTTGTGAACAATGAATTGACGCACCGTGCGTTAACATCCATACAATTTGATTATAGCCTTTTCCAGCAGTCAACGCAAAGCCTGAAATTTATGGCCATCGCAGGAGCGGATTTTTATAACCAGGAAAATACGGTTTTCGCACCTCCATTTCTACAGATTGAAGAAAGTAAGACAGATGCCGGGCAGTCTGTGATGACAACAACGGATAATTTGAATACAAACCTCTATTTGAACTTGGTTCATAAGATGAAAATGAGCGGTATGTCATTTAATACAACTGCCGGTCAGCAATATGAAACCCGGGACAGGAATAGTTTATTTGTCCACGCCACAGGGATGGTTCCCACACAGGAAAATGTGGATCAGGCCAGTACTCAGGCAGCATATCATACCAGAAGAAAACAACAGGACAGAGGGCTGTTTGTTCAAGAAGAGGTTTCTGTTGGTGATAATATCTATGTGGCTTTTGGCGCCCGGGGTGATAAGTCCAGTACCATGGGAAATACTGAAGATTTGGAATGGTATCCGAAAATGGCCGCATCTTATCAATTTGGCGAATTCGCCGGAATGTTTGATAATTTGAAACTGAGATTTGCCAGGGGTGAGACAGGTAATATGCCAAGCTCGAGTGCAAAATATACCGGTATGATACTTGCCAATACTGGAGGCATAAACGGTTTGATACCATCATCAGTTAAAGGAAATTCAAAAATTAAACCGGAACGGACCGTTGAGACCGAATTTGGTGTTGACTTTTCACTTATGGGTGGATTCGCTGTTGTAGAAGCAACCATGTTTACCCAGAATATTACTGATCTCATTTTGCAAGTTGACATGCCGGCTTCCTCGGGATTTAGTTCCAGTTGGGAGAATGGCGGTGAAATGGAAACAAAAGGGACAGAATTATCGGTTACTTTGAATCCTACCAAACTTGTGAGCTTTCTTGGATTAGACTGGGTTTTTCGGACTAATTACTATCATACAGAATCAGAAGTGACTAAGCTGAATGTTGATGCATATAATTATGGTGGTTTTGCCACATTCCTGGGAACATACCATATTGCTGAAGGATGGTCACCCACCGCAATTGTGGGAAGCGAGGTGGATGATAATGGCGAATACATCGAACTTGGTAATGAAACACCGGATTACCAAATCTCATTTTTCAATGGATTAACATTTGGTCCAGTGAACTTTTCATTTCTGATTGATCATAAGGAAGGCGGCCATGCAATTAATTTAGCGAACCTGATTTATGATCTGGGTGGTACAACCGCAGATTACGAAAAAAATGGTTCTGACCGCTTAGGCGGCCTCGGATCGGTTACAAAGCCTTATATCGAATCTACGACTTACACCGCCCTTAGGGAAATAAACCTAAACTATACTCTACCTAGGAATTTGTCTGATGCTGTCGGCGTCACTTTTCTTCAGGTGGGGGTTTCTGGGCGAAACCTGTGGCTGGACACGAAATATACGGGTTTAAGTCCGGAAGTGAGCCAGTTTGGAAATGAAGCGGTTGGCGGATCAGTCGATACGGCACCATTTCCTCTGTCAAAGAGTTTCTATTTTAACCTTTCAGTCGGTATATAATCGAGGAGGATATAATCATGAAATCAATTAAAAAGAATACAATAATAAAGGTCCTCCCCATGATAGCAGTTTTATTTTGGGTAGGATGTGAGGATCTGGATTTCCCAGATCCCAATAGACCCACACCAGATGTGGCAACTATTCAATCACTGGTCACTGGCGCTGAGGCAGGTATGAGAGTAGATATAGGTGTATATCTACGAGACCTCTTGGTCGTTGGAAGAGAAGCCTATTACCTGGAGCCTGCAGATCCTCGATATACTGGGGAACTGATGAAAGGACCAATTGATCCGGGAGGTTTCTTAGGCAACCGTCCATGGAATGCCAATTACAAAATAATCCAGAACTGTTTGAATTTAGCGGAGTCTGGTGACGATGGCGCTTCTGGTGTTGGTAAAACCTTTCATGCTTATGCTTTAATGCGAGTTTTGAGCCTGACAGATGATAATGGCGCTCGTTTGAACTATGATGGGGATAAAAGTGTTGATATCGCTACAAAATCAGAAGTTCTTGATGAAATTGAGAGCCTCCTGGAAGACGGTTATGCCGATCTGAATTCAGCCGGTAATTCATTTTCATTTTCATTATCTACCGGGTTTGACGGCTTTGATACACCATCGACATTTGGAGAATTCAACCGAGCACTCAGAGCACGTGTAGCTGTTCAGCAAAGTGATTACACCACTGCATTAACTGCCTTGGGAAACTCATTTCTTGATGCATCAGGCGATCTGGACGATGGTGTATTCCACGTCTTCAGTTCATCTTCGAATGATCAGGATAATGAAATGTTTGAAGCTTCGGATGCGGATGTGATTAAACTAATGGTTCATCCGTCCTATGCCACAGAAGCAGAATCAGGTGACCTTCGTTACAGCAGTAAAGTAACGACCCGATCCGATACGATTAAGTATGATAATCTGGAAAGTTTTCTGGCTCCCACCGTTTGGACAAGTTCATACGATCCAATACCAATCATCCGGAATGAAGAATTGATCCTTCTTCAAGCAGAAGCATACATCGGTACAGGAGATTATTCTTCAGCTGAAACAAATATGAATATTGTCCGCGCAGCAGCCGGTTTAGCTGATTATTCAGGCACAGGTGCTTCGAACGCAGAAGACCGAGTTCTATATGAAAAACGCTATTCCCTATTTTTTGAAGGACAACGGTTGCAAGATATGCGTCATTATGGAAGAACGGATGAATTACCATTGGATCGTGACGGAGATGCGGTAGTGACGTTTCCTATTCCTGAAACGGAGTAAGCGGATTAATAATCTGTATTAAGAATATCTTAATGATGAAAAGGGCTCCAACTCGGAGCCCTTTTTTTATCCATCCGAAATTAGATAACCATTTGCTTGTTCATTAAGAAGCATCAAATAAACTCCAAAATTAGAATAATCTAAAGAGTTTTGAACTTATCGAGAGGGAAACAAAATGAAATCGCTTAATTTAGGTCTAGGTATTAACATAACCATGGAGATCACTTCGTCGTAACCTCCTCGTGATGACAAATTGAGTGTTGGTTGTTAAAAAAAGGAAAAAAATATGTCATTGCGATGTTTCCAGAGAAACAGAAGCAATCTCCTTGTATTGAATAATAAATAGTCATCATGATTCTCCGGACATGCCCGGAGCCCTCCTGCCCAAATAACATGGTCAGGCTGTGGAGATCACTTCGTCGTAACCCCCTTGTGATAAATAAAATGGGGTGTTTAATAAAAAATGAACATGGTCATCACCAGCGTAATGTTTTTTCATTGTTGACTATTGTTTAATTATTCTAACAGTCCTTTCTTTTAAATAATCCAAAATATAATCAGTACATTCTTCCTTCTGCCCAATTATTTCAGGAGGGAAGACACCGAATTCTGTCCAGAGATTGTTTAGTACCATATTTATAGTTGCGGTGGCTGTATAGCCGGTGGTTCTAGACATGGATGAGATTTTTGTTCTTGATTCATATTCATCATATAAATGGTATTCAATTACCTTTTCAGCTCCATTCATTGTTCCTGAAATACAAATTTTCATAATGGTAAATTCGGGTTCATTTTTTTCAAGTTTCCATTCATTGAATAATTTTTTTGATGTTTCAACAATTCTGGAATCCGTAAAAAGTCCTCTGTCTCGGTATTTTATCATTAATTCAGCGTGTCCGGGATAACGCAGCGTTTTCTCCCTCATATTGGAAATATGATCCATGGTGGTGAGGATAGATCGCAAACCATCTGAATTAAATGCCTCTAATTCCCCAATATCTTCAAAGTGGATTAATTCTATATCAGATAAAGCCGGTTTTGTAATCAATTCGCCATTAATCATCATTCTGGCGGGTCTTGTATATTCTTCAATAACATCAATCGGAGAAAAAGGAGCTTTATAGTGAAATGGAGGTTTCGGGTATTTAGGCAGACCACCCACAGAATATTCAAAGGACTGAATTTCCATTTTAGAATCATGATAACCCAAAAGGTAATTGGGAATTCCGGGAGCAACACCGGCGTCAACAATAGCGATTACACCCATATTTTTTGCAAGTGAGGAAAGATTCAGGACATTTTCTGGAGAAAAAGAAATATCCACTACATTCTTTCCTGCTTCAATAACGGTTTTTAATGTTTCATATCCGAGAAATCCCGGAACGGCCAAAAGAACAATATCCGCTGGTTTTATCCATTGAGATAATGCATGATAATTTTTTACATCCAGTTGCTGGATATGAATTGAGTTATTTTGTTCTTTAATAGCATTCAGAGCAGATTGATTAAAATCCGAGAGGGAAACACAGTGATCTTTGGCAAGATCCAGCGCCATAGCACTGCCGATCATTCCCGAACCTATTACATATATATTCGCCATACTCATTCTATGAATTTATTGTGGTGGACACCATAGTTTTTCTCGACCATATCAGCAAAATAAGTATAAACATTAATTCCTGTATCTCTTCAAAAAAATTCCCCCAGGCGCCATTTTCTCGAAAGACATAGAGTAAAAATAATCGGTTAATAATAAATATCAAAAAACCTAAACCCAAAGATAAAAGCATTCGATCAAGTTTTATTAAGCCACCATTAATAAATAATCGAATCAAAATAACACAAAAAACCGCCAGGGTTATACCGGGAGCTAAATAAAGCCGAAAGCTCCAGAGAAATGAATAATCTACAATTCTGTATGAACCGAAAATTTTGTTTCCAATTCCAGCGGCCAGCGTATCAGTGGTGGAAAATGGTACTGCAAAAAATGGCATTACTGATAAAATAATGAGGCCAAGTAACCCTACTTTTAATAACCCAGCCATTATCCGAGCTTGCGAACAATCTTCCGGCTTAATCTGACATAAATTTCGCTGTGGACAGGCAATCCCCAAACAATTCCGATCAGTATTAGACAAAATCATGGCAGACCACACGAATCCGGAAAATGAGAACATCATGGCTGTTTCATGAACGAGTTCATTGAAGTGAGTCATCTGTCGGAATAGATAAATATCTATACCGCAAAATGTTTCCCCCAGTAGAAAAATTATCACTGACCACTGCAGAACGGTGATCCCTGACCGGGATTTTAGCAGATTGAGTTGACGTACAACCAGAATACTCAACACAAAAACAACTGGTTTAATTAAAAAGGCCTGTAGAGTATTAATAAACAATGTTGAAAATGAAAGGGGTTGGGATCATAGTGTAGTGATGGTTCATTTATTAACAAGAATAATTTGTTCGGTAGGTTATTTTACAAACGTTCCTTGAATTAAACACTGGCTAAAAATGGGAATAAATATTCTACTCCTATCAAAGGAATTGGATATGATAGTCAAATTGAATTATGGTCTTGTCGGTGCGGAATATATATTCATCATAAGTTTGAATAGACTTTAACCGATGATTGAATGTTAAATAACCCCTTGTATTGATGGTTGAAAACAAGTACACCTGGTTGTATTATCAGATGCTTTATTAGGGATTCGTCATAAGAATAGATTCAAAACTCACTTATCAGAGGGAAAGACTTTTTTACAAAATTTAGAATAAATGACCATAACAAAACATAGGAGGTTACCAAATGAATAAAGTCATTCTTATTTATGCAGTTTTTACCGCTTTCAGTTCTGTAGGATACGCAGATGATGTAACGGTCACTATTTCTGAGAAGACGATAAATGAATTTGTGGCTGCTATCGGACCTGTAACAGGAAAAGGAAAAAAACAGGGGGTCAAATATAAATGGAAAGTCAAAAAAGCTGAGATCGATTTTGAACCCGGCTCTGCAGAATTTATTGCAAAAGTTGAATTAAAAGCCGGTCCTTTTAACTCCAGCAACACTGTAAAAAGTAAAGTAAATGTGATTTATGACGGTGAATCCAACAAAATAAAAATGACGGTCGAAAAAGCGATTTACAAAATTTATATAAAGGTATTGGGAAAGAAAATCAAAGTAGGTGAAGTAGATATTGCAAAATATTATAAGCCAAAATTCGAGTTCAACGGACCGGAACCTGTTCAAAATGTAGTTGAAGTTCAGACCGGGAAAAATAAAATCCGTATGATTCGCGTCACAACGACTAACAACCAATTGATCATTGAAAAAGACAAAATTCGAACTACGGTCGATTTAGTGTACAGCGGCTCCAATAAACCGTAAATTCTCACTTAGGAGTGATTCTCTCGAGTATGTGAATAAAAGATTAATAAAACTTCAATACAGCCAAACAAAAAAGCTTCATTCACATGGGCTGATTACTACGGGCATTTAATATAAGGTAGGCAAATTAATTATAACGCACGCAGCGAAAACCGATAATGATGTAACCGTTGTGGGGATATAAACCATATTGAAGCCAAGCAGGAAGATTGTTTGTGACACTGCTCCAGCTGCCACCGCGAAAATCACGATAATAATAGGATAAACTGTACCAAGTACTACACCATTCATATGCATTCCCGATCATATCATACACGCCATACATGGACGGACTATCCACTGTTTGAAAACCATCATGTTCGCTTCCATCATAAAACCCAACCGGCGTTGTTTGGGGCTGTTCGGCCCAGGAGCCTTGCTCATAGGGATCACCACTGTTCACATAATTAGCTCTGCTTCCGTCAATATCATCTCCCCAAGGATAATCATATCCTGTATTCCCTCGGGCTGCTTTCTCCCATTCGTTTTCAGTCGGCAGTCCCAGGCCGTAATGATTTGCAAAAGCATTGGCACCAAACCATGTGACAGAAACCACTGGATGATCTTCGTATCCGGATACGATCGTAAAAGAGCTGCCGTCCCATTGAATCGAGCTGGGTTCCACCATATTTAGATACAATTTATTTCCGGCACCGTATAATTCATCTCCTTCGTAATAACCCAGGACTGAATCTGGTGTAACCGTTATTTTTCCCGAACCCAATGCCTCGGTTAAATAATGTACGTATTTGATATTGGTCACTTCATATTTCATTATCTCAAAGTCATAATCAATATCATCAAGCATTTCACCGTAAATGCCGAAGGTATAAGGCCCGGCAGGGACGATAATCCAATCAAACGATTGGCTGACAGTGACAATAGAGATACTTTGAGTTGCTTCACCGCCATCCGGATCGGAGACAGTACAACTTATAGAACATATTTCTTCGGAGAGGGGAGCTGTATACGTAACAATTGATCCGGCTCCTTGGATCTCCCCGCAGGTTGTACTCCAGGAATAGTACAGACTGTCTCCCTCTGTATCACTGGCGAAACAGGTTATTATAGATGTGCCGCCAGGTTCAATTGAAGAAGGTTCAGCGGATAAGCTGACAATTTCAGGAGCAGAATTTTGTGATGTTGTATCTATTTCACAACCATAGAAAAATAGTAGTAATATCACTATAGGAAGATTACAGATTTGACTTTTAAACATTCTATGAAACATGGAGATGAAGGTTCATTTTTTTATTCAATTCCTCAATTTTTAACTTTTTAATTAATTAGGAAAAAAAATATCCTGTCAAATTTACAAACAAGGTATCCAGTTAGGAATTAATTGAATTTAAGATATTTAGGGTTTGGATCATCTAAAGTTGTTATCGTCCAAAAACAAATTCCTTCAATAGATTCTATTTAATTTAAAACCTTCCTCATTTCTTACAACCCAGGCAGTAACACTGTGAATGCTTTTAACCTCCCATTACACTGGTCTGGTTCAGATGATAAAAATCGTATCATGGAAAATTCAATATCTTTTGGTAAAGAAAGCAGAATGTGGAGCTTATCTACTAGAAAAATAATGTCAGGTGAAGGCCAATCACTGAGCCCCGTACCGGTAATCTCAGCTTTTTGGTTTGCTTGGGTTTCATTTTTCCCCGAGACTGAATTGATCCATTAATACAATCCGTCAGGTCAGTCGGAATAATTTTGAAATTACTGTAGATGTTTTTTAATGAAAGTTCGACAGAAAAATGATATGTACGATGGGTTTAATGGGTGCGATCCAAGTGTCCCGATTTATCGGAAACGCACACCGTATTAACAGTCCGTAGTGCTATAGACGATCTAGAACGCTATGTTCTACTGGTGTCATATCGATCCGGTATTAAGTCGGAGGTTAAGATACAAGACTTATATTATGCTGCGTCACGACGATCTCTGGTTAAAAGTGTTCACTAACTGTGCCTTTTTTTGTCAATTAGTGTCTATTTCTGACGAAGTTAGAAAATAAAGAATAACCCCCTATTTCTCGTCGAGAAAGAGGGGTTATCGTCGAGTGATCCCGGTGCGACTCGAACGCACGGCCAACGGCTTAAAAGGCCGCTGCTCTACCAACTGAGCTACGGGATCTGATTTATTGAAAATTCGGGCGGGAAATTACATGAAAACATTTGCAGATGCATTGGAAAAAGACTCATTATTTATTCAATCCAAACAGCCTTCAATACAAGTCGTATCAAACCCGCCCCGTGTATTATATATCGTTGTTACAACCAGGCGAGTAGTGTTTAGCACCGAATTCAAATCATCAAAGATTCGTTTTGTGGCCGCTTCCTGATAGATTCCAACATTTCTAAAACTGATAAAATAATATTTTAAGGATTTTAACTCGATACATTTTCCACCTTCAGGATAATATTCAATCTTCACATAGGCTAAATCAGGTAATCCGCTAAATGGGCATACAGCAGTGAATTCATCTGTTTCAGTTGAAATATATTGATTTGGACTTTCAAACTCAAATGTTTCAAGAAACTCAGGATTAATTTTATCTTCACCATCAAAATCGAAAATTTTTCCTTCAGCTTTTGTCATTAGTTTCCTCTATAAATACAACCGGTAGAGCAGGTTTCTTTTACTTCTATTTCAAACAGATTTTCCAGATTGGTTGATAATCGATCCCAAATCCAAATTGCAAGATTTTCGCTCGTAGGGTTTTCAAGACCTTCAATATCATTTAAATAGTAATGATCCAGTTGACGATAGATCGGAGCAAAGGCTTTTTTGATATCTGCGTAATCTGTCACCCAACCAATACTCTTATTGATGGAGCCTTCTACCGTTATGCGGATTTTAAAGGAATGACCATGTAGCCGTTTGCATTTATGGCCATCGGGTAAGTTTGGCAGCATGTGCGCTGCTTCAAAAATAATATCCTTATAAATTTTCATTATTTAATCAGGGGATGCCCAAGAATTTATGGGTTTGTAAGCTCAAACGCCACAGAGGATGTGCCCGGCAATATTCCATAGCCTGTTTTGTATTTTTCTTCAGGTTCGGTCCATCCATGGGTTGCAGGAAAAAATACTTAAAGTCTAAATTAATATATTGTTCCGGGTTTTGTGAAGATTGAGGGTGAATCAGTTTTAACTCATTTCCGGAAGTTAATATTAGTTTGGCTCCGATTTTTGGTGAAACACATATCCAATCGATTTTGTCAGGAGGCATCCGCGTCCCGTTGGTTTCAATAGCTATTTCAATATGTTTTGAATGGAGCGCGTCCACCAATGGTTGATCTAATTGGAGTAGCGGTTCTCCGCCGGTGCATACGCAAAAAGGACTGAGGTTGGAGTTTTGCGGCCAAATTTGAGAAATATAGTCCGCCAATTCTTCAGCGTTGTTAAATATTCCGCCTCCTGGCCCATCAGACCCGATAAAATCAGTATCACAAAATTTGCATACAGCTGTTTCACGGTCTTTTTCTAAACCACTCCAAAGATTGCATCCGGAAAAACGGCAGAAGACAGCCGGTCGACCGGTGTAATAACCTTCCCCTTGGATAGAGTAATAGACTTCTTTAATAAAATAAGACAATATTAATCCTGATAGATTATGGGATCTTCCACCCCGGCCTCTTTAAATCCCTTTTTTCGCAGCAGGCACGCATCGCAATGGCCGCAGGATTCACCGGACTCATTTGGATCGTAGCAAGAATGAGTCAGGGAATAATCGACACCCAATGATAACCCGCGTTGAATAATACCTGATTTTGTTAAGGTTAAAAGTGGTGTGTGAATTTTAATAGGTTGTCCGGTTTCTGTAACAGTTTTCATTGCCAGGTTTGCCATATTTTGATACGCTTCAATGTAATCGGGTCTGCAGTCGGGATAACCGCTATAATCTAAGGCATTCACACCGATGAAAATATGGCTGGACGGTAAGATTTCGGCCCAGGCCATTGCATAAGAAAGAAAAATTGTATTCCTGGCGGGAACGTAAGTAACGGGAATGGATTCCTCTTTCGATAATGCATCTTTGGGAACATCTATATTGTCTGTCAAGGCCGAATGTCCGAAGGATTGAAGGTCGATTTTGATAATTTTGTGCTTTTTTACAGAATAATTATGAGCGATGTTTTTTGCTGAGTTAAGTTCAAAATTATGGCGCTGACCATAGTTAAAAGAGAGGGCATATAATTCATAACCCATGTGTTGAGCGATCGCC
Source organism: Fidelibacterota bacterium (assembly GCA_046861385.1). GTDB lineage: Bacteria > Fidelibacterota > Marinisomatia > Marinisomatales > TCS55 > JADFRD01. Next base: position 1,354 of record JBHHTW010000033.1, on the reverse strand, counting down.
AGGCACGTAGCCGAATCGAGACCTCCGCTCAGTAGGATAATGGCTTTTTTCATAATGAGGCAAAATGTAAATGGTTTATTTATGAGAGTTTACAAATACTATCGTTTTTGGACTTCCTTTTATTGTGAAAATTTTCAAGCTGATTCCACCTATTAAAATGCTTGTTTACAATAGTGATAAAGCTGAATACATAATTCAATATTGTTTGAGGATAGATGTCCAAAAAATGAAAGGAAAATTTGATGCTTTGCCAAATGATTTATGGATAAACTATTTGCTCGAATATTTTAGGGTTTTGGAATTTCCTTAGAATATGTCTATCAGTTTGAGTTTTATTGAGATATTGATTACTTTCAAGAATATCATTAAATATCTTTAGTAGTTGGGCATTTAATAAATCTTCCCTATTAATATATTTTTCCATTCCATAAAAATAAAATGAAATTCGACTCCAACTGTATATCAATGTTCCGGATTGGAGACCTGCGATTGGTGCAGGAAAAATATTTGAATCATCTTTCCCGGTTTTTAATTTTTGGATATACTGCCGGGTTTTATTAATTCTCCGTGCAATTTCAGCGGAAGTAACATAATCCCCTGGATCGATAGCATTAACCCTGACACCAATATCCGCATCAAGAACATTTGTTAATGCAGAGACAATTGCTTCCTGCAATGAATTTGATTTTCTATCAAATTCAAGATATGCAACTTGATCTCTCACAGATAAGGTTGCATCATCACATCCAGATTCAAATAAAATATCTGCAACATCAGTATCATCTATATTTGAGATACATTCAAGCACAAAAATAAAATTGTAGTTTCTATTTTTCATTTTCATTTAACTCATGATCACATTTATTAATAGCTCTAATAATTTGATTTGCATGGTTTTCGGGAACCTGAGGAGTCGAATATACAAAAATGATACAACCGGCACTCCTATCGCCGGTCGGACACAATAATTTCCCCCAAATATGGGCACTTTTTCCAGGCTTTATTAATTTCCATTTAAGAGTTAAAGCATGTTTAATTGCAGAATCAATCTCTTTATTAGGATGTTTTTTCCTATTCATAATTTACATTGAATAGTTTACAAATGTCAACTAACTCTCTTTTATTGTAACCATAAAAACGATTAAAATCATAACAGTACAAATATGTTAAATAATTGGCAATTTATTACTCACTATTTTACAAAAAAATACACCAAGCTGTACGAATTCATTTTCACTTAGTAGATAAAACCCAGCAATTGATAAAGTTTTTGATGTTCTAAAATTTGTACGCTCTCAAGGAACCCCGGATCAGAATTTTCTTTGAGTTTTTTCATCCACACCTTTCTACCAAA
>JBHHTW010000100.1:0-1735 GCA_046861385.1 Fidelibacterota bacterium | reverse complement strand
TTAGCGCAGGACCGGCTGTTCTCCCGGAACCGGTATTAGAACAAGCAGCGGAAGCGGTGATGAATTATAACCACCATGGAATGAGCATATTGGAAATAGATCATCATACTGCTTCTATTATGGCCGTATGTCCATGTGGGGCTGTCGATTAAATGACATAAGCTGTTTGATTCACTGATGCCGTCAAGTAAGGATGCTTGAAGTACTGACTCCAACCTTTCAAAGGTTAACTAAACCTTTGAAAGGTTATTTTTTTTAAATGTGAATGTGAGTCAAAATGAAAAAAGTATTCAATTTCAGCGCCGGACCGGCAGTTCTCCCGGAATCGGGTTTAAAATATTACATGGATAATATTAAATTTGATTTATAAATTATCCATGTAATATTAAAAATATGTTTAACAGATGGATTAACTTAAAATCGAATAAAAGTTGTCTAATCATTGGTCCCAGAAGGTCGGGAAAGACAACATTACTCAGAAGCCGTTTCCCGGAATATAAATATGTAACATTAGATGATTTGGACTATTTAGATTGGGCTAATCGCGACCCGAAAGGGCTTGTTGAGAGTTTGGGACCGAAGGCGATTATCGATGAAATTCAGCGGTACCCACGGTTGACAATTGCAGTAAAAAATGCCATCGATAATCAAGACGCCCATATATTAATGACCGGCTCCAGTTCTATCGGACTTACGGATGTTGCAGCTGAGACATTAGCCGGCAGGATAAATTTATATTTCTTACCGACGCTGGCCTTTGGTGAATCCATTCGGAAACCAACCCATTCCATTTTAACAGAATCGCTCAATCCACTGCAATTAGCACAAGCACAAAGAGAGTTAAACAACGCGGTGACGTACGGTCAATTCCCTGAAGTACTTACGCGTGTAAATAATGAGGATAAAAAAGAATTATTACTCAATTACAGGGACACCTATTTTATCAGAGATTTGATGCGCTTATCCAATATCGAAAACGTAGAGGGATTGTATGGTACGTTCCAACATCTTGCCAGAAGTCTTGGATCGCATCTTGCTGTTTCCAACTTTGCCAGAGAAACCGGATTAAGCTATCCATCTACAAAAAAATACCTTAATATTCTCCGTCAGTCTCAATTGACCTTTAGTTTATACGGATATCAATACGGTCCTGCAAAACGATACATTAAAGCGTCGAAGACATATTTTGCCGATAATGGGATTATATGTTCCCTGAATATTCCTTTGAATGAAGGTCAATTATTGGAGAATTTCGTCATTGCAGAATTGGAAAAAAGAAGGAAGTTAGGCTATATACAATGCGACCGATTTTATTATTACAAAAGCGCCGCTGGGAGAGAAATAGATTTGATTTTTGAGTCGGGAGGGGAGTTGTACGCAGTCGAAATAAAAGCAATAAACAATCCATCCAACAGAGATATTCGTAATCTTAAAGAGTTTCGTAAGCAGTCGAAACAGCAGGTGAACGCATTCTTGTTTTACCCCGGTGAGGTGTATGACACGATTGATAATGTGCGTATTATACCTGTAGCCTCCTTACGATCAGGAAAGTGAGTCATAATGAAAAAAGTATACAATTTTAGCGCAGGACCGGCAGTTCTCCCGGAACCGGTATTAGAACAAGCAGCGGAAGCAGTGATGAATTATAACGGACATGGAATGAGTATATTAGAAATGAGCCACCGTTCTGCTCCCATCGTCGAAATGGTGGCTGAAACACGCCAACTAGTTTCTG